>NZ_JBIBRG010000010.1:0-293599 GCF_043076215.1 Streptomyces sp. NPDC016640
GGGGGCGGGGGGGGGGGGGGGCCCCCCCCCCCCCCCGGCGGGGGGGGGGCCCCGGGGGGGGGGGGGGGCCCCCCCCGGCCGGGGGGGGGGGGGGGGGGGGGCCCCCCCCCCCCGGGGGGCCCGGGGGGGGGGGGGCCGCCCCGGGCCCCCCGCGGCACTGGATCGTTCCGCCCCTGCGACAGGCGCAAGCGCGGCGGCGGGCCCCGGAGGGGCCGTGCGGAATCCTGCGGGCCGCCGGGTGTTGAAGCCGGTATGGGTTCCCTGATCGCCTCGGTCCGTTTCTCCGTCCTCGACCGCTCCCGCACCCGCGAGGGCCACACCGGCCCCGAGGCGCTGCGTGACACCGTGCGCCTGGCGCAGGAGGTGGAACGGCTCGGCTACCACCGGTTCTGGGTGTCCGAGCACCACGGGGTGCCCGGGGTCGCGGGTTCGGCGCCGACCGTGCTCGCCGCCGCCGTCGCCGGGGCGACCCGCACGATCCGCGTCGGCACCGGCGGGGTCATGCTGCCCAACCACCGGCCGCTGGTCGTGGCCGAGCAGTTCGGGGTCCTCGAATCCCTGTTCCCGGGGCGTGTCGACATGGGCCTGGGCCGGTCGGTCGGCTTCACCGACGGGGTGCGCAGGGCACTGGGGCGCGACAAGGGCGACGCGGAGGACTTCGCGGCCCAGCTCGACGAGCTGCTCGGCTGGTTCCGGGGCACTTCCCTCACCGGCGTGCGTGCCCGGCCCGCCGAGGGCCTGGCCGTGCCGCCGTTCGTGCTGGCCATGGGTGAGGGCGCGACGATCGCGGCCCGGGCGGGTCTGCCGATGGTCATCGGCGACCTGCGCGACCGCGACCGGATGCGGCGCGGCATCGACCGGTACCGCGACCTGTTCCGTCCCTCGGAGTGGGCGAGCGAGCCGTACGTGATCGTCTCCGGCACGATCGCGGTGGCCGCCACCCCCGAGCGGGCGCGCCGCCTGCTGGTCCCGGAGGCCTGGTCGATGGCGTACTCCCGTACGCACGGCACCTTCCCGCCGCTGCCGCCCGCCGAGCGCGTCGAGGCGCTCACCATGACCGCCAGGGAGCGCGGCTTCTACGAGGAGGAGCTGCGCGGCCGGCTCGCCGGCACCGAGGAGACGGTCGCGCACGAACTGGAGTCGGTGCTCGGGGAGACGGGGGCGCGGGAGGTGCTCGTCACGACCAGTACCCACGACCGGGAGGCGCTGCTGGACTCCTACCGGCGCCTCGCCGCGATCGCGGGCCTGGACGGCGGTACGACGGCGCGCCGGTGACCCCGCACCGGCGCGCCGTACCGTCCGTACGAGGGCGAGGGGGCGGTCCTCCTCACGGGGCCCTCCTCGCAGGGGTCCTCCTCGTGGGTGGCCCTATTCGCGGTCCCTCCGGGGGACGTCACGGCCCGAGACGTCGCGGCCGGGGCGCTCGGCACCGTCGTCCCTCTCGCTGTCGGCCTCGATGCGTTCCTTGCCGACCTGGCCTCGCACGGTCTCGTCCGTGGTCTGCTCCTCCGTGGTCATCCGCACCCGTTCGACCGGTACGGCCTCGGTCTCCACCACGGGGCGCTCCTCGTGCAGGATGACCTCGTGCTCGGCCTCCGTGATGTCCGGCCCGGCCATGGCGTCGTCGCGGTTGGCGTCCGTGATCGGCTCGCGCTCCACGCGGACCTCCTCGTGGCGCACCGGCACGGTCTGCTGCACCTCCTCGGTCACCACGTACTTGCGCAGCCTGGCCCGTCCGGTCGCGTGCCGCTCGACACCGACGCGCATCTGCTCCTCGGAGCGGGTCATGGCGTCGTCACCGCGCGCATCGGTACGGGCCTCGCTCCGGTGGCCGGCGGCACCCGCGGTTCCGGCCGTGCCCGGCTCACCCGTCACGCCCGGCCCGCCCGGTGTCCGGGAAGTGTCCTCGCGGCGGTCGGCCGTACCGGCCGTGCCCGCGGCTCCGGCGGTACCTGCCGTGCCCATGCCGGGAGAACGGTCGCGGTCGCTCTCCCCGGGGTCGGCGAGGACGCCGTCCCAGTCGATGCCGTAGTAGTCGTACAGGCGGTGCTCCTCCTCCACCGACAGATGGCCACCCGCGTCGATGTCGACGCTGGGTGCGTCCTTGACCTTGTCCTTGCGGTAGGGGACCTCGAGGTGGTCCTGCACGAGGGCGGCGTCGCGGATCGGCACGAACGACTCGTTGGAGCCGAACAGACCCGTTTTGACGGTCACCCACTCGGGGCGTCCGCTCGCGTCGTCGAGGAAGACGTGCTTCGCGTCGCCGATCTTGTTGCCGTCCCCGTCGTACACGGGGTGGTCCAGCACGATCGAGATCTCTTCGCGGGTGATCATCTGCATCACCCTCCCTTCGGGTCGCTCCTCCCCCGGTTCTCCTGATGAGTCAGCCGAAAACGGAGCAAAAGAAACAATCATCACTTCATCTCCATCGTGTTCACCGAGGGTGACCGGCTCCGTGCCCGGCGTCGACGACCGGCTCCGCCGCGTGCGCGAGGGCACGGCGGTCGGGGTGCCGTCCCGGTGGGATGGGGGCGCACACCTCGACCTCGGCGATCACCCCGCGGGCGCACGCCACCCGCCACAGGGAGGCGAGCAGTGTGTCGTCGCCGACGAAGGCCGGTGCGGTGGCCGGGTGCCCGTTGCCGTGCCGGTAGCGGATGCGGACCGGCTGCACCGCGGCCCCGGCGTCCAGAGCCGCCTGGAAGACCGCGCGGCGGAAGTGCCCCTGGGCCCGGCCGCACCAGGTGCTGCCCTCCGGAAAGACCGCGACCGCCGCCCCGGCGCGCAGGACACCGGCGACGGCGGCGACCGTGCCGGGCAGGGCACGCAGCCGGTCGCGGTCGATGAACAGCACGCCGCCGCGCGCGGCCAGCGCCCCCGCCACGGGCCAGCGCCGTATCTCGGACTTGGCCAGCGTGCGGGCCGGACGCACCGCCGCGAGCAGCGGCACGTCCAGCCAGGAGATGTGGTTGGCGACCAGCAGGAGGCCGCCCGTGGGGGCGGCGGCCCCGGCGATGCTGACCCGGACCCCGGCGGCCCGCACGATCCACCGGCACCACCGGCGCACCGGGCCCGCCGGAATGCGCCGCCCGAGCGGCAGCAGCGCGATCCCGGCGAGCAGCAGCAGGCCGACCGCCGCCAGTCGCAGCACCGCCAGGAGTGCGGCCGCCGTGGGAGCCGTCGGTTCCACGCAGCTCCGCGGGGTGCACGGAGCGCCGGGCAGCCAGACGCTCATCAGGCCGGGACGAGGGAGAGGAAGTGCCGCAGATAGCGGGGGTTGACCCGGTTCATCGGCAGCAGCACATAGAGGTCGGCGACGCCGAAGTCCGCGTCGTGCGCGGGCTGTCCGCAGACCCAGGCGCCGAGCCGGAGATAGCCGCGCAACAGGGCGGGCAGTTCGGCGGGGGCGGCGGGCGCCGACGTCTTCGGCTGCCAGGGCAGCAGCGGGCGCACCCGGTACTCCCCGGGCGCGAGGTGCTTGTCCCGCACCCGGTCCCAGGTGGCGGAGGCGAGCGCGCCCCCGTCACCGAGGGGGATGGAGCAGCAGCCGGCCAGCCAGGCGTGGCCCCGGTCGGTCATGTAACGGGCTATGCCGGCCCAGATGAGCCCGATGACCGCGCCGTCGCGGTGGCCGGGGTGCACACAGGAGCGGCCGACCTCGACGAGGGAGGGCCGTATCGGGTCGAGCGCCGAGAGGTCGAACTCGCCCTCCGCGTAGAGCCGGCCGGCGATCCCGGCGCGTTCCGGCGGCAGCAGGCGGTACGTCCCGACGACCTGCCCGCTCACCTCCTCGCGCACCAGCAGGTGGTCGCAGTACGCGTCGAAGGGGTCGACGTCCAGCCCGGGCTGCGGGGTGGACAGCAGGGCTCCCATCTCCCCCGCGAAGACGTCGTACCGCAGCCGCTGGGCGGCGCGCACGTCCTCCTCGTCGCGGGCGAGGGCGACGGTGTAGTGGGTGGGCGCCGAGGGCTGCGGGGGACGGTGGAGCGTGGTGACGCCGGTCATGGCTGACTCCTGGGCACGGGCCGGGTACGGCTGGGAGGGGCGGACCGGGGTCGTGCGGTCCGCCGCTCCTGTTCTTCCGATGCCGGTTGGCGCCCGCGTGACCGGTGCCGGGAGCGTGGATGTGGGGATGTTGAATGCCAGGGGTGGGAGGCGATACGGGGCCGGGAGGAGCACCTCTCCCGGCCCCGTCCGTCCGCACCGGTCGGCGAACGTTCCGTGAGCGGCTAGCGCTTCGCCGCCTTGCGGGTGGCGCGCAACCACTCCTTGTTCATGGCGGTGATGGAGACCAGTGGGATGCCCTTCGGGCAGGCGGTGGCGCACTCGCCGGCGAGGGTGCAGCCGCCGAAGCCCTCCTCGTCCATCTGCGCCACCATGTCCAGCACCCGGGTCTCGCGCTCCGGGCCGCCCTGGGGGAGCACGTTGAGGTGGTTGACCTTCGCCGAGGTGAACAGCATCGCCGCGCCGTTGGGGCAGGCCGCGACGCAGGCCCCGCAGCCGATGCACTCGGCGTGCTCGAAGGCGAGGTCGGCGTCCGGCTTGGGCACGGGCGTGGCGTGGGCCTCGGGCGCGGAGCCGGTGGGGGCGGTGATGTAGCCGCCGGCCTGGATGATCCGGTCGAGGGCGGACCGGTCGACGACCAGGTCCTTCACGACCGGGAAGGCCGCCGCGCGCCACGGCTCGACGTCGATGGTGTCGCCGTCCTGGAAGGACCGCATGTGCAGCTGACAGGCGGTGGTGCGCTCGGGGCCGTGCGCGTCGCCGTTGATGACGAGCGAGCAGGCGCCGCAGATGCCCTCGCGGCAGTCGTGGTCGAAGGCGACCGGGTCCTCCCCCTTGAGGATGAGCTCCTCGTTGAGGGTGTCGAGCATCTCCAGGAAGGACATGTCGGGTGAGATGCCGTCCACCTCGTACGTGGACATGGTGCCGTCGGCGCCGGCGTTCTTCTGCCGCCAGACGCGCAGGGTGAGCTTCATGCGTAGCTCCGCTGGGTGGGGTGGACGTACTCGAAGACCAGGTCTTCCTTGTGCAGGACGGGCGCCTCCCCGGTGCCGGTGAACTCCCAGGCCGCGGCGTAGGAGAACGCGTCGTCCCTGCGGGCGGCCTCGCCGTCCGGGGTCTGGGACTCCTCGCGGAAGTGCCCGCCGCAGGACTCCTCGCGGTGCAGCGCGTCGAGGCACATCAGCTCGGCGAGCTCCAGGTAGTCCACGATGCGGTTGGCCTTCTCCAGCGACTGGTTGAACTCCTCGCCGGTGCCGGGGACCTTGATGCGCCGCCAGAACTCCTCGCGGATCCGCGGGATGCGCTCGAGCGCCTTGCGCAGTCCGGAGTCGGTGCGGGCCATGCCGCAGAACTCCCACATCAGTTCGCCGAGTTCGCGGTGGAAGGAGTCGGGGGTGCGGTCGCCGTCGACGGACAGCAGCAGGTTCAGCCGGTCCTCCGTCTCGGCCAGCGCCTCCTGCACCACCGGGTGGTCGGTGGTGACCGCGTCCTGGTGCGGGTTGCGGGCCAGGTAGTCGTTGACGGTCGCCGGGAGGACGAAGTAGCCGTCGGCCAGGCCCTGCATCAGCGCGGAGGCGCCGAGCCGGTTGGCGCCGTGGTCGGAGAAGTTGGCCTCGCCGACCGCGAACAGACCGGGGATCGTGGTCTGCAGGTCGTAGTCGACCCACAGGCCGCCCATCGTGTAGTGCACGGCGGGGTAGATCCGCATCGGCACCTCGTAGGGATCCTCGTCGGTGATCCGCTGGTACATGTCGAAGAGGTTGCCGTACCTGGCCTCCACCGCCTTGCGGCCCATCCGCCTGATGGCGTCGGCGAAGTCCAGGTAGACGCCCTGGCCGCCGGGGCCCACGCCCCTGCCCTCGTCGCAGACGTTCTTGGCGGCGCGGGAGGCGATGTCGCGCGGGACCAGGTTGCCGAAGGAGGGGTAGATGCGCTCCAGGTAGTAGTCGCGCTCCTCCTCGGGGATCCTGTTCGGCGGCCGGTCGTCGCCCTTGGCCCTGGGCACCCAGATACGGCCGTCGTTGCGCAGCGACTCGCTCATCAGCGTGAGCTTGGACTGGTGGTCGCCGGTGCGCGGGATGCAGGTGGGGTGGATCTGGGTGAAGCAGGGGTTGGCGAAGTACGCGCCGCGCCGGTGCGCCCGCCAGACGGCGGTGGCGTTGGAGTTCATGGCGTTCGTCGACAGGTGGAAGACATTGCCGTAGCCGCCGGTGGCCAGGACGACGGCGTCCGCGAAGTGGGTGTCGATCCTCCCGGTGATCAGGTCCCGGGCGACGATGCCGCGGGCCCGGCCGTCGACGACGATCAGGTCGAGCATCTCGGTGCGCGGGTGCATCTCGACGGCGCCGGCCGCGATCTGCCGGGACAGCGCCTGGTACGCGCCGAGGAGGAGCTGCTGGCCCGTCTGGCCGCGGGCGTAGAAGGTGCGGGAGACCTGCACGCCGCCGAAGGAGCGGGTGTCGAGCAGTCCGCCGTACTCGCGGGCGAAGGGCACGCCCTGGGCCACGCACTGGTCGATGATCTCCACCGAGATCTGCGCGAGGCGGTGGACGTTGGACTCGCGGGCCCGGAAGTCGCCGCCCTTGACGGTGTCGTAGAACAGGCGGTGGACGGAGTCGCCGTCGTTGCGGTAGTTCTTCGCCGCGTTGATGCCTCCCTGCGCGGCGATGGAGTGGGCGCGGCGCGGGGAGTCCTGGTAGCAGAACTGGACGACCCGGTAGCCCTGTTCGGCGAGGGTGGCGCCGGCCGAGCCGCCCGCGAGGCCGGTGCCGACGACGATGACCGTGTGCTTGCGCCGGTTGGCGGGGTTGACCAGCCCGGCCTCGAAGCGGCGCTTGTCCCAGCGCTCGTGGACCGGGCCGGCGGGGGCCTTGGTGTCGACGGCCGGCTCACCGGTCGTGTACGCGGTGTAGGAAGTCATGGTCAGCTCACCACTCCGGTCATGACGCCCACGGGGACGGCGAGGAAACCGGCCGTGAGCAGCAGCGCGAGGACATTGGCGACGGTCTTCAGGGCACGGTCGCGGGTGCGGCTGCCGACGCCGAGGGTCTGGGCGGCGCTCCAGAAGCCGTGCCGGATGTGCAGGCCGACGGCGAGCATCGCGACGACGTAGACGGCGTTGCCGTACCAGGTGGAGAAGGTGTCCACCACGTTCTGGTAGGGCTTGCCCGTCTCGAAGCCGCCGGAGTGCACGGTGCCGGTGGTCAGGTCGAGCAGGTGCCAGACGATGAACAGGGCGAGGATGACGCCGCCCCAGCGCATGGTGCGCGTGGCGTAGCTCGCCCGCGGTTTCTTGTGCACGTACTTGCCGGGCCTCGCCCTGATGCCGCGGCGGCTGAGCTGGTAGGCGGAGACGGCGTGGGCGGCCACGGCGACGACGAGGACCACGCGGACGAGCCACAGCGTCCACTCGTAGTGCATGAACGGCTCGCCGACGGTGCGCAGCCAGTGGGCGTAGTGGTTGAACTCGCCGGCCCCGAAGAAGATTTTCAGGTTGCCGATCATGTGAGCGACCAGGTACAGCAGCATGATCAGGCCGCTGACCGCCATCACCGTCTTCTTGCCGACGGTCGAGTCCCACACGGTGCGTGCCATGGACGGCCGTCGGCCCGTCCGCGTTGCCAGAGCCATGCGCGTAACGCTAGGACCGGAAGGGCCCATCGGTCCAAGACATGGTACGGCTGGATTGAATAGGGAGGGCCTATGATGGCACGGTGCAGTTCCAGCAGCTCCAGTACTTCGTGGCCGTGGCGGAGACCCGGCACTTCACCCGGGCCGCCGAGACGGTCCATGTCGCGCAGCCGTCGCTGTCGCAGCAGATCAAGGCGCTGGAGCGGGAGCTGGGGGCGGATCTGTTCCGGCGGGCGCGCGGGAACATCACGCTGACCGACGCGGGCGAGGCGCTGCTGCCGCTGGCCCGGCGGATCCTGGCGGACGCGGACACCGCCCGGCACGAGGTGCAGGAGGTGGCGCAGCTGCGCGGCGGCCGGGTGCGGCTGGGCGCGACCCCGAGTCTGTGCACCGGCCTGCTGCCGGATGTGCTGCGCGCCTTCCACGACCGCTACCCGGGCGTCCGCCTGCTGGTCGAGGAGGGCGGCTCGCGCGACCTGGTGCGGGAGCTGGCCCGCGGCGCGCTGGACCTCGCCCTGGTGGTCCTGCCGCTGCCGACGCCCTCCCCCGCGCTGACCACGGTGGAGCTGCTGCGCGAGGACCTGGTGGTGGTGTCCTCACCGGACGCCCCCGGACCGGGGCGGGGCCGGCGCACCGTGCGCGTCGCCGACCTGGAGGGCGAGCGCCTGGTGATGTTCCGGCACGGCTACGACCTGCGCGAGCTGACCGTGGCGGCGTGCCGCGCGGAGGGCTTCGAGCCGGAGTTCGCGGTGGAGGGCGGCGAGATGGACGCGGTGCTGGGTTTCGTGCGGGCGGGCCTGGGCGTCGCCGTCGTCCCCCGCATGGTGGCCGCGCGCTCCGCCCACGGGCTGCGGGTCACCCCTCTGGCCCGTCCCGGCCTGCACCGCGCCATCGCCCTGGCCCACCGCAGCGATGTGGCTCCGCCGCGGGCGGCCCGGGAGTTGCAGCGGATGCTGCTGGAGCGGTGAGCCCGGGAAGCGCCCCGGTTCCTCGCCCCGCCGCCCCTTCCCGTCCCGTCCCCGGGACTCTGCCCCCGTGGCGCCCGCGCGGTGGAGCCGCGTGCCGACACCGCCCCGCGCCCTCAGGGGAGTGGAGTGGCCTGGTGGTAGTACATGCGCCAGCCGGTCCGCTCGTCGTGTCGGCGCCACAGGGAGCTGCGCCGGGCACGACGGCCGTCGAAGACGGTCTCGTACGTGAGGTGGACCACACCGGGCGCGAGGAGGACGCCGGTGATCCCGGACGGCTCGTGGAGCGGTCCGTCCACCGAGCCGCCCGGGTGACCGGGCAGCTCGGCGATCATCTCCGCGTACGTGTAGCGCCGGCCGGACACGCCGACCTCGGTGAACTCGGGGTCGAGCAGGCGCACGGCCTCGGCACGGGAGGACCGCACGGCCGGGTCCATGAGGCGCAGCTCGCCCTCGATCGCCGCGCGCACCGCGTCCGCTTCCCGGGGCGTCGTTCCCCCGTGATCGCCCGGGCGGCCCGTGCGCTCCCGCGCCGCCCGGCTCACGTCGCGTCCACCAGGGCCAGCTCGTGCAGGCGCTCCGGCGGGCCCGGGCGGGCGTAGTACCAGCCCTGGGCCGTGTCGCAGCCGAGGACCCGGAGTTGTTCGGCCTGGGCTCCCGTCTCCACGCCCTCCACCGTGACCGCCAGGTCCAGGCTGTGGGCCAGGGAGACGATCCCCTCGACGATCTTCAGGTCGACGGGGTCCGCCGGGAACTGCTGCATGCTCTGGGTGAAGGAACGGTCCAGCTTCAGGATGCTCACCGGCAGCCGGCGCAGGTTGGCGAGGTTGGAGTAGCCGGTGCCGAAGTCGTCCAGGGCGATGTCGACGCCCATCTCCGCCAGCCGGCGCAACGGCTTCAGCAGGTCGTCGTCCGCACCGATCAGCGCCGACTCGGTCACCTCCAGGCACAGCGACTCCGGCCCCACGCCCGTGCGCTCCAGGATCTCGACGGTGTCCTGGACCAGCCCGGGGTGGGTGAGCTGGCAGGGCGACAGGTTCACGTTGATGCGCAGCGGTCCGAGCGCCTCCGCTCCCCCGTGCCGGTCCCGCCATTCACGGGCCTGGCGCACCGACTGCTCCAGGACCCAGCGGCCCAGCGGAACGATCAGCCCGGTGTGCTCGGCGAGCGGGATGAACCGGTCCGGCGACAGCACCCCGTGCTGCGGGTGCAGCCAGCGCACCAGCGCCTCGGCGCCGCGGACACTGCCGTCGCCGAGATGGACCAGCGGCTGGTACTCGATGAAGAACTCGCCCCGGTCCAGGGCCGTCGGCAGCGCCGTGGTGAGCCCGTGCCGGGTGATGGCGCGGGCGTCCGCCTCCGGGTCGGCGAGCTCGAACCGGTTGCCGCCCGCCGACTTGGCCCGGTACATGGTGATGTCGGCGCTGCGCAGCACCTCCGCCGCGCTGCGTTCCCCGGCCGGCCCCTCGACGATGCCGATGCTGCCGCGCACGGTCAGCTCCCGGCCGTCCACGCTGATCGGGGCGAGCAGCGCGTTCATGATGCGGCCGGCGAGCTCGTCGACCGTGCGCTCGGTGTCGGGACCGGTGGTCAGCGCCACGAACTCGTCGCCGCCGAGCCGGGCCACCATCTCGCCGGGCGCGGTGGCGCAGGCCTGGAGCCGGTCGGCGACCTCGACGAGCAGCCGGTCGCCGGCCGCGTGGCCGAGGCTGTCGTTGACCGTCTTGAAACCGTCCAGATCGAGGTAGCACAGCCCGAACCGCCGGCCCTCACCGGCGCCGAGCGCCTTCTCCAGGCGCTCGAAGAAGAACGTGCGGTTGGGCAGCCCGGTGAGCGCGTCGTGGGTGGCCTCGTAGCGCAGCCGGAGGTTGAGCAGCCGGCGCTCGGTGGTGTCCTCCATGAGGGCCAGCTGGTACTGCGGGTCGCCGTCGGCGTCGCGCAGCAGGGACACCGTCAGGTTGGTCCACAGGACCGTTCCGTCCGGGCGGTAGAACGCCTTTTCCAGGTGGTAGTGCTCGCGCTCCCCGCTCACCAGCTCCTCGTAGAGCCGCCAGGTCTGCGGGGCGTCGTCGGGGTGCACCCACTCCGTGACGCTGCGGCCGCGCAGGGCCTGTTCGGACAGGCCGAACATACGTCTGAGTGCGCCGTTGACCTGCAGGACGTTGCCCTCCAGGTCGGCGATGCCGATGCCTATGGCCGCGCCCTCGAAGACCGCGCGGAACCGGGCCTCGGTGGCGTGCAGCGCCTGCGCCACCACGCCCTGCGCCTCCAGGGCGGCCTGCGCGATGGCCTCCTGCTCGGCCAGGGTCCGCTCGCGCAGCGCCTGCGCGAACCCGGCGGCCATGGCGTGCTGGAGCCGGGCGCTGCGCGCCCGCAGGTCCTCGCGGTCGCCGTCGTCGCCGCAGTACAGGACGAGATAGGCGTCGACGCAGTCCAGGGTCCGGCTGAGCGCCTCCGGGTCGGTGCAGTGCGCGTCCACCAGCGCGGCGCCGACCGCCTTGCCCTCGTCCGCGTCGAACCCCCTGGCCCGCAGCGCCTCGCTCAGCCGCCGGGCCAGCGGCAGCAGCAGCGCCTCGAACTCCGGCCTGGTCGACGACGTCGAGGTCACCGGGTAGACGGCCCGGCTCCAGATCGTCGCGAACCGGCGCAGTCTGTCCTCCGGCCCGTCCGGCTCCACGCTCACGCCGTACGCCCCACGCCCGCGTAACCGGAGAAGGCATAGGGATCCTCGTCCTCCGGTGCGGTGTCGGGCCGCCACTGCGGCATCGGCACCAGTCCGGGTTCCACCATGTCGTACCCCTCGAAGAACCGCGCGATCTCCTCGCGCGTGCGCATGATCAGCGGGTTGCGGACGTCCTGGTACACGTCCACCGCCCCTTCTGCCCGCTCCGGCGGCAGCGGGATCCGCTCGTACGAGGCATGGGTGAGCACCAGCATGCTGCCGGGCGCGAGGGCCTCGCGCAGTTCGGCCACCACCGCGTACGGGTCGTCCGCGTCTTCCACGAAGTGCAGTATGGCAACGAGGAGGAGCGCCACTGGCCGATTCGGGTCGATCAGTTCCCGCACCTGCGGGCTGTCGAGGATCTCCCGCGGCTTGCGGAGGTCCGCGGCGACGACGTCCGCGCCGTCGTTGCCCTTGAGAACCGCCTGGCTGTGCGCCACCGCCACCGGGTCGTGGTCCACGTACATCACGCGTGCGTCGGGAGCGGCCGCCTGCGCCACCTCGTGGACGTTGCCGAACGTCGGAATGCCGGAGCCGATGTCCAGGAACTGCGTGACGCCCTCGCCGACCGCGAAACGTACCGCCCGGCGCATGAAGGCACGATTCGCCTGCATGATCTTGGGCAGTCCCGGCATGAACTCCATGGCCCTGCGGGCCGCTTCCCGGTCGACCTCGAAGTTGTGCGAACCGCCCAGGTAGTAGTCGTACATCCGGGAGACGCTGGGCACCGTGATGTCGATGCTCCGTGGGGCCCAGGCGGGACGCTCCATGTATCTCTCCAAGGCGTAGGCGATCCGATGTTCGAGCAGAGGCTACTGATCGCCCGCCAATGCAGCGACCCCAAACGGAAATTGACCGTCCGTTCCCGGTCACTGCCAGTGACACGTGCCCGGCCGGTCCCTTCGCGCCGCGTCACAAGAAGTGTTCATGACACTCCGGAGAGTCCCGGCACGCACGGGGGAACGCGGAGAACAATGCCGACAATTCCCTGCATTCCGGTGGATGGCGGAACAGCGGTCCGCCCCTCCGCCGGCTGCGGAGGGGCGGACACGGACCGGCGCGTCCGGAGGGGACGACACCCTGGGGGAGGTTGTTACTTCTCCGGTGCGCCGACCGGTTTTCCGTCGGGCCGCACGGCGTACCAGGTACCGCCGACGCCCTGACCGTTGGTGTCGCCGGCGGCCTTGTCACCGGCGAACGTGTAGATGGGCCAGCAGTCGACCGTCTGCTGGTCGGCGCCGTCCGGCCGGGTGAAGGTCATGTACCCCTTCTCCTGGATGCCCTGGGTGTCGGCGAAGTCGACCGGCGCCACCACCGGCCACTTCTCCAGGCAGGCGCCGATGCACGCGGAGACGGGTTTCGGCCACGCCTCGTCCTTCATGAACCGGTAGACGGTCATGCCGTTCCCGTCGACGACGATCTCGCCGAGTTCCGGGTCCTGGCGGGTGGACAGTCCGGGCTGGTCGGCCGCCTGCGCCTTCTTGCCCTCGGGGGTCAGCGCGAACCACTTGCCGCCCACTCCCTGGCCCTTGGCGTCACCGGCGTTGACGTCCTTGACGTAGCGGTAGGCCGGCCAGCCACCGACGGTGAGCTGCTTGGTGCCGTCGGCCCGGGTGACCTCCCCGAGCAGCGACGCGTCGATCCCCTCGCCGGCCGTGGCGTCGTCGGCGGGCACCGGCGGCCAGGTCTCGGCGCAGTCGCCGTCGCAGCCGGACCGGGGCGGCTCGGCCGTGTCCTGGTCGAAGCGGTACAGGGTCAGGCCCAGGCTGTCGGTCACCACCTTGCCCAGTTCGGCGTTGGTGGAGACGGCCAGCTCACCCGCCGTGTCGGAGGGGTCGGCGGAGGCCTGCGCGCCACCGCCCGCGGTCTCGGCGCCACTGCCGATGGCGCCGTAGTCCCCGGCCGCGGCCGTGGCACCCACGTTCTGGCTGGAGGCGGGCGGCGCGGTCTCCTGACCGCACGCCGTGGTCAGGGCCAGCACCGCCGCGGCGCTCGCCACCAGCGAGGCGGTCCGCCAGGAGGTCTTCATCGTCAACTCCAGATCATCGCAAGGGTGTTGCAGCGCCCTGCTGTGCCGCCGCTCGACGATGGGTACGCATGGGGGCACGGGTCGTGTTCAACGGGGGCCCGAATTTCTTCGGTTAACTCCTTCGGGTCAATCACCCGGCTCCCGTGCGTGATCCGGCCGCTCCCGACTCATGATCCTCGTCGTGCACGTACTCGTACCGACCCAACCCGTGCCCGCCGCACGCGTGTTGGCCCTCGCCACACTGCTCTGGGCGCTCACCGGCGCACCCGGCGCGGCGCGGGCCGACGCCTGCGCGTACGCCTCGACGGGGCCGGGAGGCACGGAGGCGGTGGCGGTCGCGGGGAGCGTCACCTGGACGGATCCCCCGCCCTGCACACCGCCGCCGCCGTCTCCCACACCCACCCCCACCCTGCCGCCCACCCCGCCGCCGACGCCGACGCCGCCTCCACCGCCGCCTCCGCCTCCACCGCCGCCTCCGCCCGAGCCCACGCCCACCGCATCGCCGCCGCCGAGGCCCACCCCCACCCCGGAGCCGGAGCCGCCGCCCCCGCCCGCGGCCCGTCCGGCGCCGCCCGCGGCCCGCCCGGCCCCGGCGACGCCCCCCGCTCCGGCACCGGCCCCCACCCCCTCGCCACGCCCGCCGTCGCGCCCTTCGCCGTCTCCGACACCACCACCGCCGGCCACGCCCGAGGCGCGTCCGTCCGTGACGCCCGTGCACTACCCGCGCTACCGGGCGGCCCCGGCGCGCCCGCCCTCCGGCGACGCCACCTCGCCGCTCACCTTCGTCCTGTTCGTGGCGATCCCCGCGGTGGTCGCCGTCGTCGCGCTCCGCCCGCGCTGAGAACCGACCCGACCCTGCTGGAGGCACCACTTGCCGGAATGGCTTGTTCTCACCCTCGTGATGGCGGCCGCCTGTGCCGTCGTGGTGGTCATCACCCTCGTACGGCACCGCAGGGCGGCCGACGAGGATCCCAGCGAGACCCCGGACGTCATCGAGTACATGACGATGTGGATCGGCGTGGTGTACGCCATCGTCCTGGGTCTCGCCCTCGCCGGCGTCTGGGAGGGCCGCAGCGCCGCCCAGGAGCACGTGCGGGCGGAGGCGGTGGCCCTGCACGAGATCTCGGAGCGGGTGCGGGTCTATCCCGCCGACGTGCGCGACCGCATCCGTGACGATGTCAACGCCTATGTCGGACACGTGGTCACCACCGAGTGGCGGGCCATGGCCGACGAGGGCCGGGTCACGGACCGCGGCGCCGGCCTGCTCGACCGCGTCCGCCGGGACGTCACCGACTACCGGCCGCGCACGGACTTCGAGGCACAGGCCTATCAGCCCCTCATGGACCAGGTGGCCGCCGCCGACCAGGCGCGCGACGCGCGGGCGGAGTCGACCGGGGAGACCATGCCGGGCGTGGTGTGGTTCGGGCTGATCTCCGGGGCCGTCGTCACCATCGGCATGATCTTCGTGCTGCAGATCCGGCGCACCAGCCGCGAGCTGATCCTGGCCGGGCTGTTCTCCGCGCTGATCGCCTTCCTGCTCTTCCTGATCTGGGACTTCGACGCCCCCTACAGCCGGGGCGTCAGCGCGTCGACGGACCCGTTCCTGCGGCTCTTCCCTGGCATCGGGGGCTGAGCGGCACCCGCCGGGCAGAGCTTCGCCCCGGACTCCGGTGCGGCTCCGGGGCGATGTCCTGTCGAGCACGGGCGAAACGGCGGGGCGAAGGGGACAGCGGCTCAGATCCGCTTCTCGGCGCGGCGGCGCATCCAGAAGACGCCGCTGCCGACGACCGCCGCCGTCACCAGCGCGCCGCCGATGGCCATGTCGGTCGGGGTCGCCCCGCTGGTGCTGCTGCCGCCGACACCGCCGCGGACACCGCCGATGACGGTGAAGGCGGCCGGACGGGTCAGGCTCCTGCCGGAGCAGTGGACCGTGATGTCGTAGGAACCGGGGCGGGCCTCGGCGTCGACGGTCGCGGTGCCCTTGGAGGTGTCGTTGGCACCGCTGATGGGCGTCAGGTCGGTCTTCGGGAAGGCGTTGGAGGTCGCCGTGCCGCCGTGGGGGCAGCCGTCGACCGTGATGGTCAGCTGGCCGCCGCGGGCGATGACACTGGGCAGGGCGACGATGTTGGACGGGTTGGCCATCCGGCCGGAGTCCGCGGCTGCCGTCGGGGCGGCGACCCCGAGGACGGCGACCGCGGCACCGGCGGCGGCCAGGGCACGTGAGTTGCGCATGTGATCCTCCGCGGGAGGCGCCCCGGGTCCCGTCCCCGGTCGATCGGCGAGAAAACGCCTCCCGGAAAGACCCTCAGTTGCCTTGAGCGGGACCGCATTTCGGCGATGGTCCGTCCCGGTGAGGCCACGCCCTCGCGGCACACCGTGGGACGGGACATCACCGCAGGTCACGGACCGTCAGAAAATCTTCGCCGGGCTGCGCCCCGGATGGCGCACCCCGGTCCGCGGGGCCACCCGTTCGCCGCTGCCCCGTCGCCGGTCGCGCGCGCGCCGCATAGCGTTTTCGTCAGGCTCGAGTGACGCGGCGACGGCCGTGTCGAGAGGGGAAGGCGAATGTCTGCTTTCTGGCCGGCCGAAGCCGAGGAGGAGGCGCCGCCGAAGCGGCGCGCCCCGTGGGGCGTGATAGCGCTGGTCCTGCTCACCGGGCTCGCGCTCATCCGCAACGGCTCGGGGGAGTTCGACGTGGGCCCGCCGCAGCCGGCCGGCGCTGCCGCCGCCGACAGCAGGGTGCCCGGCGGCACCGTGACCGGGTCGGCCGAGCCGCTGCCGTACGCGGTGCCGGACCGGGTGAGGATCCCGGCGATCCAGGTGGACGCGCCGGTCATGCCGGTGGGACTGGACGCGGAGGGCTGGGTGGACGCACCGCCGCCCGAGGACCCGAACCTGGCGGGGTGGTTCACCGGTGCCGTCTCGCCGGGCGAGAAGGGCACGGCGGTCGTCGTCGGCCACGTCGACAACGCGCGGGGACCGGCGGTGTTCTACGGGCTCGGGGCGCTGCAGAAGGGACACCGCGTCGAGATCGCGCGCGAGGACGCGAGGACCGCCGTGTTCGAGATCTACGGCGTCGAGGTGTTCGCGAAGAACGATTTCCCCGGGGACCGGGTCTACGCCTCCAAGGGCAGCGCGGAGCTGCGGGTCATCACCTGCGGCGGCGGTTTCTCCCAGCAGAACGGCTACGACGGGAACGTCGTCGTCTTCGCCCGCATGGTCGGGGTCCGCTGAACGGAGGCCGGCCATGCGGGCACCGCTCAGAGGTACTGCCGGCGGGGCACGGTGACGTGGTATCCGGAGTCCAGCAGGCGGGGCAGATAGCGGCGCAGGGCGCGCACGCTCTGCCCCCGTTCGCCCCCGGCGTCGTGCGAGAGGACCACGACGCCGGGGCCGGCGCCGTCCTCCACCCGGCCGGCGATGGTGCCGGTGCCGGGCGTGGTCCAGTCGAGGGTGTCGAGCGTCCAGGCCAGGGGCTCCATGCCCAGTTCGGCGCCGAGCTGGAAGGCGGCGCGGTTCCAGGCCCCGTAGGGCGCGCGGAACCATTCCGGGCGTCCTCCGTAGGCCTTTTCGATGATGTCGCAGGTGCGTTCCATCTCGGAGCGGATCCGGCGGCGGCCGAGACCGGTGAGCAGGGGGTGGGACCAGGTGTGGTTGCCGACCACATGCCCCTCGTCGGCCATCCGGGCCAGCAGGTCCGGGTTCTCGGCCGCCATCTCCCCGCACACGAAGAACATCGCGCGCACCTCGTGGGAGGCCAGGGTGTCCAGGATGTGCGGTGTGTAGCGGGGGTCCGGGCCGTCGTCGAAGGTCAGCACCATGGTGCGGCCGCGCCCGGACACGCGCAGCAGCGGTTCCCGCCGTACCGGGGTCCTGACGGGCGTGCTGCGCGGGGGGCCGTAGCCGGTCAGGGGCCTCAGGCGGTACTCGGTGGGCCTGAGCGGGCGGCGGGCCGCCGGGGCTCCCGCGGCGGGCGCCGGCGGGTCCCCGGCGCCGGGCGCGTACGCCGCGGCCACGCCGGCCGCGCCGAGGGCGGCGCCGGCGAGCAGCGCCCGGCGCCGGTTGGGCAACTGATCCTTCTGCATGACTCATCAGTCGCCCCGCGAAGGGCCGACGCACCTCAGCGACACCGGTGCGGCGGCACGGTTTCACCCGTCCGGCGCAGTCGGGAGTTCCCCGCGTTCCGCGGCGCCCCCTGCGAGGGCCGGGTGAGGGCGGCGGACGGCCTGGGGGCGGACGCGGTGGTGGTGGGTGCCTCCGGGCGGGCGGGCCACTGGCTCGGTGTCAGAGGGAGCCGAGGAAGTCGAGCAGGATCCGGTTGAAGAGCTCCGGCCGTTCCATGTTCGGGTAGTGGCCGGTGCCGTCGACGGTCACGGTCCGGCCGTCGGGAACCGCCCCGGCGAGGCGTTCGGCGGCGGCGTGCAGGCCGGCGGGTTCGAGGGCGCCGTTGACGGTGAGCAGCGGGACACCGATCTCCTGGACCCGGGCCCAGGAGCCGGTCACGGGCACGAGCAGGTTCTTCTCGTCCGGGGTGTGCTTGGAGATCGTGTGGAGCGCCATCTCGCGCAGCCGGCGCGGGATGGCGGGGTCGATGTCGTCGGCGCTCCGGTGCGGGCCGGGTACCACGCGGAGGAAGGCCTCGAGCCAGGCCTCGATGTCACCGGCGGCCAGCGCCCGGTCGGTCTCGGCCCGGACCTCCTGGTGCCAGGGATCGGTGTACCGGAAGTCTCCGGTCGCGGCACCGCAGGTGACCACGGCGCGGACAAGTCCGGGGTGTTCGAGCACCGTGTCGGTCGCGATCACGCCGCCCATCGAGAGGCCGACCAGGACCGCGGGCCCCGCGCCGAGGTGGCGCAGCAGTCCGGCCAGGTCGTCGGCCCAGCGGAACGGCTCGGTGGCGTTGGCCGAGAACCCGTGGCCGCGCGCGTCCGGGGCGATCACCCGGTGGTGCGCGGCGAGGGCGGGAATCTGGGCGTCCCACACCCGGTGGTCGGCGTACCCGGAGTGGAGCAGGACGACGAGGTCGCCGGAGCCGGTGTCGAGGTAGGAGAGATCGCCGTCGGCGGAGGGGAGGAAACGCAGGTCCGAAGCACCAGTCATGACAACCAAGGTGTCATCTCTGGAGGGATCTGGCAACCGAGGTGTCATGATGAGGGGGTGAGCGAGATGGACAGGCCCCTCCCCCCGGACGAACTCGGACGCCGCCTCACCGAGGTGTACGACCTGGTCGGCCCGCTCTACCGGCGCGCCCAGCGCAGCGTGGAGCAGGGTCTGACCGCCGCCGACGGCCTGTCGCTGGGCGTGCGCGCCGTGCTGACCCTGCTGCACCGCGACGGGCCGATGACCGTGCCGCAGATGGGCAGGGCGCAGGCGATCAGCCGGCAGTTCGTGCAGCGGATGGTGAACGAGGCGGCGGCACGGGGGCTGGTGGAGAGCATCCCGAACCCCGCCCACCGGCGTTCCTCGCTCATCCGCCCGACGCGGGAGGGCTCCGCGGCGATCACCGCCGTCCTGGAGCGCGAACACCAGCTGTTGCGCGAGGTCGGCGGCGGCCTCACGGACGCCGATGTGACGACGTGCCTGCGGGTGCTCGGCGAGCTGCTGAGGGCCCTGGACCACATCGACCCGAGCTGACCGGCCCTCACTCCCCCATCACGAGGCCGTCCTGCGCCGCGCCCCTGCTCAGTACGACGTCCCGGATGCGGTCGCGCACGGCCCGCACCTCGGCGCCCCGGGCGAGCGCCCGGTCGAGGTCGACCGCCCGGCCGGCGTCCACGTCGAAGAGCTGCGGGACGAACTCGGCCCTCGTCACCCGCCAGCGCCCACCGGGTCGCGACGGCGGGGCGAAGGTGAAGCGGCCCAGGGTGGACTGGTTGCCGCGCGGATCCTGGACACCCTCGTGGTCGGTCATCGCGCCGGCGATCTGGTCGCCCATGCCGTAGACCACCCAGGTGCCGTTGACCTTCTCGTAGGCCTGCGGGACGTGGGCGTGGGTGCCCAGGACCAGATCGACGTCGGGGCGGCCCCGGGTCGTCGACGCGGTGAGCGAACGGGCCAGGGCGAGCTGCTGCGCGTCGGGGGCCTCCTGCCACTCGGTGCCCCAGTGCAGGGAGACGACGACGACATCGGCTCCGGCCGTGCGGGCGGCCCGCGCGTCGGCGACGATGCGACCCTCGTCGATCAGGTCG
This sequence comes from Streptomyces sp. NPDC016640, assembly GCF_043076215.1. Taxonomy (NCBI): domain Bacteria; kingdom Bacillati; phylum Actinomycetota; class Actinomycetes; order Kitasatosporales; family Streptomycetaceae; genus Streptomyces; species Streptomyces sp. NPDC016640. Next base: position 19,540 of record NZ_JBIBRG010000010.1, read on the forward strand.
ACGGCCCAGGGGCGGTCCGGCGGCAGGGGGTGGCCGTTGGTGCCGTAGGTGTGGGCGAGGTGGGCGATCCGCGCCGGGCCGGCGCGCAGCACGGTCGGCGTGCGGGCCTCCTGTTCGGTGCGCGCCGAGCCCGCGTGCCGCACTCCGGAGCGGTCGAGGGCGTCCAGGGTGCGGCGGATGCCCTCGGTGCCGTCGTCCAGGGTGTGGTCGGAGGCGGTGGAGCAGCCGTCGTAGCCGGTGGCGGCGAGGTCACGGGCGATCTCGGGCGGGGACTTGGAGAGCGGATGGCCGGTGTAGTCGCCCTCCGTCCCGGAGACGGTCTCCAGGTGGCACAGTGCCACGTCGGCGCCGGCGACGAGGGGGCGGACCCCGGAGAGCATCGGCCGGAAGTCGTGACCGGCGCCGCCCGCGTCGTAGCGGGCGCGTTCGATGATCGTGTCGTGCGGCAGCACAGCGCCCGAGGCGACCAGGGTGAAGCCGCGGGCCCCCGTGGCGGAGGGGGCCGGCTGCCCCGGCCGCGGTGGCCGGTGGTCCCGCGCCTGGCAGGCGGCGCCCGCGGCGAGGACGACGGTCAGGACCAGGGCCACCTGCCGACTCCGTGTGATCATCACTTCACCCCGCTGTAGTCGTATTTATGGAGGAACAGATAAGAATCTCCGCCCTCCCCGCTGCCGCTCCGACACGCTCTTTAGCCCGTCCGGCGTGCGCGAACGGCCGTCCCGACCGTTCGTCGAACCGTTCGCCGACGCGATCGACCGTCCGCCGCACACTCCTGCGCGCGCCCTGTCCCCGGGCGACGCCGTGCGCTGCCATACGGCCATGACGGCCGGAACGACACTCACGAACGGGACGACCGCCGAGCACGAGCTCGCCGCACTGCAGCGCGAGCACGGCCGGCCGCTCTTCGCGCTGCTGCTCCGGCTCTGCGACGGGGACCGGCAGCGGGCGGAGGACCTCGTCCAGGAGACGCTGGTGCGCGCCTGGCAGCACCCCGAGGCCCTGCGCGCGGAGGACTTCGCCTCCGTACGGCCCTGGCTGCTCACCGTGGGACGGCGGCTCGCCATCGACGCGCGGCGGGCCCGGCAGGCCCGGCCCGCCGAGGTCGGGGACGCCGTGCTGGAGAACGCCCGGGTCACCTCCGACCACGCCGAGCGCGCCGCGGCGATGCTCGACGTCCGCGAGGCTGTGAAGACACTCACTCCGGAGCACCGTGACGTCCTGGTACTCGTGTACTTCCAAGGGGCGAGTGTGGCGGAAGCGGCGACGGCCCTCGGGATCCCGCCCGGTACCGTGAAGTCGCGCGCGTACTACGCGCTGCGCGCCCTGCGCCGGGTGCTTCCCGGATACGCCTGCGACATGCGCTGAAACCGGCGGTCGAGTCAAACCTCCGTAAAGCGCCTTGCCGACTGCCCCGGTCGGGTAATCGGCTGTCCTCATCCGTGTTCCGGACCGAGGGCCGGGGTTCGGGCGACACGTACGCACCGGAGGAGGGCAGGAAGGGATGCTGCACAGAGGTCCAGAGAGCACGGACGGCGCCGGCGACGGTGAACTGACCGTCCCCATGGCCTGGTTGTACGCCGAGTACATCGCCGACGAACTGCTGCGCAGCGGCGATCTCATGCCGCCGACGTCCTTCGAGTTCCGCGCCGGCCGGGACGCGCTGGCGCTGACCGTCTTCCTGTCCGACACCGACGGCGAGCTGTCCGGCATCCGGGTGGTCACCCAGCTGGAGACGTGGCTGTCGCTGACCGCGTACGACCAGCCGTGGCAGGAGTGGGTCCGAGAACGCCTGGACGGCCTGGCCGCGGACGCCGCCGCGTCCGGCCGGACCGCGCCCGGTCCGGACCTGGAGCTGGCCCGGGAGGCCTGGCGCTGGCTGCGGGAGACGGAACTGCTCGCACCGGACCTGAACGCGGTCCCGGGCGGCGCGGTGACCGGTGAGGACGAGGGAGCCGAGGTGTGGACACCGGCCTGGCAGCTCGGACTGCCGCTCGGCCACCTCGCCATCCACCTCTTCTAGATTCCCCGGATAACCGGCCGATCCGCGGGCCGGAGGGCTCCGGATCCCTCGGTCACGATTCGGCACGTGGCTTGAGTGATCCGGCGGCCTGGTGCGTACCGGTGGGTGCAAGGAGTGACCCCACCCCCACCCAACGGCACGAGGATTCGGCATGAGGTCCCTGGAGAGGCACCGCGACGTCGGCGCGTACGCACTCGGCGTGCTGGACGAGGCGGACACGTTCCGCTTCGAGGACCACCTCATGGAATGCCCCCGCTGCGCTGCCCAGGTGACCGCGTTCGGTCCTGCGACACGGCAGTTGATGCTGTACCGGCGATCCACGCCGCGGCTGGTGCACCCGCTGGCCGAGCCCGGCCCGGGGGTGCTGGACCGGCTGCTGTCGGAGGTGGCCGCCCGCGACCGCGCGGGGCGGCGCCGGACGCTGCTCGCGCTGACCGCCTCGGTGGTGCTCGCGGTGTCCGCGCCGGCGATCGCGCTGATGGCGCGGGACGGGGGCGGGAGCGCCGCGATCACCGCGACGACCGACGAGCTGTCCGGGGTGTGGGCGGAGGTGACCACCGAGGACCGGGCCTGGGGCAGCCACGTGCGGCTGAGGGTGAAGGACGGCGCGGGTCCGCGCGTCTGCCGTCTGGTGGTCGTCGGCCTGGACGGCTCCGAGGAGACGGTGACCAGCTGGACCGTGCCGCGGCACGACGCCCGCCCCAACACGATGCTGGGCGGGTCCGCCATCCGCCCCGAGGACATCGCCCGCTACGAGGTGCGGACGGCGGACGGCGAGCACCTGGTGACGCTTCGGCCGCGGTGAGCCTCAGGCCGCGCCGGAGTCCTTCGCCACCACGAACTCGCCCCACACGCACTTGCCGCCGCCACGCGCCTCCACGCCCCACACGTCCGTGAGCGTCTCGACCAGCAGCAGGCCCCTGCCGGAGACGCCCGACTCCCCCGCCTCGCGGGGGCGGGGCAGGGCGCTGGAGGAGTCCTCGACCTCCACGCGCACGCGTCGCCCGCTGCCGGTGAGGAGTCTGAGGGTGAGGACCGCGGAGCCCTCGGTGTGCATCAGGACGTTGGTGATCATCTCGTCGGCCACCAGCTCGATCTCGTCGGTCCGCTCCGGTGCGCCCCAGGCGGCGACCGCCGTACGGATCAGGCGCCGGGCCTCGGAGAGCGCCTCGGGATCACCGGGCGGCACGTGCTGCCTGAGCCGGCCGCCGGGGCGCGGGCCGTCCAGGACGCGGCGACGCAGCAGGAGCAGCGCCACGTCGTCGTCCCCGCCGCGTTCCCCGGCCAGTTCGATGAGCCGGTCGGCGAGGTCGCGCACGTCGTCGGGGCCGTCGGTGATGAGCGCGGACAGGTTCTCCATGCCGTCGTCGAGATCGGCTCCGGGCCGCTCGACCAGTCCGTCGGTGCACAGCAGCAGGGTGTCGCCGGGATCGAGCTCCATCGTGCCGACCGGGTAGTCGAGCTGCCCGAACTCCGCGGACAGGCCGAGGGGCAGCCCGCCGGGGACGGGGACACGGCGGCAGGATCCGTCGGTGCGGCGCACCAGCGGGTCGATGTGGCCGGCCCGGACCATCTGGAGCACGCCGGTGGACAGGTCCGCCTCGGCGTACAGGCAGGTCGCGGAGCGGTCGGTGTCGAGTTCGTGCAGGAAGACCGAGGCGCGGGCCATCACGGTGGCGGGCGGGTGGCCCTCGGCGGCGTAGGCGCGCAGCACGATGCGCAACTGGCCCATGACGGCGGCGGCGTGCGTGTCGTGGCCCTGGACGTCGCCTATGACCGCGCCGACCCTGCCGCCGGGCAGCGGGATCAGGTCGTACCAGTCGCCGCCGATGTCCCGGCCGACGGAGCCGCCGATGGTGGCGGCCCGGTAGCGCACGGCGAGGTCGGCGCCGGGCACGCTGGGGATGGTGCGCGGCAGCATGGCCTGCTGCAGGCCCTGGGCGAGGTCCATCTCCTGCTCGTAGAACATCGCGCGCTGCAGGCTCTGGGAGATGCTGCTGCCCAGGGCGACCAGGATGTTGCGGTCCTCGGCGGAGAAGCCGAGCCGGTCGCTGTAGAGCAGTCCCATGGCGCCGATGGGGCGGGCCTGGGCGATGAGCGGCAGATAGGCCGCCGAGGTGATGTCCAGCCCGGTGATGCCCTGCCACAGCTTCGGGTAGCGCTCGGCGAACTCCTCCGGGGACTCGATGAAGCACGGGCTGAGCGTGCGCACCGCCTCGCTCATCGGGTACGGCTCGTCGATCCCGGTGAGCTCGGTGCCCGGTACGAAACCGTCCGCGGGGCCCTCCGCGATGAGCCGGATCCGGCCGGCCTCGACCAGGCCTATGACCAGACTGGTCGCACCCAGGTGGGTGAGGCCGTGGGTGTCCTTGAGGACGTCGATGACGTCCTTGACGGTACGGGCGTGGGCGAGGGCGGCGGTGGTGAGCTGGACGACGTTGGTCTGCCGGCGTCGGATGCCCTCCTGCTCGGCCTGCTCGCGCCTGGCCTCGCCGTCGCTGAGCTCCTGGGTGGCGTCCCGGACGATGCCGATGATGCGGCGGGGCCGCCCGGTCTCGTCACGGCGGATGTAGCCCTGGGTGTGGGTCCAGCGCAGGGAGCCGTCGCGGCGGCGGACGCGGAAGTAGGCGCCGTAGTTCTCGCTGCCGTCCTTCAGCGCCTGCGACACGACGGTGTCCAGGCGCAGGGCCTCGCCGGACGGGACGCGGTCGCCCAGGCACTCGGGGCGGTCGTCGTACTCGTCGGGGCGCACGTCGAAGATCTCGTGCGCCTGGGCGTCCATCTGCATCACCCCGGCGTCCAGGTCCCAGTCGAAACTGCCCATGCGGTTGAGCGCCAGGATCGGATCCGGGTGGTCCGGCCAGTCGTCCGGGAGTGACAGGGCGCTCGCTCCCCGATCAGCCATGGGTTCACCATGCCAGGATTCACGCGATTCTTCGACCGCTGGACGGTCTTCGCTCCCTTCCCCCACCGGGTTGCGGGGACCGCGCGGGTGGTACACGGACAGTCGCGGGGCCGGCTGGACGACGGAGAAGGGAGCGAGGGGCCGTGGAGTGGTTCACCGCGTCCGGCCACTGGCTGAGCCGGCTGGTCTTCCAGCGGGGGCTGGCCGGGCTGTACCTGGTCGCGTTCCTGACGGCGGCGCTGCAGTTCCGCGCGCTGATCGGGGAGCGCGGCATGCTGCCGGTGCCGCGGTTCGTGGAGCGGGTGCCGGCGCGCCGCTCGCCGAGCCTGTTCCACCTGCACTACTCGGACCGGTTCTTCGCGGGCTGCGTCTGGACGGGCTGCGCGGTGTCGGCGGCGCTGCTGGCGGGAGCGGACTCGCTGCTTCCGTTGTGGGGCGCGATGCTGCTGTGGCTGGTGCCGTGGGCGCTGTACCTGTCGATCGTCAACGTCGGGCAGACCTGGTACTCGTTCGGCTGGGAGTCGCTGCTGCTGGAGGTCGGCTTCCTCGCCGTGTTCCTCGGCAACGACGAGGTGGCGCCTCCGGTCGTCGTCCTCTTCCTGCTGTGGTGGGTCCTGTTCCGGGTGGAGTTCGGCGCGGGCCTGATCAAGATGCGCGGCGACGAGTGCTGGCGGAAACTGACCTGTCTGGACCACCATCACGAGACCCAGCCGATGCCGGGGCCGCTGAGCTGGTTCTTCCACCACCTGCCCAGGCCGCTGCACCGGGTCGAGGTGGCCGCGAACCACGTCACCCAGCTCGTGGTGCCGTTCGCGCTGTTCACCCCGCAACCGGTGGCCACGGTCGCCGCCTGCCTGATGATCGTGACCCAGCTGTGGCTGGTGCTCTCCGGCAACTTCGCCTGGCTGAACTGGATCACGATCGTGCTGGCCCTGTCGGCGGTCCGGTTCCCGGCCGATCCGCCCGAGGAGTCCGGCGCGCCGCTGTGGTACGTGGTGGTCGTCCTGGCGGTGTCCGCGCTGCTGCTCGGTCTCTCCTGGCGGCCGGTGCGCAACATGCTCTCCCGCCGCCAGGTGATGAACCGCTCCTTCGACCCGCTGCACCTGGTGAACACCTACGGCGCGTTCGGCAGCGTCAGCCGGATCCGGTACGAGGTGGTCGTGGAGGGCACGGCGGACGAGGTGCCCCGCGGGGACTCCGACTGGCGGGAGTACGAGTTCAAGGGCAAGCCCGGTGATCCACGGCGCTGGCCGCGCCAGTTCGCGCCGTACCATCTGCGGCTGGACTGGCTGATGTGGTTCGCGGCGCTGTCACCGGCGTACGCCGGCCCGTGGTTCGGGGCGCTGGTGGAGCGGCTGCTGGAGAACGACCGCGAGACGCTGAGACTGCTGCGCCGCTCCCCGTTCCCCGCCGACGCGCCGCCCCGCCACATCCGTGCCCGCCTGTTCCGCTACCGCTACACGACGTGGCGGGAACTGCGGGAGACGGGCGCGTGCTGGGAGCGGACGTACGTGCGGGAGTTCCTGCCGCCGACCCGGCTGGCGGAGACGGCTCAGAGGTCGTAGACACGGGTCGCGGTGGCCTCGAAGAGCCGGTGCCGTTCGGTGTCGTCGAGGGTGGCGGTCAGGTGCCGCGCGGTGGCGAGGACGTCGCCGTAGGCGGCCGCCACGGTGCACACCGGCCAGTCCGAGCCGAACATCAGCCGGCCCGGTCCGAACGCGTCCAGCACGACGTCGGCGTACGGGCGCAGGTCGCCGACGGTCCAGGAGGCCGGGTCGGCCTCGGTGACCAGGCCGGAGAGCTTGCACACCGTGTTGGGCAGCGCCGCCAGGGCACGGACGCCGGACGCCCAGGGTTCCAGGGCGCCCGAGGCGACGGGGGGTTTGCCCGCGTGGTCGAGGACGAGGGTGAGGCCGGGCAGGGCGGCGGCCGCGGCGGCACACGCCGGGAGCTGGTGCGGCAGCACCACCAGGTCGTACACCAGCCCCGCGGCGGCCACGGCGGCCAGTCCGCGCCGCACGTCCGGGCGCAGCAGCCACTCGGGGTCGGCCTCGCCCTGGACCTGGTGGCGGACGCCCTTCAGGTACCGTCCACCGGGCAGTTCCCGCAGCCGGGCCAGCTCGTCGGTGACGTCGGGGCGGGTGAGGTCGGTCCAGCCGACGACGCCCGCGACCAGCCGGTGCGCCTCCGCGAGGGCCAGCAGTTCGGGGGTTTCCCCGGGGACCGTGACCGTCTGCACCAGGACGGTGCGGCGGACGCCGGCGGCGGACGCCTCCGGTGCGAGGTCGGCCAGGGTGAAGTCCCGCCGCAGGGGCTCGAGCAGGGGTCCGGTGATCCAGTCCTGGTCCCGGACGGACAGGTCCCAGACGTGGTGGTGCGCGTCGACGGTCACGGCAGCTCCCCCGCGACGGACGGGCCCGCGTCGGCGCGGACCCCGGTGTGCGGGGCGGCCCTCATGACGGCTCCCCGGGGGGTACGGGGGCGTCGGGCGGCAGCAGCCCGGTGGCGCGCAGTTCCTGCCAGAGGGCGGCGGGCACCGGGGTGGCGAACTGGTCGGCGCAGTCGTGCACCTCGGCCGCCGAGCGGGCGCCGACCAGCACGCTCGCGACCGCCGGGTGGGCGGCGCAGAAGGCCAGGGCGGCGGCGCGCAGGGTGGTGCCGTGGCGCTCGGCGGCGTCCTTCATCCGCAGGGCGCGGTCCAGCAACTCGGTTGGTGCCTGCGTGTAGTTGTACGTCGCGTCCGGTTTCGGGTCGGCCAGCAGACCGGAGTTGAAGGCACCGCCGAGGACGACCGACGTGCCGTGTTCCAGGGCGGCGGGCAGCAGACCGGTCAGGGCGCTCTGGTCGAGCAGGGTGTGGCGGCCGGCGCACAGGACGACGTCGACGTCGGTGTCGCGGACGAAGCGGGTGAGCATCGCGGTCTGGTTCATGCCGGCGCCGATGGCCCCGACGACGCCCTCCGAGCGCAGCCGCTCCAGTGCCGGGTAGGCCTCCCGGAAGGCCTGTTCCGCGTGGTCGTCGGGGTCGTGGAGGTAGACGATGTCGGCCCGGTCCAGGCCGAGGCGCCGAAGGCTCGCCTCCAGGGTGCGCCGTACGCCGTCGGCGGTGAAGTCCCAGACGCGGCGGTGGGTGGCGGGCACGGCGAAGCCGTTGGCGAGGTCGTTGGCGAGGTCGCCGCCGGTAGGGGCGGGTTCCAGCCGGCGGCCCACCTTCGTGGACACGGTGTACTGGTCCCGCGGGTGCTCGCGCAGGGCCGCGCCGAGGCGGCGTTCGGCCAGGCCGAGGCCGTAGTGCGGGGCGGTGTCGAAGTAGCGGATGCCGCGCTGCCAGGCGGCGCGCACCGCCTCCCGCGCCGTCTCCTCGCCGACCTCGGTGTACAGGTTGCCGATGCCGGCGGAACCGAAGGCCAGGCCGGTGAGCTCGGCGCCGCGGCCGAGCCGGTGCCGGTTCACCGGCCGGCCGGGCGCGGTCGCAGGCCCTGCATGCCGCCGTCGACCGCGAGGGCGGTGCCGGTGGTGGCGCCGGACAGCGGGCTCGCCAGGTAGGCGATGGCGCCCGCGACCTCGGCGGCGGAGACCAGGCGGCCGGTGGGCTGGCGGGCCTCGAGGGCGGCGCGTTCGGCGGCCGGGTCGTCGGCCGCGTCGAGCAGCCGGCCGACCCAGGGTGTGTCGACCGTGCCCGGGTTGACGCAGTTGACGCGGATGCCCTCGCGGACGTGGTCGGCGGCCATGGCGAGGGTGAGGGAGTGCACGGCGCCCTTGGTGGCGCTGTACAGGGCCCGTTGCGGCAGGCCCGCGGTGGCGGCGACGGAGCAGGTGTTGACGATCGCGGCGTGCGCGGAGGCCCGCAGGTGCGGCAGGCAGGCGCGAGCGGTGCGGACCATGCCGAGGACGTTGACGTCGAAGACGCGGTGCCACTCCTCGTCGGAGTTGGTCTCCACGGTGCCCCGGGCACCGGTGCCGGCGTTGTTGACCAGGACGTCGAGGCCGCCCAGGTCGTGGACGGCGGCGGCCACCGCCGCGCGCACCGAGGCGTCGTCGGCGACGTCGGCGAGGTACCCGGTGAGGGGCTCGCCGACCGGTGACGGGTCGAGGTCGAGGACGGCCACCCGGGCGCCGCGCCCGGCGAGGAGGTCCGCGGTGGCCCGGCCGATGCCGGAGGCGCCACCGGTCACCAGGGCCGTCAGGCCTTCGAAGTCGCTCATGCGGTCCGCTCCTCTTCCTTCCGCGTGTCCGGGTCGGCGGCCCAGAAGGCGCCGCCGGGATAGGTGTAGCGTGCCAGGGACTCCGGCCGCACGGCGGCGGAGAAGCCCGGCGCGCGGGGTGCCGTGTAGTGGCCCCCGCGGATCACCACCGGGTCGAGGAAGTGGTCGTGCAGGTGGTCGACGTACTCGATGACCCGGTCCTCGGTGGTGCCGGAGAGGGCCACGTAGTCGAACATCGACAGGTGCTGGACGAGTTCGCACAGCCCGACCCCGCCGGCGTGCGGGCACACCGGTACGCCGAACTTGGCGGCGAGCAGCAGGACGGCGAGGTTCTCCGGGACCCCGCCGACGCGGGCCGCGTCGATCTGGACGATGTCGAGGGCGCCGGCCTGGAGGAGCTGTTTGAAGACGATCCGGTTCTGTACGTGTTCGCCGGTGGCGACCTTGACCGGGGCGACGGCCCGGCGGATCGCCGCGTGGCCGAGCACGTCGTCGGGGCTGGTGGGCTCCTCGATCCAGTACGGGTCGAACCCGGCGAGCGCCCTGGTCCAGCGGATCGCCTCGTCCACGTCCCAGCGCTGGTTGGCGTCGATCGCCAGGCGCACGTCCGGTCCGACGGCCGCGCGGGCCACCCGGCAGCGACGGATGTCGTCGTCGAGGTCGGCGCCGACCTTGAGCTTGATCTGCCGGAAGCCGTCGGCGACCGCCTGAGCGGCGAGCCGGGTCAGTTTGCCGTCGTCGTAGCCGAGCCAGCCGGGTGAGGTGGTGTAGGCCGGGTAGCCGCGCTCCAGCAGCAGGGCGGTGCGCCGGTCGGCGCCCTCCCGGCCGCGGCGCAGCAGGGTCAGGGCCTCCTCGGGGGTGAGGGCGTCGGTGAGGTACCGGAAGTCGATCTGCCGGACCAGCCACTCGGGTTCGGCCTCGGCGAGCAGCCGCCACAGCGGCTTGTCCGCGCGCTTGGCGGCCAGGTCCCACGCGGCGTTGACGACGGCGCCGATCGCCATGTGCATCACGCCCTTCTCGGGTCCGAGCCAGCGCAGCTGGCTGTCGCCGATCAGGTCGCGGTTGAGGACGGAGGGGTCGGCGCACAGCTCGTCGGCGGACCGTCCCAGCAGATGGCCGCGCAGCGCCTCGATCGCGGCGACCTGGACGTCGTTGCCCCGCCCGATGGTGAACGCGAAGCCGTGCCCCTCGTGTCTGTCGGCGGCGTCGGTGCGCAGGACGACATAGGCCGCCGAGTAGTCGGGGTCGGGGTTCATCGCGTCGGAGCCGTCGAGTTCGCGCGAGGTCGGGAACCGGACGTCGTAGGTGTCCACGGCGGTGATGCGGGCGGGCGGCGGGGGCACGGAGGACCTTTCGGTGGGTGGCGGGGACGAACGCGGTGTCGGTCGCGGTCACGGCTCGTGGTGACGCGGGCGGTCGGGGCGGACGACGGCATACTTATCAGACCACTTGGCGAGCAGAACACCCCCCGGACATGTTTTTCCCCGCTCTTGTTCCTCAGTGGTCCGACCACTTCCGTCGTTAGACTGCGGCGACCGGCGAATGAAGGAGTGGCGTGGAGGAGACGGCCCCGCAGAAGGGCACGGTGACGCAGCGCGCCATCGAGCGGATCACGGCGATGATCCGCGAGGGCGGACTGCAGCCCGGCGAGCGGCTGCCCACCGAGCGGGATCTCTCCGCCCGGCTCGGGATGTCCCGCAGTTCGATGCGGGAGGCGATCCGCGCGCTGACGGTGCTGGGTGTGCTGGAGGCACGGCACGGTTCGGGCATCTACGTCACCCGGCTGGAGGCCGGGGACCTGCTGGAGACGTTCGGGGTCGTGGCCGACCTGTCCCGGGGGCGGCGGCTGGTCGAACTGCTCGAGGTGCGCCGCGTCCTGGAGTCGACGGCGACCGCGCTGGCCGCCGCGCGGATCACGCCGGACCGGCTGGCCGAGGTCGGGAAGCACCTTGCGGCGATGAACGCCACCGACGACGCGGAGGAGATCCTCGCCCACGACCTGGCCTTCCACCGCGAGATCGTGGCCGCCGCCGGCAACGAGACGATGGCCGCGATGCTGGAGGGCCTGTCCTCGCGCACCTTCCGGGCCCGGGTGTGGCGCGGCTACCAGGAGGAGGGCGCCTTCGCCCGCACCCGGCGCGAACACGCCGCGATCCACCGCGCCCTGGCCGCCCGCGATCCGGAGGCGGCGCGGGCGGCGGCGGCCGCGCACGTGGGCGCGGTGGAGGAGTGGCTGCGCGCCCGGCTCGAGGACTGACCGGGTCAGGCGCGCTTCAGCCGCAGCGTCATCAGCTCGAACGGGCGCAGCCGTACGGTGATCCGGTCGCCGTCGAGCGGGGGCGCCTCCGTGTCCGCCAGCGGGCGTTCCAGCAGGTCGGTCACCTCGACGCCGGTGGCCTCGAACCCGGTGGTGAGGGTGGCGCGGGCGCGGGCGCCGTGGGCCTCGTGGAAGCGGACGACCACGTCACCGCTGCCGTCGTCGGCCAGCTTGACCGCCGAGACCACGACCGCGTCCCGGTCGGCGGTCACCAGCGGGGCGACCTCACCGGCCCCGTTGAGCTGCCGCTCGGGCAGGTTGATCCGCCAGCCCTCGCGCACCGCGTCGCCGATGGACGCGCCCGGCACCAGGGCGTGCCGGAAGCGGTGCACACCCTGGTCGGTCTCCGGGTCGGGGAAGCGCGGGGCGCGCAGCAGGGAGACCCGGACCGTCGTGGTGGTGCCGTGGTCCGCGTCGTCCCGCACGGTGCGCGTCACATCGTGGCCGTACGTCGAGTCGTTGACGACCGCCACGCCCCAGTCCGGTTCCTGGAGGTGGACGAAGCGGTGGTTGCACGCCTCGAACTTGGCGGCCTCCCAGGAGGTGTTGGTGTGCGTGGGCCGGAAGAAGTGCCCGAACTGCGTCTCGGACGCGTACCGTTCGGCGTGCAGGTCGAGCGGGAAGGCCAGCTTGAGGAACTTCTCCGTCTCGTGCCAGTCGACCTCGGTGTCCACCACCAGCCGCCGCTCCCCCGGCGGGAGCGACAGCACCTGGGTGGCCCGGGAGGCGCCGAAGGAGCGGACGATCCGCACCGAGACGCCGTCCTCGCCCTCGGTGACCTCCTCCGCGTCGGTCAGGTCGGTGACCGTGCGGCGGTAGAACTCGTCGACGTCCCAGGCGTCCCACATGTTCGGCAGGTCGGGGTGGAGCTGGAGGAGGTTGGCGGCCCGGCCGGGCGCGACGGTCTCGCGGCCGGCCCCGATGTCGTAGGCGGAGACCACCAGGCCGCGGGCGTCGATCTCGACCCGGAGCAGGCCGTTGTCGAGGATGTGCCCGCCGCCGGGGCGCGCGCCGAGCGTCGTACGGCCCTCGGCGGCCGCCGTCCGGGCGCCGCCCGCCGGGACGCCCGCGCGGGGGTGCGGGGCGGCGTTGAAGACCAGCGGGACCGGCCCCTCGCCGGCCAGGGCGCGCTGGGCGGAGTCGATGATCCCGTTCAGTTCCGCGGCGATCCGGGCGTAGGTGGCGCGGGCCTCGCGGTGCACCCAGGCGATGGAGGAGCCGGGCAGGATGTCGTGGAACTGGTGCAGCAGCACCGTCTTCCAGATCCGGTCCAGCTCCTCGTACGGGTAGGCGAACCCGGTGCGTACGGCCGCGGTGGCCGCCCACAGTTCCGCCTCGCGCAGCAGGTGCTCGCTGCGGCGGTTGCCCTGCTTGGTCCCGGCCTGGCTGGTGAGGGTGGCGCGGTGCAGTTCCAGGTAGAGCTCGCCGACCCAGACGGGCGGCTCGGGGTACTCCGCCTCCGCCTTGGCGAAGAACGCGGACGGTGTCTCCCAGGTGACCGTCGCCGGGCCCTCCAGGTTCCGCAGCCGGGCCGCCTTGGCGACCATCTCGCGGGTGGTGCCGCCGCCGCCGTCGCCCCATCCGGTGGGCGCGAGGGAGTGGCGGGCGACCCCCTTGTCCTTGAAGTTGCGGACGGCGTGGGCGATCTCGGCGCCCCTCATGGAGCAGTTGTAGGTGTCGACGGGCGGGAAGTGGGTGAAGATCCGGGTGCCGTCGACGCCCTCCCAGCGGAAGGTGTGGTGCGGGAAGCTGTTCGTCCGTGACCAGGAGATCTTCTGCGTCAGCAGGTACTTGGAGCCCGCCGCCTTGATGATCTGGGGCAGGCCGGCGGCGAAGCCGAAGGTGTCCGGCAGCCACGCCTCGTCGTTCTCGATGCCGAACTCGTCGAGGAAGAACCGCTTGCCGTGCACGAACTGCCGGGCCATCGCCTCCGAGCCGGGCATGTTGGTGTCGGACTCCACCCACATCCCGCCGGCCGGCACGAACCGCCCGCCGGCCACCGCCTTCTTCACCCTCGCCCACACCTCGGGCCGGTGCTCCTTCACCCACGCCCACTGCTGGGCCTGCGACATGGCGAAGACGAACTCGGGTTCGTCGTCGAGCAGGGCGGTCATGTTGGCCGTCGTACGGGCGACCTTGCGCACGGTCTCACGCAGCGGCCACAGCCACGCCGAGTCGATGTGCGCGTGTCCGACGGCGCTGATGCGGTGCGCGGAGGACGCGGCGGGCGCGGCGAGGACGTCGGTGAGCAGGGAACGGGCCCGTTCTGCCGTGCTGTTCACGTCCTGGAGGTCGACGGCGTCCAGGGCCCTTTCCACCGCCCGCAGGATCTCCCAGCGGCGGGGCGAGCCGGCCGGCAGCTCGGCCATCAGCTCGCCCAGTACCTCGAGGTCGACGACCAGGTGCCACACGTTCTCGTCGAACACGGCGAGGTCCATGCGGGCGAGCGTGTACAGCGGTTCGCCGCCCGCGGTGTCCTTGTCGCCGAGCAGGGTGGGCAGGAACGGGCGGTGGCCCATGATGACGGGGTTGGAGGCCGCCTCGACGTGCAGGCACACCTCCTCCCCTCCCTCGGCGGGCGCGCCGATGCGCACCCACTGGTTGCGTGGGTTGAGGCCCTTCACGGGGGTGCCGTCCGGCCGGTAGACCAGGCCCTCGCACTGGAAGCCGGGCATGTTCTCGTCGAAGCCGAGGTCGAGGACCGCCTCCACGGTCCGGCCGGCCCACGCCTCGGGGACGGTCCCGGTGACCCGGAACCAGCTGGTGCCCCAGGGCGCGCCCCAGCGGGCGCCCACCTCGACGGGACCGGGTTCGGCCGCCAGGCCCTCGGCGACGGGAACGGGTTCCCCGGGCGCGTGCCACACCGCGACCCGCAGCGGTACGGACTCGGGGTACACGGCGGGGCGGATGCGCTCCTCGAGGACGCGCTCGAGGCGGGCTTCGACCAGGGTGCGGTCGTCGTGCATGCGGGGCGCTCCAGGGTTGAGGGCGGGTGGCCACCAGGGGTACCACACCACTCCCCCGGTGCGAACCCGTTCGGACCGGGCCGCCGGTCAGAAGTACTGCCTGCGAGGGCTGCTGCCGCCCGGCCCGGGCCACCGCGGCGACCCTGGCCGGGTACGACGAGAACCGCCTCGGAGGACTGCGCCCGATCCGCGCGCTGACCGGTGTGCGCGGGCGGTCCGTCGCGCCGGCCGAGCAGGTCCTGGACGCCGTGACCGCACACCGGACGGACACGCACCGGCTGCTCGGCATCGCCTCCGGCATCCGGCCGGACGGCACCGAAGCAGCCGGCGCGGCCGAGGAGGGCGGCGCCGTCGGGACCGGCCCCGAGGACGCCGTCCTGATCGAGGCGATGGGCCGGCGCGTGCGGTGCTCCTGGCCTTCCTGCCGGAACCGGCGCCGACGCCCCTGCGCCGGCTCGCGCAGGAGAACGGGTCGACCGCGCGCCACGGCGGGGGCGAACCGCCCGCGGCCCGCCTGCCGGAGAAGCCGGAGAAGCCGGAGGAGCCGGAGGAGTGCGGCCGGTGACGGCGTTGCCATGACCGGCCGCGAGGGCCTAAGGTCGGCCGGGTGACTGCCGGGTCGGCCGTGGGCCATTCACGCAAGGCGCTCCCGGCCTCGGTGTGAGGCCGGCGCGGGGCGCGTCCCCGCCCGCGCGAGGCCGGGCGAGAGCCCGTGGCCCGCCACTCCTCTCCGTGTTCCTCTTTCCTCCCCCGCCGCGCGCCCTCGCACGGCCCCACCCGTGGAAACCGACACCGGAGACGAATCCAGCCATGCCCGACGCACAACACGTCCAGTTGAACCACACCGCCGTCTACGCGAGCGACCGCCGGCTCTCGGCCGAGTTCCTCGCCGGAATACTCGGACTCGAGGTCGGCGCCCCGTTCGGTCCCTTCCTGCCCGTCGACCTCGGCAACGGCGTGACCCTCGACTACTACGAGAAGAGGGACGAGCCGGTCCAGGGCCAGCACTACGCGTTCCTGGTGCCCGAGGAGCGGTTCGACGCCATGATCGCGCGCCTGGAGGCGGCCGGGATCACCTACTACGCGGATCCCGGCCACAGGGACGCGGGCAGGGTCAACGACCTCTTCGGCGGCCGCGGCGCCTACTTCGACGACCCGGACGGCCACAACATGGAGATCATGACCCGGCCCTACGCCCGGCCCTGAGACCGGAGCCGTCCGGTCACAGCGCCCTGTACATGAGGTGCAGCCCGACCGGTCCGTGCCGGGGGTGGCCGAAGGCCCCGGGAACCGTCCCGAGGACCGTGAAGCCGGGCGAAGTCCACAGGGCGACGCCGGATTGGTCCCGACGACGGCGTTGAACACCGTGCCCCGGTAGCCGGCGGACCGGGCCTCGGCCAGGACGTGTTCGGCGAGCGGGCGGGCCGACCCCGGCCGGCCCGGCCGGGGTCGGCCATGAAGCCCGCGTCGGCGATCCCCGCCGCGGGGCCGCCGTAGTGGGGCGTCGGACAGGCGGAGGCGACGACGGCGGAGGCGCCGTCCTCGACCACGTACACCTGTCACGTACACCTGTTTCGCCGGGTCCGTCCACAGGGCCCGGGCGGCCTCCTCGGAGGTGCCCGGGTCCCAGGTGCAGGTCTCGCCCGCGGCGACGATGCGATGCCGGAACGGCCAGATGCGCGGCCCGTCGCCGGGGGCGCTTCCCTGATCAGCACGGGTGCGAGTCGGGAACGCCCGCCCGTTCGGCGATCGCGCGGGTGAGGCGGGTCAGTCCACGCTGGGCAGGATGTGCGGCTCGGCGAGGTCGTCCTCGTAGCCCGCGAGACGGATCGGGGCCGAACGGGCCCACACCTCGAGAATGCCCAGTTCACCGGGCCGGCGGGGGGCGCGCTCCGGGCGTTGCTCGGGGCGCTGTTCGCGTGTCGTCGTCTTCTCCGGTGCCACCGCGCACTCCTTATGTGTCGGTCACCCTCGGGACGTGCCGCGCCGGCCCTGCGCCTGGCGCCCGCCGTCCACCCGGGTCGAGTCGAAAGCCGTTCGGACGCGGTGGCGCCGGTAACTGGAGAAAGAGCAGGCCGTTGTCAACCGGCTGGTCCCATGACGGACCGTGGGTGCGGGTAGACCCCTGGTCGCTGTCCGTCCGCCTCAGCGTAACCAAATGAGCGGCCCCCCGCTCGATGGGGCTCGAAACCGTGGGTAACAATCCTGCGACGGAGGGCACGCAATCAGCCTCAATATGCCGCTATTTACCTTTTCACACCTCTCTTCTGCTCACTCGTTCGGAGTACCCGGGCATCGACGCCCTCGACAAGGCCACGTGGTCATGGCGCAGTTCAGGCCCCGTTGGCCGGCGCGCAAGCTCGCCATGATCTGCTGCCGCACGGCAACGGCCTACTCCCGGGAGGACCGGCGCATGGAACTGCGCACCGTCGAGGAGCTGATGGACCTGCTGTACGCGTGCCGGGGCACGCGGGACGTCCAGGGCCACGACCGGGCACCGGTCGACGCCCACGACCACGCCCTGCGGACCGCCGCGTTGCTGCGCCGCGGCCGGCCCGCGGACAAGGAGCTGCAGGCGGCGGGCCTGGTACGGCCCGTCGGCCGGCTGCTGTGGCCGGGCGAACCGGCGGCGCGGGCCGACCGCGTGGCGGACGCGGTGCGGGCGCTGCTCGGCGAGCGGGTGGCCGGGCTGGTCCGCCTGCGGCCCCGGTACGGGCTTCCGGCCGACGACGACCTCCTCGCCCTGCGCGCGGCCGAGGAGGAGGCCCGCACCGCCTGCTTCGACGCCGGTGTCCCGGAGGACTGGCGCACCGTGCTGGAGCTGCTGGCGGCCCGCAACTCCCGTCTCCGGATGGTCGACTGACGACCCGTCGGGCCGTCACCACCTGCCGGGCGCGTAGTCCTTCAGGAAGACGCCGTACAGGTCCTCGCCCGCCTCGCCGCGCACGATGGGGTCGTAGACCCGGGCCGCGCCGTCGACCAGGTCGAGCGGGGCGTGGAAGCCGGCCTCGGCGAGGCGCAGCTTGTCGAAGTGGGGCCGCTCGTCGGTGATCCAGCCGGTGTCCACCGAGGTCATCAGGATGCGGTCCGTCTCGAACATCTCCTGCGCGCTGGTCCGCGTCACCATGTTCATGGCCGCCTTGGCCGCGTTGGTGTTGGGGTGGCCCGCGCCCTTGTAACCGCGGTCGAACACGCCCTCCATCGCGGAGACGTTGACGACGTACGCGCGCCCGGCGGACGCCCGGCGCGCGGCCTCGGCCATCGCCGGACGCAGCGCGCTGATCAGGATGAAGGGCGCCGTGTAGTTGCACAGCTGGGTCTCCAGCAGCTCCACCGGGGAGATCTGCTCGATGGTCTGCACCCAGGTGTTGGTGTCGACGACGTCGGGGACCAGGCCGCCCGCGTCGATGGCGGTGCCGTCACGGTGGCGGACCACGCTGGCGTTGCCCGCCACCAGGGCGAGGTCGGCCACCTTCTGCGCGTCGAGTCCGCTGACGCCGACGGGCAGCGCGGCCAGTCCGTCGACCGCGCCGGAGTTGAAGGCGCCGATGACGTGGTGGGCGGGCAGCTCACCGGCCGGCAGGGGGGCGCTCTCGCCCTCGACGAGCGCGGCGTACGCGGAGGGCAGACGGCGTACGGTCTGGGTGGCGTTGTTGATCAGGATGTCGAGCGGGCCCTGCCGCGTGACCCGGTCGGCCAGCGCGACGGCCTGGGCCGGGTCGCGCAGGTCGATGCCGACGACCTCCAGGCGGTGCATCCAGTCCCCGGAGTCGTCCATGGCCTTGAAGCGGCGGATGGCGTCCTTGGGGAAGCGCGTGGTGATCGTGGTGTGGGCGCCGTCGCGCAGCAGCCGCAGCGCGATGTACATGCCGATCTTGGCGCGTCCGCCGGTGAGCAGCGCCCGCTTGCCGGTGAGGTCGGCGCGGGCGTCGCGCCGGGCCCGGTTCTCGGCGGCGCACTTCTGGCAGAGCTGGTGGTAGAAGTAGTCGACCTCGACGTAGCGGGTCTTGCAGGTGTAGCAGGAGCGCGGGCGCTGGAGTATCCCCGCGATCCGGCCCTCCTCGACACGGGAGGACGGCAGGATGCCCTCCGTCTCGTCGTCGATGCGCTCGGCGGAGCCGGTGGCGGTGGCCTCGGTGACCGCCTTGTCGTGGGCGGTCTTGGCCGCCCGGCGTTCCTGGCGGCGGCGCTGCTTGACCGTCCGGTAGATGTGCGACGTGGCCCGGCGGACCAGGATCGCGTCGGGGTGGTCCACGTCGAGTTCGTCGAGTTCCTCGAGCACGCCGAGGCAGACGGCGAGCCGCTCGGGGTCGATGCCCGGCCCGTGTGCCACCGCGTCCGTGGCCTGGGGGCCGTCCTCTGTCACCGTCATCGCCGCTGCCGTTTCCCGCTCTGCCGTCGCGGCGCTCCGTTCGCATCCGCTGTCGAACGGGGGATTTTACGGAGCGCCGGGCCGTAGCGCCAAACTCGCGGCCGGTGCCGCGTCAGCCGGGGTTGCCCTTCGAGGAGCGGCGCCCGGTGCGCGCTCCCGGCGTGCCGGACGGAAGCCCCCGTACTGCACCGTGCTTGGGTTTCCGGCCGGCGCGGCACTAGTGGTGGTCGCGGGCGGTGATCAGCGCCCCCACCTCCGCGGTCACCGCGTGGGCCAGCCGGTCGAGGTCCGGGACGGCCGCGCCGTCGGCGACCAGCCCGTAGTGGACGCGTCCCCGGTAGGTGGAGACGGCGACCGCGAGGGAGTGCCCGGGGGCCAGCGGCGCGAGCGGGAACACCGCGCCGAGCGGGTCGCCGCCGAGTCTCAGGCCGAGGCCCGGCAGCGGCACGCTGGTGACCAGGACGTCGAACCAGAGTCGGGCGGCCTGGCCCAGCAGCGGTCCGCCGAGCCGGTGACCGAGGGGTGGCACATGGTCGGCGAGCAGGGCGACGGCGCCCGCGCCCCGGTGCGGACCGGCGTCCTTGTTGCGGTCCATGGCGGTACGCACCTGTGCGAGCCGGGCGAGCGGGTCGGGCTCGTCGACGGGGAGCCGTATCAAGTACCCGGAGAGCCGGTTGCCCTGTGGGTGGGCGGTGCGCGGCCGGCGCCGGGAGACGGGGACGAGCGCCCGGGGGGCGACGCCCTCGCTGCCGTCGCCGCGCTCGTCGAGCCAGCGGCGCAGCGCGCCGGCGACGACCGCGATCAGCACGTCGTTGACGGTGCCGCCGACGCCCTTGCGGACCAGGTGCACGTCGTCCAGGTCGATCACCACGCCGGCGGTGCGGCGGGTGCCGCTGGGCGCGCAGGTCAGTGCGGGCGAGGAGCGCATGTCGAGGGTGGACCGGGCGACGGCGGCGCCGATGTCCAGGGCCCGGCCCGCGTCCGACAGGGCGTCGCGCACCAGGCCGGGCACCTCACGCAGGTCCGGGAGCGCCGCGCGCGGGGGGTCGGCGGGACGGGGCCGGGGTGTGGGCAGGTCCGTCGGGTCCATCAGCGCGGCGGCGAGGGTGAGCGCGCGCAGCCCGTCGGCGAGGGCGTGGTGGAACTTGAACAGGACGGCGTAGGAGGCACCGTCCTCGCCCGGCAGCACATGGGCCTCCCAGGGGGGCCGGGTGCGCTCCAGCGGGCGCCCCATGAGCCGCCCGGCCGCGTCGTGGAAGTCCGCGGCCGCGGGGTGCAGCCGGATGTGGTCGAGGGGGTCGAATCCGGCGTCGGGTTCCCGGGCGGCGCCGCCGAAGGCGAGCGACCGGCGCAGGGCCGAGGCGAGCGGCTGCCGCAGCGCGGCGGCGAAGGGCTCGCCGGGGGCCTGCCACGGGCGGCGGAACGCCGCGAGCGACTGCCGCAGCGCGAGCGGCTGCCATGTGTCCCGGATGCGCATGCGCAGTCCGGGGACGGCGGCGGCGCGGGCGGCCAGCAGATCCGCCGCGTGGGCCGCCGCGGAGGGCGAGCGGGCCGAGAAGACGCCGAGCGCGGCGAGGTGCATCGGGTGACCGGCGGACTCGATGTTCCAGAAGGCCAGGTCGAGAGGGGCGAGCGGGTCTGCGGTCATGGGTGGTGCCTCGCGTCGACGACGGGGACGGGCGGAAACGGGACGGACGGAAACGGGAGCAGGGTGGAACGGGACGGACGGGGACGAGGCGGACGGGGAAGGGAAGGGAAGGGAAGGGAAGGGAACCGGGCGGAAACGGGACGGACGGGGACGTATCAGCAGTCAATCGCTCCCGGCCGATCACGGTCAAGTACGACCCGGACACCCACAGTCAACACCAGGTGAGGCGTCCGCCCCTCCCACCGGCGCGGCGGGAGGGGCGGCACGTCGGGGACGGGCGGGGCTACGGCGGCGCGGTCACCGCGCCGGCGGACGGCATACGCCACCCGGACGGGTGCCGCCCGCCGGAGGAACCGTTCACCGCGCGGCGCCCTCGGCGGCACAGCCGGCGGGCTGCGCCCGGGAGGCGTCCCGGATCAGGGCGTCGTGCGCGGCCTTCACCCGGTCCACGTCCGGCTTCATGACGCGCCGGTCGTAGGTGAGCAGGCCGTTGAGTTCCCCCTCCACGTCCGTGATCTGGGTGTAGACGGCCCCGTTGCTGCCCCGGCACACCAGCGCGCGCACCTCGTCGAGCTTGGTGAGGTAGTCATCGGTGTATGCCGCCGGGTCGACGTCGACGTAGGACTGCTGGACCGGCCAGGCGTGCCCGGGCACGGCGAGACCGAGGCCGCCGTACTCTCCGCTGACCAGGGCGCGCTCGCCGTCCGGGCGGGGCGGGAGTGCCGGGCTGGGATAGCCGTGCTCGTCCATGATGTCGCCGGTTCCCCCGTCGGCGCCGAGGTTGAGCCCGGACTGGTTGTTGACCAGCCGGGTCGGGTCCCAGGCCTTGGCCTGTTCGGCGATCCGGCCGACGTCGTACTGGCCCCAGCCCTCGTTGAAGGTGACCCACATGACGATCGACGGGCTGCTGATGTGCTCGTCGATCATCTGCTTCAGCTCGCGCTCGTAGCGCTCGCGGGCCTCGGTGCCCGGGTTCACCCCGGCCGTCATGGCCGGCATGTCCTGCCACACCAGCAGCCCGAGCCGGTCGGCCCAGTAGAACCAGCGGTCCGGTTCGACCTTGATGTGCTTGCGCACGGAGTTGAAGCCGAGTTCCTTGTGCGCGCGCAGGTCGTGGGCGAGGGCCTCGTCGGTGGGCGCGGTGTGCAGGCCGTCGGGCCAGAAGCCCTGGTCGAGCGTGGCCATCAGGAAGACGGGTTCGCCGTTGAGGACCGTGCGCGGCACCCCGTCGATCTGCTCGACGGCGATGGAGCGCATCCCGAAGTAGCTGCCGACGCGGTCGGCGCCGACGGTCACCTCCAGGCGGTACAGGAAGGGGTCGTCGGGCGACCACAGGCGCGGGTCGTCGACCTTCAGGGTGAGCGGGTCGCCGGTGCGGCCGGTCGCCGTGGCGACCTTGCGCCGTCCGTCGTACGCGGTGGCCCTGACCGGTATGCCGTCCCGGACGCCCCGCGCCCGGACGGTGAGCCGCTCGCCGGGCACGTCCGGGACGAGTTCGAGCGAGTCGACGTGGTCCCGGGCGACCGGCTCCATCCAGACGGTCTGCCAGATGCCGGAGCTGGGCGTGTACCAGATGCCGCTGGGATCCAGGCGCTGCTTGCCGAGCGGGGGGTTCTCGCCGTTCGCGGCATCGGTCGGGTCGTACACGCCGACGATGAGCTCCTGGGTGCGGCCGGGCCTCAGCGCGTCGGTGACGTCGGCGCCGAACTTGTCGTAACCGCCCTCGTGGGTGGCGACCTTCGTGCCGTTGACGTACACCTCGGAGCGCCAGTCGACCGCGCCGAAGTTCAGCCGCAGCCGCCGGTCGGAGCCGATGTCCCAGCCGCGGGGGACGGTGAAGGTGCGGCGGTACCACATCCGGTCCTCGTGCCGCTGGATCCCGGAGAGCTGGGACTCCACCGGGTACGGGACGAGGATGCGCTCCCCCAGCGTCCTCCCGACGGGTGGCCGCTCGCCCTCCTCGGCGGCGGCGAACTGCCAGCGGCCGTTGAGGTTGCGCCACTCGTCACGGGTGAGCTGCGGGCGCGGGTACTCGGGCAGGGCGTTGTCCGGGCCCACCTCCTCGGCCCACCCGGTGCGCAGTTCGTGGGTGGAGCGGTTGGGGCCGCTGCTGAGGAACGCGTCCACGGGGTCGCCGTCGGCGGTGGTCAGGCCGCCCTGTCCGTCGTAGCGGATGTCGGCGCTGCCGCGGGCGGTGCCGGTCCTGTTGCCGACGACGGGCTCGGCGAGGGTGACGAGCAGCGCCCGGGGATCGGCCGGGTCGGGGCGTGCCGACGTCAGGGGCCAGTCGGCGCCGCCGATGACCGCGTCGACGTGGTCGGTGAAGCCGGCCGGCGGTGCGGCCGGCGGCTGTGGGAAGGCGAGCTTCAGGGTGCGGCCGGAGGCCAGGACGGTGGCGGAGAGGGCACCGTCGTAGTCGAAGCCGTCGGGGAGGCGGAACGCGGACTGCGGTACGGGTTCCTTGGTTCCGTCGGGCTCGGTCCAGCGCAGGTGGAGGTTGGAGCCGCCGTAGTGCTCGAAGTACTCGACCTTGATGTCGTAGGCGGTGCCGGCGGTCAGTCCGACCGGCTCGGCGGTCTGTTCGCGGTCCCAGTCGTCGACCCAGTGGTCGATGGCGAGCCGGCCGTCGATCCACAGCCGGAAGCCGTTGTCGGCGGTGACCGAGAAGGTGTGGGCGCCGGTCCTCTCCGGCACGATCTTGCCGGTCCAGCGGACACTGACGTCGTCCGACCGGCCGGTGGTGACGTTCAGGCGCGGCTCCAGGTTGTCGAAGTCCAGGTGGGAGTCGAAGGCGGTGGCCCTGAGCTCGTGGAAGTCGAAGGCGCCGGGGGCGGACTGGGTGTAGTAATCGCCCTTCAGCCCGTGTATCTCCACCGGGTCGTCCGCCGCGGCGGTCGCGGCCGGGCCGGCCGCGGTGAGTCCGGTGACTCCCAGTGCGGCGGCCAGGAGGAGCGCGAAACGGCTCCTGAGTCCTCTGATGCGCACGGATCCTCCGTCGGTGAGAACGGTGACGGCTCGCTGCTCAGTGCGGTGCGTAGCGGTGGTGCGTGTTCTCTTCTGTGCGCTGTACGGGCCCCGTACAACGTTGTCATGAACAGTAGTCGGCATAACAGCACGGATTCCGCCATCCGTCCAGGGACATGACAAAGGCCCCGGTGGTCACAGCCGACCGGGGCCCCGCGCACCGCCGCTACGGCACCCGCTGTCCCTTCCCGAGCGCGATCACCCCGCCCTTGGACACCGTGTACAGCTCGGCGTCCCGCTCCGGGTTGACGCCGATCGTCGCGCCCGGCGGCACCTCCACGTTCTTGTCGAGCACGGCTCCGCGCACCACCGCGCCCCGCCCGATGTGGACGTTGTCGTGCAGCACCGAGCCCTGCACCACGGCCCCCGGGTCGACCACCACGCCCGGCGACAGCACCGACCGCGTGACCTGCCCGCGGATCAGGCAGCCGGCGCTGATGATGGACTCGCTCGCCATGCCGCCGGCGTTGAACCGGGCGGGCGAGAGCTGGCTCGAGTGGGTGTAGACGGGCCACTGCCGGTTGTAGAGGTTGAACGCCGGGCGCTCGGCGATCAGGTCCATGTGCGCGTCGTAGTACGCGTCCAGGGTTCCCACGTCACGCCAGTAGCCCTGGTCGCGGCTGGTCTCGCCCGGGACGTGGTTGGAGCTGAAGTCGTACAGATGGGCCTCGCCCCGCTCGGTGAGCTGGGGCAGGATCGAGCCGCCCATGTCGTGCACCGAGTTCTCGTCCTCGGCGTCCCGGTGGAGCGCCTCGATCAGGGTCTTGGTGGTGAAGAGGTAGTTGCCCATGGAGGCGAACACGCACTCGGGGTCGTCGGCGAGGCCGGGCGGGTCGCCGGGCTTCTCCAGGAAGCGTTCGACGGTCAGGCCGTCCGAGCCCGGCGTGATCACACCGAAGGAGGAGGACTCCGAGCGGGGCACCCGGATCCCGGCCACCGTGACACCGGCGCCGCTCTCGATGTGCTGGGCGAGCATCTGGCGCGGATCCATGCGGTAGACGTGGTCGGCGCCGAACACCGCCACGTACTCCGGCTGTTCGTCGTAGATCAGGTTGAGCGACTGCAGGATGGCGTCGGCGCTGCCCAGGTACCAGCGCGGGCCCAGGCGCTGCTGGGCGGGGACCGGCGTGACGTAGTTGCCGAGCAGGCTGGACATCCGCCAGGTGGTGGTGACGTGCCGGTCCAGCGAGTGCGACTTGTACTGGGTCAGCACGCAGATCCGCAGGATGTCGCCGTTGACCAGGTTGGACAGGACGAAGTCGACCAGGCGGTAGGTGCCGCCGAAGGTGACCGCCGGTTTGGCACGGTCCGCCGTGAGGGGCATCAGGCGCTTGCCCTCGCCGCCCGCCAGCACGATTCCCAGGACCGAAGGACCACCACGACGCATGGCCGCTCCCCTCACGCCGAATTTCCCCCAAGACTGCCCCGGACGGGCCGGACTAAGCCTGCTCGAGGATCTCCTCGTACAGCAGGACCGTACGGCGGGCCACCGCGTCCCAGCCGAACTCCGCCACCGCGCGCTCCCGCCCCGCCTCGCCCATCCGCCGCGCCGTGCCCGGATCACCGAGGACCGAGTCGAGGGCCCGCGCGAGGTCCGCCTCGAAGTCGTCGCCCGGCTCCACGAGTACCCCCGTCGAGCCGTCCGCCACGACCTCCGGGATGCCGCCGACCCGGGAGGCGACCACCGCGGTGCCGCACGCCATGGCCTCCAGATTGACGATGCCGAGCGGTTCGTACACCGAGGGGCAGACGAACACGGCGGCGTGCGTGAGCAGCTGGATCACCTCCGGGCGCGGCAGCATCTGCGGGATCCAGTGCACGCCCTCGCGGACCCGGCTCAGCTCCTGGTACAGCTCGCGGAACTCCCGGTCGATCTCGGGCGTGTCCGGGGCGCCCGCGCACAGCACGACCTGGGCGGCCGGGTCGATGCCGCGCACCGCCCGCAGCAGATGGGGCACGCCCTTCTGCCGGGTGATGCGGCCGACGAACAGCACGTACGGGCGGGAGCGGTCCAGGCCGATCCGGTCCAGGGCGTCGGTGCCGGGGTCGGGGCGGTACAGACCGGTGTCGATGCCGTTGTGCACGACGTGCACCCGGCCGGGGTCGAGGGCCGGGTAGCTGCCGAGGATGTCGTCGCGCATGGCGCCGGAGACGGCGATCACCGCGTCGGCGGCCTCCACCGCGGTGCGCTCGGCCCAGCTCGACAACGCGTAGCCGCCACCGAGCTGCTCGGCCTTCCAGGGGCGCAGCGGCTCCAGGGAGTGGGCGGTCATCACGTGCGGGATGCCGTACAGCAGCTTGGCGAGGTGGCCGCCGAGGTTGGCGTACCAGGTGTGGGAGTGGACCAGTTCGCGGTCCTGGAGGGCCGCGGTCATGGCCAGGTCCACGGAGAAGGTGCGCAGCGCGTCGTTGGCGCCGTCGAGCGCGGACCAGGGGCGGTGGCGCAGCACACCGTCGGTGCGGCCCTCTCCCCAGCAGTGCACCTCCAGGTCGACCAGGGAGCGCAGTTCCCGGGCGAGGAACTCCACATGGACTCCCGCGCCGCCGTACACGTCCGGGGGATACTCCCGGCTCAGCAGTCCCACGCGCACCCGTGAACCCCCTGTCTGGACGGACCTTCCCCCTCATGGTCACCCAGATGGGGCGCGTGGGGAAGAGCGGGGCGGCCGTGGGAAGCAGCAGTCGCCGCAGACGCCCCCGCCGGGCACCCGGTAGTACAGGCAGCAGCTGCGGCGCCGGAAGGCGGTGCCGGTGAGGGTCCCGGCCCCGGAGAGCAGGGGGTGCGCGAGGAGTTCGGCGGCCAGCGCCGCGGCCCGGGCGGCGACGTCCCCACGGCCGTGGCCGCGCCCCCAGCGGTCCAGTTCCCGGGCGGCGCCCGCCAGGGCGGAGGCGGCGTTGCCGCGCAGCAGGCCCGGCGCGAGGCGGTGGCGGGAGCGCAGGGCCGCGCCGAGGGGTTCGAGGTGGCCGCGCAGCACCAGCTCCGCGACCGTCGCCGCGTCACCGCGCAGCGGCCGTACCCCGGTCAGCCACAAATCGTCGGGGGCGCTGCCCCGGGGGTCCCACCGCAGCAGCTTCGGGGCCAGGTCGGGGACGGCCCCGTACAGGGCGGCGCTGCCGAGGGCCACGGACCACAGGCGGGCGGCGAGCCCCTGGTGGGCCACCGACGCGGCGACCCGTGTCTCGGGGGCGCGCAGGGCACCGGCGACCGTGCGGACCCGCGCGGTCAGGACGTCGTCCCGGCCATCCGCTCGCCCCGGCACGTACGCCTGGGCGAGCGTGGGCAGGGGACGGCCGGGCAGGTCCTCCGTGCGCAGTGCGAAGAAGCCACCGAGGCGGCGAAGGGCGGTGAGACGCGGGTCGAGGTCCACGACGTGCAGTAGTACCAGGTCCCTCGGGCCGAGTCGCCGGCCGCCGCCCGCGAACGGCACCGGGCCGTGGAGGCCCGGCTCGGGGTCCCGGTGGGGGTGCCCCGCCGCGGCGGGGCGCCCCCACCGGGCATCAGGCGCGTCCCGGTGTGTGGCCGAAGGCGCGCCGGAAGACGTCGATGAACGCGCTCGCCGAGGACCAGCCGCACCGGTGTGCCACCACCGTCACCGGCGTGTCCTCGGCGAGCAGCACCAGGGCGTGGGAAAGCCGCAGTTGGGTGCGCCACTGCGGGAACGTCATGCCGAGATCGGCCCTGAACAGCCGGGACAGTGTGCGGTCGCTGGCGCCGACCTGTCTGCCCAGGGCCGCCAGGGTGCGGTTGTCGGCCGGATCGGCGAGCAGGATCTCGTACAGCGCCTTCAGTTGCGGCACG
This sequence comes from Streptomyces sp. NPDC016640, assembly GCF_043076215.1. NCBI lineage: Bacteria > Bacillati > Actinomycetota > Actinomycetes > Kitasatosporales > Streptomycetaceae > Streptomyces > Streptomyces sp. NPDC016640. Next base: position 46,795 of record NZ_JBIBRG010000010.1, read on the forward strand.
GTCGGCGTGGGCACGTGCAGCGGCTGCTGGGGTGAGGTGCGCAGCTGGTCGCACAGGACGGCGCGCAGGCGGCGGTGCTCGGGGCTGTCGTCCGCCGGGTCGCGGGTGCAGGCGAGGATCAGCTCCCGCAGCAGGGGGCTGACGATCAGCACGGTGGGTTCGTCGAGGCCGAGCGGGTTGGTGTCCGCGGGCAGGCCGACCAGGTGCAGTTCGAGCTCGCCGTGCGCCTGGTGGGAGTGCACGGTGCCGGCCGGCACCCAGATCGCCCAGGTGGCCGGGGCCGTCCAGGAGCCGGCGCCGGTGGTGACGGCGAGCACGCCCCGGCCCGCGTAGACGATCTGGTGGTCGTCGTGCCGGTGGGCGTCGATGCCGGTGCCGGGGGCCAGCCGGCGGGTGCTGGTCGGCGCCACCGGTTCATGGCGGATATCCCTCATCAATTGGCAGATTATCGGAAGTACGACAGGGGTGTCATGGATGACCATGGCGCCATGCGAAGGAACAAGTCGATCGTCCTGCTGTCGGTCGGGCATGCCTGCGTGGACGTCTACCAGGGGGCCGTCGCGGCCCTGGTCCCGTTCTTCGTCGCCGAGCGCGCCTACACCTACGCCGCGGCCTCGGGCATCGTGCTCGCCGCCAGCCTGCTGTCCTCGGTGGCGCAGCCCTTGTTCGGCGCACTCACCGACCGGCACCCCGTCCCCTGGCTGCTGCCGGTGAGCACAGTGCTCGGCGGGCTCGGCGTGGCCCTGAGCGGCGTCACCGGCTCGTACGCGCTCACCCTGCTGTTCGTGGCGCTGTCCGGCATCGGCGTCGCCGCGTACCACCCGGAGTCGGCGCGGGTCGCACGGGTCGCGAGCAAGGGCAGCCACAGCTCCATGGGGTGGTTCTCGCTGGGCGGCAACGTCGGCTTCGCGACAGCTCCTCTGCTGGTCACCGTGGTGATCGCCACCGGCGGGCTACGGTTCTCCCCGCTGCTGATCCTGCCCGCGCTGGTCGGCAGCGTGCTGACGCTGCCGGTGCTGCGGGCGCTGCAGAGGACGCCACGCGCCGACGGCGGCAAGGGGGCAGCGCGGGGACGGGACGACTGGGGCTCGTTCGTGCGGCTGTCGCTGGCGGTGGTGTGCCGGTCGATCGCCTTCGTCGGCCTGAGCACCTTCATCGCCTTCCACGCCCGGGAGCAGACGGGCGGCGGCACGACGGCGGGGACGGCGGCACTCTTCGTGCTCTACCTCGGCGGTGCGGTCGGCACGGTCGTCGGCAGCAATCTCGCCCACCGCTGGGACCGGGTCACGGTGGTGAGCATGTCGTACTTGACCACGGTCGCCGCCGTCGCCGGTGTCGTGTTCGTACCCGGCCCGGCGATCTACCTGTTCGTGGCGCTGACCTCGATCGGCCTGTACGTGCCCTTCTCGCTCCAGGTCACGCTCGCGCAGGACTACCTGCCCACGCGCGTCGGCACGGCCAGCGGGATCACCCTCGGACTGATGGTCAGCGTCGGCGGCCTCACCAGCCCCCTGATCGGCAGCATCGCCGACGCCACCTCGCTGCGCACAGCCCTGGCGCCCCTGATCCTGATGCCCGCGCTGAGCTGGCTGCTGTTCCGGACCCTGCCCGAACCGGCCGTGCCCGAGCCGTTGCTGGGCGACCGGGACGAGGAGACCACGCACGGCACCGGGAACGCCTCCACCAAGCACAGCCGCCTCTGACCCGGCCGCCCCCTGATCGGCGGGCCGGTCCGGAACCACTCACGGAACCACTCACGGAAGGACGACGGAGTGCGACGAGCAGCGAGCCGGCACGTCACGCCCCCTTCGGCCGCACCGGGCCAGGAGGCCTGCCCGCTGGCCTCCTGGGGATGCCGTACCGCGCTGCCGCAGCCCGACTGGCAGCTGATGTCCAGCCATGCCACGTCGGATGGTCGCGTCGAGTACTGCCGGTGCACCTGTGCGGCGCTGGTGATCCTGCGCGAGGGCGAGCTGGCGGCCTTCACCGCGCCCGGCCCCTCCTAGGCCGGGTGGACCACGTGGATCACGGCAGCAGCAGCTGTTCCAGGTCCGCCGGCGGGCGGCGGCCGACGAGGGCTTCGAGCCGGGAGCGGGCCCCGGTGCCGCCCGCGAGGATGCCGCCGAGCAGACTGCCGGTGTCCGGCCGCAGGAAGACCTTGGCGTAGCGGGCGGTGCCCTCGGCGAAGACGACCTCGACCGGGCGGACGTCCGCCGGGGGTGCGGTCGTACCGAAGGTGGCCACGTGCACGCCGAGGAGCTTCAGGGCCGTGGAACCGTCGGTCCGGTCGAAGGGCTCGGTGTCCCGGCCCGCCAGCTGGGCCGCCACCGATTCGGCCATGGCGTAGCCGGGGGCGACCAGCCCGTGGCAACGGCCCTGTACGGCAGCGCACTCGCCGACGGCCCAGACCTGCCGGTCAGCGGTACGGCAGTACGCGTCGACGAGGAAGCCGCCCCGTTCCCCGCGCGCCAGGCCCAGCGCCCCGGCCAGCTCGCCCCGGGGCCGGATTCCCGCGGCGAAGACCACCAGGTCCGCGTCCAGGGTCGTGCCGTCGCCGAGGGTGACCGCGCGCACGGTGCCGTCGGACCGGGCGTGCACCTCCGCGATCGCGGTGCCGCAGTGCAGGCGCATGCCGAGGCCGGCGGCGTGCCGGTGCAGCACCTCGGCGGCCCCGGAGTCGAGTTGAGCGGGCATCAGATGGCGTGCGGTCTCCACGACGTGCGCACGCAGGCCCAGCCGGCTCAGGGCGTGGGCCGCCTCGAGGCCGAGCAGACCGCCGCCGACGACGACACCCCGGCCGCCGGGCCCGAGGTGTGGGCCGGTGGTGAAGCGTTTCCACTGCTCCATCTCGGCCGGGCGGGCGAAGGGGTCGGAGGTGCCGCACAGCAGCGCCAGGGGCGCCCGCACCGCCTGGTGGGCGGTCCGGTACTCGCCCCGCATCTGCAGGTCCCAATCCATCCACCGCTCCGTGACCCCGTCCTGCTGACCGGGCGTTTGCCGTCGGGGTGCCGGCGGCCTGGGGCGGCCGGGCGGCGAACTACACGGAGGTGCCCCGGTCCTTCTCGATGTGCCGCGGCGAAAGCCGGGCGATGGGCAGGAGCATCAGCACGGTGAGCGCCGTCAGCAGGCCGAAGGCCAGCCGGTAGTCGCCGGTGGCGTCACGCAGGGTGCCGACGACGACCGGTCCGAGGGCTGCGCAGGCGTAGCCGACGAAGAAGGCCATGGCGGCGAACCGCCCGGCCTGAGTGGCGTCCCGGGCCGCCGCGACGGGGAGCGTGAGGACCAGCGTGAACAGGCCGCCGTGCCCGACGCCCATGGCGACGACCCACAGCCAGGTGCCGGTGCCGGGACTGAAGCCGAAGCCGAGGAAGCCCACGGCGGTCAGGACCGTGGTCAGCGCGAGACCGAACCGCTTGTCCTCCCGCTCGCCCAGCAGGGCGGGGACGGCCAGCATGGCCACGACCTGGATGGAGATCATCACCGTCAGCATGAACCCGGCACGAGCCTCGCCGAGTCCGCCGTCGTCATGCAGCAGCGGTGCGATCCAGGCCAGTTCGCAGTAGTAGAGCGCCGAGTTGCCCGCGGACACGGCGGTGATCCGCCAGGCGAGGCCGGACCGCCAGGGCAGTCCGCTGGTGACCGGGCCCTTGGGGCCGTCGACGTGCTCCAGGCGCAGCGAGCCCTTGGCGGCCGTCCACAGCACCATGCCCGCCACGGCGAGGACTGCCCAGGAGGCCAGGGCGCCCGGCCAGGAGTCGATGGCGTCGGCGAGCGGCGCGCTGGCACCGGCCGCGACGGCACCGCCGAGGCCGAGCCCGGCGGTGTAGATGCCGGTGACCAGTCCGGCGCGGTCGGCGAAGCGGCTCTTCACGACGGCCGGCAGCAGCGTCTGGGAGATGGCGATTCCGGTGCCCACCACGGCGGCGCACACCAACTGCAGCCAGGTGGAATGCCCCAGACCGCGCGCCGCGGTCGCGAGGCCGACCACGGCCAGGCCGAGCAGCACGCCCTTCTGCAGTCCCCAGCGGCGGCCCACCGAGGCGGCCAGCGGCGCGCACAGGCCCATCGCCAGGGTCGGGACGGTCGTCAGCAGGGAGACCCCGGTCGCCGACAGGTCCAGGTCCGTGCGGATCCGGTCCACCAGGGGGGATACGGCGGCGATCGCGGGCCGCAGGTTGGCGGCTGCCACGAACAGGGCGACGGCGGCGAACCCGAGAGCGGCACGGTCGTGTGCCGACGAGGAAGAGGGCTCCGCGGTGCGCTCGGGTGCCGCAGCGACGCGCGCCGCCGTTAAACGATCTTCTGCCTCACTCATGACCTGCACCTTCACATATCTCGGATAGTTGGTGTCCTTGTTATAACAGAATCACGGATAGAAAGAGTCTGAGATTGATACGCTGTTGGACATGAAGCTGACCAACGGCGTCGAGTGGGCCCTGCACTGCTGCGTGTCGCTCAGCCAGAGCCAAGTCCCGGTGTCGGCAGGCCGGCTGGCGAAGCTTCACGGCATTCCGCCGGCCTATCTCGCCAAGCACCTGCAGTCGCTGTCGCAGGCCGGGATCCTGCGCTCCACACCCGGCCCGGTCGGGGGGTACACCTTCGCCCGTCCCACCGAGCAGGTCACCGTCCTGGACGTGGTCCGCGCGGTCGACGGGCCTGAGCCGGCGTTCCGCTGCACCGAGATCCGCCGGAAGGGACCCCTCGCCCTGCGACCGGAGAAGTGCACGAAGCCCTGCGCCGTCTCCCGCGCCATGGCCGCCGCCGAGACGGCGTGGCGGGCGGCACTGCGGGACATCACGATCGCTGATCTCACCCGGGAGATCGAGGCCGACAGCGACGGCACCGCCATGGACGAGGTCCGGCAGTGGCTGACCGGGCGGAGTGAGCCACCCCCCTCCGCCTCAGCCTCGTCTCCCACCGGCCCGCTGGGCGTGGCCTGACCGCAACACTCACCGGAGGTGCACTGCGCGATGAGCTTCGAGGACGATCTCGGACCCGCACTCGCTTCGGAATTCTCCGAAGTGGAGGTCGTACCGATCAGCCGGCTGTTACCGGCCGACTCCCCACGCCGCCAAGGCGAGAACGACGAACACGCCCGCCTCCTCGCCGGCTCCGAGGATCCACTCCCGCCGATCCTCGTCCACCGCCCTTCCATGCGTGTCATCGACGGCATGCACCGGCTGCTCGCCGCCCGGTCGCGCGGCAGCCACACGATCGACGTGCGGTTCTTCGACGGCCCCGAGAAGGATGCCTTTGTCCTTGCCGTCCAGGCCAACGTCCGCCACGGCCTGCCGTTGTCCACAGCCGACCGCACCGCGGCCGCCGTCCGCATACTCCGCACCCACCAGAACTGGTCCGACCGCGTCATCGCCTCCGTCACCGGCCTGTCCGCGAAGTCCGTCGCCGTCCAGCGCCTGAAGATCCACGGTGACGCCACCGGCCCGGCGGCCCGGATCGGCCGGGACGGCAGGGTCCGCCCGCTCAGCAGCGCCGAGGGACGGCGCACCGCGGCCCGGCTGCTCCTCGAGGACCCCTCCGCGTCACTGCGCAGCATCGCCAAGAAGGCGGGCATCTCCCCCGGTACGGTCCGCGACGTACGGGACCGGCTGAGGCGCGGCGAGAGCCCGGTGCCGACCGGACAGCGGGCGGCCGGCAGACCTCCGGTGTGGCGGAGTGCGCCGCCCGTCGCGCCGTACGACAAGCCGGTGGGGATGTCGACCGAGACCCGCGAGGCGACGTTCCGCAGCCTGTGCCGCGATCCCTCCCTGCGGATGACCGAGACCGGGCGCCTGCTCCTGCGCATGATGGAGCTGCACATGGCGGCGGACCACCGGCGCATCGCCGCCTCGGTGCCAGCGCACTGCGCCGACTCCATCTCCGAGATGGCCACGGCCTGTGCTGAGGAGTGGCAGAACCTGGCCGACGCCCTGCGGATGTCCGCCCCCACTTCGTTCAGCGCGGCATTCCCCTGGGAGACGGTGCCGGCTGCCCCGTAACCGGGTGCGGCGGTGTCCGGCGACGGTCCGCCAGGGCACCCGAAACCCTCCGACGGGGACGGGGACCCCGGCGGCGCGCACCACGTCCGAGGCGTCCGGCCGGTGGCCGGACGCCTCGGACGTGACTCACACCATGCCGGGTTCCGAGCTCAGTATGCCCAGTTGGAGTTCCCTCAGCGGGGCACCGGGTTCGGTCCCGATCTCGCTCACCAACCGGGTGCGCAGCGTGCGCAGCACTCCCAGAGCCTCCGCCCGGCGTCCGCCCAGTGCGAGAGCGCGGACGTACTGGGCGTGCAACCCCTCGTGCAGCGTGTGCTCGCTGGTCACCGCGGCGAGCTGGGTGATGGCCCGCTGGTGCAGCCCGGCCTTGATCTGCGCGTCGGCCCGGATCGCTATCACTTCGAGCCGGGACTCCTCGAAGAACCGCCGTTTGGAATCGAGTACGGGTCCCGCCGGGGCATCGGCCAGGGCGCCACCCCGCCACAAGTCCAGGGCGGCGTCGAGCAATTCACTTCCCGCCGCGTTCTCGCCGTCTTCCAGAGCCTTCATCCCGAGGCTTTTCAGCCGTTGGAACTCGGACCAGTCCAGGCCGACATGGTGGCCCTTCAGTCCGTAGCCGTCCGCTCCGGCCACCAGGATCTCCCGGGCGACGTAGGCGGCTGAGCAGCCGCTGAGCCGGGACAGTATTTTTCGGCAGGTAAGGATATAGGTCTGCAGGGTGCGCAGACCGGTCGCCGGCGGCTTTTCCTGCCAGAGCTCACATATGAACCGGAACCACTGCTTTGCCAGGCTTCCGCCGGGCGCTCAACACCTCCGCCTCCGCCGAATCCTCGTCCGAAGGAGTACAGGATGGCGAATACCACATTGACCGGAAACGCTTTACGCTTTGCCAGACTGTCCGGTTACGGGGACGGCCGCCTCGTTCTTGTTCCACTGGACCACTCGGTGTCCGACGGACCGATCATTGCGGCCGCGCGTTTCAATGACCTGGTCCGCGACACGGCCTGACCCGGCACCGAAGGCCGCGCCCAGGGCTGCGGGGACCGCCCTGGGCGACCCGTCCGGACGGCAGTCGTACGTCGCCGCCCCGCGGCCCCCGGCGTACGACCCGGCCGCCGGCCCTGGACGTCACCGTCGTGCGCCGCGACGGAACCCGGGAGAGCCGCCCCGCCCTGGCCCCGAGCCCGTCACGGGGCTCGTACGGCCTCGCCCGCGTCGAGCCGAGCGGCAGGAGGAGAAGTGTGCCGGCTGCGCCGGGGTGCTCAAGGAGGGGCAGCGGCGCCGCGTGAACGGCTTCCTCCGGCGTCTCACTGACGCGTGCGAGCCGTTCGAGGCGGCGCAGCCGGTCCGGCCCCGTCCGCCGGGGCGGAGGGTTCCCTGCACGAGAAGGCCGCCCGCCGGTTCCGGATCCGCCGCCGCTGTCCCGTCTGTGGCGCGAAGCCCGGCCAGGACCGCGTCGGCCCGGGCGAGCCGGGCGGCGAGGCGGTCCAGCGGGAGCACGGCCACGACGGGCGGATCACGCCGGGCGTCAAGGAACGGGAGACCGCCGCGCAGGCCAGGGAATCGGGGTTCCCCAGCCCCTCCCGGGCAGAAACGAGCCGTGCTTCGGCCTGCGGCCTGCCCGGCGCGTGGAGCCGGCGCAAGCAGATGGTGCTGGGAGCGAGCCGGAGCGGACCGAGGTGGAGATCGGCACGTATCCCGTAGCGTGTCCGCAGTCGTTTGAACCGGTGGAGCCAGGCGGAAGGCGCGGTCGACGCCCCGGCGGGTGCTTGCCGGGCCTGAGCCGTGGGGATGCCTCTGCGGGCGGTCTTCGGTGTGATGCCCCGGGTCCGGATGAGGCGGCGGTACCTGTCGTAGTCGTAGCCCCGGGCGGCGAACGGACGCCTGGGCCGGCGGCGGGACCGGCAGCGGGGCTACGCGGCCCCGCAGGTTGTCAGGGACAAGATCATCCCGGAACCGGCGGAATCCTGCCGGCGACCCGGTCCATCGCCAAGCCCTTGACCGGGCCCGTCCCGAAGTGATCAGTCGGGGGGAGCCGACCAGGGGGCCTCCGCCGACGGGCACCCACCCTGGGGATGACGGGGTCCTCGCCGTACTCCATCGGCAGTAGGACTCAATGAATGCTCAGGGACGACGACGGGAAGACCTTGACACGGCATCGTGTTGGTCATGAAAGCCGACCGTTCGCCGCGCCGGGTCCACCGCCCCGGCCTCACGCAGAGGAGCAGCCGATGAGCGCCCTCGCGTTGTCCGTGGTCCTGTCGTTCGTCTCCGCCGTGGCGTACGCCGGTGGGGCGATCGTGCAGGAGCGGGTCGCGGTGTCCTCACCCGGCGCGCAGCAGTACGCACCGCTGCGCCGGCCGGCCTGGTGGGCGGCGGTCGCGCTCAACGGCCTCGGCGGTCTGCTGCACGTGGTGGCGCTCGCCTACGGCCCGCTGAGCCTCGTGCAGCCCCTGGGCGCGCTGACCATCGTGTTCGCGCTGCCCATGGCCGCGCTGTTCGTCGGCCGCAGGGCCGGGGCGGCGGCGTGGCGCGGCGCCATCATGGCGACGGTCGGGCTCGCGGGTCTGCTCTCCCTGATCGGCGCGTCCGACGCGCAGTCGCTGAACACCGCGCAACGGGTGGCGGCGGCGCTGGCGACGGCAGGGGCGGTCGTGGTGCTGATGGTCGCGGCCCGGGCCGTGCACCGTCATCCGGCGGTCCGCAGCATTCTGCTGGCCGTCGCGTCCGGTGTCGCGTTCGGCATGTCCTCCGTCTTCACCAAGACCGTCGCGGTCGACTGGAGCGGCGGGATCTCGGCGGCCGACCTGCCCTCCCTGACGGCGATCGGCGTCCTCGCCACGGCGGGCATGCTGCTGTCCCAGGCCTCCTACCGGGGGGCCGGCCTCGCGGCCCCGCTGGCCACGCTGACGGTGGTGAACCCGGTGGTGGCGGCGGCGGTCGGCATCACGATGTTCGGTGAGACCTTCCGCTACGGGTCGACGGGCACGGCGCTCGCACTGAGCTGTGGGGTGGTGGCGGCCGGCGGACTGATCCTGCTCACGACGGAGCGGCTCGCCCGCGAGCAGCAGGAGACCGGGGCGGTGGACGGGGCCGTGGACGAGGTGGTGGACGGGGCCGTGAACGGCGAGGCCGCCGCGGCGGGTTCCCCGACCGGGGCCGTTCCCGCCGCCCGGTCCGTGGCGGAGCCCGCCGGGCCGCCGGCCGCGGACCCCGCCGATCGGCTGCTGGCCGAACTCGCGCTCCCCCCGCTCCCCGCGGGCGTGCGGGTGCCGGTCCCCGTGCCGTCACCGGCCGGCGCCCCGGACGACGAGGACCCCGCTCCGGTGCCGCTGGTGTCGTACGCGCCCTACTACGGCGGCCCGTACGTACCGGTGGCGGTGGTGGACCGCCACCGGGTACGCGTCAAATCCTGACCCCGCCCGCCCTGAGGTAGGCGACCGGGTCGACGTCCGATCCGAAGCCGGGCCCGGTCCGCACTTCGAAGTGCAGGTGCGGGCCCGAGCTGTTGCCGGTGGAACCGGACCGGCCGATGCGCTGGCCCGCGGTGACGGACTGGCCGCTCCTCACGGAGATCGCCGACAGGTGTGCGTACTGGCTGTAGCGGCCGTCGGAGTGCCGGACCACCACCTGGTAGCCGAACGACCCCTCCCAGCCCGCGCCGACGACGGTGCCCGCCGCGACCGACTTCACCGACGTGCCGGTGGGCACGGGGAAGTCGACGCCCGTGTGGTAGCCCTTCGACCAGGCGGATCCGGCCTGGTGGTACGGCGTGCCGAGCGAGGCGCTGACGGGCGCCACCAGGCCGCCGCCGGTTTGCCCGGCACGGTCGGCACGGTTCTCGGCGCGCTGCGAGGCGGCCGGCTTCTCCGTTTTCTTCCCGGTCTTCTTGTCGCTCTTCTTGTCGGCCTTCTTGTCGGCCTTCTTGTCGGCCTGCCTGCCGGCCGGCCTCTCCGGGGCCCTGGCCGTTCCGTCGGGCAGGGCGAGCCGCTGCCCGGGCACGATGAGGTCCGGGTCGGTGCCGATGGCCGAGCGGTTGGCGTCGTACAGCCCCTGCCAGCCGGCCCGGATCCGCTCCTCGGCGGCGATGCCGGAGAGGGTGTCGCCGCGGACCACGGTGTACATCTCGGCCCTGCCCGCGCGGGACTGGGGTGTGGTGTGCGGTTTGACGTCGTCGACGGAGGACCGGCGGGTGGGCCTGCCGTCGCTCTCCTTGCTCCTGCTGCTCCTCTCGCCGTCGGCCTTGGTACCGCTCCCACCGGACGTGCCGGCGGTCGGCCGGATGTCGGGCACGGCGCCGCCCCGGGTCAGTCCGGCCCGTACCGAGCAGGCCGGCCAGGCACCGGGGCCCTGTCCGTCGAGGACCTTCTCGGCGACGGCGATCTGCTGGTCCTTGGTGGCCAGGTCCGCGCGCGGTGCGTAACGGGCGCCGCCGTACGCCTCCCAGGTCGACTGGGTGAACTGGAGCCCGCCGTAGTACCCGTTGCCGGTGTTGATGTTCCAGTCGTTGCTGGACTCGCAGGCGGCGACCTTGTCCCAGGTGTCCACGTCGGCGGCCTGGGCCGCCCCGGCGCCCAGGAACGGCAGTGCCATCCCGGCACCGCCCGCGGTGACCGTGAGCGAGGCCCGGTTGATCCTGTTCGGCTGATACCGGCGGTGCCGGCCGCGCACGGCCATGGAATCCCCCCTCGACGATGCGTCAGGAGGGGCAAAAGTAAGCGGTGCGAACTTGCCGTGACAAGGCGGCTATCGGCCGCACGGATGCGCCACATGGCCGGTAGTCGTCGGCTGCTGCGCCCCCGTCCCATGCCCGGAGGGCGTGTGCGCGGGCGGATGTGCCCCCGGGCGGGGGCACGCGGGTGCGTGCGCCGGGAGGGCGCGGGGAGGGCGCGGGGAGGACGGCACGGGGCCGCCGTCCGTACGGCGTGAGTACGCCGGGTGCTCCCACCCGTATCCGCCTGCGCGGTGTCGTGACGATGTCTGCGCGTGCACACGCAGGTGCGACACGTCAGGATGGTCGACGGCGGGCCGACGGGGCCGGAAGGCAGCACCGTCACCCCGGTAGTACCGATGCCAGGGCCACAAGGCCACCAGGTCACCAGGTCACCAGGAGCCACCCCAATGAGCAGTTCAGCGCAGATCGGCGTCACGGGGCTCGCGGTCATGGGCCGCAACCTCGCGCGCAACTTCGCCCGCAACGGCTACACGGTCGCGGTGCACAACCGGACGGCGGCCCGTACGCACGCGCTGGTGGAGGAGTTCGGGCACGAGGGCGGCTTCGTGGCGGCCGGGACGGCGAAGGAGTTCGTGGCGGCGCTGGAGCGGCCGCGGCGGCTGGTCGTCATGGTGAAGGCCGGGGAGCCGACGGACGCGGTGATCGAGGAGTTCGCCCCGCTGCTGGAGCCCGGCGACATGATCATCGACGGCGGCAACGCCCACTTCGCGGACACCCGGCGCCGGGAACGCGAGCTGCGCGAGAAGGGCATCCACTTCGTCGGCACCGGCATCTCCGGCGGCGAGGAGGGCGCGCTGCTCGGGCCGAGCATCATGCCGGGCGGTTCGGCGGAGTCGTACGAGTCGCTGGGCCCGATGCTGGAGAAGATCTCGGCGAAGGCGGCCGACGGCACCCCCTGTGTCACGCACGTCGGCCCGGACGGCGCGGGTCACTTCGTGAAGATGGTCCACAACGGCATCGAGTACGCCGACATGCAGCTGATCGGCGAGGCGTACCAGTTGCTGCGGGACGTGGCGGGGTACTCCCCCGCGCGGATCGCGGAGATCTTCCGCACCTGGAACACCGGCCGGCTGGACTCGTACCTGATCGAGATCACGGCCGAGGTGCTGTCGCACGTCGACGCCGCCACGGGCGAGCCGTTCGTGGACGTGGTGGCGGACCGGGCGGAGCAGAAGGGCACGGGCCGCTGGACGGTGCAGATCGCCCTCGATCTGGGGGTGCCGGTGTCCGGCATCGCCGAGGCGGTGTTCGCCCGTTCCCTCTCCGGGCACGCGGCGCTGCGCGAGTCCTCACGCGGCCTCGCGGGACCGAAGGCCACGCCGCTGGGCGAGGCGGAGGCCGCGGCGTTCGCCGACCGGGTGGAGCAGGCGCTGTACGCGTCGAAGATCGTGTCGTACACGCAGGGCTTCCACGAGATCGCCGCGGGCAGCGAGGAGTACGGCTGGGACATCGACCTCGGCGCGGTCTCCGCGCTCTGGCGCGGCGGCTGCATCATCCGGGCCGCCTTCCTGGATCGCATCCGCGCCGCCTACGACGCGCGGGCGGACCTGCCGAGCCTGCTGGCGGACGGGACCTTCGCGCGGGAGATCGCCGAAGCGCAGGACGACTGGCGCGAGGTGCTGGTCGCGGCGACCCGCCAGGGCGTGGCCACGCCCGGCTTCGCCGCGGCGCTCGCCTACTACGACGCCCTGCGCGCGGAGCGCCTGCCGGCCGCGCTCACCCAGGGCCAGCGGGACTACTTCGGCGCGCACACCTACCGGCGCACGGACCGCGACGGCTCGTTCCACACGCTGTGGGGCGGGGACCGGTCGGAGGTGTCGGCGTAACACCCCGTGCGACAGGGCGGTGCACGGCCCGGTGGCCGTGCGCCGCCCTGTTTCGTGCCGCGTCCGGGTCAGCTCAGCGGCGGGCCGGGTTCCGGGTTCGGCACCGGCTCGGGACCCGGTGGGATCGGCGAGGGGGACGGCTCGGGGGGCCCCGGATGCGGCGGGGGCGGCTGCGGTCCCGGGCCCGGGGGCTGCGGGGCCGGCTCCGGACCGGGACCCGGCGGCGGGGGCGCGGGGGCGGGGTCCGGGTAGGGCTCGGGGTGCGAGGGGTCCGGTCCCGGGGTGGGGCCCGGCGGGACGGGGTCCGGGTACGGGTTCGTCATGGCGCGTGTCCTCCGGCCTGTCGCTCGGCGTGGGCTCTGGACTACTACCCCGCCTACCCGACGGCCGCCTCCACAGTCACCCGCCCGCATGACGGCGCGGGGCCGGATGGCGCCACCCCCCGGCCGGGCACCCCGCGGACCTCCGACGCCGGACGCCGGGGGGAACCGGCCCGGCCGGCGGATCAGGGGGGCGGGGTGAGGGCGTCGGAGCGGCCGGCCTCGAGGCGCGACCACTGGGGGATGGGGCGTCCGCCGCTCCGCAGCCGCACGTGCCCGGCGGGCGTGCCCTGGACGGTGGGCCAGCCGGAGGGCGAGTCCTCCCACAGCTCCTGACGTCCGTACACGGTGAGGTCCATGAGCGCGTAGCTGTAGTCCATCGCCTCCACTCCGCGCAGGGTCGTCCAGTACGTCTCGAAGACGCGGTCGCCGTCCCGCAGGTAGCACACGATGTGCATCATGCCGACGTGGCGCCCGACCAGCAGTTCGTCCTGCGAGGGGACCGCCGAGTACCAGGGCACCTCCCAGCCCATGAAGTCGCGGTAGCGGCGGCTCTCCCCGTACGGGCCCTGGCAGAAGACCGCGTAGGTGATGTCGCGCGAGTGCAGGTACGACAGCTCCTGGACCTGGGTGGTGACCCAGGTGCAGCCCTCGCACTGCCCGGCCGCGTCGTGGCCGTGGTGCCACATGAAGTAGTAGGCGACGAGCTGCCGGCGCCCCTCGAAGGCTTCGAGCAGGGTGACCGGCCCGTCGGGCCCGGTCAGTTCGAGGTCGGCGGCCACCTCGACCATGGGCAGGCGCCGCCGGGCGGCGGCGATCGCGTCGCCTTCCCGGGTGTGCGCCTTCTCCCGGATCCGCAGGCGGTCCAGTTCGGCCTGGAAGGTGGCCCGGTCGGCCGTCGGCGGCAGCGCCGGCGCGCGGTCCGTGGGCCTTTCGTCGTGCTCGGTCACGGTCTTGCTCCCATCGTCGTAGGCCGCTGTCCGTCAGGTGGCCGCGCCGGGTCCGGGGCGCTCCGCCAGTTCCTTGATCCGCAGCAGACGCGTCTCCCAGGAGCGGCCGATCCGGTCGAGTTCGCGGGCCAGCGCGCCGAGCCGGGCGCCGACGGCGAGGTGGACGACCTCACGTCCGCGCTGCTCGGACTCGACCAGCCCGGCCCCGCGCAGCACCTCCAGGTGCTTGCCGATCGCCTGCCGGCTCACCGGCAGGACCCTGGCCAGCGCGGACGCCGACATGGGGCCCTCACCGAGCCGGGTGAGTATCTCCCAGCGCGTCGGGTCACCGAGGGCGGCACACACGACGGGAGGAGCGGGATCGGTCACCGGTGCCTCGCCGGGGCCGACGCGTTCCGCTCGACGAACGCCTTCGCGGCCGCCAGCTCGGTGAGCCAGCCCCTGTCGTTGCCCTCGCGCTCCTTCAGCCACTCCGCCGGGTCGTCGGCGAGGCCGGAGAAACCGCTCTCCACCACGCGCAGGGTCACCCCGCCGCCGTCCCGCTCGTCGATCCAGAACTCGACCAGGGTCGAGGGCGTCGAATCGTCCCGGTAGGGGGTTCCGATCCAGCGGAACGCCGCGTAGCGCGGCTCGTCCAACTCCACCGTCCGGAACCGGAACTCACCCAGCGACGGATGGCGCACCACCGTCACGTCGCCCTCGTGGCGCAGGTCCGGCTCGGCCTCGACCACGCCGTCGTTGATGTACCAGCCGGGCCGTACGACCAGCTCCCACACGCGCTCGGCGGGGGCGTCGATGTCGATCCGGCGGGCGATCCGGTCGAGCTCGGCCGGCTCCGCGTCGGTACGGTTCGCGTCGTTCACGGGTACCTCCATCGCCCTCCATTGTGCAACTGAACGATTGCACATCCCGACGGCACGCGCAACCCGTGGGTTGCACTCGATGGTCCATCCGCGGCCCACGCGTCCACGCGGCACGTCTCCGGGAAGTGTCACGTCCCCGGCCGGAGCGCCTCCCGGTCCGGCACGGCCTCGCCGGAGCCCTGCCGGCGCAGGCGGGCTGCCGCCGCGAGGCCCGTACGGGGACTGGACAGCACGGGCACCAAAGCCGTGGTGAGCCGCTCGGCCGGGGCCATGGAGGCCTGGGCGAGGACGATCGCGTCGGCGCCGGTGACCGCGTCGGCGGCGTCCGCGACCCGGCGCGCGTACCCCGCCGGGTCGCCCGCCTCGAAGCGCGCCCACGCGCCCTCGACCAGCACGGCCCGCACCTCGACGGACCGTCCGGCACGGCCCGCCTCCTCCTCGACCAGCGCCACCGTCGGCCCCAGCGTGCTCTCCAGGGCGGCGAGGACGACGACACGCGACCCGGCGGCCACCGCCGCGGCCGCCATCGGCCGGTCGACGCGCAGCACCGGCACACCGATGTCGGCGGCGGCCGCCTCCGCGACCCCGCCGATGGTCGAGCAGGTGCACAGCACGGCCCGGGCACCGCGGTCGACGGCCCCACGCACCCTCGCCCGCACCTCGTCGGCCACCGCCGCGGGACCGTCGGCGCGGGCGCGCTCGAGCAGGTCCTCGGCGACGAGGTGGCGCAACTCCAGCCCGGGATGGGCCCGGTCGCGCAGCGCGTCGAAGACGGGCACGTGAACGGGCGAGGTGTGCAGCAGCGCGAGCACGGGACCTCAGAACCGCTCGGGACGAGCCGCCGGCCACTCCTTCGCCGCCCGGATCAGCTCCGGACCGGCGGCGGCCGGAGCCTGGTCGGGGTGACGCTCGGCCCACTTGGCGACGTACGGGCAGAGCGGCGCGACGGCGCTGCCCTCGCGGGCGGCGACACCGTACGGCTCGCGGGCGAGGGAGCCCGCGATGCCCTTGCCCTCGTGGGCGGGCTCCACGACGGTGTGCACCGGCACGAGCGCGCGGCCGGGGGTGTCGAGGACGAAGTACTCGATCCGCCCGACGACCTCGCCGTCCGTCACCGCCTCGAGCCGGCCCGCCGTCCGGTCGTCACGGATCTCGATGTCACCCATGGCCACATCACGCTCCCGCCTCGGTCCGCGCCGGTCAGGCCGTGGTGACGGCCTGAGGGCTGCGCTCCTGGTCCGACCCCGGCACCGGCTCGGACGGGTCGGCGCCCAGTGCCACGATGCGGTTGCCGGCGTCCACGTGCACCACCCGGGGCTCCAGCGCCCGCGCCTCGGCGTCGGTCACCTGAGCGTAACTGATGATGATCACCAGATCACCGGGGTGCACGAGATGCGCGGCGGCCCCGTTGATCCCGACCACCCCTGACCCCCGCTCGCCCTCGATGACGTAGGTCTCCAGCCGGGCCCCGTTGGTGACGTCGACGATGTGCACCAGCTCCCCGGGCAGCAGATCGGCGGCGTCGAGCAGTTCGGCGTCGATCGTCACGGATCCCACGTAGTGCAGGTCGGCCTGGGTGACGGTGGCACGGTGGATCTTGGACTTGAACATGGTACGAAACATGAGGAAACTCCCGGTTCGTCTGCTCCCTGCCTGCTTCTGCAGGTCAAGGGCGTTGCCCGGAGAGTACATCGACGGGCACGTCGGGCACGTCCGGTCGGCTGTCACCGGGTGTCGAAGGGCTCACACCGGCCCGGTGAGCCTTTCCGGCCTGACGTCCGAGCCGATCGCCGGTGATGCCGTGCGGCACCCTGAGTGCTTCGGCGGGCAGGCCGGAGAAGGCTCCATGCCGACCTTCTTCCTGACGCCACGCCAGGAGGATGCGCACCGCTTCACGGGAATGCGGGCCCGGTCGCCGCCCTGACGGACGGCGGGCTCCGCGTCGTACTGCTGCGGGACGTCGTTCCGCCGCTGACGGTGGCGTTGTCGCACCTCGGCTTCCGGCAGGCCCGGAAGCCGCGTGCACGGGCGTGACGGTGCGCCGGGGGCGGTCACGGCCGCCGGTGGTCCGCTCCCCTTCCGCGGGACCCGGCTCCCGTGCCCCGGTCGGGCACGGGAGCGGCGCCTCCGCGGAACGGCCGGTTCCTTTCGACCGGTCCCCGGAGTCCGGCCCGGTCTTCCCGACTCGCCGTACAGACATGCGTTTTTCCGTCGATGGAGGGCATTCGGGGCGGTGGATCGACATCTGCTGAAAGTCAGTCAACCAGCTTGAGAGGAAAGGGACTTATGCGTAGCAAGAGGATGACGGCCGGTGCGATCGCGGTGGCGGCCGTCACGGGGAGCGTGGCGCTGACCGGCTGTGGCGGGGACGGCGACTCCGAGGAGAAGGGCGCCTCGTCGAGCGCGAGCAGCGGCGCGGGGGCCCGGGAGGAGGGCACGGCGGCCGTGCGCACCGCCTACGACAGGACGGCCGAGGCCGAGACGGCGCGGATGGAGATCGAGGTGAAGGCCGCCGCGGACGGCCGGACGATGACGTCCAACGGCCGGGGAACCCTCGACATGGCGGAGGGCGACAGCGTCATGACCGTCACCGCCGAGGGCAAGCGCGTCGAGCAGCGCGTGGTCGACCAGGTCCTCTACCAGAAGATGGAGGGCCAGAAGGCGCAGGGCGGCAGGTCCTGGGTCAAGATCGACCTGGAGAAGGTCGCCGATCAGCAGGGCGTGAACCCCCAGCAGATCGGTGACCCGGCCCAGTCCGCCGCCTACGCCAAGGCGATCGCCGACAAGGACGTCACCAAGGTCGGCACCGAGAAGATCGACGGGGTCGACACCACCCGGTACAAGGTCACGGTCGACGTCGCCGAGCTGCCCGGCGGCGCCCAGCTGCGCCGGCAGATCGGTCCGGCGCTGCCCATGGAGGTCTGGCTCGACGACCAGGGCCGGCTCCGTCGCCAGCAGGTCGACATGACCGTCAAGGCCTCGGCCGCCGACGGGCAGCCGGAGAGCGGTGCCTCGCCCCAGCAGGTCAAGGTCAGCACACGGATGGAGTTCTCGGACTTCGGCACCGAGGTCGACGCCGAGGCTCCGCCCGCGAAGCAGGTCGCCGACATGACCGACGAGGCGCTCCAGGGCGGCCGGAAGCAGAGCTGACCCACCGGCAGCACCGGCGTGGTCGTCCTGGTCGCCACCCCGACGGACGGCGGGTTCCGGGTGGCACTGCGGTGGACCCCCGGTCCGCTGCTGGTCGTGGTGCCGGCCCACCTCGGCTTCCGGCACGGCTGGAAGGCGCGTCCGAGGACCTGACGCGTGGCCGGGGCGCCCGGCGGCCCGGTCCGCGGGGGCGGGGACGGCCGGGGTGCTCGTCCCCGCCCCCGTCCCTCCGCGCCGGACGCGCAAGCGGCTCCCGTGGCCCGGGCGGGGTTCAGGCGGGGCGTCCGCGGGAGACCGCCTTCTTCGCCGGGGCCTTCTTCGCGGGAGCCTTCTTCGTCGGTGCCTTCGTCGTCTTCCTCACGTCCTGCCCGGCCTTGGCGGCAGGCTTCCCCGTCGGTGTCTTTCCCTGCGGCGTCTTCTTCGCCGGCGTCCTCTTCTTCGCCGCGGACTCCGGCTTTCCGCCAGCGGTCTCCCCGGGGGCGGCGCGGGACTCGCGGGCCTCCCGGAGGCTCATCTCCAGCGCCGTCGTCAGGTCCAGGATCCGGCCGCCGCGCTCCGGTTGGGGCGCCTCGGGCAGGGCCTCGCCGGAGATCTTGGCGGCGACGACCTCCTCCACCGCCTCGCGGTACTCGTCGCGCAGACCCTCCAGGCCGGCCCCGCCGAGGGCGTCCACCAGGGCGTCCGCGAGGTTCAGCTCCCGGTCGGGGACGGTGACGTCCGTGCCGGGGGCGAGTCCCTCGGGGGCGCGGACCTCGTCCGGCCAGAGCAGGCCGTGCAGGACGATCGTGTCGCCGATCACGCGGAGCATGCCCAGACGCTCACGGCCCCGCAGCGCGAACTTCGCGACGGCCACCTTGTCGCTGCGCCTCAGGGCCTCCCGCAGGAGCGCGTACGGTCTGGCGGCCGGCGCCCTGCCCGCCGCCAGGTAGTACGCGGCGCCCATCTGGAGCGGGTCGATGCTGTCCTCGGGGACGAAGGTGAGAATCCCGATGGTCCTGGCGGTGGGGATCGGCAGGTGGGACAGGTCCTCGTCGGTGACGGGGATGATCGTGCCGTCCGCCTCCTCGTACCCCCTGCTGATCTCCTGGGCGGTGACCTCGCGGTCCTCGAGTTCGCAGAACTTGCGGTGGCGGATCCGGCCGCCGTCCTCCGTGTGGATCTCGCGGAAGGGGATCGCGTGGCTCTCGGTGGCGTTCACCAGCTTGACCGGAACCCTGACCAGGCCGAACGAGATCACGCCGTTCCAGATGGACCTCACGTGCAGCACCTTTCCGGTCATCCGCGGGACGATGATGCCATTTTGTCCTACTTTGAGTTTTTCCTCTTGCGGGGATGCCGGCCATCGCCTCCGGAGCCCGGCCGGGCGGGGTGACGGCTCACACCCGCGCCCGGGTGCTCCGGTACCGCGCCACCGCGTACAGGGCCTCCGTGCCGGCCGGTTTCCGTACTCCACCGGACCGGTGACGGCCCCCTCGTCGAGGCGGATGCGGGCGACACCGGGAGCACCGGACGACCCGTACCGGCGGGGCATCCGTGCGGCCGCCGGAGGTCGCGAGCCCGCACGGCGAGTGATCCGCATGCAACGGGCACGGCGTGGTACCCGGTCGCCGCTCGGAAAGGAGGACATTATGGCGGTCTGCGAGGTATGCGGGAACGACTACGCCTTGTCCTTTCAGGTGCACACGGTCGGCGGCGCGGTGCACACGTTCGACAGCCTGGAATGCGCGGCCCACAAGCTGGCGCCGATCTGCGACAACTGCCAGTGCAAAGTCCTCGGGCACGGGCACCAGGCCGACGGGCAGTTCTTCTGCTGCGCCCACTGCGCCCGTGCGCGCGGTTACGAGGCCCTCACGGACAGCGCATAGCCGCGCACGTCCTTCCGGGTCCGGTCCCGGTCCCCGGCAGCCCGTACACACGGGCACCGGTCCGTTCCCCACCCGTGTGGGACCGCAGATCCTCCCGGCCAGGAAACCGGTGCACAGCGGGCACCAGGTCCTTTCGCGGGCGCTCGACCGCACTCCGGCTCCCCGGGAGGTCAAGGGAGCAGGGTGCGGGCGACGAAGACGCGGCAGGTCGGGCGGTGGTTGCCCGCACACGCCGGATGTTCCTCGACGGCCGTCCGGGCGCACGGGTGGCCGGACGGTCCGGGGCGGCTGCTGCCGTGCGGATCGGCTCACCCGGCCCTCTTGGCGTCGGCGTGTGCTCGCGGGACCGCCCGCACGCGTCACCGCCTCCTCGTAGAGGCGGTGACAGGCGGTATCCCGTCATCCCGACAGCCGCTTCAAAGCGGGTTCATGCAGATACGTGGCGTTTGCCCGGGTGCCTGTCACCGATCACGGCATTCGCCGACCGCTCGCGCGAAAGGCGACGTCCCAGTGAGCACACGAGGTGGCACGGCCCTGGTGACGGGAGCCTCCTCCGGCATCGGAGCGGCCTACGCCGGACGACTGGCCTCCCAGGGATGGGACACCGTTCTCGTGGCCAGAAGGGCGCAGCGGCTCGACGACCTCGCGCAGCGACTGCGCGAGACGGCGGGCACCATGGTGGAGACCCTCGTGGCCGACCTGTACGAGCCCGACGACCTGGTACGGGTGGCGCGGCGCGCGGCGGACGACGACGTCGGGTTCCTCCTCAACAACGCGGGGATCAACGGCTACGGCCCGTTCCCCGGTCTCGAACCGGAACTCATGGCAAGGGTTCTCGGCGTCAACGTCCTCGCCGTCACCGCACTCACGCGGGCCGCGGTCCCGGCCATGCTGGAACGCGGGCACGGCACCGTGGTCAACGTGGCCTCGCAGCTGGCCTTCGCGGGCGCGCTGCCGCCGCACCCGCTGCCCGAACGCGCCGTGTACGGCGGCACCAAGGGCTACGTGGTCACCTTCACCCGCACCCTCGCCGCCGAACTGGCCGGCACACCGCTGCGGATCCAGGTGCTGTGCCCGGGGCTGACCGCCACCGAGTTCCACCGGTCGCGTGGTGACAAGCCCGTCCCGGGACGGGACCGGTCCGTGCACGAGGACGGCGGCATGCCCGTGGACCAAGTCGTCGACGCGTCACTGGCCGCGCTGGGCACCGGCGAGGTGGTGTGTGTACCGGGACTCGAGGACCCGGCCCTGATCGACGGTCTGGCAGAGGCCGAACTGGCGATCCGCACGGCGGCCCGCCGGGGCGGGAGCTGACCCGGCCCGCCCGCACGGCGGACGACCGCCTCCCGGCGGTTCCGGGGCGGGACAGCCGGAACCGGTCAGGTGAGGAAGGAGGGGCGGCCGGACACGGCGGTGCGCGGCCGGTGCCCGGGACGGGGCCGACGGCTCGCCGGCGCGCGGCGGCTTCGGGGAACCGGCTGTCGTCAGGCGACAGCGCCACCCACGGACGGCTCCGGGAGGTGATGGCGGGGGTGTGCGGAGGAGCCGGCTCGGCTCCCGGATCCCTGCACTCGCGGGAGCGGGGTGGGTGCGTGCGCCGAGGGCCCGGCGCCCCCGCCGGGGCGCCGGCCGGCGGGGGGCAGGGCGCGACGAGTCGGCTGACCGGCGCCCGCAGGACGCGGAAGGCAGTGCGTTCGCCCGGCCGGCGCGGCAGCGGCTCAGGACGCCGTGCGACGCTTCTTCGGTGTGAAGGCGTACAGGTCCAGGATCTCCGGCCGGGGCGCGACGCCGGGGCCTCCGGCACGCACCCAGGCGGCGATGTCCTCGGTCGCGTCCGGGTCGTTGACCAGTCCCAGCCACACCGGCCGTCCGCCGGCGGCACGGCCCTCGGCGGAGGGCCGTACGACGATGACGTTGGCCTGGTCGCAGACGTCGAGGCAGTCGGAGACGCGTACCGGCGCCACCTCGCGCAGGCGCTCGGTCTGGGCCGTGTGGTCGACGCCGGTGACTTTGGGACTGCCGCAGCAGCAGTCCCGGCACACGACGATCCGGCACGGCACCGGACCGGCCGCCGTTTCCCCGATCGGGTCGTCGCTCGTCGCTCCGGCAGGCGTCGCGGGCATGGCGCGCCGCTCCTCTCTCCGGGGAGATCCGCCCCGGTGGTCCGTCGAGGAGGCGACCGCGTGAGTCTCCTGGCTCTCGGGTCGATGCTCGTCCCGGCCTTCCCGCCCGCTGGGGGCCGTGGCCGTGTCGGGATCCGCTCGCCGATCACAGTGGCGGGACCGCGCCGGATTCACACCGGCTTCCTCGTTCCGCCGTCGCCCTTGTCGCCGGCCATCCTCCCATCGCGGGCGCGCCGGCACCACGGTGCCCCCTGTCCTCACCCGGCCGTGAGCCAGCGGGGAGACCCAGGAGCGGGTTCCCCGCCGGGACCTGACCGTCGTCCCGTCTCCGGTGCCTGCGGGGCCGTCGCGGGCGGTTGCAGCAGGACGGCGCCCGGCCGCGGGTCTGCGTCAGGCGCTCGGTCGCGTCGTCCTGCGTGCCGTAGCCGGCCTCTCCCGCGGCTTGCCGGGAGCATCCCGGAACCGAATCGGGTACGGGGCGAGCAGCGGACCGGCCCGGGACGGCCTGCCCGGCGGTCCTCGGCCCGCGGATGCCCCGGCCGAGCCGCCCGCGAACGGGAACCGGGCCTTCTCTCCCCGCGTTGAGCAGTACACGAGGAGAGACAGGACGTCTCATGATGTACGGATCGCAGTACGGCCCCGGCCCTTCGTACGGCGCGTACGACGCCCCGCGCCCCGCGCCCCGGTCGCGCCGTGGGCGGGCCGGGAAGGCCGGTCTTGTGATGGCCGGCTGGGTAGCTCTGCTCTGGGTGCTCGAGGCCGTCGACGCGGTGAGCGGCCATGCCCTGGACACCTTCGGCGTCAGCCCGCGCCAGGTGGGCGAACTGCGGGACGTCGTGCCCGCCGCCTTCGTCCACTTCGGCTTCGACCACCTCGCCGCGAACAGCGTGCCGCTGCTGGTTCTCGGATTCCTCGCCGCGCTCTCCGGCATGCGCCGGTTCCTCGCCGTCGTCACGGTGATCGTCCTCGCCGGCGGCCTGGGATTGTGGCTGACGGCGCCCGCACACTCCACGACCGGGGGTGCGTCCGGTGTCGTCTTCGGGCTCTTCGGCTATCTGCTGGTGCGCGGCTTCGTGAATCGCCGCGCCGGCGACATCGTCGTGGGCGTTCTCGTCGCCGCGGTCTACGGGTCACTCCTGTGGGGCGTCCTGCCGACGGCTGCCGGGATCAGCTGGCAGGGGCACCTGTTCGGACTGCTGGGCGGGGTGACCGCGGCCTTCGTGTTCCGGCGGCCGCGCGACGACCGCGGGAACGACCGCGGCGGTGCGCGCGCCCCGGGGACCTGGCGAAACTGACCGGCGCGGGGAGGCTGCGGCGGACGCGACACGTGGGACGGCCTGTCCGTGCGCACAGTCGCCGGCGGTCGGTGGGTGCCTCCGGTCCGGCTTCCGGTTCGGCTGCCCGCGGGAGGTCCGTGCCGGAGTGCACGCCGTGGAGGCGGAGCGTCCACGGCGTGGGTGGCAGGGGATCAGCGGGTGGCCGACGGGGTGCGACGGGTGAGCAGGACGCCCAGGGCGATCATGCCGATGCCCAGGAAGAAGTGCAGCCAGTTGTCGGCCGTGTTGACCGGAACGAAGTTCGCCGCGCTGTCGTGGTCGATGATCAGCCCGTAGATCCACAGGATCAGGTAGATCACGCCACCGCCGATGAGGAACGTGCGGGCAGTGGAGGCCGCGCGGGCCATGGCGATTCCGGCGACGCCGAACAGCAGGTGGACGATGTTGTGCAGGATCGATACCTGGAAAATCCCCAGGAGCTTGGCCTCGGAGTGGTGCTCGGCGAACTTCATGGTGTCGTAGTCGGTCGTGACACCGGGGATGAACCCGAGAACGCCCACCAGGAGGAACACTGTTCCGACGGCGAGCGCGGCCTGCTGGACCCTGGTCCGGCCGGCCGTGGGGGTGGCGTGATGGGTGGACATGATCGTGATGCCTCTTCCGGCGGTACGGGCGGCCGGAGCCGCGCACGATGAATCCGTTGGTTACCTCTTTACCGCCAGCTCACCTCTTCTGCCACCGCTCAGCGCGCTGCCCGGTCCGAGGCCTCCCGACCGGTTCCCTCTCCCGGCGGGGGTGAGTCCGGGGTTCCGGCAGGGAGCAGCAGGCGCGCGGGGTCGTCCTTCTCCGTCCCCGTGCCGGCAGGAATCCGCTGCGGCGTCCTGGGCCGGCCGGGTGGTGAGGGCCACGCCGTTGCACGGCCGCCGCCCCGGGCCCCGCCACCCGGCGACGGACCGCGGCGCGAACGGCTCAGGACGAGGTGACGGCGGCACGGGCGAGGGCCGCCGTCTCCTGCGGCGTACCGTCGACCGGGATGGCCGAGCCCGCTTCGTCGTCGCCCAGTGGCTCGAAGTCGGCGAACTGCGTGCGGAGCAGGCCGGGCGGCATGAAGTGGCCCTGTCGCGCGGTGATCCGTGCGGCGATCAGCTCGGGCGAGCCGTCGAGGTGGAGGAAGAAGACGCTCGGTGCGGCGGAAACCAGCCGGGCACGGTAGCGGCGTTTGAGCGCCGAGCACGTCACCACGCCTCCGCCGGCCGCGTGGCCGGCCAGCCACCGTGCGATCTCCTCCAGCCAGGGGCGGCGGTCCTCGTCGTCGAGCGGGTGGCCCGCCCGCATCTTCGCCACGTTGGGCGCGGGGTGGAAGTCGTCCCCCTCGGCGTAGGGGACGCCGAGGTGCCGTGCCAGCAGTCGGCCCACTGTGGTCTTCCCGGAACCCGACACGCCCATGACGACGACCAGTGGAGCAGTGTGGTGAGACATCCGAAGCCTTCCTTCGTATCGTGTCGCCTACAGCTCGACGACCACTTTGACGTCGTCGGGTCGCGGCGTGAACGCCTCCTTCGCGCGCTCCAGCGGCACCCGCCGGGTGATCAGGCGCTCGAGCCATGACGTGTCGGCCCGTGCCAGCGCTTCGGCGGCCTGGCGGTAGTGGCGCAGGTTGGCGTTGACCGAGCCCACCACCGCGTCGTTCTGCAGCACGATCTCCCGGTTGAGGGCGCCCGCGTCCACGGTCGTCCTGCGGCCGGCGGGTGACACACCGGTCAGGCACACCACCCCGTAGGGTGCGGTGCCCGTCAGCGAGGCGAGGACGGGTTCGTTCGCGCCCGTGGCTTCGATGACGACGTCCGGGCGCACGGCGGAGATGACCCGCCCGGCGTCCTCCGCGTGGTAGACGGCGCCCAACTCCCGTACCAGAGCGGGCTTGACTCCTTCGGTCATCCGGTCGAGCACATGCACCTCCAGCCCGCGCTGTGCCCCCAGCAGGGCGGCGAGCAGTCCGATGGGCCCCGCTCCCGTGACCAGAGCGCGACGCGGCTCGAACCACGAACGGCCACCGACCCGCTCGACCTGCTCCCATGCCTTCGCCACCACGGTGGTCGGTTCCATGAGCACACCGACGCGCTCCAGACGCGACTCGAGCTTCACCGCGTAGCCGGCTTCCACGCACCACACCTGTGCGCCGTAACCGTCGATCTCCTTGATGCCGCGTTCGGTGTAGCGGCCGTTGCGGCACATGTCGAACTCCCCGCCGGCGCAGGCCCCGCACGGTTCGGGGTCCGGCCGGCGCACCACCCCGGCGACGAGGTCACCGGCCGAGAAGCCGCTGCCGGGCGGCGCCTGCCGCACCCGCCCGAGGGACTCGTGCCCCAGCACCAGCCACTCGCGGCCCGGCGGGGCCCAGCCGTACTCGTCCCGGGCGATCTCCCGGTCCGTTCCGCACACCCCCACCGCCAGTCCCCGCACCAGCAGTTCGCCGTCGGCGGGGACGGGGTCGGGCACCTCCCGCACCTCCAGGGAATCCTTCTCGCCGGGCCGCACGGTCAGTGCACGCATCGCCCACCTCGTCCTCTCGCCACGCGGCGCCCCATGCCGTGCGCGCCGCTGCTCGATGTCCGTCCCGGCTTTACGTGTGTCCCGCTCACGGCTTTTCAGCACCGGCCGGACGGGACGGGGGGAGACGTCCGTGCGCCGCCGTGCTGCTCACCGGAAGGGAGCGAGCCGCTCAGGACCGCCGGCGGAACGGTCCGAACGGGTGAGCGGCGCCGCCGCGCGGGCCCGTGCCCCGCGCGGAGAACCGCCGCCTCCTCGCGCCACGGCGTGGTGGCAGCCATGGCGAACGAGGGGATGGGCGCACGGCGGTGGTGGAACGCCTGCGGGCTTCGGCCCGGTCGGCGGGTCGGCTTGCGGCATCCCGTTTTCGCACACAGGCGCGACACCCGAACACAGGTACACAGGTACACAGCGCCCGCCGACGATGTGGACGTCGGAAGCGTGGTGCTCCGGACCGGCTCCCGGCGTCAGTCCGGGCCCGTCGTCGGGATCACCATCAGCCTGGTCACGGTGCCGTCGTCGCCGACCACGTCGCGCACGTGCCGGAAGCCCAGCCGCCGGCACATGGACAGGCTGGCGGTGTTGCCGGCGCCGACCATGCCGTAGGCCTCCTCGAGGCCCAGGTCGTCGGCCGCGTGGCGGAGCAGGCCGCGGACCGCTTCGGTGCCCAGGCCCCGGCCCCAGTACTCGGGGGCGAGGGCGGTGATCAGTTCGTGGCCGTCGACGTTGCCGGTCTTCTTCACCTCCGCGTGGCCGACGTGGACCTCCTCGGACCACAGTCCCCACACGTCGAACCTGCGCTGCGGGTAGACGTCGGTGAGGATGGCGCGGAACAGCGCGCGGAGGTCGGCCTCGGGCACGCGGTCCTGGCCCATCCAGCGGCAGACCTCCTCGTCGCGCAGCAGGGCCACGAAGACGTCCTCGTCCTCGGGGCGGTAGGGCCGGAACGTGAGTCGTTCGGTGTACAGGACCGGTGTCATGACGGCTCCTCGGGACGGAGGGACGGACGGACGGGCCGGGCGGGGCCGGGGTGCGGTCGCGGGCCGCACCCCGGCCCCGCCCGCGCGGCTGCGCGGGACGCGTCAGGCTCCGGCGTTCTCCATGCGCTCCCGCAGGCTGCGCGGGCGCATGTCCGTCCAGACCTCGTCGACGTAGGCGGAGCACTCCGCCTCCGTGCCCTCCTTGCCGACGGGCTGCCAGCCGGCGGGCACCTCGACGTCGACGGGCCACAGCGAGTACTGCTCCTCGTCGTTGCGCAGCACCTGGTAGCGGGTGTTCTCGTCCATGTGTCTCTCTCTCGCTCTCTCGGATCGCCGGATCGGGGGTGTGGCGGGCGGAACGGGCCGGTGGTGCGGTGTCCGGCGGCGGGCCGCGGACCGCGGGGCCGGGCGTCACCGGTTGTTCCGGGCGTGGTGGGCGATGTGGCGCAGGGCCTCGGCGAAGTCGTGCGCCACGCGTCGCACGGTGTCCGTGGCGTGGAGGGCGGGCCGGTGGTGCCAGGTGAAGGACAGCCGGCCGCCCTGCACCGCGCCGACGACCTCGAGCGGGTGGGAGCCGGTGTCGCGCGGGTCGTGGTGCCGGCCGAGCGAGCCGTGCTCGGCGCGCACCAGGCCGTCGCCGGTGCTCTCCGGGCGGGCGTCCCACTGGCCGAGGTAGTTGAAGACGACCTGTCCGTGCGCGGCCCGTCCGAGCCGCTCGCGCACCTCGGGCGGGCCGAAGGTGCGCAGTGCGCCGAAGCCCAGGCCGTTGCCGGGCACCGCGCGCAGCCGGCGGCGCACCGACTTCACCAGGGTCCGCCAGTCCCGGCCGGGGCCGAGGTCGGCGGGTTCGGGCACCTGGAGGGCGACAGGGTGGACGGTGGTGAACCAGCCGACCGTGCGGGACAGGTCCACGTCCTCGAGGACGTCCTCGCGGCCGTGTCCCTCCAGGTCCAGGCGGACCTCCTCGCGGCCGGTCCAGCGGGCCAGGGCCAGGGCGAGGGCGGCGAGGAGCACGTCGTTGACGCGGGTGCGGTAGGCGGTCGGCGCGGCGCGCAGCAGGGCCTCGGTGTCCGCCTCGTCGAGTTCGACGGTGAGCGTGTCGACGAGGCCCGTATCCGGCCCGGCCGGTGCCTCGGCCGGCGGCGGCCCGGCGTTCACCGCCCGTTCCCAGTAGGGCAGTTCGTCGTCGAGGGCTCCGGCGGCGACGTGCGCGGCGAGTCCTCGGGCCCAGTCGCGGAAGGAGGTGGTGCGTTCTCCCAGCGCGACGGGCTCGCCCCGGACGGCCTGCCGGTGGGCGACCTCCAGGTCGTCGCGCAGGATGCGCCAGGACACGGCGTCCACGACGAGGTGGTGGGCGACCAGGAGGAGGAAGGCGGGCCCCTCGGCGGCCCCGGTGAACAGGGCCGCCCGCAGCAGCGGGCCGCGCGCCAGGTCGAAGCCGGTGTGCAGGTCGTCGGCGGCCTTCTCCATCGCCGCGTCGGCCTCGGCGCGGGTCAGTCCGCTCAGGTCGTGCCGGATCAGCAGCCGGTCGCGGTCGGTGTCGGCCGGCGGCGGGTTGAACTGGCGCCAGCCGCCGTCGTCCTCGGTGAAGCGCATGCGCAGGGCGTCGTGGTGGTCGAGCAGGGCGTTCAGGGCCGTTTCCAGGGCGGCGGCGTCCGGGGCGGTGCCGAGTTCCAGCAGCAGCGACTGGTTGAAGTGGCCGTGGTCGGCGCGCGGAGTGGTCAGGAACCACTCCTGGATCGGGGTGAGCGGTACGTCTCCGCTGACCGGTCCCTCCCCGGAGTGCCGGGGTGCGCCGGTGACGGCGGTGGCCAGCTCGGCGACCGTCTGGTGGGTGAACAGGTCGCGGGTGGCCAGGTGCAGTCCGTCCCTGCGCAGCCGGGACACGACCTGCATGCTGAGGATGGAGTCGCCGCCGAGGTGGAAGAAGTTGTCGTGCGCGCCGACGTCCGCCACGCCGAGGACGTCGGCCCAGATGCGGGCGATGCGGCGTTCGGTGTCGGTGCGCGGCGGGGTGTGCGGCCCGGTGGCGGTGTGCGCGGGGCCGGGTTCGGGCAGGGCGGCGCGGTCGGTCTTGCCGTTGGGGGTGAGCGGCAGCCGGTCCAGCGGCACGAACGCCGAGGGGACCATGTGCGGCGGGAGCAGTCCGGCGAGGTGGTCGCGCAGTTCCGCCACCGGCAGTTCCTCCGTGGTGCCCCGGGCGGGCACGACGTAGGCCACGAGCCGTCCGGCGGAGCGGCCGTCCGGGTCGGTCCCGCCGCCGCGTACGGTGACCACCGCGTCGCGCACCCGCGGGCTGCCGCGCAGCGCGTCCTCGATCTCCCCGGGCTCGATGCGGAAGCCGCGCAGCTTGACCTGGTCGTCGGCGCGTCCGGCGAAGCGCAGTTCGCCGGAGGAGTCCCAGCGGGCCAGGTCGCCGGTGCGGTACATCCGCTCCCCCGGCGCGCCGAACGGGTCGGCGACGAAACGCGAGGCGGTCAGGCCGGGCCGGTTCAGGTAGCCACGGGCCAGCCCCGGTCCGGCCACGTACAGTTCGCCGGTGACACCGGGCGGGACGGGGCGCAGCGCGGCGTCGAGGACGTGGACGCGGGTGGCGCCGGCCGGGCGGCCGATCGGCGGGGCACCCGTGCCCGGGGCGAGGGGGCCGGTCCAGGTGGCGACGACGGTGGCCTCGGTCGGACCGTACGAGTTGATCATGCGTCGGCCGGGTGCCCACCGCTCCACGAGGTGGGCCGGGCACGCCTCGGCGCCCACGATGAGGGTGCGCAGGTGCGGCAGGGCGGCGGCGGTCCCGGGGGCGACGGTGGCCAGGGCGGCGGGCGGGACCAGCGTGTGGCTGATGCGCCGCTCGGCGAGGACCTGGGCGAGCCGTTCGCCGACGAGGGGGCCCTCCTCCCCGGTGACGAGGGTGGCTCCGCCGAGCAGGGACACGCACAGCTCCAGCACGGAGGCGTCGAAGCTGGGCGAGGCGAACTGCAGGACCCGGTCGCCCGGGCCCGCGTCGTAGCGGTCGGCGGCGGCCGCGGCGAAGGCGGCCAGGCCGCCGTGGGTCACCGCCACGCCCTTGGGTGTGCCGGTGGAACCGGACGTGTAGATCACGTACGCCGGGTGGGCGGCGGTCAGCGCGGCCGTGCGGTCGGCGTCCGTGGGCGCGGTGTCGGGGCCGTCCGCGTCCCGTACGGCGGCGGGGTCGTCCAGGACGAGCCGGGCGCCCGCGTCGCGCAGCATGAACTCCCGTCGCTGCTCGGGGTAGTCGGGGTCGACGGGCAGGAAGGCGCCGCCGGCCTTGGTGACGGCGAGCTGGGCCACCACCGTCTCCGCGCCGCGGGGCAGGGCCAGCGCCACGACCCGCTCGGGTCCCACGCCCCGGGCGATGAGCCGGTGCGCCAGCCGGTTGGCGGCGCGTTCGACCTCCGCGTACGTCAGCTCGCGGCCGTCGGCGTCGGCCAGGGCCACGGCGTCGGGGGTGCGGGCGGCCTGCCGTTCGAACAGTTCCGGCAGCGTCGCCGCCGGTACCGGGCGGGCGGTGCCCCGTCCCTGGTCCAGGACGGCCTTGAGCGTCTCGTCGGTGGCGAGGGGCAGGGCGCCGACCGGGCGGTCGGGGTCGTCGGCCACGGCGGTCAGGAGCGTGCCGAGCTGGTCGGCCATCCGCTCGGCGGTGGCCGCGTCGAACAGGTCGGTGTTGTAGGTGAGCACGCCGTGCAGTTCTCCGGTGCCGGTCTCGGCGAACTCCAGGGTGAGGTCGAACGCCGCGTGCCGCGCGTCCGTGTCGACGTCGGTGACCTCGATGCCGGGCAGGTCGAGGCCCGCGGCCGGGGCGTTCTGCAGCACCACCATGACCTGGAACAGGGGGGTGCGGCTGGTGTCGCGGACCGGCTGCACCTCGTCCACCACCCGCTCGAACGGCGCCTCCTGGTGGGCGAAGGCGTCCAGCACGGTCGCGCGCACCTCGCCGAGGAACTCGGGGAAGGGGCGGTCGGGTTCGACGCGGGAGCGCAGGACGAGGGTGTTGACGAAGAACCCGACGAGGTTCTGGGTCTCGGCGCGGTCGCGGCCGGAGGTGACCGTGCCGACGGTGATGTCGCGTCCGCCGGTCAGGCGGGCCAGGTAGGTCTGCGCGGCGGCGACCAGCGTGGTGAACAGGGTGGCCTGCCGGTCCCGGCCCACCTGGACGAGGCGGCGGGTCGTGTCGCGCGGCAGGACGAGGCGCACGCCGGCGCCGTCGTGGGTGCGCACCGCCGGACGCGGCCGGTCGGTGGGCAGGTCCAGCGTCTCCAGACCGGTCAGGTGCTCCTTCCAGTACGCGAGGTGTTCGTCCGTGCCGCTGCCGCGCTGCCAGTGGGCGTAGTCGGCGTAACTCACCGGCAGCGGGGGCAGCGGGCCGCTCTCCAGGCCCAGTTCGGCGCGGTAGAGGTGGGCGAGGTCGCCGGTGAGCACGCCGGTGGACCAGCCGTCGGTGACGATGTGGTGCAGGGTCAGCGTGAGGACGTGCTCGTCGTTCGAGAGCCTGATCAGTCCCGCGTGCAGCAGCGGGCCGTGCCGCAGGTCGAACGTGCGGGCGCGTTCGGCCTCCAGCAGCTCCGCCAGCCGCGCCGCCCGGTCGGTCTCCGCCGCCCCCGACAGGTCGTGCGGGGTGAGCGGTACGTCCGGCGCCGGGTGGACGATCTGCACGCCGTGACCGTCCACCGCGTCGAAGGTGGTCCGCAGTGCCTCGTGCCGTTCGGCCAGGGCGCGCAGGGCCGAGGTGAGCGCGGGTACGTCGAGCCGGCCGCGCAGGCGCAGCGCCAGCGCGGTGACGTACTCGCCGCTGCCGGGCGCGAACTCCTCCAGGAACCAGAGGCGTTGCTGGGCGTACGACATCGGCGCGGGCGTGTCGCGGGGCACCGGGACGATCGCGGTGGGCACGGCGTCACCGGAGCGCTCCCCGGTGAGCAGGGCGGCGAGGCCCGCGGGGGTGGGGTGGGTGAACACCGCGCGCGGGGAGAGGCCGGTGCCGAACGCCTCGGACAGGCGGGCGGCCAGGCGGATGCTGAGGATGGAGTCGCCGCCGAGCCGGAAGAAGTCGTCCTCCACACCGGGCCGCGGCAGGGACAGGACCTCGGCGAAGACGTCGGCGGTGCGCCGCTCGGCGTCGGTGCGCGGCTCGACCGGCCCGTCCGGCCGGTCGGCGGCGGCCTCCGGCGCCGGGAGCGCCGCCCGGTCGACCTTGCCGTTCCGGCTGAGCGGCAGTGCGGGCAGCGCGACGAACGCCGAGGGCACGAGGTGGTCGGGGAGCGAGCGCAGCGCGAACTCCCTGACGGCCGTGAGGTCTTCGGTGCCGACCACGTAGGCCACCAGGCGCCGGCTGCCGGGCCGGTCCTCGCGGGCCAGGACCGCCACGTCCGCGACGCCGGGATGCGCGGCGAGGGACGCCTCCACCTCGCCGGGTTCGACGCGGAAGCCGCGGATCTTCACCTGGTCGTCGGCGCGGCCCAGGAACTCGACCGTGCCGTCGGGGCGGCGGCGGGCCAGGTCGCCGGTGCGGTACATGCGCGTGCCGGGCGGGCCGGCGGGGTCGGCGAGGAAGCGGGCGGCGGTGTCGCCGGGGCGGCCCAGGTAGCCGCGCGCCACGCCCTCGCCGGCGAGGTACAGCTCGCCCGCGCTGCCCGGCGGTACGGGCCGCAGCCGCCGGTCGAGGACGTGGACCCGCAGGTCGTCCAGCGGCCGGCCGATGGGCACGGTGGCGGGGACGGCCGACGCGTCGGCCATCGCGAAGGACGTCGCGAACGTCGTCGCCTCGGTGGGGCCGTAGCCGTCCACGACCGTCAGGCCGGGGCAGGCGCTCAGCACGCGGCGTACGGCCGCGGCGGGCACCACGTCACCGCCGGTCCACACCTGGCGCAGGCCGGTGAAGCAGTCCGGCGCGTCCTGCGCCAGCAGGCGGAAGAGCCCGGCGGTCAGCCACAGCGCGCTCAGGCCGCCGTCGCCGGCCAGGCGCCGCAGCAGTGCCGCCTCCACGGGCTGCCGGGGTGCCACGACGACACAGCCGCCGTTGAGCAGGGGCGCCCACACCTCGAAGGTGGCGGCGTCGAAGGCCACCGGCGAGTGCAGCAGCACCCGGTCGCACACCCCGCCGGCGAAGCGGCTGTCGGTGGCGAGGGCGGCCACGTCGCGGTGCCGTACCGCGACCGCCTTGGGCTCGCCGGTCGATCCGGAGGTGAACATCACGTACGCCAGCCGGTCGGGGTCCGCGGACACGGCGGTGGGCGCGTCCGGCGCGGGGGTGCGCACGGCGGAGACGTCGGCGGCGGTCAGCTCGGCCGTCGCACCGGCCCGCTCGGTCAGCGCCCGGCGCCGCTCCTCGGGGGCGCGGACGTCCAGCGGCACGTAGGCGCCGCCCGCCTTCAGGACGGCGAGCTGGGCGACGACCAGTTCGGCACCGCGGTCCATCAGCAGGGCCACCCGGTCCTCGGGTCGCAGGCCGCCGGCGAGGAGCCGGGACGCCACGGCGTCCGACCAGTCGTCCAGGCGGTGGTACGTCAGCTCCGTGCCGCCGTCGCGCAGGGCGGGCGCGTCGGGGGTGCGGCGGACCTGCTCGGCGAACAGCTCGACGGGGCCGCGCGGCGCCGCCGGGCGGGCGGTGGCGTTCCACCGCTCCAGCAGCGCGCGGTCGTCCCGGGTGAGCGGCTCCAGGCGGGTGATGTCCGTGTCGGCCTCGATGCCGTCGGCGAGGGCGGTCAGGACGGCCGCGAGCCGGGCCGCGAGGCGCTCGGCGGTGTCCGCGTCGAACAGCTCGGCGTCGTAGGCGAGGTCGATGCCGAGCCGGTCGCCGAGGTGGGCGCGCAGGCACAGCGGGAAGGTCGGGGCGTCGTCGGTCCGCACTTCCTCGACGTGCACGCCCGTCCGGGCGGTGGCGGACTCGTCGACGGGATAGTTCTCGAACACCACCATGCTGTCGAACAGCGCCTCGCCCGCCGGGACGTCGCTCAGCGCCTGGATGCGGGGCAGCGCGAGGAAGTCGAAGCGCCGGGCGTCGCTCTGCCGCTCCTGCACACCCCGCAGCCAGGACGCCACTCCCCCGCCCGGCACCCGGACGCGAGCGGGCACGGTGTTGATGAACATGCCGATCATCGCCTCCACGCCCGGCAGTTCGGCCGGGCGTCCGGAGACGGTCGTGCCGAACACGACGTCGTCGCGTCCGCCGTGGCGGGCCAGCAGCAGCGCCCAGGCGCCCTCGATCACGGTGTTCACCGTCAGTCCGGCCCGGGCCGCGGTCTCCCGCAGCCGTGCCGACAGGTGCTCGTCCAGCTCCCGGTGCGTCACGGCGGCGGCGCGAGCGCGGTGGGCCTCGGCCGGTGTGCGGTCGTACGGCAGCGGGGTGCGGGCCGGGAAGCCCTCGAGGGTGCGGGTCCAGTGGGCCTCGGCCGCCTCCTCGTCCTGCTCGTGCAGCCAGCGCAGGAAGTCGGAGAACGGGCGCCGGACCGGCGCCGGGGTCTCGCGGCCGCCGGTGAGCGCGGCGTAGCGCTCGCACACCTCGGTGAGCAGCTGCCCGGTGCTCCAGCCGTCCAGGATCAGGTGGTGGGAGGACCACAGCAGCAGCAGCCCGTCGCCGGGCAGCTCGGCGAGGGTGAGGCGGGTGAGGGGCGCGGTGGTGAGGTCCATGCCCGCCGCGCGGTCGGCGGCCAGCAGTTCGCCGGTCCGCTGCTCGCGCTGTCCGGGGGTCAGGTGCCGCCAGTCCAGGTGGGTGACGGGCAGCTCCACGTGCCGGTGGACGACCTGGACCGGGTGCGGCAGGCCCTGCCAGTGGACGCTGGTGCGCAGGGCGTCGGTGCGGTCGGCGACCTGTTGCCAGGCGGCGGCGAAGGCCCGCGGGTCGGCCACTCCGGACAGCCGTACGGCCGTCCGGTCGAAGTAGGCGCCCGCCGTGTCCACCAGGCCGTGGAAGAGCATGCCGGCCTGGAGGGGCGTCAGCGGCAGGACGTCCGCCACGTCCCGGCCGTCGCCCACGAGGCGGTCCAGCTCCCCCTGGCCGAGCCCGGCGAGCGGGAAGTCCGACGGGGTGCGGCCGCCCGCTCCGGGACGGGCGCAGTGCGCCGCGATCTCGCGCAGGGCCGCGCACATGCCGTCGGCCAGCTCGCGGACGGTGGACTCGTCGTAGACGCCCGGCGGGTAGGTCCAGCCGAGTTCGAGCCGGCCGTCCTGGACCACGCCGGTGATGTCCAGCAGGTAGGGGCGGGGCGCGTCGGGGTCGGTGTCGGAACCGGCCGGGGGCAGGGCGGCGCCGTAGAGGCCGTTCCCGCCGCCGGCGTCCCACCGGCCGTGGTAGTTGAAGCCGACCTGCGGCGCGGGGGCGCCGGCCAGCGGGCTGTCGGGCAGCAGGTGGCGCAGTGCGCCGTGGCTGAGGCCGTGCAGGGGTACCGCGCGCAGTTGCTCCTTGACCGAGCGCAGGGTGTCGTGCCAGCCGGCGTCGGGGGCGACGCTCAGCGCGAGGGGGAACTCGGCGGTGAACCAGCCGACCGTCCGGGAGAGGTCCACGTCGTCGAAGAGGTCCTCGCGGCCGTGGCCCTCCACGCCGACCAGCACGGTGTCGCGCCCGCACCAGCGGGCCAGGGTCCGGCCGAGGGCGCTGAGCAGCACGTCGTTGACCTGGGTGCGGTAGACCTCCGGGACCCGGCGCAGCAGGGCCTCGGTCGTCTCCGGCTCCAGCAGGACGGTGAGCGTGGCGGCCGTGCCGTGGGTGTTGGGGCCGGGCCGGCCCGGGGGCAGGCCGGCGGGGGCCGCCGCGGCGCGTTCCCAGTGGGCGAGGTCGCCGTCCAGGGCGCCGGAACGGGTGTGCGTCTCCAGCCGGGCCGCCCAGTGGCCGTACGGGGTGGTGACCGGGGGCAGTTCGACGGGGCGCCCGGCGGCGGCCGAGCGGTGGGCGGTCTCCAGGTCGGCCAGCAGGATCCGCCAGGAGACGCCGTCGACGACCAGGTGATGGACGATGAACAGGAGTCGTGCGGGCCGCTCCGGGCCGCGGTCGAAGAGCAGGACGCGGACCACCCGGCCCTCGGTGGGGTCGAGGGAGTCCCGGGCCGCGTCCGCCGCGCGCCGCACCTCGGTCTCCAGCGCGGGGCCGTCCAGGCCGCTCACGTCGTGGTGGGTGAGGATGCCGTCCGGGACGTCCGGCCGGACCTCCTGGTGCCGTCCGTCGCCGGTGCGGCGGAGGCGGGCGCGCAGCGCCGGGTGGTGGCGGACGAGGGCGTCCACGGCGGGACGCAGGGCGGACGGGTCCGTGCCGGGGGCGAGTTCGAGGTGCTGGGACATGGTGAAGCGCAACGGGTCGCCGGGGCCGCGGCCGTCGAGGTACCAGCGCTGGATGGGGGTGAGCGGTGCCTCGGCGGGCCAGTCCTGCGCCGCCGGGGCGGAGGCCGTCTCGGTGACGCGCAGGGCGAGTTCGGCGACGGTCTGGTGGCGGAAGACGTCCTTGGTGGTCAGCGCCAGTCCGGCCCGGCGGGCCCGGGAGACGATCTGGATGCTGAGGATGGAGTCGCCGCCGAGCGCGAAGAAGTTGTCGCGCGCGCCCACCCGTTCGATCCCCAGGACCTCCGTCCAGATCGCGGCCAGCGTCTCCTCGGTGCCGGGCCGGGGTGCCACGTACGCCGTGGCGGGGTCGGGCTGTGCGGGCGGGGCCGGCAGGGCGCGCCGGTCGGTCTTGCCGCTGCTGGTGCGCGGGATCCGCGCCAGCGGGACGAACGCCGCGGGCACCATGTGGTCCGGCAGGGTGCGGCGCAGCGCGAGACGCAGTCCGGCGGCGGTCGGGACGGTGTCCCCGGCGGGCACCAGGTGGGCCACGAGCATGAGCCGGCCGGCGTGTTCGCGTGCCGTCACCACGGCCTCGGCCACGTCCGGGTGGGCGAGCAGCGCGGCCTCGACCTCGCCGGGTTCGATGCGGAAGCCGCGGATCTTGATCTGCTCGTCGGCGCGGCCCAGGAACTCCAGCAGCCCCCGGTCGTCCCGGCGGGCGCGGTCGCCGGTGCGATACATCCGCTCCCCCGGCGCGCCGAACGGGTCGGCGAGGAAGCGCGACGCGGTCGGGCCGGGGCGGCCCAGGTAGCCGCGGGCCACCTGCGCGCCGGCGAGGTACAGCTCGCCGGGCACGCCGGGCGGCACCGGGCGCAGGGCGCCGTCGAGGACGTAGGCGCGCAGGTTGCGGCCGGGGCGCCCGATGACGGGGTGGTCGGGGTGGTCGGCGCAGCGCCCGTAGGTGGCGTCGACGGTGCACTCGGTGGGCCCGTACATGTTGTACGCGGTGACGCCGAGGTCGGCGGCGGCGCACAGCTCCCGCCAGGTGTCGGGGCCGGTGGCCTCGCCGCCGACCAGCAGGACGCGCGGGTGGTGGCGGCCGGGTGCGAGGAGACCGGCGGCGGTGAGTTCGCGCAGGAAGGACGGGGTGACGTTCACCAGGTCCAGGCCGCGTTCGGCGACCTGTGCGCAGAACGCGTCGGGGTCCAGGCGCACGTCCTCGTCGACGAGGTGGACCTCCTGGCCGAGGGCGAGCAGCAGTGGCCCCTCCCAGGAGGTGTCGAAGGAGAACGAGGCGCTCAGCGCGGCGCGCAGCCGCCGGCCGTCCGCGGTGTGCGGGGCGACGAGCCCCTCGCGGTGGTCGTGGCAGAGGTTGACCAGGTGGCGGTGTTCGACGACGACGCCCTTGGGGCGGCCGGTGGAGCCGGAGGTGTGGACGATGTAGGCGGCGTGGTCCGGGCGCAGCGGTGACGGGCGGTCGCGGTCGGTGGGGTTGTGGGCGGGCAGCCGCTCCCATGGCGTCTCGCGCAGGGTGTCGGCGGTCAGCACGGTGTGCGGGGACACGTCCGCGAGGAGGTGGGCGACGCGTTCCTCGGGCAGGTCGGGGTCGAGGCAGAGGAGGGTGCCGCCCGCCTTGGCCACGGCGAGGACCGCCGCCATCAGGTCGGAGGTGCGGGGCAGTCGTACGGCGACCACCCGCTCGGGGGCGGCACCCTGGGCCAGCAGATGGTGGGCGAGCCGGTTGGCGCGCTCGTTGAGGGCCGCGAAGTCGAGGGTGGTGTCCCGTGCCACCAGGGCGGTGAGGTGCGGGGTGCGGGCGGCCTGCGCCTCGAACAGCGCGGGGAAGGTGGTGTCCGGGACCGCGAGCCGCGGCCCCTGCCAGTCGTGCAGCACCCGGCGCCGCTCGTCGGCGGTCATCAGTTCCAGCGCCCGCACGTCCCGGTCCGGGTCCTGCGCGGCGGCCTCCAGCAGCAGCCGCAGCCGGGCGGCCAGGCGCCGGACGGTGTCCTCGTCGAACAGGCCGGTGTCGTACTCCAGGTGGCCGGTGACGCCGTCGTCGCCCTCCACGAAGTCGAAGGCCAGGTCGAACGTGGCGTGCCGGACCGGCGGCAGGACCGGCTCGACGTCCAGGTCCGGGAGCGCGGGGACCTCGGCGCCCAGGTTGTGCAGGGCGACCATGACCTGGAACAGGGGGGTGCGGCTGGTGTCCCGCTCGGGCCGGAGGGCGTCCACCAGCCGCTCGAAGGGCACCTCCTGGTGGGCGAACGCGTCCAGGACGGTGTCGCGCACCTGCTCCAGCAGCGCGCGGAACGACGTGCCGGGGCGCACCCGGTTGCGCAGCACCAGCGTGTTCACGAACATGCCGACCACGTCGTGCACTTCGGGGCGCTCACGGCCCGCGGTGACGGTGCCGACGGCGAAGTCGTCCTGGTCGGCCCAGCGGGACAGCAGGGCCGTGCAGGCGGTCAGCAGCGTCATGTACAGGGTGGCGTCGGCCTCCCGGCCCCGCTCGCGCAGCCGGTCGGTCAGGTCGGCGGGCAGGGTGAAGGTGACCAGTGCGCCGTCCCGGGCGCGTACGGCGGGACGCGGCCGGTCGGTCGGCAGCTCCAGCGGCGGTACTCCGTCCAGCACCTGACGCCAGTGGGCGAGCTGCCGCCCGGTCTCCTCGCCACGGGCGCGCTGCCAGGCGGCGTGGTCGGCGTACCGCACGGGCAGTGCGGGCAGGTGGGGGCTGCGGCCCTCGTGCGCCGCCGCGTACAGCTCGCCCAGGTCCCGGCCGAGGACGCCGAGCGACCAGCCGTCGGTGACGATGTGGTGGACGGCGAGGACGAGGACGTGCTCGCCGTCGGCCGGGCGGGCCAGCCGGGCGCGCAGCAGCGGTCCGGCCGCCAGGTCGAAGGGCGTGGCGGCCTCCCGCTCCAGCAGCGCCTCCAGCGCCGCCCGCGCGTCCGGGGCCGTGGTGAGGTCGTCCACGGGCAGGTCGACGCGGTGGGGCGGGTGCACCAGCTGCCGGGCCTGTCCGTCCTGTTCGGTGAACGTGGTGCGCAGCGCCTCGTGCCGGGCGACCAGGCCGTCCAGCGCGGTGCGCAGGGCGCCGGCGTCGAGGGGACCGCGCAGGCGGAGCACGGACAGCGTCGTGTACTCGGTGCTGCCGGGCTCGAACCGGTCGAGGAACCACAGGCGTTGCTGGGCGTACGACAGCGGCGCCGGGGTGTGCGGGGCGGTCGCCGGTATCGCGTCGGCCCGCGGGGCGGGCGTGCCGTCGGCCGGTTCGCCGAGCTCGGCGGCCAGGGCGGCCACCGTGGGACGGGTGAACAGCAGCCTCGGGGAGACGCCGGGGCCGAACGCGGCGCGCAGCCGGGCGGTGACGCGGACGGCGAGGATGGAGTCGCCGCCGAGGGCGAAGAAGTCGTCGCCGGCGTGCACCTCCTCGACCCCCAGGACGTCCGCCCAGGCGGCGGCGACCAGCCGTTCGGCGGGGGTGCGCGGCGGTGTCCGGTCGGTGCCGGCGGCGTAGCCGTCCGGTCCCGGCGCGG
This sequence comes from Streptomyces sp. NPDC016640, assembly GCF_043076215.1. Taxonomy (NCBI): domain Bacteria; kingdom Bacillati; phylum Actinomycetota; class Actinomycetes; order Kitasatosporales; family Streptomycetaceae; genus Streptomyces; species Streptomyces sp. NPDC016640. Next base: position 86,230 of record NZ_JBIBRG010000010.1, read on the forward strand.
GCAGGGCGCGCCGGTCGAGCTTGCCGTTGGCGGTGAGCGGCAGCGCGTCCACCGGCACGTAGGCGGCGGGCACCATGTGGGCGGGCAGCAGGCGCTCCAGGTGGGCGCGCAGCTCGGCGGCCGAGAGGGCGGCGCCGCCGGAGCCGACGACGTGCGCCACGAGCCGGCGGGTGCCGGAGGCGTCCTCGAACACGCCGGCCGCGGCCTCGGCGACGCCGGTGTGGGTGTGCAGGGCCGCCTCGATCTCGCCGGGTTCGATGCGGTAGCCGCGGATCTTCACCTGGGCGTCCGCGCGGCCCAGGTACTCCAGGGTGCCGTCGGCCCGCCATCTCGCCCGGTCGCCCGTGCGGTACATGCGGCCGCCGGCCGGCCCGAACGGGTCGGCGAGGAAGCGGGTGGCGGTGAGGCCGGGGCGGCCCAGGTAGCCGCGGGCCGGTCCCTCGCCCGCCACGTACATCTCGCCGGTCGCGCCGGGCGGCACGGGCGCCAGGTCCGCGTCGAGCACGTACACCCGCAGGTCGGGGATGGCCGTGCCGATGGGGCCGGCGGGGCCGGCGGCGGTGGCGGCATCGAGCGGGGCGTGGGTGACGTGCACGGTGGTCTCGGTGATGCCGTACATGTTGACCAGGCGCGGGGCGGAGGCCGGGTGGCGCGTCCACCAGTCGGCGAGCCGGGCGACGTCCAGGGCCTCGCCGCCGAAGACCACCGTGCGCAGCGCGAGGCGGGCGCCGGTCCCGGGGTGCTCGGCGTCCGCGCGGATCAGCGGGTAGAACGCGGACGGCGTCTGGTTGAGGACGGTGACCTTCTCGTCGGCCAGCAGGCGCAGGAAGTCCTCCGGGGAGCGGGCGGTCCCGTCGGGCACGACCACGAGCCGGCCGCCGTGCAGCAGCGGGCCCCACAGTTCCCACACGGAGAAGTCGAACGCGTAGGAGTGGAACAGCGTCCACACGTCGTCCTCGCCGAAGCCGAACCAGTGGCGGGTGCGGGTGAACAGCCGCACCACGTTGGCGTGCGGGACCACCACGCCCTTGGGGCGGCCGGTGGAGCCGGAGGTGTAGATGGCGTAGGCGGGGTTCTCCGGCAGCGGCCGGCGGGCCGGGGCGGGGCCGGTGGCCGGGCGGCGGGCGAGGTCGGCCCCCACTTCGGGATCGTCGAGGAGGAGGACGGGCACACCGGTGCCGTCGGCCCGTGCCGCCGTGCCGGTCGTGGTCACCAGCGTCACCGGGGCGGCGTCGGCGAGGAGGTGGCCGACGCGCTCGGCGGGCGAGGCCGGGTCGATCGGCAGGTAGGCCGCGCCGGTCTTCAGCACGGCCAGGATCGCGACGACCTGGTCGCAGGAGCGGGGCAGGGCGAGGGCGACGAACCGCTCGGGCGCGGCGCCGAGTTCGGCGAGCCGGTGGGCGAGCCGGCCCGCGCGGGCGTCGAGCGTCGCGTAGTCCAGACGTTCGCTTCCGCAGGTCACGGCGACGGCGCCGGGCCTGCGGGCGGCCTGCGCCTCGAACAGGTCCACCAGGGTCCTCGTCGGGCGGCCCCGTTCGATGCCGTTCCAGCCGGTGAGCCCTCGCCGTTCCGCGGCCGTCGTCCAGGACAGGGCGCGCAGCGGCCGGTCGGGGCCGTCGGCCATCTCGGTCAGCAGCAGGCACAGCCGGTCGGCGAGCGAGCGGACGGTCGCCGCGTCGAACAGGGCGGGGTCGTGGGCGAGGTCGAAGCCGAGCCGTTCGCCGTGGTAAGCGCGCAGGACGAGGGGGTAGTTGGTGGCGTCGCGGGAGGTGACCTCGGCGAGGCGCACCCCGGAGCCGGCCGTGCGGGCCTCGTCGAAGGGGTAGTTCTCGAAGGCGACCATGCTGTGGAAGAGCGGGCTGCCGGACGGCAGGTCGCTCAGCTGGGTCAGTTCGGCCAGCGACACCGCCGCGAACCGTCTCGACTCGGCCTGCGCGTCCTGCAGTTCCCGCAGCCACGCGCCGACCGTGCGCCCGGCGTCGACGCGCACCCGGGTGGGCACGGTGTTGATGAACATGCCCACCATCGCCTCGACGCCGGGCAGGTCGTCGGGCCGGCCGGAGACGGTGGTGCCGAACACCACGTCGTCCTCGGCGGCGTACCGGGCCAGCAGCAGCGCCCAGGCGCCCTGCACGACCGTGTTGAGGGTGAGTCCGGCGTCGCGTGCGGTGCGCGCCAGCCGGGCCGACGTCCCCTCGTCCAGGCCGGCCACGTGCACGTCCGCGGAGCGGGCCAGGTGGGCCTCGCGCAGGGGGCGGTCGGTCGGCAGCGGGGTGGGGGTGGTGAAGCCGGCGAGGACGCCCTGCCAGTGCGCGCGGGCGGCGCCGGCGTCCTGCTCGGCGAGCCAGCGCACGTAGTCGCCGAAGGGACGCCGCACCGGCGGCCGGGACTCGGCGCCGGCGGTGAGGGCGGCGTACTCCTCGAACACCTCGGTCAGCACCTGGGCCAGGCTCCAGCCGTCCAGGATCAGGTGGTGGGAGGTCCACAGCAGGTGCAGCCGCGCGTCGGGCAGCCGGACCAGGGTCAGCCGCATCAGCGGCGCGGCGGCGAGGTCGATGCCGCGGGCCAGGTCGTCGGCCCGCAGCCGGTCGAGGCGTTCGGCGCGCTCCGGCTCGTCCGGGTCGCGCCAGTCGAGGTGGGTCACCGGCACCCGCACGTCCCGGCGCACGACCTGCAGGGGCACCGGCACGTCCTCCCAGACCACACAGGTGCGCAGGGCGGGCGTGCGGTCGGTGACGCGCTGCCAGGCCACGGCGAGGGCGTGCGGGTCGGCGACGCCGTCCAGCAGGAGCGCCGCCTGGTCGACGTACACGTCGTCGGGACCGCCGACCAGCCGGTGGAAGAGCATGCCCTCCTGGAGCGGGGTCAGCGGCAGGACGTCCTCCACGTCCCGCCCGTCGCCGACCAGCCGGTCCAGGCGGTCCTGGTCGAGGCGGGCCAGCGGGAAGTCGGACGGGGTGCGGCCGCCCGCGCCGGGGCCGGCGCAGTGCCCGGTGATCGCGGCGAGCGCGCGGGTCATGCCGTCGGCGAGGGCACGGACGGTGTCCTCGTCGTGCACCTGGTCGCTGTAGTGCCAGGTGATCTCCAGTTCGCCGCCGGCGACCACGGCGGAGACGTCCAGCAGGTGGTCCAGCGGCTCGTCGGCGGCGATGTCACGGCCGGGCGCCTCGCCCGCCGGAGCGAAGTCCCGCCCGTCGCCGGCCTCCCACTGGCCGTGGTAGTTGAAGCAGACCTGTGGCAGCGGCAGGTCCCGCAGGGCGCGGGCGGCCGGGTCGGGCGAGCCGAGGCGGGCCAGCGCCTCGTAGCCCAGGCCGTGCCGGGGGACGGCCCGCAGGCGCTCCTTCACCGCCTTGAGGGTCGCGCCCCAGTCGGGCGCGCCGGGCGGTCCGGCGGGGGCGAGGGTGACGGGGTACTGGGTGGTGAACCAGCCCACCGTGCGGGACAGGTCCAGCGCCTCGTCCTCGCGGCCGTGGCCCTCCAGGGCGACGGTCACCCGCTCGGTCCCCGTCCAGTCGGCGAGGACCCGGCTCAGCGCGCTGAGCAGCACGTCGTTGACCTGGGTGCGGTAGACCGCCGGCACCCGGCGCAGCAGCGCCCCGGTGGTGGCGCGGTCGACGCGGGTGCGCAGGGTGCGGACCGAACCGGCGAGCGGGGTGCCGGGGCGGTCCACGGGCAGCGGGGTACGGGGTTCGGCGGCCTCGGCCGTCCAGTGCGCCAGGTCGGCGTCGAGGTCACCGGCGCGCACCCGGCGGGACAGGTGGGCGGCCCAGTCGGTGAACGGCGTGGGCACGGGCTCCAGTCGTATCGGTTCGCCCTGGGCCGCCTGGCGGTAGGCCTGGGCGAGGTCGGCGAGGAGGATGCGCCAGGAGACGCTGTCCACGGCCAGGTGGTGGGCGGTGAGGAAGAGCTGGGGGCGCTCGCCCGGGCGGGAGAGCAGGGCGGCGCGCAGCAGGGTGCCGGTCTCCGGGTCGAGGGCGGCGCGGGCGGCCTCGGCGGCCTCCTCGCGGGCGGCCGTCGCGTCGGCGGCGCGGGAGAGGTCGTGGCGGGTGAGCGGGCCGGTGACCGGGCCGTCGCCGGGGTGCTGGCGCCAGGTGCCGGCCGGGCGGGTGAAGCGGGTGCGCAGCGCGGGGTGGTGGGCGATCAGGGCCGCGAGGGCGCGCTCCAGGGCCGGCTCGTCCACGTCGTGCGGCAGGTCCAGCAGCATCGACATGCTGAAGTGCCGCAGCGGGCCGTGCGTGGCGAAGAACCACTCCTGGACGGGCGTCAGCGGCGCCGGTCCCTCCTCGCGCGGCCGGCGGGGCGCGGGCACGTCGGCGGCGCGCGGGGACGCGGCGGCGGCGAGGTCGGCGACGGTCTGGTGGCGGAAGACGTCCCGCGAGGTCAGGTGCAGTCCCGCCGCGCGGGCGCGGGAGACGGCCTGGATGCTGAGGATGGAGTCGCCGCCCAGCTCGAAGAAGTTGTGCGTCACGCCGACCCGGCGCACGCCCAGCACCTCGGCCCAGATGCGGGCCAGGGTCTCCTCCTCGGGGGTGCGCGGGGCGACGAACTCCCGGTCGCGCTCGCCGCCCTCGAGGTCGGGGGCGGGCAGGGCACGCCGGTCGACCTTGCCGCTGACGGTCATCGGCAGGGCGTCGAGCACGGTGAAGGAGGACGGCACCATGTGGTCGGGCAGCACGCGCCGGCAGGCCGCCCGCACCTCGCCCGCGGTGAGCCGCGCGTCGCGGCCCGCGGGTACGAGGTAGGCGGCGAGCCGGGTGTGGCCGTGCGGGTCGGTGACGGCGACGACCGCGGCGGCGGCGACCCCGGGCAGCTCCGTCAGGGCCGCCTCGACCTCGCCGGGCTCGATGCGGTGGCCGCGCACCTTGACCTGGTCGTCGGCGCGCCCCAGGTAGTCCAGGCGTCCGTCGGCGGTCCAGCGGGCCAGGTCACCGGTGCGGTACATGCGGGCGCCGGGCGGGCCGAACGGGTCGGGCAGGAACCGCGTGGCGGTCAGCCCCGGCCGGCCGGCGTAGCCGCGCGCCAGTTGCACGCCGGCCAGGTACAGCTCGCCGCCGACACCGGGCGGCACGGGCCGCAGCCGGTCGTCCAGGACGTAGGCGCGCACGTTGGCGAGCGGCCTGCCGACGGTCGGGGGACCGTCGCCCTCGATGCGGCAGGCCAGGGCGTCGACCGTGCACTCGGTGGGCCCGTAGAAGTTGTACGCGGCCACGTCCCGCCGCGTCGCCAGTTCCCGCCACAGGCCGGGGCCGACGGCCTCGCCGCCGAGCATCAGCACCCGGGGGCGGTGGCGCGGGTCGGTGAGCAGTCCGGCGGGCAGCAGCCGGCGCAGGTGGGTGGGGGTCAGGTCGAGGAAGTCGACGCGGTGCTCGACGACGTACTCGACCAGCGCGTCGGCGTCCAGCCGGGTCGTCTCGTCGACCAGGTGCAGCGGGTGGCCGTCGGCCATCAGCAGCACGCCCTCCAGCGAGGTGTCGAAGGAGAACGACGCCGTCAGCGCCACCCGCAGCGGGCCGCCGCCCGCCTCGGCGACGAAGCCCTGGCGGTGGCCCGCCAGGAGGTTCGCCAGGGACCGGTGGGTCACGGTGACGCCCTTGGGGCGGCCGGTGGAGCCGGAGGTGTAGATGACGTAGGCGGTGGTGTCGGGGTGCGGCGGGGTGAGCCGGCCGGGGGCGGTGTCGGGGACCTCCCGCAGCGCGGCCTCGTCGTCGGGGACCTCCCGCAGCGCGGCCTCGTCCAGGACGAGCGCCGGCCGCGCGTCGTCCAGCAGGAACCGGACGCGGTCCTCGGGCAGCGCGGGGTCCAGGGGCAGGTGGCCGGCGCCGGCCTTCCAGACGGCGAGGATCGCCACGATCATGTCGGCGGTGCGCGGCAGCCTGAGGGCGACCAGGCGCTCGGGGCCCGCGCCGCGCGCGATCAGGTGACGGGCCAGACGGTCGGCCCGCGCGTCGAGCGCCGCGTAGTCGAGGCGTACGTCCCCCGCGACCAGGGCGGTGGCGTGCGGGGTGCGGGCGGCCTGCCGCGCGAACAGCTCGGGCAGGGTCACCTCGGGCACGGAGAGGGCGGTCGCGTTCCAGTCCTGTGTCACCTGCCGCGTCTGCCGGGGCGAGAGCAGGGGCAGGGTGCCCAGCGGCCGGTCCGGTTCCGCGACGGCGGCCTCCAGCGTGCGCAGCAGCTGGTCCGCCATGCGCTCGGCGGTGGCCGCGTCGAACAGGTCGGTGCGGTACTCGAGGAGGCCGGTGAGGCCGTCCCCCTGCGGGACGAACTCCACGCTCAGGTCGAACGTGGCGGCCTGTCTGGGGACGGCGACCGGGGCGGTGGCCAGACCGTGCGGGTCCGGTGCGGCGGGCGGCGCGAGGTGCAGCAGGACCATCACGTCGAACAGGGGGTTGCGGCCCGCCTCCCGGGGCGCGCCGACGGCCTCCACCAGCCGCTCGAACGGGGTGTCGCCGTGCGCGAAGGCGTCGTTGACGGTGTCCGCGGCGGTCGTGAGCAGCTCGCGGAAGGAACCGGCGGTCTCGACGCGGGTGCGCAGCACGACGGTGTTGGCGAAGAACCCGACGGCCCGTTCCAGGTCGGTGCGCCCGCGTCCGGGGGTCAGCGAGCCGATGGTGATGTCGTCCTGACCGGACCAGCGGGCCAGCAGGGCCTGGCAGCCGGCGGCCAGGGCGGTGAAGAGCGTGGTGTGCTGCTCGGCCGCGAGGTGCTTCAGCCGGACCGCGGTGGCCGCGGGGACGGTGAACGTGTGCACCGCGCCCGCGCCGGACTCCTCGCCGCGGCGTGGCCGGTCCAGCGGCAGCTCGGGCGCCACCGCGCCCGTCAGCCTCTCCTTCCAGTGCGCCAGTTCCCGCTCCAGCCGGGGGCCGGAGAGCTGTTCGCGCTGCCAGGCGGCGAAGTCCGGGTACTGCGTGGCCACCGGCGGCAGCGCGGGCCGGTCGCCCCGGGCGAGGGCGTCGTAGGCGGCGCACAGCTCCTCCAGCAGCACGCCCATCGACCACCCGTCGGTGACGATGTGATGAGCCGTCAGCATCAGGACGTGCGCGTCGTGCGCCTCCCGCAGCAGCAGGGCCCGCAGCAGCGGCCCGGTCCGCAGGTCGAAGGGGCGCTCGTACTCGGCGAGCAGCACCGCTTCCGGGTCCGCCGGCCCGTCGCCGGGGGCCGTCAGGTCCCGGACGGGCAGCGGGAGCGGCCCGGCGGGCCGCACGGTCTGCACGGGTCTGCCGTCGCTGTCCTGGAACGTGGTGCGCAGGGCCTCGTGCCGGCCCACCACGTGCTCCAGCGCGCCGGACAGGGCGGCCCGGTCGAGGCTTCCGGTCAGGCGCAGCGCGACCGCGCTGTTGTAGCGGGGGTCGCCGGGGCGCAGCCGGTCCAGGAACCACAGGCGCTGCTGGGCGAAGGACAGCGGCAGCGGCCGGGTGCGGTCCGCGTGCGGGATGGCCTGCCGGGCGGCGCCGCCGGGGGTGCCGGCGGCCCGTCCGGCGAGCCGGCGGCGGAGCACTTCCTGGAGGTCCTGCGGCAGGGCCTCGGCGCGGTTTCGCTTCGAAGACGTCATGGTTGTCCGGTCCTCACCGTTCGTCGTGGTCGCTGTCGCCGCGTGCGGCGTCTTCGAGTTCGCTCAGCACCTGCTCCTCCACCAGGTCCGCCAGGGCGGCGACGGTGCGGTTGACCAGGACGTCGCGGGGCGTGAGGGTCACGCCGAAGGTGTCGTTGGCGCGGGAGGCCACCCGCAGGGCGCGCAGGGAGTCGCCGCCCAGGGCGAAGAAGTCGTCCTCGACTCCCACGGCGGTGCCCAGCGCCTCCTCCCACAGGGCGGCGACCGCCTCCTCCGTGGGGGTGCGGGGCGGCACGTGCCCGGCGGTCCGCTCCTGCGTGTCCGGGCCGGGCGCGGGCAGCGCGGCCCGGTCGGTCTTGCCGTTCTCCGTGAGCGGGAAGCGGTCCAGCGTCACGAACGCCGAGGGCACCATGGGGCCGGGCAGGGTGCGGGCGGCGAAGGCCCGCAGTTCCGCGCCGGCGGGCGGCTCGGCACCCGGCGCGAGCAACAGGTGGGCCACCAGGCGCGGCAGCCCCGGTTCGTCCTCCCGCACGCTCACCACGGCGTCCAGCACCGCCGGGTGGCGCACCAGGGTCGCCTCCACCTCGCCGGCCTCGATGCGGTGGCCGCGCACCTTGATCTGGTGGTCGGTGCGTCCGAGGTGGTGCAGTTCGCCGCGGGCGTCGCGGCGGACCAGGTCGCCGGTGCGGTACATGCGGGTGCCGGGCGCCCCGAACGGGTCGGCGGTGAAGCGGGCCGCGGTCAGGCCGGGGCGGCCCAGGTAGCCGCGGGCCAGGGCCGGCCCGGCGAGCCACAGTTCACCGGGCACGCCGTCGGGGACGGGGCGCAGGCGCGCGTCGAGGACGTAGGCGCCGGTGGCGGGCAGCGCGCGGCCGATGGGCGGCGCGGAGCCGTCCGGTTCCAGCGGGTCGGACCAGGTGGCGACGACGGTCGCCTCGGTGGGCCCGTAGGAGTTGACCATGCGGTGGTGCGGTGCCCATCGGGCGACCAGTTCGGCCCGGCAGGCGTCGGCGCCGACCACCAGGGTGCGCAGGTCCGGCAGGGTGCCGGGGGTGTCCGGCGGGAGGGTGGCGAGCGCGGCGGGCGGCAGCAGGGTGTGGGTGATGCGCGCGGTGCGCAGGACGCCGGCCAGTTCCGCGCCGAGCAGCGGGCCGGGCGGCGGTACGACGAGGGCCGCGCCGTTCGGCAGCGACATGCACAGCTCCAGCACGGAGGCGTCGAAGCTGGGCGTGGCGAAGGCCAGGACCCTGTCCCCCGGTCCGACCCGGTAGTGCGCGGCCTCGGCGGCGGCGAAGCCGGCCAGTCCCCGGTGGGTGACGACGACGCCCTTGGGGGTGCCCGTGGAGCCGGAGGTGTAGATGACGTACGCCGGATCGTCGAGGTGGAGGGGGCGGACGCGGTCGGTGGCGGCGGGCCGGTGGCCGGGGGTGCCGTCGGGCGGCGCGGCGAGCAGGCCGGCGACCTCCTCGGCGGTGAGCGTGACGGCGGGGTCCGCGTCGCGCAGCATCAGCGCGACCCGCTCGGCCGGGTAGCCGGGGTCCACCGGGAGGAAGGCGGCCCCTGCCTTGGCCACGGCGAGCTGGGCGAGGACCATGTCCGCCGAGCGCGGCAGGACCAGCGCGACGATGTCGCCGGGCCCCGCCCCGCGTGCGATGAGCCGGTGCGCCAGCCGGTTGGCGTGTGCCTCCGCCTCGCCGAAGGTCAGCCGCGTCCCTCCCGTGTCGAGGGCGGTCCGGCCGGGCCACCGGTCGGCCGCGGCCTCGATCAGCGCGGGCAGCGTCGCCGGGGGCACCGGCGGTGACGGGGGGCGGGCGGGGCCGTGCAGCAGCCGGTGCCGTTCGCCGGGCGGCAGCACGTCGACCGCGTGCAGCGGCGCCGGGTCGGCGGATCCGGCGAGGGCGGACAGGGTCTGCAGCAGCCGGGCGGCCAGGGCGTGGGCGGTGGTCTCCTCGAAGTACCGGGGGTCGTAGCCGAGTTCCACGCTCAGTTCGTCGCCGGGCGAGATCACCACGGTGAGCGGGTAGTTGGTCGCCTCGCGGGCGTCGAGGTCCCGGATGCGCACGCCGTGGGCGCCGGCGGTGGCGTCGCCCACGGGATAGTTCTCGAAGACCAGCAGGCTGTCGAACAGGGACGTCCCGGGGGGCAGTTCGCTCCACTGGTGCACGTCGGTCAGCGGCACGTGGTCGAACCGCCGGTCCTCCGCGCGGGCGGCCTGGAGCTCCCGCAGCCACGCGGCGCACGGCGTGGACTCGTCCACGGCGACCCGCGCGGGCAGGGTGGTGATGAACAGGCCGGTGATCGTGTCCGCGCCCGGCAGGTCGGCGGGCCGGCCGGAGACGGTGGTGCCGAAGCACACCTCCCGCTCGCCGCTGGAACGCGCCAGCAGCAGCGCCCAGGCGCCCTGCACCAGCGTGTTGAGGGTGAGCCGGTGGCGGCGGGCGAAGTCCGTCAGCCGGGCCGTGCCCTCGGCGCCGAGCCGCCGGGACAGCCAGGTTCCCGACCGGGCGGCGGCGCCCGGGGCGGGCCTGCGGTCGTACGGCAGCGGGGTGGGCGCGGAGTAGCCGGCGAGGGCGGCCTTCCAGTGTTCCTCGGCGGCGGCGGTGTCCCGGCCGGCCAGCCAGGCGGCGTAGTCCGCGAAGGGCCGCCGCAGCGGCAGCCGCGGCTCGCCGCCGGCGGCGAGCGCGGCGTGTGCGGCCATCACGTCCGACAGCACGTGGAAGACGCTCCACCCGTCCAGCAGGACGTGGTGGAAGGTCCACACCACGCGCACCTCGTCGGGGCCGAGCCGGATCAGGGAGACGCGCAGCAGCGGGGGACGGTCCAGGGCGATGCCGCGGGCGCGGTCCTCCTCGAGCAGCCGCCGGAGTTCGGCGTCCCGCCGCGCCGGGTCCAGGCCGCTCCAGTCGAGTGCGGTGACGGGCAGGGTGACGTGGCGGCGCACGGTCTGGAGGGGGACCGGCACCTCGCCCGGGGCCACGGCGGTCCGCAGCACGGGCGTGCGGTCCACGACGTGCTGCCAGGCGGCCGCCAGCAGCCGGGGCTCGCGCACGCCGTCCGCGACGAAGGTGATCTGCTCGACGTACAGGCCCTCACCGGGCTCGTCCATGCCGTGCACGACCATGCCGGTCTGCGTGGGCGTGAGCGGGTAGACGTCCGTCACCTCGCGCCCGTCGCCGACGAGCCGGTCGACGGCCGCCTGGTCCAGTGCGGCCAGCGGGAAGTCCGACGGGGTACGGCCGCCCGCGCCGGGTCCGGCGCAGTGCCGGACGATCCGCCGCAGTTCCTCCGCCGTCTCCTCCGCGAGGCGTACGACGGTGTCGTGCCGGTGCACCCGCCGGGAGTAGGACCAGGTGAACTCCAGCCGCTTGCCGGTGACCCGGCCGAGGACGTCGATGAGGTGCGGCCGGTCCGCCGAGCGGTCCATGCCGCCGCTCAGCCCGCCGTGGGGCGCGCGCAGCAGGCCGCCCTCGGCCGCGTTCCAGTCCTGTTGTCCCAGGTAGTTGAAGCCCACCTGGGGCAGGCCGGGCAGCTCGCGCCCCGCCGTGGGGTGCAGGTGCCGCAGTGCGCCGTAGCCCACTCCCCCGCGCGGGACGGCCCGCAGGTTCTCCTTGACCGTCTTCAGCGCGGTCCCGGGACCGGCGTCGCGGGGCACGTCGAGGGCGACGGGGAACATGGTGGTGAACCAGCCGACGGTACGGGCGAGGTCGACGTCGTCGAACAGGTCCTCGCGGCCGTGACCCTCCAGCGCGACCACCACCCGGTCCCGCCCCGTCCAGCGGGCCAGGACCCGGCCGAGGGCGCACAGCAGGACGTCGTTGACGCGGGTGCGGTAGGCGTCCGGCACGTCCTGGAGGAGCCGGCGGGTGTCCTCGCCGCCCAGGCTCACCGTCACGGTCTCCTCGTCGGCCGCGGTGTTGCCGCCGGCGAGGTCGGTCGGCAGGGCGGTGGGGCGCAGGCCGCTCCAGTGCGCGATCTCGTCGTCGAAGCCGCCGTCGGCGGTGTGCGCGGCCAGGCGCCGGGCCCAGGCGCGGAACGAGGTCGTCTTCGCCCCCAGGTCGGGCGTCTCCCCGGCGCGCAGTGCCCGGTGGGCGGTGTCGAGGTCCTCCAGGACGACGCGCCAGGACACCGCGTCGACGACCAGGTGGTGGGCGGCCAGCACCAGCACGGGCGGCCGGTGGTCGTCCGGCCGGCACAGGGCGGCCTTGAGCAGCGGTCCCTCCGTCAGGTCGAACGCGGCGCACAGGCCGGCGGCCACGGCGGCCGGCTCCTCCGGGGTGTCGCGCACCTCCAGGTGCGGTGCGGCGCCGGGCGGGGCGCCGTGCTGGCGCCACCGTCCGTCGCCGGCCGGTTCGTAGCGCATGCGCAGCGCGTCGTGCTGCTCCAGCACCGCCGCGAGGGCGCCGCGCAGCAGCGCCTCGTCGGTGTCGGACGCCAGCTCGAAGGAGACCGCCTGGGTGAAGCGGGCCGGGTCGCCGGTGAGCGTGTCGAACAGCCAGTGCTGTACGGGAGTGAGGGGGACGTCCCCGACGACCGGGCCCTGCTCGGCGGTGGCCGCCGCGGCCGGGAACTCCTGGACCGCGGTGGCCAGTTCGGCGACGGTCTGGTGCTGGAAGAGGTGCCGGGGCGTGAGCGCGAGGCCGGCGCGGCGGGCGGCGGAGACGATCTGGATGCCGAGGATGGAGTCGCCGCCGAGCATGAAGTAGTTGTCGGTGGCGCCCACGTCGGGCACGCCCAGCACCTCGGACCAGATCGCGGCCAGCGTCCGCTCGGCGGCGGTGCGCGGCGGCCGGTTGCCCTCGGTGGTGGCGGCGGACCACACGGGCGCGGGCAGGGCCCGCCGGTCCAGCTTGCCGGTGGCGCCCAGCGGCAGCCGCTCCAGCGGCACCACGACCGCCGGGACCAGGTGGTCGGGCAGCGTCCGGGCGAGGAAGGCGCGCAGGTCCGCCGGTGCCGGGGCGGCGGCGCCGCGCGGCACGGCGTAGCCCACGAGGCGCTTGTGGCCGTCGTGTTCCACGACCCGGGCGGCCGCGGCGGCCACCTGCGGGTGCCGGGCCAGCGCGGCCTCCACCTCGCCGAGCTCGATGCGGAAGCCGCGCACCTTCACCTGGTCGTCGCCGCGGCCGAGGTACAGCAGGTCGCCGTCGGCCGTCCAGCGGACCAGGTCGCCGGTGCGGTACATGCGGCTGCCGGGCGGTCCGAAGGGGTCGGCGAGGAAGCGGGAGGCGGTCAGGCCCGGCCGGTTCAGGTAGCCGCGGGCCACGCCGGTCCCGGCCAGGTACAGCTCGCCGGGCGCCCCGACGGGCACGGGGCGCATGGCCGTGTCGAGGACGTAGGCGCGGGCGCCGCCGACGGGCCGGCCGATGGGCGGGACCCGGTCGGGGTCGGCCGGGTCGCAGGTGAAGGCGGTGGCGTAGACGGTGGCCTCGGTGGGGCCGTAGATGTTCATGACCCGGCAGCCGGGGACGGCCGCGCGGACCTGCTGGACGGCGCGGGCGGGCAGCGCCTCGCCCGCCAGGACGACGGTGTCGGCGCTGACGCGCACGGTGTCCTCGGCGAGCAGGCGGCCCAGGGCGGAGGGGACGGCGCTGAGCAGTCCCGCGCGCCACGGCCCGGGCCGCTCGGCGAGGGCCAGCAGGTCGCGGACGAGCTCGATGCGGCCGCCCGCCAGCAGCGGCGAGAGGATCTCGAACACGGACACGTCGAAGTTGAGCGACGTGGAGGCCACCACGTGGGCGAGCCCGCGGCCGGTGAACTCGGCGGCGGCCCAGTCGGCCAGCGCCACCACCGAGGCGTGGGAGACCACGACGCCCTTGGGCCGGCCGGTGGAGCCGGAGGTGTGGATGACGTAGGCGGGGTGGTCCGGCAGCAGCCCGCCGCGCCGCTCGCCGTCACCGACCGGCGCGGCGGACGCGGCGGTCAGGCGCCCGGCGCAGGCCGGGTCGTCCAGGGCGATCCGGGTGCAAGGGCCGTCCGGCAGCCGCCCGGAGGTCTCCGCGCAGGTGATCACCGCGTCGGGCCGTACGTCCTCGAAGAGGAACGCGATGCGCTCGGCCGGATGGCCGGGGTCGACCGGCAGGTAGGCGGCGCCGCTCTTGAGGACCGCGAGGAGCGCCACGATCAGGTCGGCGGTGCGGGGCAGGGCCAGCGCGACGAACCGCTCCGGTCCGGCCCCGGCCTCGATCAGGAGGCGGGCCAGGCGGTTGGCCCGCTCGTCGAGCTGACGGTACGTCAGGTTCTCGGCGCCGGCGGTCACGGCCGGGGCGTCGGGGACGCGGGCGGCCCGGGCCGCGAAGACGTCCGGGAGGGTGCGGTGCGGCAGCTCGGCGACCGGTCCCGCGAGCCGGTCCAGCAGGCGGCGAGCGTCGGCCGGTTCGAGCGGCGGCAGGTCGGCCAGGCAGCGGTCGGCGTCGGCGGCGATCCGCGTCAGCAGGGTGCGCAGGCTCGCGCCGATCCCTTCGACGGTGGCGGCGTCGAAGGCCGCCGGGTCGTAGTCCAGGGACACCGTCACGTCGTCGCCGGGGGCGACGACCACGCTGAGCGGGTAGTTCGTCGGCTCCAGGTCGCGTTCGTGCTCGACGGCGATCCCGTGCCGGGCCAGGGCGCCTTCGTCGAACGGGTAGTTCTCGAAGACGACGATGCTGTCGAACAGGTTGGTGCCGCCGGGCACCTCGCTCCAGTTCTGCAACTGGGCCAGGGAGACGAAGTCGTGGCGCCGGGCCTCCGACTGGGCGGCCTGCACCTCGCGCAGCCAGTCCAGCAGGGGGCGCCGCCCGTCGATCCGCAGCCGGGTGGGCAGGGTGTTGATGAACAGGCCCACCATGGAGGTCACGCCGGGCAGTTCGGCCGGGCGGCCGGAGACGGTGGTGCCGAAGACGACGTCGTCACCGCCGCCGTAGTGGTGCAGCAGCAGTCCCCAGGCGCCCTGGAGCACCGTGTTGACGGTCAGCCCGGCCCGCTGCGCGGTCTCCTTCAGCCGCGCCGACACCTCACGCCCGAGGGCCACCCGGACCGTTCCCGACGAGGACGTGCGGTGGGCGTCGGCGGGGCGCCGGTCGCGCGGCAGCCCGGTGGGGACGGCGAACCCGGCGAGGGTCTCGCGCCAATAGCGTTCCGCGCGGCCGCTGTCCTGGGCGGCCAGCCACCGCAGGTAGTCGGCGAAGGGCGCCCGGCCGGGCACCTGCGGGCGGTGTCCGGCGGTGAGGCCCGCGTACCGCTCGCAGACCTCGTCGAAGACCTGGGCCGCGCTCCAGCCGTCGAGCAGGACGTGGTGGAACGTCCACACCATGCGCACCCGGTCCGGTGCCAGCCGGATCAGCGCGAGCCGCATGAGCGGGGCCGCGCCGAGGTCGATCCCGGCCCGCCGGTCCGCGTCGAGCAGCGGCTCCGTCTCCCGCGCGCACCGTTCGGCGGGCCACCCCGACCAGTCGTGGTGCGTGACGGGCACGGTGGCCCGCCGCTCCACCACCTGCAGGGGTGTCGCGGTCTCCTGCCACACCAGCCGGGTCCGCAGGACCGGGTTGGCGTCCGCCGTGCGCTGCCACGCCTCGGCGAGCGCGTGCGGGTCGGTGACGCCGCGCAGCACCACCTGCACCTGGTTGACGTACGTGCGGCCCCGCGGGTCCATGAGGCTGTGGAACAGCATGCCCGCCTGCATCGGCGTCAGCGGGTACACGTCCTCGACCGCGCGCCCGTCCCCCACGACCCGGTCCACGGCACTCTGGTCGAGCCGGGCCAGCGGGAAGTCCGAGGGCGTGCGGCCGCCGGCGTCCGGGGCGGCGCAGTGCGCGACGATCTCCTCCAGTGACCGCAGCATGCCCCCGGCGAGCGAGGCGACCGTCTCCTCACGGTGGCGTCCACCGCTGTAGTGCCAGGTGATCTCCAGTTCGCCGTCCTCGACGCGGGCCACCACGTCCAGCAGGTGCGGACGCGGCGCCCCGGGGTCCTCGGCGCCGCCCAGGCCGCCGGGTACGGACCGGACCAGCGCGCCGCCGTCGGCCGACCAGTCGAACCGGCCCAGGTAGTTGAAGCTGATGCCGGGCAGCGGCGCGGCGGCGAGCCGCTCGTCGCCCGCCAGGTGGCGCAGCGCGCCGTAGCCGACGCCCCGGTCGGGTACGGCCCGGAGCTGCTCCTTCACGGACTTCAGGGCGGCCCCCCAGTCCCCCTTGGGCAGTTCGAGGGCGACGGGGTAGAGGCTGGTGAACCAGCCGACCGTGCGGGACAGGTCGAGGTCGTCGAAGAGCTGGTCCTCGCGGCCGTGTCCCTCCAGTCCCACGGCGACGGCGGCGCGGCCGGTCCAGTCGGCCAGCACGCGGCCGAGGGCGGTCAGCAGGACGTCGTCGATGCGGGTGCGGTAGGCGCCGGGGACCTTGCGCAGGAGGTCGTCGGTCCGCCGGCGGTCGAGGCGTACGGTCACCGTGCGCAGGTCGGCGGCGGTGTTGCCGCCGTCGAGGTCCGTCGGCAGCGGGTCGGCGCAGTGCCGGGCCACGGTGTCCCAGTGGGCACGCTGCGCGGCGAAGTCCGTCTCGCCGGCGCGCTCGGTGAGCCGCCGTACCCATTCCCGTACGGACGTGGTGCGCTGCGGCAGCCGTGTCCGCTCACCGGCCCGGGCCTGCGCGTAGGCGGTCTCCAGGTCCTCCAGCAGGACGCGCCAGGAGACGCCGTCGACGATCAGGTGGTGGGCGGTCAGCAGCAGGCGGGGTGCCCGGTGCCCGCCGGTGAACAGGCGGGCGGCGATCAGGGGGCCGGTGTCCAGCCGGAACCCGGTGTGCGCCTCCTCCGACAGGCGGGCCTCGGCCGCCTCGGTGTCCCGCGCGTCGAGACCGCTGAGATCGTGCACCCGCAGCAGCTCCGGTGCCCCGGCGTCCGGGGCGGCGTACTCCTGGTGCCAGGTGCCGTCCGCCGTGCGGGTGAAGCGGGCGCGCAGGGCGTCGTGGTGGGCCCACAACGCGGCCAGGGCGGTGCTCAGCGCGCCGGCGTCCACGTCCTCGGCCGTCTCGGCGGTCACGGACTGGTTGAAGTACTCCGGGCGCGGCGGTTCGGCGTCGAGGAACCAGCGCTGGATCGAGGTGAGCCCGACCTCGCCGGACACCTCGGCGGTGCCCGCGACGGTCGCGGCGGCGCCGGTCGCGGCGGTGGCCAGGGCGGCGAGCGTGGGGTGCCGGAACAGGTCCCTCGGGGTCAGCGCGAGCCCGGCGGTGCGGGCGCGGGAGACGACCTGGATGCTGACGATCGAGTCGCCGCCCAGCATGAAGAAGTTGTCGTCGGCGCCGATCCGTTCCACGCCGAGGAGGTCGGCCCAGATGCCGGCCAGCACCCGCTCGGCGTCGGTGCGCGGCGCGCGGTAGGCCGTGTCGTCCACCGCCGGCAGGCCGGGGTCGGGCAGGCGCCGCCGGTCGACCTTGCCGTTCGCGGTCAGGGGCAGCTTCGCCACGGTGACGAACGCGGCCGGCACCATGTAGTCGGGCAGTGCGCCGGACAGGCGCTCGCGCAGCTCGGCCGCCGCCGGGACGGCCGCGCCGGGGGCGGGTACGAGGTGGGCGACCAGGCGTTTGCGTCCCGCGTGCCGCGCCACCGACACGACCGCCTCGGCGATCTCCGGGTGGGCGGTGAGCCGCGCCTCGATCTCGGCGGGTTCGACGCGGAAGCCGCGGATCTTGATCTGGTCGTCGGCGCGTCCCACGAAGTGCAGGTGGCCGTCGGCGCTCCAGCGCACGATGTCGCCGGTGCGGTACATCCGGCCGCCGGGCGGGCCGAACGGGTCGGCCAGGTAGCGGGCCGCCGTCGCGCCGGGACGCCCGGCGTAGCCACGGGCCAGTCCGGCGCCCGCGAGATACAGCTCGCCCGGTATGCCGGGCGGCTGCGGCTGGAGGGCGGCGTCCAGGACGTACGCGCGGGTGTCGTCCAGGGGACGGCCGATGGGCAGGGCCGCGGGCAGCGCGTCACCGGCGCGGAAGACCCGCCGGGTGGCGAAGGTGGTGACCTCGGTCGGTCCGTACACGTCGACGACGGTGAGGTCCGGGCAGGCGTCCAGCACGCGCCGCACGGCGGAGCCGGGCACGGCCTCGCCGCCGGTCCACACCTCGCGCGCGCCGCGCAGGCAGCCGGGGTCCTCCTGGGCGAGGAGGCGGAACAGACCGATCGTCAGGAACAGGCAGTTCACGCCCTGTTCGCGGATCGCGTGACGCACGGTGGCGGCTTCGAGGTCCCCGGGCGGGGCGAGCACGGCCGTGCCGCCGCGCAGCAGCGGCACCCACACCTCGTAGGTGGAGGCGTCGAAGGCGTGCGGGGAGTGCACGAGGACGCGGTCGTGGGCGGCGAAGGCGCGGTCGAGGGCGAGCGCCGCCACGTCCCGCTGGCGCACCGCCACGCCCTTGGGGTTGCCGGTGGAGCCGGAGGTGAACATGAGGTACTGGACGTTGTCGGGGTGCACGCGGGACGCGATCGCGCCGGGGGAACCGTCGGCGGTGTCGTCCTCGGGCCGCAGGACGCGCCCGTCCGGCAGGAGGGCCGCGGCCGTCTCCCGCCAGGCGTCGTCCGTGAGCAGCAGGTCGGTGCCGGCTTCGCCGAGCATGGTGCGCAGCCGTTCCCGCGGCGCCCTGCCGTCGAGCGGGACGTACACGCCGCCGAGGCGGGCGAGGGCGACCTGGGTGACGACGAGCGCGGCCGAGCGGTCCATGAGGACGCCGACGGGCACCTCCGGGCGGACCCCGAGCGCGGCCAGCCGGCCGGCCAGTGCCGTGGCGCGGTCGTCGAGTTCCCGGTAGGTGAGCCGCTCGTCGCCGGCCAGCAGCGCGACGGCGTCGGGAGTGCGCCGCACCTGCGCGGCGAAGAGGTCGGCGGTGGTCGCCGCGGGGGTGCCCGTGGCCGTGTCGTTCCACGTGTGGAGCACCTGCTCGCGGCGGGCGGCCGTCAGCAGGGGCAGGCGTGCGGGCGCGCTCCGCGGTGCGGTGGCGAAGCCCTCCAGCAGGACGGTGAGGTACTCGGCCATCCGCTCGACGGTGGCGGCGTCGAAGAGGTCCGGGTCGTAGCCGAGGCGCAGGGCGAGTTCCGTGCCGGGGTAGGCGACCAGGCCGAGCGGGTAGTTGGTGGTCTCGATGCCGTCCAGGCCGCTGAGCCGCAGGCCGTGCGCGGCGGCGAGACCGTCGTCGACCGGATAGTTCTCGAACACCACGATGCTGTCGAACAGGGCGACGCGTTCGGGCAGTTCGGTGAACGCCGTCATGTGGTGCAGCGGCACGTGGCCGTGGCGGCGGTCCTCGCTCTGCTCCTGCTGGAGCCGGCCCAGCCAGGTGAGCAGCGTCTCGTCCCGCGGCACGGTCACGCGGGTGGGCAGGGTCGCGATGAACAGGCCGGTCATGGTGTCGGCCCCGGGCAGCTCGGGCGGCCGTCCGGACACGGTGGTGCCGAAGACCACCTCGTCGCGGGCCGCCTGGCGGCTCAGCAGCAGCGCCCAGGCGCCCTGCACGAGGGTGTTCATCGTCAGGCCCGCCGATCTGGCCAGGCCCTCCAGTGCCCGGGTGGTGGCCTCGGGCACCGTGACGCGTACCGCCCGTGTGGACTCCGCGCGGTGGCTCTCGCGGGGCTCGCGGTCGAAGGGCAGCGCGGTGGCCTCGCCCAGGCCGTTCAGGCGGGTCCGCCAGTGCCGTTCGGCCCCGGCCCGGTCGGCGCGGCCGAGCAGCCAGGCGACGTAGTCGCCGAAGGGGCGGCGGTCGGGCGGGGAGACGTCCGCGGCGCCGGACAGTCCGGCGTGGCACGCGAAGACGTCGGAGAGGACCTGGAACAGGCTCCACCCGTCCAGGATCAGGTGGTCGAAGGACCACACGACACGGACCGAACGGTCGGAGACCCGGGCCAGCGCGAGGCGTTGGAGCGGGGCGCGCGTCAGGTCGACACCGCGGGCGCGGTCGCCCTCGAGCAGTTCGCGCAGCCGCTCCTCCCGTCCGGCGTCGGACAGATCGCGCCAGTCCGAGGACTCCACCGGCACGGCCGCCCGGCGCTGCACCACGAGCAGCGGCTCGGGCACGTCCTGCCACACCACGCGGGCGCGCAGCACCGGCGTACGGTCCGTGACCCGCTGCCATGCCTCCGCCAGCACGGCCGGGTCGGGCACGCCGTCCAGGACGAACGTCAGCTGCTGGAAGTACACACCGCGGTCGTCCTGCGAGAGCCGGTGGAAGAGCATGCCGGCCTGGGTGGGCGTGAGGGGGTGGACGTCCTCGACCCCGGCCGGGTCCTCCCCCGCTATGCGGTCGACGTGCGTCTGGTCCAGGCGGGCCAGCGGGAAGTCCGAGGGGGTGCGTCCGGCGGCGCCGGGCCGGGCCGCGTACCGGGCGAGGCCGGCCAGCTCGTCGGCGTACCGTCCGGCGAGGCCGGCGACGGTGTCCCGCCGGTGCAGCTCGTCCGAGTAGAACCAGGTGAACTCCAGGCTGTCGCCGTCCAGCCGCCCCACGACCTCCAGGGCGTGCGGGCGCGGCGCCGAGGGGTCGGCGTCCAGTTCCAGCGGACGGAACGGGCCGGCGTACAGCCCCTCGGAGGTCCCGGAGAGCCCGAAGCGGCCCAGGTAGTTGAAGCTGATCTGCGCGGTGACCGCCGGGAGCGGTGCGGCGTCGCGGCCCGGCAGGGTCAGGAGGCCGTGGCCGAGGCCGTGCCGGGGAACCGCGCGCAGCTGCTCCTTGACCTGCTTGAGCACGGCGTCCCAGTGCGCCTCGGACGGGACGGCGAGGGCGACGGGGTGGCGGGTGGTGAACCAGCCGACGGTGCGGCTGGTGTCGACGTCGGCGAACAGTTCCTCCCGGCCGTGGCCTTCGACGTCCACCAGCACCCGGTCGTGACCGGTCCATCCGCACAGCGTCCGGCCGAGGGCGGCGAGCAGGACGTCGTTCGCCCGCGTCCGGTAGGTCCCGGGCAGGGTGCGCAGCAGCGCTTCGGTGTCCCGGGGGTCCAGGCGTACCGTCACCGAGCGCTGGGAGGCGTAGGTGTTGGTGCCCGTCCGGTCCGCCGGCAGGGCGGCCCGGGCTCCTTCGGCCGCGCGCTCCCAGTACTCCCTCTCGTCGTCGAAGCCGCCGGCGGCGGCGTGCGCGGCGAGGCGTTCGGCCCACTGCCGCAGCGGGGAGGACTTCCGGGGCAGCGCCGCCGCCGCGTCCCGGCCGGCGCGCCGGGCGCGGTAGGCCAGGTCGAGGTCCTCCAGCAGCAGGCGCCAGGACACTCCGTCGACGACGAGGTGGTGGACGGCCAGGTGGAGCACCCGCGGTCGTCCGGGGCCCCGGTCGTGCAGGACGGCGCGCAGCAGCGGGCCGCGGCGCAGGTCGTGGGGGCCGAGGTGCGGGGTGCCGGTGTCCGGGCCGGTGTGGTGGACGAGGCGGCAGCGCGCGCCCGGCCCGTCGATCAGCCACCGCACGCCCGCGTCGTCGGTGAGGAAGCGGGAGCGCAGCGCGTCGTGGTGGGCGACGACGTCGTTGAGGGCGTCTTCGAGGGCGGTCGCGTCCACACCGGTGTGCAGTTCCACCGAGAGCGTCTGGGCGAAGTGCCCGGCCCGTTCCGCGGCGCTGCCGAACAGCCAGTGCTGGATGGGTGTCAGCGGCGCGGTGCCGGTCGCCTCGACGGGGGCGGGCGCGGCGGGCCGCCGGCTTCCCGCCTCGTCGGCGCAGCGGGCCAGGGCGGCGACCGTCTGGTGCCGGTAGACGTCCCGCGAGGTGATCGTGAGGCCCGCCTGCCGGGCCCGGGCGACGACCTGGATGCTGAGGATGGAGTCGCCGCCCAGTGCGAAGAAGTTGTCGTCCGCTCCGACCCGCTCCACGTGCAGGACGTCGGTCCAGATGGCGGCGAGGGTCCGCTCGGTGGGAGTGCGGGGCGCGACGTGGCGGACCGCGGGTCCGGCCGGTGCCGGGTCGGGCAGCTTCGCGCGGTCCAGTTTGCCGTTGGGGTTGAGCGGCAGGGCGGGCAGCACCACGACGGCCGCGGGGACCATGTAGTCGGGCAGGGTCCGGCCGAGTTCGCGGCGTACCGCCTCCGGTTCCACACGGGTGCCGGGGACGGGGACGACGTATCCGGCGAGGCGGCGGTGGCCGTCGCCGTCGCGGACGGTGGCGGCGGCCTCGGCGACGCCCGTGCAGCCGCGCAGGGCCTCCTCGACCTCGCCCAGCTCGATGCGGAAGCCCCGCACCTTGACCTGCTGGTCGAGGCGGCCGAGGTACTCCAGCTGGCCGTCGGCGCTCCAGCGCACCCGGTCGCCCGTGCGGTACATGCGGTCACCGGGGGCACCGAAGGGGTCGGCGATGAAGCGGGCGGCGGTCAGGCCGGGGCGTCCCAGGTAGCCGCGGGCCAGTCCGCCGCCGCCGAGGTACAGCTCGCCGGTGACGCCCGGGGGCTGGGGGCGCAGCAGGCGGTCGAGCACGTAGACGCGGGTGCGGGCGACGGGACGGCCGATGGGCGGGGCCTGGCCGGGGACGGCGCCGTCGGCGAACCAGGCGGTGGCGTAGACGGTGGCCTCGGTGGGTCCGTAGATGTTCGCGATCCGGGCCGAGGGCATGGCGTCCCTGATGTCCCGCACGGTCCGGGCGGGCAGGGCCTCGCCGGCCAGGACGACGGTGTCCGCCTCGACGGCGCCGTCGCCGCCGAGCACGCGGGAGAGCACGGACGGGACGCCGCTGAGGAGTCCGGCCCGGCGCGGGCCGTGGCCGTCGGCGAGGGCCGGGAGGTCGGCGACCACCTCGACGCCGCCGCCGGCCAGCAGGGGGCACAGCAGCTCGAAGACGGACACGTCGAAGTTGAGGGAGGTGGACGCGACGACGTGCGCCAGTCCGCTCGGGCCGAACCTCTCCTCCGCCCAGGCGGCCAGCGCGGCCACGCTGCGGTGGGTGACGACCACGCCCTTGGGGCGGCCGGTGGAACCGGAGGTGTAGATGACGTAGGCCGGGTGCGACGGGTCCAGCGGCCGGGTCCGGTCGGCGTCGGCCGGGTCGGCGTCGGCCGGGTCGGCGTCGGCCGGGTCCGGGGCACCGGCGTCGGACGGCCCGGCGTCCTCCAGGAGCAGCGGCTCGCAGTCGTCGGGGAGGGCGTGGGCGGTTTCGCGGGTGGCGACGACGAGGGCGGGGGCCGCGTCGTCGAGCATGAAACGGATCCGCTCGGCCGGGTAGCCGGGATCGACGGGCAGGTATCCGGCGCCCGACTTCAGGACCGCCCACAGCACCGTCAGCAGGTCGACGGAGCGCGGCAGGCACAGCGCCACCAGGGACTCCGGGCCGGCGCCCCGCGCCGTCAGCAGCCGCGCGAGCCGGTTGGCGCGCCGGTTCAGCCCGGCGTAGTCCAGCCGGGTCCCGCCGCACGTCACGGCGGTCCGGTCGGGGGTCCGGGCCACCTGCGCCTCGAACAGCGCCGGGAGGGTGGCGTCCTCGGCGTGGCCGCCGGCCGGCACGGGCGGGTTCCAGGTGTCGAGGAGCGTGCGGCGCTCCTCGTCCGACAGCAGCGGCAGTTCGGCCAGCGTCCGGTGCGGGCCGTCCGCCATCCCCTCCAGCAGGTGGTGCAGCCCGCGGCTCATCCGGGCCACGGTCTCCGCCTCGAACAGGTCGGTGTTGTACTCGACCGTCAGCTCGCAGCCGCCGTCGGCGCGCGGCGCGAACTCCAGCACGAGGTCGAAGCGGGCGGCCGGGCGGGGCAGCGGATGGTCCTCGATCCGCACCCCGGCCGCCAGCGGCGGCCGGGCGGGCGCCGCCTGCTGCACCACCAGTACCTGGACCAGCGGAGTGCGGCTGGGGTCTCTCGGCGGGGCCAGTTCCTCGACCACCCGGTCGAACGGCACGCCGTCGTGCGCGAAGGCGTCCAGCACGGTCGCCCGCATGGCCGCCACGAACCGGTCGACCGTGACGGCGTCGTCGACCTCGGCGCGCAGCACGACGGTGTTGGCGAAGAAGCCCGTCACGTCCTCCAGTTCGCGGCGGTCCCGTCCGTTGGTGACGGTCCCGAACGCCACGTCCCGCTGCCCGGAGCAGCGGGAGAACAGCACCGCCGCCGCCCCGGCGAACAGCGTGAAGACGGTCGTGCCGCGGCCCGCGGCCAGGTGCCGCAGCCGGTCCACCAGGTGGTGCGGGAGGTCGTGGCGGTGTGCCGCGCCCGCGGTGGTGCGCACCGCCGGCCGGGGCCGGTCGGTGGGCAGCTCGAGCTGCTGCATGCCGGCCAGGTGGCGCTTCCAGTAGCCGAGGCCGTCGGCGTCCGTGTCGCCGGTGCGCCGCTCGCGTTCCCACAGCGCGAAGTCCGGGTACTGCACGCCCGGCCGGGGAAGGCCGTCCGGTTCGCCGGTCGCCTCGGCGCGGTAGAGCGCGGCCAGGTCCCGGGTCAGGACACCGACCGACCAGCCGTCGGTGACGATGTGGTGCTGGGCCAGCAGCAGGACGTGGTCCCCGGGGCCGCGGCGGACGAGCAGCGCCCGGGTCAGCGGCCCCGTCGTCAGGTCGTGGGGGCGCCGCAGTTCCCCGGTCAGCAGGCGTTCGACGGCCTCGTCCCGCCGGCCGGCGGGCAGGTGCGCGACGTCGGAGGTGTGCAGGGGGAGCGCCGCCTCGTCGGCGATCAGCTGGACGCCCCGGCCGTCGACGGTGGCGAAGGTGGTGCGCAGGGAGTCGTGGCGGGCGGCGAGCCGGTCCAGGGCGCGTCGCAGGGCCGCCGTGTCGAGCGGACCGCGCAACCGCAGCGCCACGCCGGTGTTGTACTCGGTCCCGCCGTCGGCGAGGTCGTCGAGGAACCACAGGCGTCGCTGGGCGTTGGACAGCGGGACGGGCTTTCCGCGCGGGGCGGGGGCGATCGGGTCCGGCGGTGCGGCGGCGGACGGCTCGGCGGCCAGTGGGGCGAGGGCGGCGACGGTCCGCGCGGTGAACACGTCGCGCAGGGAGAGCCGGACGCCGAGGACGTCCCTGATCCGCGTCAGGGCACGGGCGGCGAGGATCGAATCGCCGCCCAGGTCGAAGAAGTCGTCGGTGACGCCGACGGCGTCGGCGCCGAGGACGTCGGCCCAGATCGCGGCCAGGGCCCGCTCGTCGTCGGTGCGCGGCTCGACGCGCTCCTCGGCCGGCGCACCGCCGGGGGCGGGCGCGGGCAGGGCCCTCAGGTCGATCTTGTGCTGCGGGGTGAGCGGCAGCGCGTCCAGGACGACGACCGCGGAGGGCACCATGTGGGCCGGCAGGGTGGCCGCGAGGGCGGCACGCAGCCGGGCCGGATCGGCTCCGCGGGCCGGGTCGGCGGGCGTGACGTAGCCGACGAGCCGGCCGCGGGCGGGTTCCTCCTCGCGGACCACGACGACGGCCTCACGGACGCCGGGGTCCCGGGTCAGGGCGGCCTCGATCTCACCGGGCTCGATGCGGAAGCCGCGCACCTTGATCTGCCGGTCGGTCCTGCCGAGGAACTCCAGCTCGCCGTCCGCCCCGCGGCGCACCCGGTCGCCGGTGCGGTAGAGGCGGGCGCCGGGCGGGCCGGCGGGGTGGGCGACGAACCGGGTCGCGGTCAGGCCGGGGCGGCCGAGGTAGCCGCGGGCCAGCCCGTCGCCGCCCACGTACAGTTCCCCCTCCGTGCCGGGCGGCACCGGGCGCATCGCCGCGTCCAGGACGTGGGCCTCGGTGCCGGGCAGCGGGCTGCCGATGGCCGGGGTCCCGGTGCCGGCGGCCAGCGGCCCGGTCCAGGTGGCGACGACGGTGGCCTCGGTCGGCCCGTAGGAGTTGATCATGCGGCGGCCGGGTGCCCACCGGTCGACGAGCGCGGCCGGGCACGCCTCGGCCCCCACGATCAGGGTGCGCAGGTGCGGCGCGCCGCCGGTGTCCGCCGGGTCGGGCAGGGTGGCGAGGGCGGCGGGCGGTATGAGGGCGTGGGTGATGCGGTGCTCGTCCAGGACGGCGGCCAGTTCGTCGCCCAGCCAGGGCCCGTCCGGCGGTACGACCAGCAGGGCGCCGGACAGGACGGAGACGCACAGTTCCAGTACGGAGGCGTCGAAGCTGGGTGAGGAGAACTGCAGCACGCGGTCGCCCGGGCCGACGGCGTACCGCTCGGCGGCGGCCGCGGTGAACCCGCCGATGCCGCGGTGGGTGACGGTGACGCCCTTGGGGGTGCCGGTGGAGCCGGAGGTGAAGATGACGTACGCCGCGTGGTCGGGGAGCACCCGGCTCCCGGGTGGGTGCGCCTCCCGGTCCCCGGCGTCCATCAGCGCGCGGACCCGGTCCGGGTCGTCCAGGACGACGGCCGGCGCGGCCTCGGCGAGCATCAGGGCCCGCCGTTCGGCCGGATAGCCGGGATCCACGGGGAGGAAGGCGGCACCGGTCAGGGTGACGGCCAGCTCGGCGGCGATCAGTTCCATCGAGCGCGGCAGGACCAGCGCCACCGTCCGCTCCGGTCCGGCGCCGGTGCCGGCGAGGTGGGCGGCGAGACGGCCGGCCCGCCGCGCGAGTTCTCCGTAGGACCAGGTGCGCCGGCCGTCGGTCACCGCGGGGGCGTGCGGGTCGCGCTCCACCCACCCGGCGAACAGCTCGCCGAGGGGGACGTGACGGGTGGCGTGGTCCGCGCGGGCCGACGGGGTGGTGCCGGCGGGCGCGGCGGGGCGCTGGGCGTGCAGGTCCGTCATCGGGGTGAAGTCCTCCGGGGGTGGGGCGGCGCGCGGACCCGGCGCACCGCTCCCGGGCGGCCTGCGGGCACACCTGGGCAGTGCGGGGTCCATGCGTACGGGGCGGGTGCGTGTCGCGGGTGCGTGACGCGGGCGCGGTCAGCCGGTGCCGGTGCGGCGCGCGGTGCGGCCGGATATCTGCAGGCGGTCGACGGTCCCGGTGGCGGGGTCGCGGTGGAAGCGGCCGCCGGGCTCGGGCCGGCCCGTGGCCGGGTCGAGAAGGTCACAGGACAGGTCCGGGTAGCACACCAGCGGGATGGGGTAGTCACCGTCGACGGACAAGGTCGGCGTGCCGTCCCCGTCGAGCTTGACGGCGTACTCGGTGCTCCCGTTGCGGTAGGTGCCGGCGCATTCCGGCAGCGGCACGGCGGGGCCGCGGCGGGCGGCGGCCGGGGCGGTCGGCACGCGGGTGCCGGTGAGCCGGGCGACGTCGGCGGCGAGGTCCCGCCACAGGGCGGTGGCGCCGCCGGCGTTGCCGGTGAAGGCGACGACGACGCCGCTGTCCGGTTCGGCCCGCAGATGGCAGGAGGTGCCCTGGGCGTTCCCGTCGTGGCCGCACCACACGCGACCGTCCTGCTGGAAGAGGGCGAGGCCCAGGCCCCAGGAGTCCGCCAGGGCTCCGGGGTCGGCAGCCGGCTCGGGACGGCGCATCCGGGCGGCGACGGACGCGGGCAGGACGGCGGACCGGCCGATGACGGCCCTGCCCAGGGCCACCAGGTCCTCGGCGCTCGCCAGCAGGGCTCCGGCCGGAGCCTCCACCGGGGCGAGGTTCTGGTGGGCCGGGCGTACCAGGCCCGTGGCGGTGTTGAGGGCGTGGCCGGTGGCGAGGGACCGCGCGGGGGCGGTGTCGCCGAGGAAGGCGGGCACGATGCCCAGGGGTTCGAGAAGGAGCGCTCGCAGCGCCTCCTGCCAGGTCATGCCCGTCACTTCGGACACGAGCCGGCCGGCGGCGACATAGCCGGCGTTGGAATAGGAGAAGCCGGTTCCCGGCGGGAACAGGGCGTTCCGAGCGGTGCAGACCGCCGAGAGGTAGCGCGTGGCGGTGGTGCCGGCGGCGCTGTCGGAGTCGGGTCCGGTGGGCAGGCCGGCGGTGTGACTGAGCAAGTGACGCGCGGTCACCTCGGGTAACGGCCGTAACCCGGGTATCAGTTCGGCGGCGGACTCGTCGAGGTCGAGGTCGCCGTCGTCGGCGAGGAGCAGCACGGTGGCGGCCGTGGCGAGCTTGGTGACGGAGCCCAGGGGCACGGCCGTGTCCGCGGTGAACGGGGTTCCCGTCAGGGCGTCGGCCGTGCCGGTGTGCACGCTGAGGGTGTGCGTGCCGGTGTGCACGGCCAGCTGGGCGCCGGGCACGCGGTGGGCGCGCGCGAGGGAGTCGAGGCGGCTCTGCAACTCCTGGTGCTGCGGGGACGGCGGCCGGTCGGCGGCCGGAGCGGCGGTGAAGTACGGCATGGGGAGGGGACTCCTGGTGAGAGCGGGTGCGGGGAGGAAGGGCGGCCCCGTGGGTGAGCGGTACGGGACCTGGGCGCGTCGACGCGCGTCACGGCCTGGTGACGACGATCGGCAGGTGGCGTACGCCGACGAGGACGGCCGGGTTCTGGTACGTGACCTCGTCGTGGGAAGGGACCGCGACGACAGGGAAACGTTCCATCAGCATATGCAGGGCGATCCGTGCTTCCAGCCGGGCCAGGGGCGCGCCGAAACAGAAGTGGATGCCGTGGCCGAAGGTCAGATGGGGATTCGGACTGCGGGCCACGTCGAAGGCATCCGGATCGGTGAAGCAGGAGGGATCACGGTTGGCGGCGCCCAGGTGTGCCATCAGCAGGGTGTCGGCCGGGATCTCGTGTCCGCCGAGCACCACCGGCCGGGTGGTGCGCCGTCCCAGCTCGGGGAAGGGCGGCAGCCAGCGCAGCACTTCCTCGACGGCGTCCGGCAGCCGGCCGGGGTTCTCGCGCAGCGCGGCCAGGGTTCCGGGGTGCCGGTCGAAGGTGACCACGGCGTTGCCGAGCAGCGCGGTGGTGGTGATGTGCCCGGCGACCAGCAGCAGGGCGACGAACCCGACGATCTCCTCGTCCGCCAGGCGCGTTCCGTCCACCTCGGCGGTGAGGAGCCTGCTGGTGAGGTCGTCCCCGGGGTGGGCGCGGCGGTTCCGGATGTGGTCCAGCACGTAGCCGTTCATCTCGCGCACGGTCGGGGCGATGGCCTCCAGAGCCCGTTCCAGGTCGGCCATGTCGAGACTGTCGCCGAGTTGGTCGCCGCCGAAGAGGGTACTGGCCCACTCCTGGAACAGTCCGTGGTCGCCGGCGGGGACACCGAGCAGTTCGGCGATCACGATGATCGGCAGCGGGTAGGCGAGGGTGTCGACCAGGTCGAACCGGTCGCGGTCGGCGACGCCGTCGAGGAGGCGCGCGCACACGGCCTCGATGCGCGGTTCGAGCCCGTGGACCACCCGGGGGGTGAAGGCCTGGCTCACCAGGGTGCGGAGTTTGCGGTGTTCCGGCGGGTCCATGCCGACGAAGTTGCCCTGCCGGAAGGTCTCGAAGTCCTGCTGGGTGGGGGTGATCGGCGTGAGGTCCGAGGAGTACGTGCCCGGGTCGGCGAGTACGGCGGAGACCCCCTGGTGGTCCACGACGCGCCACTGGTCCTGCGCTTCGTCGTAGGTCACGGGGCCCGCCTCGCGTAAGGACCGCCACCGCTCGGGCAGCGCGTCCAGGGGGGATCTTCTCCCAGACAGTCGGGTGCTGGTCACCGTTTCTCCTTGGATGAGGACGCGCGGGCCCGGCGGTGTGGGTACCGACGGTGCCGTGGGTTCGCCGGGCGGGAAGCCGTGGCCGTCACGGGCGTGGTGGGCGGGACGGGGCGCCGCGGCCGTCACGGGCGTGGCGGGCGGACGGGGCGCCGCGGCCGTCACGGGCGTGGCGGGCGGACGGGGCGCCGTGCGGCACCGCTCGCTCCGCGCCGGAGGGCCGGCCCGCGGCCGGACCCGGCCGGCGCTCGGGGGCGGCCCGCCCGTCCGTCCCCGCGCAACGGCCCGTGGCCGCCGCGGGCGTCAGCAGACCTGGGGACGGGCTGCGTACGCCGGGGCCGCGGTCGCGGGCGTCCCGGACGTCCGCCGTGCGGTCGGCAAGCCCGCACGGCCGCAGCCTGGCGGCACGTGCCTCGGGCGCAAAGCAGCCATCACTACATCCCCCAGTGACTCTTCCCGCGCGGCAACCCCGCACAGGAATCTCATGTCCCATGATTCTGCACTTTGCGTGCTGAAAAGGCGCTTCGGCGCGATCCATCCGGGCCGAACGCGCTCACAGTTTTCACGTTGGGTCACAGGATGGCAACCCCCCGAAATCGAAGGGGAGATGGCCGGTCGGCAACCCACGACCAGACCCGTGTATCCCGTCCTTCCACCCTCAAACCCCTTGTTTCACCGAGGAATTGCGCCGTCCGGGCACCGGGCCGTGGCCGCCGCCAGGCGCGCCGTCCGCCTCCGACACCCGGGCTCCCATGCTGTGGGTTTCGGCCAGATTCGGCGACGGCACGCCTCGACTCCAGCCGGTCCCGGGCTCCCTGACGGGTACTCGGGGAGCACCGGGTCGCGCCGGTGCGACGCACCCCCGCGAGCGGCAAACGTGCCGCTCGTCATCGTCCGCCGGCGTCGGCGCGTCCGGCGGCGGGCCGGGCGGCGGCGCCCGGAAGGCCGTCCGGGCGCCGGTGCGCCCGGCGCGGGTGTCCAGCCGGAAACCGGCCATGATGCGGCTCCCCTCCGCGCTTGGGCCCGATCCGGCCGCGAGGTACGGGTCCCGGCCCCCGGCCGGGCGGCGGACGAGTGCGCTCCGGTCAACCGCCGGGGCCGGGTTCCGGACGCCGCGGCCGGAGGCCGGAAGACGACGCTTGACCTTTCAATATCCACGCTGCCAACATGCCTGCCACGTCCCGAGAATGGAGCCCCTCATGCGTCTCAGGGCCATCGCCCTCGCAGCGGTACCCGCAGCCTTCCTCGGTGTCATGGCAGCCGCGCCCAGCGCATCGGCGTGGGCCCCCGGCAACTGCCCGCAGGGCTCGTTCTGCGTCTGGCCCGAGTGGTGGTACGGAGACACCGACACGCCTCCGTCGCTGGCGACCGAGACCGAATGGTCCGGCAGCGCTCTCGGGCACATCTTCTACAACAACACGGCCCGGGACGTCACGATGACGTACGTCGTCGCCGGGGACGAGGGGCAGGGGCCCGCGCACACGGCATGTGTCAGCGCGGGCAACGGAAGTTACTTCACCATGCCCATGCACGTCACGGACGTGTCGTGGCGCGAGGACGACGGCAGCCCCTGCTGGTGACCGTCCCGGGGAGCCGTTCGCAGCGCCGCCGCAGTGCCTCGCCCGCGACGCCCCCGCAGGACGTGACGGTCCGCCGGCGAAGTCGGCGGACCGTTTCCGCGTCGGCTCTCCGTCGGGGGCGGGCCGGCCGCCTGTCCGTCACGCCGGGCCGGCCCCCGGGGCTCCGTGCGCACAACCGTCGACGGCGGTTCCCGGCGGCAGCCGGTGCCCCGGCCGAGGAGGCGCGCACCGCTCGCCGCCTCGCGGTGCGCTCACGGAGGGCCGGTGCCCGGTGGTGCCGGCACCGCGGGATCAGCGCTCCCGTCGTCTCCGTCGTCTCCGTCGTCGGGCGACCGTCCCTCGAGAACGCCGGGAACTCCGGGCCCACCGAGAACACCGACGAAGGCCGAGGCGACGAGGGCGACGGTGCGGTCGTCGTCGTGGGCCAGCCGGCGCAGGATCCGCTGCCCCCCGGTCCCCGACAGCTCGACCAGCGCCTGGGCCAGGCGGATCCGCACCGCGGAGTCCGCGGTGGGCGCGGCGAGTTCGTCGGCCAGCGCGGTCACGATCCGGTCCGCGCACCCGGGGAGCCGGGACAGCGTTGCGAGGACCTCCGCCGCGTCGACGTCGTTGGCGCCCTCGACCACCATGCCGACGAGTGCCGGCACGGCCGCGGTCACGCCACGCCTGCCCAACGTCAGGGCGGCGTGCCCGCGCACCGTCGTGTCCGCGTCCCCGAGCGCCTCCATGAGCACCGCGGTCGTGCTCGGGGCCTCGGGCATCCCGGCGATCGCCGGCACCGCGCGCCGCCGGACGTCGACGTCCGGCGAGCGCACGCCGGCGGCCAGCGCCGCCAGACCGTCGCCGCCCGACCGGGCGAGCGCCCAGCGCAGGGCGCCCGCGACGACGGGGTCGGATTCGGTCAGGACCGCCTCGGCCAGCAGCCCGGCGGGGACCGGTGAACCATCCGGCCGGGCCAGGACGGTCTGCTGCCTGCGCGCGGCGCTGGTCGAGCCGAGCCCCCGCATGAGGTCGACGACGCACAGGACGTCCCGCCAGCCGGTGGGCGCCGACGCGTCGATCGCGCGGAGCCGCTCGAGCAGCTCCCGTTCCCGCCGCAGACGGTCCTCCGTCCACCGGATGAGGTCGCCGACCAAGGTGGACGGCGTGAAGGCCGGGTCCTCCAGCGCGCGCCCGATCTGCTTGAGCGAGAGGCCGAGGGAGCGCAGGCCCTCCACGTGGAAGATCCTGCGGACGTCCTCGGCGGAGTACGCGCGGTAGCCGCCGACGGTACGACCGGTCGGACGCACCAGGCCGAGGGCGTCGTAGTGCCGGAGCATCCGGGCGCTCACCCCCGAGTGGCGGGCCACCTCACCGATCAGCAATCCGCGGCCTCCGCACCCTCGGGGGTCTCCGCCGGCCCGGTCGCCCGGGTGGTCCGCGCGGTCCCCGAGGTCTCCGGGGTCTCCGGGGTCCCGGCGACTCCGCACGCGGCCGAAGCCGCGGTGGCCGCGGTGGCGGCCCGTTCCGGGCCGAGTGTGACGGCTCGCCTCGCCTCGTCGACGGCCGCGTCGAATCCGGACTCCGGGTCCCTCAGGAGCAGTTCCGTGGCACGGGCGTGCGTGGCCACCGCCGGGTCGGGGTGGGCCGCGGCCTTCTCCAGGGCGGGCCCGATCACCTCGCCGAGGCCGACCAGGGACCGGCTCAGGCTCAGCCGCACATCGCGGTCGCCGCGGCCGAGCTGCACGACCAGTTCGTCGGCCAGGTCCTTCTTCCCGTCCTCGGGCACGAGGGCGACCGCGACGCGCCACGCGGTCCGCGCCACCTCGTCGTCGGCGTCGCGCAGCATGTCGCGCGTGATCCAGGGCCACGCGCTCCTGTCGCCGATCTTGGAGAGCGTGTGCAGCGCCTGACTGCGGGCCTGACGGCGCTCCGAGCCGAGTTCCTGACGCATCCGGGGCAGGGTGATCCCGGGCGGGAGACGGGTCAGTGCCCAGGACAGCATGTCCCGCACGAAGAAGTCCGGCTCGAGCGCGCACCGTTCGACGAGGATCTCCAGGAGGCCCGGGTCGGGGTGCGAGCCGACCGCCAGGGCCGCCTGCAGCCGGACCGAGGAGTCCTCGGCGCACAGGGCGCCGGCCATGCGAGTGTTCCGCGGGGTTTCGTCGGTCGAGTCGATCGGGACCACCTCCGCACCCAAGTCGACACCTTGTCACGGTGTCAAGGTCAAGCCCGTCACCGGCGGACCGGGAGAGCGTCCGGTCACGGGCGACGCCGGTGGGAGTGGCTGCCGGTCGCCGCGCGGGCGGCGGGTGACCCTGTCCACCGGTTCGTTCCCGGAGGTCCCGACCGGGATGCTCCGCGGGGCGGCCGCGAGGCGGACCCGTGACCGCCGGCCGGTCGCGCGGCCGGAGGCGCGGGGGTCCGTCGCCCGCCGCGGTCCCCGCTCCGGGAGAAGTGCCCGCCCCGTGCCCGCCGGGGCCGGCCGGCACGCGGGGCGGCGGGACTCAGCCCTGCGGTTCCTGCGGCTTGGCGTCCACCTCCCGCAGACCCTGGTCCCTGAGCTCGGTGCGGGCCTCCGTGCGGTGGCCGCGGGCGATGTAGTCCCGCACGACCACCTCGATCGCGTCCTGGGGCGAGCCGATCCCGGACAGGACCATCACTTCCACCACGAGGTCGGCGTCGAGACTTACGTTGATCTTGGCCATGGTCTCCCCCTTGATCGCGACGTATCCGCACTCTAGCCGCCCGGGGCCGGGTGGCAGGCCCTCAGGAACCCGACGCACAGGGGCTGGTGGGGGTCGCCAAGGAGGGGATGCCGTCACCCGGGCGGGAACGGGGGCCGGGAACGGCGGGGCGGCCCGGTCACTCCGTCTCCTGGGGGTGCGGGGACGTCGCGGGGGGCTCGGCCGGGCGGTCCCGTCCGCCGTCGTGGCCGGACGCCACCACGACGAGGAGACCGACGACGACGGCTCCGGCGGCGACCCGGCCCGCCGCCCGCGTCACCCAGGCCGGCCAGGCCACGCCGTCGCGGGCCCCGGGCGCCCCCAGCCGTCCGGCTCTCCGGGCGGGCCGCAGCAGCCGGAGCAACAGCAGCGCCGCGACCGGCAGTTGCAGCAGCCACAGCACGGTGCGCGGCCACCCGCCGTACCAGACGCTGGTCCCGTACAGCAGCGTGTGCCACACGCTCAGCACGTACACGACGATCACGAACCGGTGCAGCCGGCGCCAGGTGTTCGCCCCGATGCGGTGCCGGACGTAGAACAGCAGCCCCAGCGGAATCGCCAGGTACAGGGCGCCCTGGCCGATCGGGATGGCGATCCGGCCGGTACCGGAGTCGTACCAGCCGGGCACGAAGGAGTCCGCGAAGCCCACCCACAGCCGTTCGGCCCAGTCCAGCTTCGTCTCGTAGCGGACGAGTTCCGCCGCGAACATCACGGCGTGCGCGGACATCAGAGCCGTCGTGGTCAGACTGGTGGTGCGGTGCCAGCGCTCCAGCACCTGCCGGGAAACCGGCAGCGGGGCGGGCCCGGGTCCCGACAGCAGCAGCCCGAGCACCACCGTGCCCCAGGCCCACAGCAGGGCCGACCAGCCGAACGCCTGACTGAGCAGGTACATCCAGTAGGTGCGGGGGTCGTCCATGAACGGCATGACCGCGACCGTGTCCGAGTCGCCCGACTCCATGCGCGCGTACAGCAGCGCGAAGACGGCCGCCGTGACCACCACCGCCGCACCGGCGTCGGGCACGGCGGACCGCATGTCGGCGCGCAGGGCACCACGTTCGGCAGGCGGCCGGTCCCGGCCGGACGCCGCCCGTGCCCCGTCCTCCTCCGGCCTCGCGCCTGACAGCATCATGGGCCTCCCGGGGACCGGCCGCCGCTGAGACGGTGCGTGTGTGTCGTGGGGCGACCAGTCTGGCCGAGGAGGCGACGGGGCGCCGAGTCATGATCCGGCCATCGGGACGACGGCGGCCGACGGCCCGCCGGACCGCTGCGGCCACCGCCTCCGGCACCCCGCCGGGCCCGGTGCGCACCACGGGTTTCCCCCGCAGCACGCGGCACGCGCGACCGTCCCGTGCCCTCCCGCCCCACCCAACATTCAGGACAACCGCGGTCACTCCCCTGTCGCGGGGACGCGGGTGCCCCTACGCTGATGCACGCAGTCGGTTCGTGCCTTCCGTCCGCCCGGACGTCCGAGGGCGCGGCGCAAGAGGGAACCCGGTGCGAATCCGGGACTGTCCCGCAGCGGTGAGTGGGAACGAACGCCGTCAACGACACTGGGCCCGGGCCAGGGCCGGGGAAGCGACGGCCGGTAGGTGTCCGCGGTTGTCCGGCGGACGTGCCCGCGAGTCCGAAGACCTGCCACTGCGCCCGTGCGCCACGCGCGGGATGTGCACGGTGACCTCGTGGACTGGGTCGGCGGTACGGACGGTCGTACGTCACGCGTACGGCCACGCCTCCTTCCCTGTCGGTGTGCGGGACTCGGGACGGAGGAGAACGTGTGCACGGGCCAACGAGTGCGGGCGGGCCGCGGCACCCTGGCAGGCGTCTGCCACGGCACCCTGGGTGAGCTGTACCAGGGCCCGCTGCGGGCGAGCCCTGATCCGGACATCGCGGTGGTGTCCTTCCCCGTGGACCGCCATTCCTCGGTGTTCTTCACGCCGGGGCCCCCGACCGGCCCGCCGCGGCCGGCGCTCGGGGAGAAGTCGGCGACGGCGGCCCGGCTCTTCCTGGAGCACTACGGCCTCACGCTGCCGCCGGGTGACTGGAGCAGCCACTCCGACCTGCGGGTGGGGGTGGGGATGGCCAGTTCCACGGCGGACGTCGTGGCGACGCTGCGCTGTCTCTTCCGTCTGTTCTCCCTGCCCTGGGACCTGGACGTGGTGCTCGGGATCCTCGCGGGGATCGAGCGCGCCGACAGCGTCTTCCTCGACGAGTTCGCGCTGTACCTCAGCGGCCGGCACCGGGTGGTGCGACGGCTGGGCACGGGCATCGGCTTCCACACCGCCTTCGTCACCGAACCCGGCACGGTGGACACCGCCGCCGTGACCGCCCCGCTGCTGGAGCACTACCGGCGGCGCGGGGAGGCGTACGAGCGGTGCCTCGCCGACCTGCTGAAGGGCTTCGACTCGGCCGATCCGGCCGTCGTCGCCCGTGCCGCGACCGTCAGCGCCGCGCTGTCCCAGGAGGTGCTGCCCAAGGCGACGTTCGGCAGCCTGCTCGCCCACCGCGAGCGGTTCGACGCCGACGGCGTCTTCGTCGCGCACACCGGCTGTCTGACCGGCTACCTCTTCGTGCGCCGCCCGGGCGCCGACGTCAAGTCCGAACTGTCCGCGTTCTTCCACTCGCTCGGCCACCAGTGTTCCTTCGCCCAAGGAGGCTACGGGTGATCCACCCCCACATCGCCGACGCCCTGAAGGTCCCCGACCTGGTCCGGCTCACCGACACGGTGGTCCTGCTCCGGTTCGAGTCGATGAAGATCTACTCGGCGCTCGCCGCCGTCCGTCATCTGCTCGGCCGGGGCACGGTCCGCCCGGGCCAGACCCTGATCGACAGCTCCAGCGGCATCTACGCCTACGCGCTCGCGCTGGCCTGCCACCGGTACGGGATGCGGTGCCACATCGTCGCCTCCACCACCGTCGACGCCACCACACTGGCCCAGCTGGAGATCCTCGGCGCCGTCGTCGAACAGGTCCGGCCGTCGCGGAACCTGAAACTCGACCAGGAGTTACGGGTGCGGCGGGTGCGCGAGATCCTGGCCGAACGCCCGGACTGCCACTGGATGCGCCAGTACCACGACGACATCCACTACCTCGGCTACCACGAGGTCGCCGACCGGATCGCGGCGGCGTTCCCCTCCACCGCGCTGACCGTCGTCGGCGGAGTGGGATCCGGCGCGTCGACCGGCGGCATCGTGGAGCGTCTGCGGGCCGCGGAGTCCTCCGTGCGGCTGGTCGGCGTCCAGCCCTTCGGCAGCGTCACCTTCGGCAGTCAGGACCACCACGACCCGGAAGCGATCATCGCCGGCATCGGGTCGTCCATCGTCTTCGACAACGTCCGCCACCACCTCTACGACGCCGTGCACTGGCTGGACTTCACCCACGCGATGTCCGGCGCGGTCGCCCTGCTGCGCGACCACGCCGTCTTCGCCGGGCTGTCCACCGGCGCCGGGTACCTGGCCGCGACGTACGAGGCCCGTCGTCACCCCGACCGGCTGCACGTGGTGATCGGCGCCGACACCGGCCACCGCTACGTGGAACGCGTCTTCGCCCGGCACGCGCAGGCCCTGGACCCCGCCGCGCTGAAACCCGTGGAGGTCCGCGACCCGGAGGGGATGACCATGCCCTGGTCGAGGCTGGAGTGGCGGCGGGCCGCGTGCCCGGCGCGCTGGAAGGAGCGTGCCGCGTGACCGTCGTCTGCCTGGAGTCGCTGACCTTCGGACTCGGACACCTGTCGCGCGCCGCCGGCCTGTTCGGCGAGCGGCTGCTGCTGCTGACCCGCGATCCCTCGTACTACGCCCACGAACTGGACCGGCTGCCCGCCGGCTGCCTCGACGTGCTCGAGACCGACACCTTCGACGTGGAGCGGGTGGCCGGGCTGCTGCGCCGGACCCCGGACCTGCGCGGTCTGATCAGTTCCACCGACACCTGGACACTGGTCGGGGCCGACCTCACCGCGCGCCTGGGCCTGCCCGGGCTCGACCCCGCGGTGCTGCGGCTGACCCGGGACAAGGCCGCCGTACGCAACCGGCTGCACGAGGCCGGCCTCACGCGCGGACGGGCCGTGGAGGCCGCCGGTGAGGCCGCGGAGGCACGGAAGCCGGTGCTCGAGGAGGTGGGGCTGCCGGCGATCCTGAAGGACACGGCGGGCACCGGCAGCCAGAACGTCTGGCTGGTGCGGGACGAGCGGGAACTGGACCGGTCCCTGTACCAGGCGGCGCGGCGGGACCTGAAGGGCCGGCTGTTCGCCGAGCCCTACTTCAGCGGCCCGGTCTACAGCGCCGAGACCCTCACCTGGGCGGGCCGTACCCGTCTCCTCGGCGTCTCCAGCAGGCTCATGTCGCCGGAGCCGTACTTCCGCGAGGAGATCACCGCCTTCCCCGTGGCCTTCCCGGAGGCGCGGCGGGCCTCGCTGGAGCGGTGGCTCGGCGAGGTGCTGGCCGCCATCGGGTACACCGACCGCTTCGCGCACGTGGAGTTCGTGCTGACCGCCGGCGGTCCCGAGGTGGTGGAGATCAATCCCAGGATCGGGGGCGCGCTGGTCGGCGAGGGGCTGTGCCGGGCGCTCGGCGTCAACGTGTACGAGGCGATGATCGAGGCCGCGCTGGGCCGCCGCCCCGCCTTGATGGACGTCGAACCGCCCGGCGGCCCGGCCGTGGCCTTCGTCCTGGGCTACCCGGCCGCGCCCGGCGTGTTCACCGGCGTCGCCGGGCTCGACCGGCTGGCGGACATGCCGGGCTCGCCCGCCTGGTACCCGGTCAAGTCGGTCGGTGACCGCGTCGAGCACCTGGACGACAGCCGCGGGTACGCGGGCATCGTCTACGCCGAGGCCGAGACCGCCGAACTCGCCACGCACCGGGCGGTGGCCGCCGCGGGCGCCCTGCGCGTCCTCACCGCGCCGTTCCCCGAGCCGGCCCGCCCGGAGACCTCCGGTGGGTGAACGCGCCCGGCGGGAGGGGACGTCGCGGGGGACGCTGTTCCCGCTCGACGGTCCGCTGCGCTTCCTGCTGCTCAGCTCGTTCCTGATCCCGCTCGGCAGTTTCATGGTCCTGCCGTTCATGTCGGTGTTCCTGCACGAACGGCTGGGGATGGGCCTCGGCGCGGTCGGCGTCGTGCTGGCCGTGGCGTCCCTCGTGCAGTTCTCCGGCGGCGTCGTCGGCGGGGCGCTGGCGGACCGGATCGGGCTGCGCCGCACGATGCTCTGGGCGCTGGTCGTGCGCACGGCCGGATTCGCCGGCTTCCTGGCGGCGCTGCGCTGGCCGCCGCTGGCCGTCGGCGCGCTGGTCCTCACCTGCTGCGGCGCCGCGCTCTACCTGCCCGCCAACAAGGCGTACCTGGTGCACGGCGTGGACGAGGAGCGCCGCCCGGCGTTCCTGTCGGCGGGCAACGCGGCGCTCAACGCGGGCATGGCGGTGGGCCCGTTGGTGGCCGGGCCCTTCGTGCTGTCCTCGCCCGGCCATCTGTTCGCGGTCGTCACCGGGCTGTTCCTCGCGGTCGCCGCGGGCCACGCACGGCTCCCCGAAGTGGGCGAGGACCGCCGCCCGTCCGCCGCGGGCACCGCCCGGCCGGGCCTGCTGACCGGCGTGGCCGTCCTGCCGTTCGCCGCCAACGCACTGGCGTTCTACCTCTACTTCCACTTCCAGCACTTCCTGGCGGTGTACGCCGTCGAGCGTGCCTCCGGCGCCTTCTACAGCATGGTGCTGCTGCTCTGCTTCTCCCTGGTCATCATCGTGCAGCCGCTCGCGTCCGGCCTGATCCGGCGGATGCCGTACGCCCTCGCCCTGGCCGCCGGTTTCACGGCGCTGGGAGCCGGGCTGGCCGTGCTGGCGGCCGGTACCCGGACGGCGCTCCTGGCGGGCGGGGCGCTGATCACCCTGGGCGACATCGTGCTGTTCCTGAAGAACGACCTGGAGGCACTGCGCCACAGCCCCCGTTCCGACGCCGTGGTCTTCGGCCAGCAGCGGCTGGCCGCGGGCCTGGGCGCCTGCGCGAGCGGAGTGCTGGGCGGTCAGCTCTACGGCCTGGGCGAACGCGCCGGTCACACCGGGTCGTTCTGGCTGCTCGCCGCCGCGCAGTGCCTGCTGCTTCCCCCTCTCCTGCTGACGCTGCGCCGCTTCGCGGCCCGGCGTCCCCTCCCCCACGGCGACGACGAAGGAGCACTGACACCGCATGACACGGACGGGCGGATTCCAGGACGATGACTTCTGGACCGAGTTCCACGACTTCCTCTTCTCCGAACAGCGCCACGCCCAGGCCGAGGAGCTGCTGGACACCTCTCCCCTGCTGGCCTTCGCGCCCGGGTCCCGGGTGCTGGACCTGTGCTGCGGGCCGGGGGTGTTCACCGTGCCGCTCGCCCTTCGCGGCCACCGGGTGACCGGGGTGGACCTCAGCCCGGCCATGCTGGAGCGCGCGCGCGAGCGGGCGGCGGACGCCGGCGCCCGCGTCACCCATGTGCGGGCCGACGCACGCCGGTTCGAGCAGCCGGGCGGCTTCGACGTCGTCCTCAACATGTTCACGTCCTTCGGGTACTTCGAGGACCCCGCCGACAACGCGCGCGTGCTGCGCGTCATGCACGACTGCCTGGCGGCCGGCGGCACCCTCGTCCTGGACCTCGCCGGCAAGGAACTGCTGGCCCGCAGGGTCACCCCGCCCAAAGTGGTGCGGCGCGGTGACGACCTGATGGTGCAGACCGACACCGTGCTGGACGACTGGGCGCGGTTGCGCAGCGACTGGGTGCTGGTCCGGGGCGAGCGGGTGACGCGCGCCACACTGGTGTGGTTCGTGTACAGCGCGGTGGAGTTGCGGCGGATGGCCGAGGAGGCGGGGTTCGAGCACGTGGAGGTCTTCGGCGGCTTCGACGGC
Organism: Streptomyces sp. NPDC016640; assembly: GCF_043076215.1. Classification (NCBI taxonomy): domain Bacteria; kingdom Bacillati; phylum Actinomycetota; class Actinomycetes; order Kitasatosporales; family Streptomycetaceae; genus Streptomyces; species Streptomyces sp. NPDC016640. Next base: position 126,295 of record NZ_JBIBRG010000010.1, read on the forward strand.
CGTCCCTACGACGAGAACGCGGACCGGCTCGTCCTGCGGGCGGTCCGCGGAGGCTGACGGCTGCCGGGCGCGCGGGGTGATCCGCGCGCCCTTTCACCTCCGGGCCGGGGAACCGTACTATCACCAGGTCATCGCCGCGACGGGAGACAGGAAGCCGGTGCGAATCCGGCACGGTCCCGCCACTGTGACCGGGGAGTGCACCCCCTCGACACGCCACTGCGCGCCGCGCGGGAAGGCCGGGGGAACGTCGATCCGGGAGTCAGGACACTGGCCTGTCGCGGGCCCGTTCCGAGGAGCGCGGACTCCAGGAGGCTTCACGTGTCCCCCCTGCTCATCCCTGCCCGCACACGCCGGTCCCTGCGCGCCGCGGTCGCGGCCGTCGTCCTGCCGGCGACCCTGCTGACCGCCGGCTGCGGCCCGTCCGGCGACGGCGCGCACGAAGGGAGGGCCGCCGCGGCGGCCCCCGAGGGTTTTCCCGTCACCATCGACAACTGCGGTGTGCGCACGACGTACGACAGGCCGCCGGCCCGGGTGGTCACCATCCACCAGCACCCCGCCGAGCTGATGCTCGCCCTGGGCCTGAAGGACCGCATGGTCGGCACCGCCTTCCCCGACTCGGCCGTCCTGCCCGAGCTGAGGCGGGACTTCGAGGAGGTACCGCAACTGGCCGAGAGGGAACCGTCCTTCGAGGCCGTGCTGGACGCCGAACCCGATCTCGTCTACGGCGGCTACGGCAGCGCCTTCGCCGAGAACGAGGGCCGCTCCCGCACGGCATTCGCCGACGCCGGCATCGACACCCACCTCAACCGCGAGTACTGCGGCGAGAAGCGGGTGACGATGGAGGACACCTACGCCGAGATCCGCACCGTCGGCCGGATCTTCGGCGTCCCCGGCCGGGCCGAGCGGCTGGTCGCCGATCTGCGGAGCCGGGTGGGCGAGGCCGCCGCCGCGGTCGGGGGCGAGCCCGAGGTGCCCGTCTTCGTGTACGACAGCGGCGACAAGAGCGCCTTCACCGCGGGCGGCAGGAGCCTGGGCACCGAGCTGATCCGGCTGGCCGGCGGCCGCAACGTGTTCGGCGACCTCGACGACGTCTTCGGGGACGTCTCCTGGGAGCAGGTCGTCGAACGCCGGCCCGAGGTCATCGCCGTCTACGACTACGCCGGCGCCGGAAGCGTCGAGCGGAAGAAGGAGTTCCTGCGCTCCCAGCCGGCCCTCGCCGACGTGCCCGCCGTGCGCAACGAGCGGTTCGTCGTCCTGCCGCTGACCTCCACCCTGGTCGGCATCCGCTCGGCCTACGCCGTCGAGGACCTGGCCCGCGGACTGCACCCCGGGAGCTTCCGGTGACCCGCCCCGCCGTCGAGGCGCCCGCCGGGCCGGCCGCGCCGCCCGAGACGTCCGCCGGGCGGGCGACAACGGGCCGCACGTCCCTGGTCGTCACGCTCGTCGTCCTGGCCGCGCTGCTCGGGGCCTCCGCCACGGCGGGCCTGGCGATCGGCTCGGTGGAGGTGCCGCCCGGCCAGGTGTGGGACATCGTCACGCACGCGCTGGGCGCCGGCCGGACGGCGCCCGAGTGGTCGCGGGCGCGCGAGACGATCGTGCTGGACGTGCGGGCGCCGCGCGTGCTGCTCGGCGCGGTGACCGGCGCCGGGCTGGCGGTCGTGGGCACCGCGCTGCAGGCCCTGGTGCGCAACCCGCTCGCCGAGCCCTACCTCCTGGGGGTCTCCTCCGGGGCGTCCCTCGGCGCGGTCGCGGTGATCGTCTTCGGGGTCGGCGTGTTCGGGCCGCTGTCGCTGTCGGCCGCCGCGTTCACGGGCGCGCTGGGCGCGCTGCTGCTCGTCTACGCCACCGCCCGCACCGGCGGACGCATCTCCTCGATGCGGCTGGTGCTGTCCGGGGTGGCGATCGCCGCGGTGCTCACCGCCGTGCTGGACCTGCTGCTGCTGACCACCGACCGGGGCAACGAGACCCGCGCGGTGCTCGCCTGGACCCTCGGCGGTCTCGGCGGCGTCGGCTGGGAGGCGCTGTGGCTGCCGGGCCTGGCCGTGCTCCTGGGCATCGGCGTCCTGATGACGCAGGCCCGCAACCTGAATCTGCTGCTGGCCGGTGAGGAGGCCGCCACCACGATGGGGCTGGACGTGGCCCGCTTCCGCGCCCGCCTGTTCGTCCTGCTCTCCCTGGTCACCGGCGTCCTGGTGGCGGCGGCCGGGCCGATCGGTTTCGTCGGACTGATGATGCCCCACATCGTGCGCCTGTTCGTCGGCGGCGACCACCGCCGCGTCCTGCCGACGGCCGCGCTCGGCGGCGCGGTCTTCCTCGTCTGGGCGGATGTGGCCGCGCGGACGGTCGCCGCGCCGATGGAGATCCCCGTCGGCGTGCTCACGGCGCTGTGCGGCGGACCGTTCTTCCTGTGGCTGATGCGCCGGGACGCCCGGCGCGGCACCGACCGGGGAGTGGCATGACCGCGACCGACCTCCGCGTCGACGGCGTCACGATCAGCGCCGGTGTGCGCGTCCTGGTGCGGGACGTGTCCCTGACCGCCCGTCCCGGCGAGACGATCGGGCTGGTGGGCCCCAACGGCAGCGGCAAGTCCAGCCTGCTGCGCGCCGTCTACCGCGTGCTGCGCCCCGACGCCGGCCGGGTCCGCGTCGACGGCGCCGACGCCTGGTCGCTGCCGGTACGGCAGGTGGCCCGCACCGTGGCGGCGGTGGTGCAGGAACCCGGGGCCGGCGTCGACCTCGCCGTCCGCGAGGTCGTGGCGATGGGCCGCACCCCGCACAAACGGCTGCTGGCGGGCGACACCCCCGAGGACGCCGAACTCATCGACTCCGCGCTCGCCGCGGTCGACGCCGCCCACCTGGCCGGCCGGCCCTTCGACCGGCTCTCCGGCGGCGAACGCCAGCGCGTGCTCATCGCCCGCGCCCTCGCGCAGCGGCCCACCCTGCTCGTCCTCGACGAACCCACCAACCACCTCGACATCCGCCATCAGCTGGACGTCCTCGACGCGCTGCGCGACCTGTCCGCGACCGTGCTGCTCGCCCTGCACGACCTCAACCTGGCCGCCTACTACTGCGACCGCCTCTACGTCCTGCACGACGGCGAGGTGACCGCCTCGGGCCCACCCGCCGAGGTCCTCACCCCCGGGCTGCTGGCCGAGGTGTACGGGGTCGCGGCGGAGGTGGCCGTCCATCCGGGCACGGGCGCCCCGCACGTGACCTTCCTGCCCGGCGGGACGCGGCGGGCGGACCGCCCGGCTCCCCCCGCGCCGCTCCGGGGCTGACTCCTCCTCGAGGTACCAGGCCCCCGCCGGCGCGCCGGCGGGGGCCGCCGTGGACCGGGCCGCCGTTCAGCGCGGTCCACGGCGGGCCCGGCTACCCCGCCGCGAACGCCTGGGCGACGGCCAGGCTGTCCTCGTAGACGTGGTGCCGGGTGACGAGCCCGTCCCGGACGGTGAGGTGCAGGGCGAACCGCGCCCGGTAGGCACGGCCGGTGGAGCGGGCGGTCTGCCGGATCTCGCCGAGCACGACCACGTCGTCGCCGTCGACGAGGATGCGCTCGATCTCGGTCGCCGCCTGCCCGGGCACATGGTGCTCGGCGAGCTCGCGGTAGTGGGCGGCGGCATCGGCGCGGGTGGAGCGGTGACGGATCCACGGGGTGGCGGCCCGGCCGTGCTCGGCCTCCGGCCAGTCCAGTTTCCAGTCGCCCCGCTCGGCGTACATCTCGGCGATACGCCCGGGATCGCCCTCACCGATCCGGCGCAACAGCTCCTCCACCACGGCGCGTGCGGTCGTGGGTGCGGCGGGGGTCATGAATCATCACTCCGATTCGGCATCCGCGTCCGGCCGACGCGGCGGGAGCGCCATCATCACCGGCATCGACCGGCCGGCGCCAGCACCTCCGGGCGGCCGGTGCGGGCGGGCGGCCCACCCCGGCGGACGCTCCGGTCCCGGGCCGCCGACCCGCCGATCATGTCGTCGCGACGGGCGGGGTCACGCCGCTGCGGCCATGATCTGACATGTCAGGATGTCGGACCGAACGTCCGGGAGGAACACGCGTGGCAGCACCGAACGTCCGCGGGGAGCGCCCGTGGCCGCGACGGCGCGGGGACGCGTCGTGCGCACGGCTCCGCCGCCGTTGCGCCGGTGGGGTGACCGCCGTCCGGGACGACCGGCGTACCGGTCGGGAATCAGCGCATCCGTGCAAGGTCACTCGGCAGAAGCACTGGTGTGCCGGTGACCGAGAGTGAGAAGGGGTTGTGCATGCTGGGACTGCGGTCCACTGTGGCCGAACCGGTCAGGCCGGTCGACGGCCCGCTCACGGCCCGCGACGCCGCCCGGGCCGTCGAGGCGGAACTCGGGCGCGTCCTCGACGAGGGGTTGGGGGCCGCCCGCGACACCGATCCGGTGTTCGCCCGCGATGTCGCGGACCGCGTCACCACCCTGGTCCGGCGCGGCGGGAAGCGGCTGCGCACCGCGTTCGCCTGGTGCGGATGGCGGGCCGCCGGCGGATCGGGCGAGCCCACCGCGGTGCTGCGCACGGGCGCGGCCCTCGAACTCCTCCAGGCCTGTGCGCTCATCCACGACGACGTGATGGACGGCTCGACGCTGCGGCGCGGCGCGCCCGCGGTGCACGTCGACCTCGCCCGGATGCACCGGGCCGCACGGATGACCGGCCCGGCCGAGGCGTTCGCGGCGTCCGCCGCGGTGCTCGCCGGTGACCTGGCCCTGGCCTGGGCGGACGACCTGCTGACCGAGACGGCGCTCGGCTCGCCGCACGGACCGCGGCTGCACCGCGAGTGGCAGGCCATGCGCCGCGAGATGGTGGCCGGGCAGTACCGGGACCTGCACGCGCAGGCCACGGGGGCGTCCGGCGTCGACGAGGCGGTGACCATCGCCACCCTCAAGAGCGCCCTCTACACGGTCGAGCGGCCACTGGCGCTCGGTGCGGCCCTGGCCGGCGCCGGCGCGCCCGTCCTGGACGCGCTGCGCTCCGCCGGGCGGTGCGCCGGTCTGGCCTTCCAGCTCCGCGACGACCTCCTCGGTGCCTTCGGCGACCCGGCCCGGACGGGCAAGCCGGCCGACGACGACCTGCGCACGCGCAAGCTCACCTACCTGCTCGCCGTCGGCCTCAGGCTCGCCGGGAACTCCGGCGACGAGGAGGCCGCCGAACTGCTCGCCCCGGGCGCGCCGTCCTCGTCGGACGACGCCGTGCGGCGGATGCGCGCGTCGCTGGAGCGCACCGGCGCGCGGGCCGTCGTGGAGTCGAAGATCACCGAACTGGCCGCGACGAGCCTGCGGCACTTCGCCCGGACCGGCGCGGAGCCCGCTCTGCGGCGGGAGTTCGCCGCGCTGGTCGGGCGGGCGGCGGGCCTCGCCCCGGAGCGCACCGGGGAGGCGGCGTGAGGACGGTACCCGGTCCGACGGACCACGTGGTGGTGGTGGGCGCCGGACTCTCGGGGCTCGCCTGCGCGCTGCACCTGCTGGGGGCGGGCCGCCGGGTGACGGTCGTCGAACGCGACGCGGGCCCCGGCGGCCGGGCGGGCCGCGTACGCCTGGGGGGGTACGAGATGGACACCGGCCCCACGGTGCTGACGATGCCGCACCTGGCCGACGAGGCCTTCGCCGCCGTGGGGGACGGCCTCGGCCGCCACGTCGAGCTGACGGCCCTGCACCCGGCCTACCGGGCGCGTTTCGCCGACGGGACCTCACTCGACGTGCACACCGACGGCGAGGCGATGGAGGACGAGGTCAGGCGGTTCGCCGGACCGGCCGAGGCGGCCGGGTACCGGGGGCTGCGGGACTGGCTGGAGCGGCTGTACCGGGCGCAGATGCGGCGCTTCATCGACACCAACTTCGACTCGCCGTTCCAGCTGCTGCACCCGGACCTGGCACGGCTGGCGGCACTGGGCGGTTTCGGGCGGCTGGACCGCCGCATCGGCCGCTTCCTCGCCGACCCCCGGCTGCGCCGCGTCTTCTCCTTCCAGGCCCTGTACGCCGGTGTCGCCCCGGCCAGGGCCCTCGCGGCGTACGCGGTGATCGCCTACATGGACACCGTGGCCGGCGTCTGGTTCCCCAAGGGCGGCATGCACGCGCTGCCGCGCGCGATGGCGGACGCGGCGGCCGGCGCGGGGGCGCGGTTGCGCTGGTCGTCCGAGGTGACCGGGCTGGAGCGCTCGGCGGGCCGGGTCCGCGCCGTGCGGCTGGCCTCGGGCGAGCGGATCACCTGCGACGCGCTGGTGCTGACCTGCGAACTGCCCGCCGCGCACCGGCTGCTGGGCGGCGCCCCGAAGCGCCCGGTGCGGCTGCGCCACTCGCCGTCCGCGGTCGTGCTGCACGCCGGCACCGACCGCACCTGGCCGGGCCTCGCCCACCACACCCTCTCCTTCGGCGCCGCCTGGGAGGACACCTTCGACGAGCTGACCCGCACGGGGCGGCTGATGAGCGACCCGTCCCTGCTGATCACCCGGCCGACGACGCACGATCCCGGTCTGGCCCCGCCGGGCAGGCATCTGCACTACGTCCTGGCGCCCTGCCCGAACACCGAGGTCGGCCCCTCCGCCGGCGCGTGGCGCGACCTGGGGCCGCGCTACCGCGACAGCCTGGTCGCCGAGCTGGAGCGCCGTGGCCTCGAGGGGTTCGCGGCCAGCGTCCGGGAGGAGCATCTGGTGACGCCGCTGCACTGGGCGGCGCAGGGGCACGCGGCGGGCAGTCCGTTCTCGGTGTCCCACACCTTCGCCCAGACCGGCCCGTTTCGCCCGCGCAACCTGGTGCGCTCCGCCGAGAACGTCGTGCTGGCGGGCTGCGGAACCACTCCCGGCGTCGGCGTGCCGACGGTGCTCATCAGCGGCAAGCTCGCCGCCGCCCGTGTCACCGGCGGTGCTCCGGGCAGGCGTTCCGTTCGCCCCGGTCCGGGGGCGCGCCGCGCCCGGCCCGGCGCACCGGCCGTGGAAGGCGCCCATGACCCGTCGTGAACTGGACGCCGCCGGGATCACCGATCCAGCCCTGCGCGCCGCCTACACCCGGTGCCGACGGCTCAACGCCCGCCACGGCAGGACGTACTTCCTGGCCACCCGTCTGCTCCCGGTGGAACGCCGGCCGGCCGTGCACGCGCTGTACGGCTTCGCCCGCTGGGCGGACGACATCGTGGACGACCTCGGCCGGTCCCGGACGGCCGGGGAACGCGACCGGCTGCTGCGGGAGCTGGAGAGCGGCCTCGCGCACGGGCTGCGCACCGGCGAGGGGGACGAGCCGGTGGTCCGGGCCGTCGCCGACACCGCCGGGCGGTACGGCATCGAGCACACGCTGTTCGCCGACTTCCTGGTTTCGATGCGCAGCGACCTGCACGTCACGGACTACCCGACCTACGCCGACCTGCGGGCCTACATGCACGGCTCGGCCGCGGTGATCGGGCTGCAGATGCTGCCGGTGCTCGGCACGGTCGTGCCCCGTGAGGAGGCGGCGCCGCACGCGGCGGCCCTCGGGGAGGCGTTCCAGCTGACCAACTTCCTGCGGGACGTGGGCGAGGACCTGGACCGGGGCCGGATCTACCTGCCCGCGGACCTGCTCGCCGCCCACGGCGTGGACCGGCCGCTGCTGGAGTGGAGCCGCCGTACGGGCCGCACCGACCCGCGCATCCGCGCGGCCCTGGTCGCCGCCGAGGCCCTGACCAGAGGGGTGTACCGGCTGGCGGAACCGGGCATCGCCCTGCTCGACCCGCTCACGCGCCCCTGCGTCCGCACCGCCTTCGTCCTGTACGGCGGCATCCTCGACACGATCGCCGAGCAGGGGTACACGGTGCTGCACCGCCGTGCGGTGGTCCCGCTCCGGCGGCGGGCGGCCACGGCGGCCGCCGGGGCGGTAGGGATCGCCGCCGCGCGACGGCGCGCGCGCACCGCGCGCCGGGACCCCCGCGCGGGTGGCGCGGCGCTCGAGCGGAAGGGAGCCGTGAAGTGAGCGGGCGAGCGGACCGGCCCGGCTGGACCCCGCCGTTGCGGCGGCGCCGCCGGTCGTCCTGGGCGAGGCAGACGCCGACCTGGCGGCAGGCGCGCCCGGCACTGATCGCCGACGCGCTCGAGCGGGCGTCGGCCCGTCCTGCCGGCAACTGGTTCGTCGTCGGCGCCTCCCGGGACGTACGCGCCGGTGGCCGCCCCCGCGGCAGGACGGTGGGCGGTGTCGAGGTCGTGCTGTGGCGGTCGGGGACCGGTGGGCTGCGCGCGGGGCCGGGGTCCTGCCCGCACCTCGGCGCACCCCTGCGGGACAGCAGGGTGGTGTGCGGCACGCTGGTCTGCCACTGGCACGGACTGGCCCTGGACGGCGGGTCGTTCGCCGGCTGGGATCCGTATCCGGTGTACGACGACGGCGTGCTGGTGTGGGTGCGGCTGGACGCGGTCGGCGGCGAGGAACCGACGGACCGTCCCCTGGTGCCGGTGCGGCCGGCGGCGGGCGGCGGGGTGGACGCCGTCTTCACGGCGGTCGGCCGGTGCGAGCCGCAGGACGTGGTCGCCAACCGCCTCGACCCGTGGCACGGCTCGTGGTTCCACCCGTATTCCTTCGTGGACCTGACGGTGGCCCGGCCGCCGCGGGAGGAGGACGACGTCTTCGTCGTCGACGTCTCCTTCCGGGTGACCGGCCGTCTGGTGGTGCCGGTCCGGGCGGAGTTCACCGCGCCCGGGCCCCGCACGGTCGTCATGCGCATCACGGAGGGGGAGGGGGCCACGTCCGTGGTGGAGACGCACGCCACGCCCCTGACCGGTGAGGCGGACGCGCGCCCGCGGACCGCCGTCGTCGAAGCGGTCGTCGCCGCCTCGGACCGGCGCGGCTTCGCCCTCGCGCGGGCCGCCGCGCCCGCGCTGCGCCCGTTGATGCGGCGGACGGCCGGCCGGCTGTGGCGCGACGACCTCGCCTACGCGGAGCGGCGCTGGGCGCTGCGCAGCACGGGACGGTTCCCCGGGTGAGCGGCGGCGGCGGTGCGGCGGGACGCGGGCGTGTCTCCCCCGCGTCCCGGCGCACCGCGGCCGGGCCGGCTCAGCGGCTCCCGAGCCTGCCGAGTGCCCGGAGCGCGGGTGAGCGGCCCGACCGGGGGACGGTCCACAGCACCTGTCCCCGCACGCCCCAGCCGGCGAGCAGGGCGCCGGCCGCCAGGAACCCGGTGGTGGCGGCGCGTTCCATGAGCGCCACGGGCAGGTCGCAGCGGATCGCGTCACCGGCCAGGGTCACCCGGGGGTGGGGAGTCGCCACGGTGGGCCGCCGGGCGTGGGAACCGACCGGGAAGAGGGGGCAGTCGGCGCGCCATTCGTGCCGGGCGTCCACGAGACGGGCCCGGCGTGTCTCGGGGTAGACCCGGCGCAGGCTCTCGAGGAGGCGGTTCTGCACCGCCTCCGGCCGCGCGTCGTCGGGGACGGCGTAGGCGTGCAGTTCGACGACCGAGCCGCCGGTCCGGGCGGCCCAGCGGGCGGCCTCCCCCTCGTAGCGTTCGAGGACGCTGATGTTGTCGAGGCCGTCGTAGCCGCTGGTGCCGAGGAACCCGGGGCGTCCGGCGCGGACCGGCCGGTCGAGCCAGAGCCGGGAGACCAGGAAGCGCGGCGCGGTGCGCAGGGCGGCGACGCCGTCGCGCCAGGCCGGGGTGCCGAGACCGGGTGAGGCGGCGACGAGCTCCCGCAGGGCCCCGGGGTCGAGGGCGAGGACCGCGGCGTCGTGCCGGTCCACGGCGCCGTCGGTGCGGACCTCCACTCCCCCGCCGTCGCCCGGGTGGATCTCGTGCACGGGTGTGCCGGTGCGGATGTCCGCGCCGAGGCGCTGGAGGTAGTCGCCGAGCGGCTCCCACAGGGCCTGCGGGAAGGGCTCGGCCGGCACGTCGAAGAGCAGGCCCTCCGCGGAGCCGAGGAAGTAGATGTGGAACATCAGCAGGAGTTCCGCCGCGGACAGTTCCCGCGGGTCGGCGAAGAAGCTGCGCGAGAACACCTCGAAGGCCAGGTGGTGCGCGGCCGCGGGGAAGCGGACGCGTTCCAGGAACGCCGTCGCGCTCATGGCGTCGAAGCGTTCGTAGACCTCGGGTACGCGGACGTCGAGGAGCGGCAGCGCGGCCCGGGCGTCCATCGCGGTCAGGTCGCGCCAGCCGAAGGTGGGGCTCAGGGCGACGAAGCCGAGGGCGCTGAACGGCGGGGTGCGCGGGACCCGGGCGAAGCTGTCGGTCAGTCCGCCGCTGTGCCGCAGCGGGTAGTCGGGCAGCGGCCGGAGACGGTCCAGTGCGGGATCGGTCCGGCGCAGCAGTCCGCGCAGGTTGTAGTACTGGCGGAAGAAGGCGTGGAAGCCACGGCTCATGGTCGCCCCGGACCCGTCGGCGAGGTCGATCCGGTGGCCCGCGAGGCGGCCGCCGAGCGACTCCTCGCGCTCGTAGAGCGTCACGCGGGCGCCCCGCTCGGCGAGCAGGGTGGCCGCGGCGAGACCGGCGATCCCTCCCCCGGCCACGGCGACGCCGGGCGCGTCCCCGCGGTCGAACCGGTCCCGGCCCGGCGCCGGCGGCACGGTCTCGGCCTTGCGGTCGCGGCCCCGCCGGGCCGTACGCCGGGACGTGGGGGCGGGGACGCGTGCCGGGTCGTGGCCGGGCGTCGATGTCATCGGGGGCTCTCTCCGGTTCGTGGGGCGGGGTGCGGACGGCGGGACAGGAAGGGGAGTTCGACGGCGGTGCGGAGCATCGGCCACACGGGAGTGCGCAGGCCGATGCCGCACTCCTCCCACGGGGAGGTGTCGCCGTCGAGGAAGCGCAGGAGGCGGTGCGGCGGGACGCGGCGGAACAGTCCGGTGAAGAAGTCCGGGCCGTCGATCCGCCCGGTGTCCAGGGCCCGCAGCAGCACCGCGTCCATGGCGAGTGCCCGCCGCCCGTACGCCGGGGGCACGTCCGTGCGGCCGGCGCGCAGCGCGGCGGCGACGGCCCGGCTCTGCCGCTGCACGGCGGCGAAGGTGTAGCCGGTCGCCGGGCGGGTGGCACCGCCGGCGGTCCCGATCCGGAAGACGGCGGGACCGGTGCGGCGGGCGAAGCGCGCGTCGGTCATGGGAATGACGCCCTGCTCCGCCGACTCCACGCCGAACGCGCCGAGCTTCAGGACGGTGTGGCTGTAGTGGGCCAGCGCCGCCTCGTACGCCCCGGTGGTCAGCGGGTGCCGGGAGAACTCGGTGTACTCGACGAGCGCTCGGTCCGGTGCCAGGGGCAGTACGTAGCCGAAGGCGAGGCCGTGGCGCGGCTGCGGTACGCGGAAGTCCATCAGGTCGGCGGTCCCGAGATCGAAGCGGTCCGTGGCAGTGCGCACGAACCAGCCGCGGAAGTGCTGCATCAGCTGGGTGCGGGCGGCCGGGAGGGCGTGCCGGGGACGGGAGTCGAACACCTGGCGGGCGCGCAGGGACAGCGTCCGGCCGTCGGGGAGTGTGCAGCGCACCTCCGCGCCGTCGGCCGTGTTGCGCACCGCGTCCGCCGTGGCGCGCAGGACGCGCACGTGGGGAGCGGTGTCCAGCCGGGAGTGCACCAGCCGTTCGAAGTCCGTGGACCGGAGCATGCGGTAGCGCAGCGGGGAGGGGCGCACGGTGACGGCGCGGCCGTCGGTGCCGTGGACGCGCAGCCGCGGCCAGGAGGCGCTGACCGCTTCGTCGAAGTCGCCGGTGCCCCGGTCCCAGTAGCACCAGGTCCGTTCGGGGGGCCGCAGCGGGCCGTCCGGGGCGTCCACGAGGGTGACGGTGGGGGAACCGGGCGCCGTCAGCCGGTGGGCGAGGCTGAGTCCGGCCGCGCCGCCGCCGACGATGACCACGTCGGACGTCGCGCCGGGCACGGGGGGCCGCCGGCTCACCCGGCGCACCGTTCGGCGACGGGTGTCCCGTCCGGGGCGGCCGTCGCGTCGTGTACGGCACGGTCGCGGGCAGCGGGGTCGTACGCGTCACGCACGACGTGGGGGGCGCCCGGGTGAGCGCGGGCGGCCAGGGCCCGGTGGGCCGGGCCGTGCCCGGCGAGCGCCGGCCGCGCTCCCCGCCCGGCCGGTTCGGCGGTGCGGGCACCACCGGGGACGCCGGTGGCTCCGGCCACCGGCACGCGCGCGCCGTCGAGGTCCACGGTCCACTTCCGATCACAGGGGCGGGCGCACCCGCCTTCGCTCCTCCTGTTCCGCGCGTCGTCCGCCGGCGGATGCGCCGCGCGCGAGGCCGACGGACCGTCAGGTGCGGGCCGGGCCCCCTCGACGGTGCAGCAGGAGCGGCGCAGGTCCGGCGCGCGGGCCGGACCGGCGGAACCCGCTGCGACGGCGACCGTGTCCGGGGAGCCGCGGTGGTGGTGACCGGTCATGTTCCTCCTCCTCCGGCTCCTCCGGCACCGGCCTCGGCACCTCGGGCCGTGCGTGGTGTTCTTCCCCTGCGGTCCCACCCCAGCACGTTCCGTCCGGTGCGGCCGGACGCCACCACGGCCCGGTACCCGCCGGGCGGAGTCACCTCACCTGCTCACCGCCGCCTCCACCGCCGCGACGGCCTCGGCCAGTCCCGGCGGATGCGGCAGCCCCGGATCGGTCCGACCGGCCCAGCCGGGGCCGAGCGTCAGGACGACCGGTCTCCTGCGCGCGCCGCGCACGCCCCACTCGATCTCCGAGACATGCCGGGCCAGTGGCCGGCTGGCCGTGGTGCGGGACTGCGCCCACAGCCCCACCGCGGCCGGTCCGGTCCTGCGTACCGCGGCGACGAGGGACTCGACGGGCAGCGCGCCGCCGAACATGCGGACCGGCAGGCCGCGTTCGGACAGCGCGGCGGCAAGCACCTCCAACGGCAGCGTGTGGTTCTCCGCGGGCACGCAGGCGAGCACCGTGGTGGCACCGGGCCGGTCGGCCGCCACGAGCGGCGCGTGGCGCCGCAGCGCGCCGGAGACGTGCCAGGACAGGAAGTGCTCGACCTCGACGTACCGCTCCCCCGAGTTCTCCCACTTGCGGCCGACCGCCTGCAGCGTCGGCATGATCACCTCCGTCCAGGCCGCGACGAGGCCGTGCTCCTCGATCGCGTCCTCCAGCAGCGCGTCGAGCGCGGCGGCGTCGAGACGCAGGGCCGCGCGGGCGACTCCCCTGCACTCCTGGCGCACGTCGCCCAGGCGCAGGCCGGTGCCGGCCCGGCTGCGTCCGCGGGCCGCCGGCCGCGGGGCGGGAGCGGCGCTCCCGGGCGCGGGGGACGCCGTTTCGCCGAGGACCAGGCGGGCGGCCTCGGCGGGCGGCAGCCCGGTCGCCGTCAGGGCGCACATCCGCTCCAGCCGGGCCAGATCCGCGGCGGTCCAGCGGCGGTGCCGGCCTCCGGTGTGCGCGTCGGGGCCGAGTCCGTAGCGCCGGTCCCACGACCGGACGGTGGTCGGCGCCACCCCGAGGCGCCTGGCCACCTCGCCGGTGGTCAGTCCGCCACCGCGCCTCGCGTCCGCCTCGTCGTCCCCGCCCGTGTCCGTCCTCATGCCGCCACCTTACGACGCACAACCGACGCACGTTGTGTGCGTCGTTTCGGCTCCCGACACTGGGCCGTACGCGCCGGTGGCGACCGCGCACACGCCGAGCGCACCCGCTCGGCCGGCGGCCCCGCCCCGCACGGCGGAGACGGCAGGAGGAACAGGCCATGACCACGAACACGCGACACACCGGCGTCCGCCCGCCTGCCACGCAGAGGGCGCAGGAGGCGCAGGAGGCGCGGCGGGAGCGGGAGGCGCGGTACGAGGAGGAACTGGCCCGTGGTCTGCGTGCCGCCGACCCCTGCGCCTTCGCGGCCATCTACCGGCGCTGGGGCTCACTCGTGCACACCATGGCCACCCGCTCGCTCGGCGACACGCACGAGGCCGAGGACGTGACGCAGCAGGTGTTCCTGGGCGCCTGGCGCGGACGGGACGGCTACCACCCGGAGCGGGGGCCCCTCGGCGGCTGGGTCGTCGGCATCACCCGCCGCAAGATCGTCGACGCGCTGGCGGCCCGGACGAAGCGCCTCACCGTGCTCGACACGGTGGCGCACGACGCCGGCGGGCGGCGGCCCGGCGCCGGGGCGCCGGAGGACGTCCTGGACCGGGTGCTCCTGGTCGACGCGCTCTCCCGGCTGCCACGCGGTCAGCGCGAGGTGCTGTGCCTGGCCTTCTACGAGGACCTGACCCAGGCCCAGATCGCCGCGCGCACGGGTCTGCCCCTGGGCACGGTCAAGAGCCACACCCGTCGCGGCCTGCTGCGGCTGCGCGAGGGGATCGAACAGGGCCGCGCCGAGGAGCACGCCGCGTAGACCCGTCGCGGGTGTCCTGCCGCAGGCGCCCGCAGACCGGGTGGACGCGTCCGTACGCCACGAAGCACGCGAACAGGAGGGCGACGGTGCCGCATGTCGATCCCGCGCACCTGATGGACCTGGCACTGGGACACGGCGTCCCGTACGACGATGCCGACGCCCTGCGGCACATCGCCGCGTGCGGGCCCTGCCGGGCGGAACTGAACCGGCTGACCCACGTCGTCGCCGCCGCGCGCGGGGTCGGGGAGGGGGACCTGCCGGCCACTCCACCGGAGCGGGTCTGGCGGGGCATCGCCCGGCGACTGTCCGAGACGGACGGCACCGCCACGGCGGCGGGCGGCCCGCCCACGGTGCCGGACGTGCCACGCCGCACCGGCCGGGGCGTCCGCGCCGCACTCGGCTTCGGCCTGCTCGCCGGGACCGCCGTGGTCCGCTGGCGCTCCCGAAGCCGGACATCGGCGCCACGGCGAGCATCACCGCGAGACCCCGGCCGCTTTTCCTATTGAATTACTAGGAAAGCCTTGACGGGGTTCGGTGGGGTGCGCAGGATGATGCACATGTCCCGCACACAGCAGCGACTCGTCCGCCGTCGGCATGTCGGCTTCGGTCACGTCGCCGGCGCCGCCCGCTGTCGCGCGTGAGGCACGCGGTCCACACGTCCGCCCCGCCGTTCTCGCACCCGCCGACCGCATGTGCCGCCGGTCGGGCGCGCGTGTACCGCGCCCGACGGCCCGGCACATTCCCGAGGGACGTACGCCATGACCACCGCCCTTGTTGCCCCCAGCGCTCCGCACGGTCCGCCGCCGGCCCGGCCGCGCCCGCTCCGCCCGGTGGGCGGCGGCACACCGGGTACCGCGTCCCGCCACCGATCTTGAGGAGACCCCGCCATGGGCGTTGCCACCGCGCCGTCCGGTCCCGTCTCGCCGTCCGGCCCGAAGGGGCCCGGGCGTGCGCACTGGTTGCGCGTGGCCCGCGACGTGGCGGACGACCTGGCCACGGACGCGGTGGCCCGGGAGCGGGCGGGCGCGGTTCCGTTCGACGAGGTCTCCCGGCTGCGCGAGGCGGAACTGCTGACGCTCCTGGCGCCGGCCGGGTCCGGGGGCGGCGGTGCGGACTGGCCGACCGCCTACGCCGTGGTGCGCGAGATCGGTGCGGCCGACGGCGCGATCGGCCAACTGCTCGGCTGTCACTACCTCGTGTCGTGGAGCGCCGGATTCCTCGGCGAACCGGCGCTCGCCGCGAGGATCGTGCGGCGGTCCGCGGCGGAGCAGTGGTACTGGGGCGGCGGTCTCACCCGCCGGGAACCGCTGCCGACGCTGTCCGTGACGGCCGGCGGTCAGGTGCTCGACGGCCGGCAGAGCTACGCCACCGGTGTCCTGGTCGCCGACCGCCTCGCCGTGCGGGCGGTGCGGGCCGGGAGCGGCGAGACGCTCGCCGTCGTCGTGGACCCGGCCGGTCCCGGCGTGCGGACCGACGACGACACCGGCACCTTCGGCCAACGGCTCGCGGCGGGCGGCAGCGTGGAGTTCGACGCGGTGACGGTCACCGCGGACGACGTGCTCGGCCCCCTGGCCGCGGACGAGGACGTCCTGTCGCCCTTCGCCGCCCTGGCGTCCCCGGTCGGCCGTCTCGTCTCCGTCCACCTCCTGCTCGGCATGGCCGAGGGGGTGCTCGCCGAGGCCCGTGAGTACAGCAGGGCGGGCCACGCGCTCCGGCATCCCGCCCGGCCGGCCGGCACACCCCACGACCCCCAGGTCCTCGCCTCCTACGGCGAACTGACCCTCCTCACCCGTTCCGCGTCCGCGCTGGCCGGCCAGGCGGTGGAGGCGGTGCACGGCGGGCTGCGGCGCGGCGAGGACCTCACCCACGACGAGTACGCGGAGATCTCCGTCCTCGTCGCCATGGCCGAGGCCGCCGCCTCCCGGGCGGCGCAGGAGTCCACCACCCGCGCCCTCGACGTCATCGGCTCCGGCTCCGCCTCCTCGCTGCTGGGTATGGACCGCTTCTGGCGCAACACCCGGACCCACACCCTGTACGAGCCCGTCGCCCACCGGCTGCGCGATGTCGGCGACTACTTCCTCAACGGCGTGCACCCCCCGTTCGGCCCGTCGCCGTCCTGACGCCGGGGCCGGGCCCGCGCCGGCCGCCCCGAGGGGCCCGCGCTCGACCGCGCACGCATACCGCACCGCCCGCCCGGCCGTCCGCGGCCACCCGCGGCTGTGCCCTGCGCGGCGTTACGGGATAATGGGCCCATGCGGATCTCAGCCAGGGCGGACTACGCGGTACGTGCCGCACTGCAGCTCGCCGCGTCACGGGACGACGGGCCGCTCAAGGCCGAGGCCATCGCCGAAGCCCAGGACATCCCGCACAAGTTCCTCGAGAGCATCCTGAACGACATGCGCCGGGGCGGCCTCGTCCTCAGCCAGCGCGGCGGCAACGGCGGCTACCGGCTGGCCCGGCCCGCCGGGTCCATCAGCATCGCCGACGTCATCCGCGTCGTGGACGGACCGCTGGTCTCGGTGCGCGGGGTCCGCCCCCCGGAGCTGTCCTACAGCGGCCCCGCCGAGTCGCTGCTCCCCCTGTGGATCGCGCTGCGGTCCAACGTGCGCGAGATCCTGGACGGAGTGTCGCTCGACGACGTCGCGTCGGCCCGGCTGCCCGCCGGCGTGTCCGCGCTGACCGAGGCACCGGACGCCTGGGTGAACCCCTGACCCACCGGGGTGGACACCCCCGATCCCGATCGCCGGGACGGCGCCGTCCAGCATGTGAACTCCCCCTTGGGGCGGGCGCCACTTTCTGCCACGATCCCCAGCATCCAGGTAGGAAAGCTAGGGAACCGGGAGGTACGGTCATGCGCGCACTCGACCGCGCGGTGCTGCCGCTGCCCCTGCTGACCTCGCGTCGCCACATCGACTACGGCCGTACCTCCGCCGCGCTCTGTCGGCCCGTCTGAGAATCCGCCGCCGCACCGTCCGCGAGCCGCCGGCATCGCCCCCCGGCACGGACCCCCGTCCGCCCGCCCGGCTGCCACCGGGGACCGGCGGGCGGAGCACCGGTGCGTGCCCGCGGCCGCACCGCTCGCCCCCGTACTCCCGATCGCCCCTTCCTGAGAGGACACCTCCGTGTCTGCCGCAAGACCGCTCGCCGCCCTGCGCACCATCGCCGTCCTGACGGCGCTCCCCCTCCTGCTGACCGCCTGCGGATACGGCTCCCGGGCCACCGACGACGAGCGGCCCGCGGCCGCGGCGGGCGCCGAGAAGCTCTCCGCCGCCGAGGTGCGGATCGGCTACTTCCCCAACCTCACCCACGCCACGGCGCTGGTGGGCGTGCAGGAGGGCCTGTTCCAGAAGGAACTCGGCGGCACCGCGGTCAAGACCTCGACCTTCAACGCCGGCCCCTCCGAGATCGAGGCGCTGAACGCCGGCTCCATCGACATCGGCTGGATCGGCCCCTCCCCCGCCATCAACGGCTACACCAAGTCGGGCGGCAGGAACCTGCGCGTCATCGGCGGCTCCGCCTCCGGCGGCGTGAAGCTCGTCGTCAACCCGGAAAAGATCGAGTCCCTCGAGGACGTCAAGGGCAAGAGGATCGCCACACCTCAGCTCGGCAACACCCAGGACGTCGCGTTCCTCAACTGGATCGCGGACCAGGGCTGGAAGGTCGACGCCCAGAGCGGCAAGGGCGACGTCTCCGTCGTCCGGACCGACAACAAGATCACCCCGGACGCCTACAGATCCGGCTCCGTCGACGGCGCCTGGGTACCGGAGCCGACCGCGTCCAAGCTGGTCGCCGAGGGCGCGAAGGTGCTGCTCGACGAGTCGGATCTCTGGCCCGGCGACCGGTTCGTCATCACGAACATCATCGTGTCGCAGACGTTCCTGAAGGAGCACCCGGACGTCGTCGAGGCGGTACTGCGCGGGTCGGTGCGGACCAACCGGTGGATCAACGCCAACCCGGAGAAGGCGAAGGCCTCCGCCAACACGGCGCTGAAGGAGCTCTCGGGCAAGGCGCTGCCCGCCGACGTCCTCGACCCGGCCTGGAAGTCCATCACCTTCCTCGACGACCCGCTGGCCGCCACCCTCGGCAGCCAGGCGGACCACGCGGTCAAGGCGGGCCTGCTGGACCGGCCCGACCTGAAGGGCATCTACGACCTCGCGCCCCTCAACAAGGTCCTGGAGGCCGAGGGCGAGGAGCCGGTCGGCGACGCCGGACTCGGCGCCCGGTAGCCGGACGACGAACAGCGAGCCCCCGACCCGATGAATTCCCAGGAGGTGACGACCATGGCCGCGACGATCACCGGGGCCACCGAGGACGCCACGGCGGTGACGTACGCCGCCCGCGTCGAGCACGTCTCGAAGTCCTTCCCCGCGCCGGGCACGCCCGGCGGACGGCAGCTCGTACTGGACGACATCACGCTCGATGTCGCGCCGGGCGAGTTCGTCACCCTCCTGGGAGCATCCGGGTGCGGCAAGTCCACGCTGCTCAACCTGGTGGCGGGGCTGGACCTGCCGTCGGCCGGCTCGATCGCCACCGACGGCCGGCCCGCCCTGATGTTCCAGGAGCACGCCCTGTTCCCGTGGCTGACCGCGGGCAAGAACATCGAACTCGCCCTGAGACTGCGCGGGGTCGCCAAGCCGGAGCGCCGGCCGGAGGCGGAACGGCTGCTGGAACTCGTACGGCTGAAGGACGCGCACGGCAAGCGGGTGCACGAACTGTCGGGCGGCATGCGCCAGCGCGTCGCGCTGGCCCGGGCACTGGCCCAGGACAGCCGGCTGCTGCTGATGGACGAGCCGTTCGCCGCGCTGGACGCGATCACCCGCGACGTGCTGCACGACGAACTGACGCGCATCTGGCGGGAGACGGGGCTGTCGGTGCTGTTCGTGACGCACAACGTGCGCGAGGCGGTCAAGCTGGCCCAGCGCGTGGTGCTGCTGTCGTCCCGGCCGGGACGGATCGCCCGGGAGTGGACGGTCGGCATTCCGCAGCCGCGCCGCATCGAGGACGGTGCGGTCGCCGCCCTGTCCGCCGAGATCACCGAGGAACTGCGTGGGGAGATCCGCCGCCATGGCCAGCACTGACACCGACGCCGGCTCCGGCCCCGCGAAGGACGGCACGGCGGCCGGGGAGCCGCGCGACGCACACGCCCTGGCCGGCCTGGAGGCCGGGCTCGACGCCCTGGACTCGGTACAGATCCGCCGTACGCCGCTGCGCGAGACCCTGGTGCGCAAGGTGCTGCCACCGGTCACCGCCGTCGCCCTGGTGCTGGTCGCCTGGCAGGTGCTGGTGTGGGCCCAGGTCGCCCCCGACTACAAGCTGCCCGCCCCGTCCGCGGTGTGGGACGAGGTACGCGCCGCCTGGCTGCAGGGCACGCTGCTCGACTACATCTGGACCAGCGTCTCCCGCGGGCTGCTCGGCTTCCTCATGGCGCTCGCCATCGGTACGCCGCTGGGCCTGCTGGTCGCGCGGGTCGGGTTCGTGCGGGCGGCCCTCGGCCCGATCCTGTCCGGTCTGCAGTCCCTGCCGTCCGTGGCCTGGGTGCCGCCCGCCGTGATCTGGCTGGGCCTGAACGACTCGATGATGTACGCCGTGATCCTGCTGGGCGCCGTCCCGTCGATCGCGAACGGCCTGGTCGCGGGCATCGACCAGATTCCGCCGCTGTTCCTGCGGGCCGGCCGGACGCTGGGCGCCACGGGAGTGCGCGGGGCCTGGCACATCGTGATGCCGGCGGCACTGCCCGGTTACCTGGCGGGGCTGAAGCAGGGCTGGGCGTTCTCCTGGCGGTCGCTGATGGCCGCCGAGATCATCGCCTCCTCTCCGGATCTGGGCATCGGTCTGGGCCAGTTGCTGGAGAACGGACGGAACAACTCGAGCATGTCCCAGGTGTTCCTGGCCATCTTCCTGATCCTGGTCGTCGGCATCGCCGTCGACCTGCTGGTCTTCAGCCCGCTGGAGCGGTGGGTCCTGCGCGGCCGGGGCCTGCTGGTCACCCGCTGAGCCGCCGGACGGTGCACCCGGCCGCGCCGGGTGCACCGGGGCCTCGCGCGGGCCGGTCCGGCCGTCAGTGGCCGGCGGTGACGCCGGAGAGTTCGTTGGTGCTCTTCGGCAGGGTCACGGACCTGAGCTTCTCGCCGGACTCGATGTCGACGGCGTGCAGCGCGCGCTTGCCCGGCTCGGAGACGTACGCGGTGTGGTCGCGGACGAAGAGGGTGGGCCGGGGCTGCTGCCAGTCCAGGGGCTCCTGCCACTCGCCGACGACGGGGATCTTCTTCTCGGTCTTGCCCGTCTCCGGGTCGATGACGTGCAGGGTGCCGTTGGTGCCGAGGACGAGCGCCTCGCCGTGCGGGCCGCGGCCCAGCGAGCGGAACGAGTAGCTGGTGCCCAGGTCGACCAGGCGCAGCTTCCCGGTCCTGGTGTCGATGAGGGAGATGCGGGTGGGCCGCTCCAGTTCGGCGTCGGGGTCGGTCTTGTAGTCGCCCAGGAGGACCGGGGACGCGTCGCTGCCGGCCTGGTTGCCGATGCGGCCGTAGTCGTCGGGGGCGTCGACCTTGGTGAACTCGCCGTCCTTGTAGATCAGCACGCCGTCCTCGCAGCCGACGGCGACGGCCTCGCCCTTGGCCGCGGCCTCGCCGTGGACGCCGGGGCAGTTCTCGTTCCGCTCGATCTCCTTGTTGTCCTTGTCCAGGACCAGGGCGCCGGTGCGCTTCTCCTCGGTGCCCAGGGTGCTGAGGAGTTCGCCGTTGCTCAGCTCGATGGCGACGCCGTGGTGCGCCTCGGCGGAGGCGTAGGTGCGGCCCTCGGGCTTCTTGCCGGAGGCCAGGTCGGCGGGGTCGAAGACGTTGACCTCGCCGGTGCCGTCGGTGAAGAGGACCGTCCTGCCGGCGTGGCGCACGACGTGCCCGGGCTTGGCGCCCTCGTACTCGATGCCGGTGAAGGCCTGCTCGGCGGCGTTCAGGACGCGGAAGCCGGCGTCGGTGGAGACGACGACGTGGTCCTCGTCACCGGCCGGGTTGACGCGGTTGAAGCCGGGCAGCTCGATGGTCCTGGCGAGCTTCAGGCTCTCGCCGTCCAGGACGTACAGACCGCCGTCGAACGTGGCGACCAGCGGGTCCTTCACCGCGACGGCCTTGGCACCCGGCGATTCCTTCGCCGCCTCGGCGTCGCCGGAGGAGCCGTCCCCGCCTCCGCAGGCGGTCAGGACCACGGAGACCGCCAGGGTGAGGGCCGTGCCCGTGAGCGCCCTGGTACGTATCGGCTTGTTCACTGGTTTTCCTTTCGGGCCGCACGGGTGCGCGGCGTCGGGTGCGAAGTGGTGGAGGGCCGTTCGGCCGGTGTGGGCGCGGTGGCGCGGGTTCAGCCGCCCGTCAGGCCGTCGGTGATGGCGGTGGTGTTGGCGCGCATCATCTGCAGATAGGTGCCGGCGCCCTTGCCCTTCTCGGTCAGCGACTCGGAGTACAGCTCGACGACCCGTGTCCGGTCGCCCAGTTCCGTGCGCAGGACCTCGGCCAGCCGCTTGGGCTGGGAGGAGTCGGCGAACACCGTTCTCACCCCGGCCTCGCGCATGGCCTCGGTGAGCGAGCGCAGGTCGGAGGAGCTGGGCGAGGCCAGCGTCGTACCGCTCGGGACGACCGCGCCGATCACCCGGAAGCCGAAGCGGTCGGCGAGGTAGCCGAAGACGTGGTGGTTGGTCACCAGTGCGCGCCGTTCCTCGGGTATGCGGTCGACGTTCTTCTCCATCCAGGTGGTCAGGTCGGCGAGTTGTCCGTCGTAGCGGCCGGCGTTGTCGCGGACCGCCTGCTCGTCCACGCCGTCCACGTTCTCGATCACCTGGTCGGCGATGAGGCCGGCGGCCTTGCGCACGCGGTCGGGGTCGGTCCAGAAGTGCGGGTCGGGCCGCCCCGCCTCGTCCTCGGGGCCGCCGTCGTCGTGGGCCCGGAAGGTGAGGGGGTCCACCGCCTTGCCGGCCTCGAAGGCGGCCACGCCGGACTCGCGGGCGGCGTCCACGTGCCGCAGGACGTTCTCCTCCAGGCCCAGCCCGTTGTAGACCACGAGGTCGGCCTGTTCCAGTTCGGCGGCCTGGACGGCGGACAGGCCGAAGGAGTGCGGGTCGGCGTTGGGCTTCATCAGTACGGTGACGTCGGCCTCGTCGCCGACGACCTCCCGGGTGATGTCGCCCAGGATGTTGGTCGTCACCACCACGCGGGGCCGGTCGTCGCCGCTCGCGCAGGCGGTGGCCGTGCCGGCGCAGGCGAGGGCGACCAGGACGGCCGGCAGGCGGCGCGGTCGCGGGGTGGTCCGGGCGGGCGCGGTCATCGTCCGGTCTCCGCCATCAGGGCCGGCTCGATGTCCAGGTCGAAGGTGCGCGCGATGCGCAGGCCGTCGTTGTAGTCGATCTCGTACACGCGGTGGCCCCCGGGGTCGTTGAGGTAGGCGCGGCTGCGGTCGACTTCGACGACCGGTCCGCCGGTCGCGTCGGTGCCGGTCGCGGTGGTGTCCGTCAGGAGCGGCTTCGTCCGGGACGTGTGCCGGCCGGTGGCGATGTCGTAGCCGTGCAGGGCTCCGTCGGTCTGCAGGACGAGCAGCGGGGAGCCCTCGCCGGCGGTGTTGGCGGCGACGACGGGGCCGGTCCGCACCCGGGTCCAGGTGCGCTCGGTGACATCGAGGACCCATACGGCCCGCTCCCCGGCGGGCGCCGTGAGGGTGTCGCTGCCGGCCCGGTGGCGGAAGTCGCCGGCCCGTTCCCTCTCGGGTACGTCCCCGCCGTACGGGATCCTCTCGGCGGTGAACTCCCCGTCGTCCTCCCGGACGAGCAGGGCGCCGTCGGCGCATCCGAGGACGACTCCGCGCCGGGTGACGGCGTCGCCGCGCGGGTCCTCGCACCGGGCGTCCGGCGAGGCGACGCGCCGGCCCTCGCGGTCGTACACCGCGAGTTCGGCGGTGCCCTCGCCGTCGCCGGTGAGGGCGAGGAGGTGTTCCGCGTACGGTACGACGGCTGCCGCGTGGGTCCCGGGCAGGGTGCGCGGGGAGCCGACGCGGCCCTTCTCCAGACCGGTCCGGGGGTAGAGCCGGGTCCGGCCGTCCTCGTCGGTCACCGCGGTCACGCCCGCGTCGCTGCGGACCCGCGCTCCGGTGCCCGCCGGGAACGTGCCCGCCTCGCGTATCGCCGCGCGGTAGTAGTGCACGTGGTCGCCGTGGTCCACCATCCAGGCGCCGCCGTCGAGGACCCGGGTGCCGTCCGCGGTGTGGAGGTAGCCGAACCGGCCGTCGGTGGTGAGTTCCGCGGCGCCCGGGGTCCGGGACACCTCGTGCGTCTTTCCGGTGATCAGGTCCAGCACCCGGGTGTCTCCGGTGGCCGGGTCGTTGAGCAGCAGCCGGGACTGCTGCTCGGCCCGCTCCTGGGCGCCTTCGACGTACCCGTGCGGGGCGGACGGCGCCGAAGGGCCCGCCGCCGGGGCGGACGCGTCGTCGTCCCGGCCGGAGCAGCTCGTGACGAGTACGGCGGCGGCGACGAGCGCGGCCGACCTTCGGGCGGTTGCGTTCCTGGGGGCGGACGTGCGGGCGGACGTGGGGGCAGACAAGGGATCGCCTCGGGTTTCTTTCAGTCGGTCGCCGCGGCGGGAACGCCGCCTCGGCGCGCACGGCGGTGGTGGCGCAGACCGGATGCCAGGTGCGAGAGGAAGAACAGGACCACCGCGAGAGCCGAGACGGTCGCGCCGGCGGCGGTGCTCAGGTGCCAGGACAGCAGCAGGCCGCAGAAGGTGGCGGTGGCGCCGAGCAGCGCCGCGAGGGCCATGGCGCCCCGCACGCTGCGCGCCCAGGGCAGCGCGGCCGCCGGCGGAGCGATGAGCAGTCCCAGCACCAGCAGTGTCCCCACGATGTGGAAGGAGGCGACGATGGCCAGGGCCAGCAGGCCGAGCAGCACGGCGTGGGCGAGGCGGGGGCGCAGCCCGAGCGTCCGGGCCTTGCGGGGGTCGAACGCCAGGGCCAGGAAGGCCCGGTGACCGAGCACCGAGACGGCCAGGGCCAGCAGCAGCGCCCCGCCCAGCAGCATCAGGTCCTGTTCCCGGACGGCGAGGACGTCGCCGAAGAGGAATCCGGTCAGATCGACCGCGAAGGACTGCGAACGCGACACGATGATGACGCCCAGCGAGAGCATCCCCACGAAGAGCAGGCCGATGCCGGTGTCCTGGGACAGCCTCGGCGTGCGGCCGAGGGCGGTGACGCCCGCCGTCATGACGGCCGCGCTCAGCAGCGCCCCCACCAGCAGGTTGCCGCCGAACAGCGCGGCGAGCGCGACCCCGGGCAGCAGCCCGTGGGACATGGCGTCGCCGAGGAAGGCCATCCCCCTGAGCACCACCCAGGTACCGGCCAGGGCGCAGATCGCCGACACCAGCATCCCGCCCCAGAGGGCCCGTTGCACGAAGGTCACCTCGAAGGGACCCGTCAACCACTCCATGGCGAGCACACTACAATGAAAACCATGTTCATAACACCGGACCCCTCCCCCGACCCGGCCGAGAAAAGGACACCCCGCGTCCGCTTCACCGGACTGTCCGCCGGGTATCCCGGACGCCCCGTCCTCCGTCAACTCGAGGCCGAGATACCGGCGTTCGCCGTCACCGCGCTCGTCGGCCCGAACGGAAGCGGGAAGTCCACCCTGCTCGGAGTCCTGGCCGGCGTGATCCACCCCACAGCGGGCGAACTCCACCACGCCGGCGACCGGCCACCGGCGTTCGTCCCCCAGCGCGGTGCCGTCGGGGACGCGCTGCCGCTGACGGTCAGGCAGACGGTGGAGATGGGCCGCTGGGGCGACCGCGGACCGTGGCGCCGGCTGACCCGCCGGGACCGCGCCCTCGTGGACACGGCCATGGAGCGGCTGGACATCACCCACCTCGCGGCCCGTCAGCTCGGCGAGCTGTCCGGCGGGCAGCGCCAGCGCACCCTGATCGCCCAGGGCCTCACCCAGGAGTCGGACCTGCTGCTCCTGGACGAGCCGACGACCGGGCTCGACCCCGAGGCACGGGACCGGATCGCGACGCTGCTGACGGAACTGGCCGCCGACGGGGTGAGCGTCGTCCACGCCACGCACGACCTGGAGGCGGCGCGCTCGGCGGACGCCTGCCTCCTGCTCCGCGACGGCCGGCTGCTGGGCCAGGGGCACCCCGGACAGGTCATCACCCCCTCGGCGCTCGCCCGGATCTGGCAGCCGGCCTGAGGGACGGGACGGCCGGACCCGGCCGCGCCGTGACCGCCCCACCCCACCCGGCCCTGCGCGACCGCCCCGCCTATCGCAAATGAAAACCGTTGTCCTATGCTGGCCGTACGGACGGTGAGGCCGGCGTCCGCGCGACACGGCCGACGCGTTCCCGTGCGGCGGTGCGGCACGACCCGGTCCGCACCCGCTCCGTGACCGTTCCCCCGGAAGGAAGCAACGCCCCCATGGCCGTGCCCAAGCGCAAGATGTCCCGCAGCAACACCCGTCACCGCCGCGCCCAGTGGAAGGCGAGCACGCCCAGCCTGGTCCCCGTCACGGTGGACGGCGTGACCCACCGGGTCCCGCAGCACCTCGTGCGCGCCTACCGGCGCGGCCTGCTGCGCCCCGAGGGCTGACGCGGACGCCCTCACCGTGCCCGCCCGTCACCGCGCTGCCGGGCCTCCATGGCGCGCGACCCGGCAGCGGGCCGCCGTCCTGCGGGCCCTGCACGCCCGCGACACCTTCGTCTCGGCCCAGGCCCTGCACGCCGCGCTGACGGCGGACGGGGTGACGGTGGGCCTGACCACCGTCTACCGCACCCTGCGCCTGCTGGAGGCGGCCGGCAACGTCGACGTGGTGCGGGACGGAGACGGCGAGCGGCTCTACCGGCCCAGGCCGGACGACGGCCACCGGCACTACGTCGTCTGCCGCGAGTGCGGCCTCAGCCTGGCGGTCGACTCCGACGAGGTCGAACGCTGGGTGGCGCGGACCGCGCGGGACATCGGCTTCCACGCGGTGGACCACACCGTCGAACTGACGGGTGTGTGCGCGCGCTGCCGCCCCGCGCGGGCCGGCCACTGACGGCGCGCGCCCCGGCCCGTGGAGCGGGCGGGGCGCGCGCCGTCGGCCGTTCACCGGATCCTCAGCTCCGCCGCGCCGTCGGCCGCGAGGTCCTCGGCGACCCGCGGGGGATCGAGCACGTCCGCCGCGAAGTGCACACCGGGGGCGACCTCGCCGCGGAGCGTGTGCAGAGCGGCGGCGGCGGAGAGGAATCCGCTCAGTTCGTAGGAGTCGGCGGTGCGCAGGACGAGCCTGGCGGCCGGCGGTCCGTCCGCCGTACCGCTCCACAGGTGGAACTCCTGCCCGTACCACTCCCCGTGCCGCCGTACGTCCTCGTCGGCCGCCGCCACCAGGCCGGCGGTGTCCGTGGTGTCCAGCGCCCACGCCATGGCCAGTTCCCCGGCCAGGCGCTCGCCGCCGAAGACCGTGTACCAGCGCACCCGGTCGAGCCCCGTGGCGCGGGCCAGCCGGACGGCCTCGGTGGACAGGTAGGGGAAGGCGTCGACGGCCGCCGGGAAGGCGTCGAGGCGTACCCCCCGCCGCGGGGCCAGCGCCCGTTCGCGCGTTCGGCCGTCCTGCCAGGCGGCCGCCGGGGTGCCGTGCTCGGGCCCCCGGCCGAGCAGTACGTCGCCGGCGGCGGCCGGAGTGAGGGGGGCCACGCCGCCGACGTAGGCGTCCAGGGCGGTGGCCCCGGGGGTGCGCGCGGCGAGCGCGCGGGGCAGCAGTGACGACAGGCCCGGCAGGGCTCCGGCGGAGAGCACGGCCACGCGGCCGTCCGCCGCCCAGCGCGCGGCACCCCCGTCGGCCGACAGGAGGGTGTGGACCGGGTCGTCGCCCGCCGCGTCGACGTAGTCCGCGCCGTGCCGCAGCGCGGCCCGCGCGACGACGTCCAGGACGCGGTAGGAGGGGCCCGCGCAGTTGACGACCAGTCGGCAGCGCGCCGCGAACCGGTCCAGGGAGCCGGCGTCGGTCAGGTCCACGGCCATGCCGCCGGCCTCCGGTCCGCCCCCGGGGAGGCCGGCGGCCAGGGCCTCCGCCCGGTCCCGGTCGCGTCCGCCCACCAGCAGCGGGTGGGTGCCCGCGCGGTGGAGCCGCCGTACGACCGCGCTGCCGACCGCCCCGTAACCGCCGAGCACGCCGATGGCTGAAGTGTGTTGCACCCGTGTTCCTCGCTGTTGTGCCGTCAAGGGCTGTTGTGCCGTCAAGGGCTATATGAAAATGATAATTATTATCGTAGCCATTCAGTGACGCGCTACGGAAGAAGTGACTGCAGATGTACGACGTGATCGTGGTGGGCGGCGGGCCCGCGGGCCTCAACGCGGCGCTGGTGTCCGGGCGTCAGCGCAGGCGGGTGCTGCTGCTGGACTCGGGCAGTCCGCGCAACGCGCCCGCGGCGGCGATGCACATGTTCCTCAGCCGGGACGGGTTCCCGCCCGCCGAACTGCGCCGCATCGGCCGGGAACAGCTCGCCGCCTACCCGAACGTGGCCGTGCGCGGGGCCACCGTCACCGACGCCGTGTCCGAGGAGTCGGGATTCGCCCTGACGCTGGCCGACGGCACGGTGGAACGGACCCGCAAACTGGTCCTGGCCACCGGACAGGTCGACGTGCTCGACGAGCAGGTGGACGGACTGGCCGCGCTGTTCGGCCGGGGGGTGTACCACTGCCCGTTCTGCCACGGCTGGGAGACCGGCGGCATGAGCCTGGCCGTCCTCGGACACGAACTGCCGCAGGTCATGCAGGCGCTGTACGTGGCCGACCGGTTCAGCGACGACGTGATCGTGTGCACCGACGGCCATCCGGTGCCCGAGCAGGCCGCGGGCCGGCTCGCGGACGCCGGGATCGCCGTCGAGGAGACGGCCGTCGACCGGATCGAGGGCGAGGCCGGGGCGCTGCGCCTCGTCCTCGCCGACGGCCGGGTGCTGGAGCGGCAGGCCGTGTACCACCGGGCGCCGACCCGTCAGCACTCCGCGCTCGCCGAACGGCTGGGCTGCCGCGTCCTGCCGGACGGGTGTGTGCGGGTGGACGAGTTCCAGCGCACGTCCGTGCCCGGTGTGTACGCGGCCGGGGACACCGCCCGGCTCGAGGCACTGCCGGACGCCCTCACGTTCGTGGTCACCGGGGCGGCGGACGGCGCCCGGGCCGCGGTCTGGCTGGACCAGGAACTCTTCCGCGAGGACGCCGGCCTGGGCGGCTGACGGGCAGCGGTGCGGCGGGGACGGTCCGGTCCCCGCCGCACCCCTCTCACCCCGCGTCGGACGCGCCGAGCGCGGCGGCGAGGCCCGCGACCGTCGGCTGCCGCAGGAAGCGGCGCGGGGTCACCCGTCCGAGTCCCTCGCGGGCGAGGGAGGCGAGCATGCGCACCGCGAGCAGCGAGTCGCCGCCGAGCGCGAAGAAGTCGGCGGTGCGCTCGTCCACCGGGCAGTCGAGCAGCTTCTCCCAGTGCGCGGCGACGGCTCGTTCCGCCTCGTCCCGGGGCGGGCCGGGCTCCGCTCCGCCGGCCCCGGCCGCGGGCACGGACAGACGCCCGCCGGGCGCCCGGCGGGCGGTGTCCGTCTGCTCGGCGTCCACCGCCCCGGGCAGTGCCACCACGGCCGACCAGCCCTCCGGCTCGGTCAGCGACTCCACGGTGGCCATGAGGTCGGCGAACATGCGGTCGACGTCCGCGCCCGCGAACAACTCCTCCACCAGCGAGAAGACCACGACCAGTTCGCCGCGCAGCTCGAACAGCCGCACTTCGAGCGCGACCTGGGGCGTCCTCAACTGCTGGTGGTGGCTCAGCAGGTCGATCTCGCCCAGCGGGCCGGCCTCCTGGGGCACCTCGCTGCCCAGCGCCGCGTCGACGCCCAGGGTCGACTGGAAGACGACGGGGGCCACCGGGCGGTGGGTGCCCCGGCGGCGGCCCAGCTCGCGGGAGACCTCCACGCCGGTGATCAGGTTGTGGGCGAGCGCGTCGCCGATGTCCCCCTGGGCACGGGTGGCCAGGTCGGCGAAGACCGGCGCCTCGGGCAGGTCCACGGGCAGCAGCATGGTGGAGGAGAACGCGCCCACCAGCCGGGACACGTCGGGGTGGAGCGGGAGCCGGTTCAGCTGGAGGGTGTTGAGCAGGAAGCGGCGGTGGCCGCAGGCCCGGGCGACCGCCGCGGCGAACGCGGCGAACATCGCCGCGGACGGGGTCACGCCGTGCTCGGTGCACAGACGGCGCAGCGCCTCCCAGCGCCGCGGGTCCAGCACGGCCTGCCGGGTGCCCATCAGGGTGGGGCGGACCTCGCCCGGGTCGGCCACCAGGGGCAGGGCGGGCGGCAGGGGGAAGCCGTCGAGGCGGTCCCACCACCAGTCGCGGTCCTGCTGCCACGCCTCGGTGCCGGGCAGGTCGCGCAGGGTCGTGACGTAGTCGCCGTAGTCGATGTCCAGGGGGGCGAGGACGGCGTTGTAGTCGGAGACCAGGGCGAAGAGGTCGCGGTAGAAGACACCGGAGGACCAGCCGTCGATGATGAGCAGGCTGGTGGAGGAGTGCAGCCGCGCGCGGTCGCCGGGCATCAGCGTCAGGCGCATGTCCAGGCCGCAGCCCCGGGACGGGTCGGGCCCCTCGGTGCTCATCTCGTGCCGGATCTCCGCGAGCCGGGCGGCGGCCGTCTCCTCGTCGGCGTCGCGCAGGTCGGTGACGCGCAGCCGCGGTACCGCCTCCGGGTCGTCGAGGGGCAGGATGCGCTGCCGCCCGTCGGGCAGGATGCGGGCCCGCAGGACGGCCTGGTGCTCGGCCAGCCGCTCCAGGGCGTCCTGCAGGGCCTCGGGGGCCTCGTCGGCGTCGATGTCCTCCAGGCCGATGTCCACGTAGTGGTGGGCGGAGCGGTACGACAGTTCCCAGGCGTCCTGCTGGCCGACGAAGTAGCCCTGCTGGAGCGGCAGGAGGGGAAACGGTTCCTCCGGGTCCGGGCGCCGGCGCAGGTCCAGGGGCAGCGGGCGCAGGGCGCCGGTCCCGGAGCCGGTGCTGCGTTCGTGGACGAGGGCGGCGAGCTGTGCGGCGTTCTGCTCGACCCGGACGTCCGCCAGGGCCAGCGGGGTGCCCAGCCGCTTGCGGAGCATCGCGGCCATGCGGACGGCCAGCACGGAGTCGCCGCCCAGGCTGAGGAAGCTGGCGTCCGCCGGGACGTGGGCGAGGTCGGTCTCCAGGGCGTCGGCCCAGACGGCGCGGACGGCGTCGACCAGATCGGCCGGTGCGGTGTGCGCGGCTGCGGTGGGCTCGGCTGCGGTGGGCTCGGCTGCGGTGGGCTCGGCTGCGGTGGGCTCGGGTGCGGTGGGGGAGGGTGCGGTGGGGGAGGGTGCGGTGGGGGAGGGTGCGGTGGGGGAGGTCAACGGGTGGCTCCAGTCGGCGTGTCGGTGCGGATGATGTGGTCCACGGCGTGGACCCGGGGAAGGGGGGCGCCGGCCGGCAGCCGGCCGGCGAGCGCGGCGCGGACGCGGGCGGGGTCGGGTCTGCCGTCGTGGGGGCGGACGCGGCCGGCGATGACGCGCTGCCCCGCGGCGCCGGCCAGCGGGTGGCCGTCGGGCGGCAGGACGGGCAGCGGGTCGAAGCCCGCCGCGTCGAGCTGCCGGGTCCACTCGCCGGCGGTGAGGAAGACCCGGTCCTGGCCCTGCCGCAGGTCCGTGAACCAGCCCCGCTCGTCGGCCGCGGGCGACATCAGCAGGTACATGGAGGTCAGCGCCTGGTAGTGCTCCTCGCAGGACTCGATCACGACCAGCAGGCCGCCGGGCGCGAGCAGTTCCCGCAGGGCCGCCAGGCACCGGCCCGTGTGCCGCGCGTTGTGCAGGACGTTCGCGGCCAGCACGACGTCCTGGGATCCCGCCTCGAAGCCCTGCGCGAGCGGGTCGGCCTGGATGTCGAAGAGGGCGGGCCGGAGTCCGGGGTGGCCGCCGAAGGCGTCCCTGGCCGTTCGCAGGAAGAACGGGGAGACGTCGGTGAACAGGTAGTCGACGGGGGTGTCACCGAGGGCTTCGAGGACGGTGCCGGTGGTGCCGCCCACTCCCGCGCCCGCCTCCAGCACCCGCAGCGGCCGGCCCGCCGCCCGGCGCCGGGCCTCGCCCGCGACCAGGGAGGCGGCGGCGTGGTTGGCCCACCGGCTGGGGGCGCTGTCGCGGTAGTTGCCGCGCGCGGTGTCCGTCCCGCCGTCGGGGAAGAGCACCTCCTGCAGGGAGGCACCGTCCCTCAGCAGCAGGGGGAGTCGTTCGGCCGCGGCCCGGAAGAACCGGGTCATGGCCGGCGGGTAGCCCAGGTCGCGGCAGGCGCCGTCCAGTTCGCGCAGCGCGCGGGCGTGGTCGCGGCGGTCGGGCACCCGCAGGGCGTGGTGGCGGCCGGTCGCCGGGTCGGTGGTGAGCCGGTTCTCGGCGGCGAGGGTGCGCAGCCAGCGCCGTACGATCCAGGCGTGCCGGGGTGCGGCGGCCAGGGCGGCGAGGACCTCCTCCGTGGTGGCCCGGCCGCCGTCGCGGAACAGACGGGTGCGGTCCAGGACCCGCGCCATGGTGAGCATTGCCGTCTCGTCGAGCCGGCGCATCGCCGCGGGGAGGGCCGCCAGGTCGGTGCCGAGCACGGCGGCGTCCCCGTCGGCCTCGGCCCGGACGGCGTCCGGGCCGGGCGCCGCGTCCCCGCGCGCCGCCGGCGGCCCTCCCGCCACGAGCAGGGTGTCCCGGGGATCGCCGGGCAGCAGCTGCCAGTCCGTGACGCCGGGCAGCCCGTCGAGTCCGGGGCCGGTGAGCGGTCCGGTCACGCGGGGCCGCCCTCGGTGCCATCGGTCACGGTGATCACCGGGGGCTCGGTGTCCGGCGCCACTCGCCGCAGGTGGTCGCGGAGCAGCTCGGGCAGACGGCGCCGGACGAAGAGCGGGAACGGTTCGTGGGCGGCCGGGCCGGCGGGGGCCGGGGCGTGCTCGGCCGCGGCGGGCGCGCAGTGCGCGGGGGCCGCGACGGCCAGCATGCGGGGATCCGCGGAGTCGAGCAGGACGGCGGCGTCCGTCCCGTGCAGGGCCCGGCGCAGGGCGTACGGGGTGACCGCGCCGGGCGCGTCGCACAGCAGGGCGTTGGGGATGCCGTGGACGACGACGGGTGTGCCCTCGAGCGCCGCGTCGAGGGCGGCGCGCAGTTCCTCCCCGGTGCCGACCGCCCGGCGTGCGTCCCAGGGTGCGCGGCGCACCGCGGGCGCGGCCGGTCCGGCCGGGTGCGGGCCGACGCGCAGGACGATGTCGTAGCGGTAGCGGGTGAGTTCGGTGTCCTCGGCCATGGTGCGGGCGTGGACGCTCATGCGGACCGGCCGGGGCTGCTCGGCGAGGGCGGCGGCGACGGCGGCGGGGGCGAAGGACAGTTCCTCGTCGGCCGCGGCGGCGGCAGCGGCGCGGGCGGCGACGGCGGTGTCGTCCGCCTCGGGGTCGCGGGCCCGTTCCACGCGGGTGAAGTGGTCCAGGAGCAGGCCGGAGTGGCGGATGTCCCCGATGATCACGGTGCCGCCGTCCTCGACGACGGACAGCGCCCCGTGCACGACGGCCGTCAGGTAGGCCAGGTCGGGGAAGCACTGGGTGACGGAGTTGAACAGCACACAGTCGGGCCGTGCCCCGGGGCCGAACGCGGTGTCCATGGCGTCGCGGACGTGGGGCGCGGCCGTCTCGTGGGCGGCGGCCCGCACGAAGGCGGTGCGGGGCAGCCGGGCGGCGGTGAGACGGTCGACCGCGACCTGGGCGACGTCGGTGCCGGCGTAGCCGGCGAGGCGCGGGTGCAGGCGGTGGGCGAGCAGGCCGGTGCCGCAGCCGAGTTCCAGCAGCCGCGCGGGCCGCTGGGCGAGGACGAGGTCCACGGTGCGGTCCACCCAGTCGCGCATGTGGGCCTCGGGCAGCGGCGCTCCGGTGTCGGACGCCCGCCAGCCGGACAGGTCCAGGTCGTCGGCGTGCCGGCCCTCCCCCGTTTCGTACACGAACTCGTAGACCTCGGCCCACTGTTCGAGGTGTTCGCGCAGCAGGGGGCCCGGTTCGGGCACGGCGGCCACGGCGTCGGGGTGCGGGACGACGAGGACGCCGCCGTCGGGTGCGGGGGTGGCGCCGGCCACCCAGGGGTGGGCGGCCAGCAGGCCGGCGATGCGGCCGGGGTGGTCAGCCGTGGTGCGGTCGGACACCGGGGTGCTCCGTTCGTTCGTGTCGTTCGTCGCGGGGCCGGCCGGATGCCGGGGACGGCTCCGGGTGCGGTTCCGGGGTGAGGCGGCGGTCGGTCAGGTGCAGGACGCGGTCGGCGCGGGCGGCCGTGGCGGGATCGTGGGTGACGGTCAGGACCGCCGTGCCGCTCGCGCGCAGACCGTCGAGCAGGTCCAGGACGACGCCTGCCGAGGCCGGATCGAGGCCGGCGGTGGGCTCGTCCAGGAGGAGCACGCCGGGGCCGGCGGCGAGGGCGCGGGCGAGGACGACCCGGCGGCGCTGGCCGCCGGAGAGCGCGGCCGGGCGGCGGCCGGACAGCCCGGCGGGCAGTCCGACGGCGGCGAGGAGCGCGCGGGCCCGTTCCCGGCCGACGGACGTGCCGGTGCCGTGGAACACCTTCAGCGGGCGGGCCACCGAACGGGCCGCGGTGTGCGCCGGGTTGAGTTCCGTGACAGTGTCCTGGCCGGCGAGCTGGACGGCCCGCAGCTCGCGCGGGCCGCGGGCGCGGGCCGCGGCGGGCAGCGGACTCCCGTTCAGCAGCAACTGCCCTGCGGCGGGCGGACGGCGGCCCGCGAGGGCGTGCAGCAGGGTCGTCTTGCCGCTGCCGGACGGTCCCATGACGGCCAGCCAGCCGTGCGCGGGCAGGTCCAGGTCGCAGGGGTCGAGCAGCGGCTCGCCGTCGGGGGTGAGCAGCGTCAGGCCCCGCGCCGAGAGCACGCAGACGGCCGGGGACGCCGTCGCGCCGGCGGGACGGGGCGGTTCCGGGACGGGACGGGCCGCAGCCGGTACGGGACGGGACGGTTCATCAGGTACGGGACGAGCTGCTCCCGATGCGGGACGGGCCGCGTCCGGCCCGGGACGGGCCGCTCCCGGTGCCGGGGCGGGCCGGGGGGACGGACCGGAAACCGCGCGCGGGGACGCGCCCGGGGCGGTCCCGAGCCGCAATGTCACGTCGGCCAGTCCGGCGGCGAGTGAGGTGTCGTGGGTGACCAGGACGACGCCCCGGCCCGGAACGCCCCGCCGGGCCCGTACCGCGTCGGCGACCAACCCGGCGGTGGCCCGGTCCAGGGCCGAGGTGGGTTCGTCCAGCACGAGGAGTTCCGGGTCGGCGCACAGGGCACGGGCCAGGGCCACGCGCTGGGCCTGGCCGCCCGACAGCTCCGCGGCCCGCCGGCCGGCGAGCCGCGGCGGCAGGCCGAGGCGGTCCATCAGCTCGGCGACCCGGAGCGCGCGTGCGGCGGCGTCGCCGCCGTACTCCTCCCCGATCAGCCGGTCGACGCGCCACAGCGGGTGGAGCGCGGTGGCGGGGTCCTGCCCCAGCCAGCCGGTGCGGGCGCGCCGCCAGCGCCGGGCCGCACGGCCGGGCGGCACCACCGTGCCGCGCCGGAGCACCGTGCCCGCCGAGCGGTGCAGTCCGCCGGGGAGGGCGTCGAGCAGGGCGTGCAGCAGGGTGGACTTGCCGGCACCGGACGGACCGGTGACCGCCAGCACCTGCCCGTCGCCGACGCTCAGGGCGGCCGGGGGCAGCACGGTGACGCCGTCGGCGGTGCGGCGGACGGTCAGCCCCTCGGCGGCGAGCAGGGGCGGCGGGGCGGGGTTCTGTGCCGTCATGCCGTCTCCCCCGGCGCGCCGGCGGCGGTGCGGGCCGCCGCCGCGAACACCCAGGCGCAGCCCGCCAGCGGTACCGCCGGTGCCAGCAGCGCCCACGGGTTGAGGGCGGCGCCGGGCAGGTTCTCGCTGAGCATCAGCGCCCAGTCGGGTGCGGGCGGCCGGGGTCCCAGGCCGAGGACGGCGAGGGCCGCCGCGATCTGCAGCGCCGTCACCAGCCGCAGCCCGGCGTCGGCGGCGACCAGGCGGCGCAGGGCGGGCAGCACCTCGTGCAGGAGGACGGCCGGTGCGCGCTCGCCGCGTTCGACGGCGGCGTGCACATGTCCGCTGTCCCGCAGATGGGCGCACTGGGTGGCGACGACCCGCGCGGTCAGCGGCGCCCCGGCGAGCACCGCGGCCACCACGACCGCCGTGGCCCCGGGCAGCGCGGTCGCCAGTACCAGGGCCAGGACGAGGGCGGGGACCGCGAGCAGCACATCGCACAGGGCGCGCACGGCGCGGCCGGTACGGCCGCCCGCCCAGCCCGCGGCGAGACCGAGGGCGGTGCCGCAGACGACGGCGGCGGCAGCGGCGAGCAGGGAGACGGCGAGGAGCTGGGTGCCCCCGGCCAGGACCCGGGACAGCACGTCGCGCCCCAGCACGTCGGTGCCCAGGAGGTGTTGTCCGCTCGGTGGCGCCCAGGGCGGGGCGACGGTGCGCTCCGGCGGGTGCGGGGCGGCGTATCGTCCCAGCGGCACGCAGACCAGCAGCACCGCGGCCAGCACCACGGACACGGGCACGGACACGGGGAGGGACGCGCCGCGGCTGCGCGGGGCGCGGGCGGTTCGCGGCGGGCGGGGTGCGTTCCGGACCCTCATACGGTCCTCCCCGCCGGGTCCGGCACGGCCCGTGCGGCGTGCCGTGCCGGGGCGGGCACCGTGGTGCGGCGGGCCGCCAGGTCGGCCGCGAGCATCCCGAGCAGCAGCACGACGGCCGGCAGGAGGGCCGCGGCCTGGACGACGGGGACGTCCCGCACCGCGACGGCGGACACCAGCAGCTGGCCGGTGCCCGGATAGCCGAACAGGGTCTCCGCGAGGGCGGTCCCGGCGACCAGGCCGCCGGCCAGCAGGGCCGTCACCTGGAGGGCCGGGGCGTACAGGAAGGGCAGGACGTGCCGGTGCAGCACGAGCGGCGCGGGCAGTCCGCGCAGCCGGGCGTCGGCCACATGAGGCCGGCGCAGGGCGTCGCCGAGCGCGCCGCGCAGCAGGACGGTGGCGAACGCGGCCGACGGCAGGGCGAGGGTGAGGGCGGGCAGCGCCAGGAGCCGGGGATCGGCCAGGGGCGAGCCGCCCGGCGGGAGCAGGGACACCGGAGGCAGCCAGCCCAGCAGCCCGGCCAGGACGGCGCCGAGCACCGCCGCGTACACCGGCTGCGGCACGGCGGCCAGTCCGGTGGCGGCCGAGCCGCCCCGTCCGCCGCGCAGGTACGCGACGGTCAGCGCCGCCCCGGTCAGCAGCACGGTGACGGCCAGCGCCACCGCGACCAGCACGGCGGTGGCGGGCAGCCGTTCGGCGAACAGGGCGGCCACCGGCCGGCCGCTCGCCAGGGAGCGCCCCAGGTCCCCGCGGACCAGGGCGGACAGCCAGTCCCCGTACCGCACCACGGCGGGCCGGTCCAGCCCCAGCCGGTCCCGCTCGGCCGCGATGTCCTCGGCGGAGGCACGGCCCGCCGTCCGCAGCTCCCCGGCGTCTCCGGGAAGCAGTTCGGTGGCCGTGAAGACCACCGCCGTGGCCGCGACGGTCAGGGCGGCGGCACGGCCGGCCGGACGCAGGGCACGGCCCAGGGCGCGCGGTGTCACTCGGCCATCCACACCTGGTCGATGAACATGCGCTGGAAGCCGGGACCGTCGGGCAGTCCCCGCACGCCGGGCGCGGCGAGGTCGAGGCCGTCGCCGGTGCCCCAGACGACGTAGCCGCCGTCCTTCCACAGTTCGCGCTGGATGCCGGCGAGCAGCTCCCGCCTCCGCTTCTCGTTCGCGGTGGCCATGGCGTCGGCGAAGCCGTCGTCGAACGTCTTGCTGCGCCAGGCGGTCTCGTTGGTCGGGGAGTCGGACAGCAGTCCGACGCGGGTGAGGTCGGTGAAGGAGATGCCGCCGTAGTAGCCGGTGTAGAAGGCCTTCTTGGCGTAGACG
Organism: Streptomyces sp. NPDC016640; assembly: GCF_043076215.1. Classification (NCBI taxonomy): domain Bacteria; kingdom Bacillati; phylum Actinomycetota; class Actinomycetes; order Kitasatosporales; family Streptomycetaceae; genus Streptomyces; species Streptomyces sp. NPDC016640. The sequence continues at coordinate 163,533 of NZ_JBIBRG010000010.1, forward strand.
GCGGTCCAGTAGGTGTCGGCGGGCTCGACCCTCACCTCCGCGTCGACGCCGATGTCGGCGAGCTGCTGGGCGTAGAGGGTGGCCGCGGTGTCCATGCCCGGGTAGGACGTGGTGGTGTGCAGGGTGACGGACAGCCCGCCCGCGTGACCGGCCTGCGCCAGCAGCTTCTTGGCCCTGGCCACGTCACGGGTGCGCTGCGGCAGGTCGGCCGGGGTGGAGGGGTCGTAGGGGGTGGGGAGGTCGTTGGCGACCTTGCCGTAGCCGAGGAAGACGGTGTCGACCAGGGCCTTGCGGTCGGCGGCGAGGCGGAACGCCTCGCGGACCCGGGGGTCGTCGAACGGCTCGGTGTCCAGCCGCATGACGAACGGGTACTCGGTGACGCCGTCGCGCCGCACCACCCGGGCCTTCGCGGAGCCGCCGGCGCTCTTGACGGCGGCGGGGCTGACGCTGCCGGCGACGTCGGCCTGGCCGGAGGCGACGGCGCCGGCGCGGGCCTGAGGGTCGGCGACGGCCTGGATCTCGATCCGGTCGAGGTGCGGGCGCTCGCCCCACCAGTCGTCGTTGCGGGTCAGGACGGCGCTCTGGGCGCCGGTCCGCTCCACCCGGTACGGGCCCGAGCCGGGGACCGGGCGGGAGAAGTCCTTCGTCCCCTCGGGCACGACGAAGGTGACGGACTCCAGGGCCCTGGGCGCGTCGGCCATCGGGGCGCGGGTGGCGAGGACGACGGTGTGCTCGCCGGGCGCGGTGGACCTCGCCATGTCGAAGTCGGCGAGCCGGCCGTAGTTCTCGGCGGCCTTGGAGCCGATCCGGCGCAGCGAGTACAGCACGTCGGCGGCGCGCACCGGGGTGCCGTCGGTGAAGCGGGCGTCGTCGCGGAGGGTGAGGGTCCAGCGGTTCATGGCGCCGTTGGGCTTCCACGACGTGGCGAGCCGGGGGCGGGTCCTGCCGTCCTCGCCGGGGACGGTCAGGACGTCGTACGCCAGGGCGAACCGCAGGACGTCCGACTCGTTGCCGAGGCCGCCGTGCGGGTCGTCGCTCGCGGTGGCGGGTGATCCGGCGACGGCGTAGCGCAGGGTGCCGCCGTCGGCGGGGGTTCCCCCGGCTGCGGCCGGGACGTCGGCCCGGGGCGTGGTGGAACAGGCGCTCAGCAGCAGGGTGCCGACGGCCGCCAGGGCGGTGAGGGCGGATCTGCGGGCCGGGAGGGCACGGGGAGACGGGTGCTGGTGCATGGCTGCTTTCCGCGAGGTGTTCGGGTCGGGAGGGGAGGACCGGGTTCAGCGGCCGTGGTGCACGGCGGCCAGGGCCCGGTCGATCAGGCCGGCGGTGCGGCGTACGGCGGGGTCGTGCAGCAGGGAGTAGTGGTGGCCGTCGACGGTGTGGGCGTCCACCGGACCGGAGACGTGCGGCAGCCAGCCCAGGGCGGGCAGGTCCCCGGCGTCGTCGACGCCCATGCCGACGCCCGCGTTGTGCGGTGACGGCCGGGACGCGGCGATGAGCAGCAGCCGGGTGTCCGGGTCGGTGAGGTGGCCGGCGCGGTGGCCGGCCAGCGCCCTCAGGTGCCGTTCGAAGACCTCCAGGCGGGCGTCGGCGGTGTCGGCAGGGCCCAGCAGGCCGGCCAGGCGCAGCCGTTCGGTGACGGCATGGCGCACGGCGTCCGGGCCGGGGGCCTCGCGGACCGCCTTCGCGTCCGCGCCGAGGCCGAGGTCGAGGTCGAGGAACGCCTCCAGTGAGCGCAGGTAGCGGACGGCCGCGAAGGCGGTGTCCTCGGCGGCGTCGGTGCCGCCCAGCTCCCTGATGCGGTCCGGTGTGTTGGAGTCGATCAGGACGAGGAGGTCGGTCCGCTCACCGCGCCGCTGGAGTTCCACGGCCATCTGGTGGGCGACCGTGCCGCCCATCGACCAGCCGCCCAGCAGGTAGGGCCCGTAGGGCTGGTGGGAGCGCAGCGCGGCGAGGTAGCGGTCCGTCATCTCGGCGATGGTGCGCGGACCGGTGCCGCCCGTGAGGGCGGGGTCGGTGAGGGCCACCACGGGCCGGCCGTCGGTGAGGAGGCGGGCGAGTTCGCCGTAGCAGAGGATGTCGCCGCCGGAGGGGTGCATCAGGAACAGCGGGCGGTCCCCGTTGCCGTCGTGCAGCGGTACGGCGGCGTCGGCGTCGGGAGTACCGGCGGGTGCGGTGTCCCGGCGGGCGGGGCGGCGCGGCGCACGCGGTGCGGGGCCGGGGTCCTGCGGGTCGTCCCAGGCGTGGGGGGCCTCGGCGAGCCGGCGCACGCGCGCGGCGTAGGCGGCGAAGGCGGCGTCCGTCTCGTCGGCGGGCAGCGCGTTGTCCAGGACGTCCCACTGGAGCAGCAGCGCCCCGTGCTGCTCGATCACCTGGTGGTCCAGCCAGGTCTGCGGGGTGCTGCTCACCCCGTGGACGGGGGTGCCCGCCCAGTCCAGGTCGTGCCCGCCGCCGAGCGGGCCGGACAGGCCCAGGGCGCTGGTGAAGACCACGGGGACGGACTCGGTGCGGCCGGTGCGCGAGGACTTCTCGGCCAACAGGTCCAGGGCGGAGAACTGCCGGTGGTCCAGGTCCGCGAAGAGGGTGCGCTGGGCCCGGCCGGCGGCGTCGGCGAAGGACGGGGCGCCGGAGCGGTCCACCTCGTGCAGCATCAGCGAGGTGAAGTCGCCGACCACGGCGTCCGCCCCGGGGAGGTGGGACGGCCGGTCGAAGAGGGTGAGGGTGACGGCGAACCGGTCCTGCCCCGACCAGCGGGCGAGGGCCTCGCCGTAGGCGGCGAGCAGGACGGCGGTGGGGGTCAGTCCGCGCCGGGCGGCCTCCGCCTTGAGGGCGTCCCACAGGTGCGGTTCCAGACGGTCGGTGCGCCGGGTGAAGCGGGGGCGCTCGCTGAGGTCCCGGGCGCGTACGGGCAGGGCGGGCGCGCCGGGCAGGCCGTCGGCCCGCGCGCGCCAGTAGGCGGCGGCCCGGGCGTGCTCGGGACTGTCGGCGCGGGCCCGGAGCGCGGCCACGCAGTCGGCGAACGTCGTCTGGAGCGCGGGGAGCCGGGCGTCCGGGTCGTTGTAGAGAACGCGCAGTTCGCGGTCCCAGATGAGATAGCTGGCGGTGTCGCACACCAGGACGTCGACGTTGACGAAGAGGCGGACGACGTCGCCGGGCAGCCGGGCGGCCCGGATGTCGACCAGGGGCCAGCGGCCCGGGCGGGGTTCGCGGCGGACCATGCGCTCACGGACGCGCTCCAGCTTGCGGGCGCGTGCGGTGTCGTCGTCCTTCGTCAGGTCCTGGACGCGGATGCGGTAGTGGGGCACCTTGTCCAGCACCCGGTTGCGGCCCTCCGGCGAGACGACCGCGCGCAGCATCGGGTGGCGGGCGACGACCGCGTTCCAGGCCGCCTCGTAGCGGTCGGTGTCCAGGCCGGGGCAGTCGTACTCCAGGTGGAAGGAGCAGGGGACGTCACCGAGGCGATAGCCGCCCGATCCGCCGACCCAGTAGGCGTGCTGCACGCGGGTGAGGGGGAACTCGCGGGGGCCGTCGCCGGCCGCCTCCGGGGTGTCCGGGGCCGCCGCGGGAGCGGGCCGGGGACCGGTACCGGGCAGCAGCGGGGCCAGGGCCGCGACGGTGGGCCGGGCCAGCAGGTCCTGCAGCCGCAGGTCGGCGCCGTGGTCGTCGCGCAGCCGGGCCAGCATCCGGGTCGCGAGCAGGGAGTGGCCGCCGAGCGCGAAGAAGTCGGCGTCGCGGTCGGTCACCGGGAAGCCGAGCAACTCCGACCAGAGCGCCGCGAGTTCGGCCTCGGCGACGGAACCGGACGCGGTGCCGGCGGACGCCCGCACGGTACGGTCCGCGGGGGCGGGTACGGCGGTGGGGGTGCCCGCGGTGCGGGGCCCGAGGTCGGCCGGGGAGACCGCCACGGAGGCGGGCGCGTGGCCGTCCCGGGCGAGGGCGAGCAGCCGGTCCACGGTGCGCATGCCGTCCGCCAGGCCGATCGAGTGCCGGGAGGCCACCGTGCGTTCGCTCTGCCCGGGACCCACCCGCCAGCCGTCCCAGGCCACGCTGATCCAGCGGGGCGTGGCCCGGCCCGTGGTCCGCTCGTGTTCGGCGAGCGCGTCCAGGTAGCGGTTGACGGCGGCGTACGGGGCGAGGCCCAGGCCGCCGACGAACGCCGTCGCCGAGGACATCAGCAGGACGGTCGCCGGGCGGCGGTCGGGGTCGAGCCCGTCCACGGCGGCGCGCAGCGCCAGGGCGGCGGTGACCTTGGCGTGCGCGTGGGCGCGCACGGTGTGCTCCTCGGTGGCGCGCAGCGGGGCGACGGCGGCGGAGGCGACCACGCCGGCCGCGTGCACGACCAGGTCCAGCGGGCCGTCGCGGTCGGTGAGCTCGCGCAGCAGCGCGGCCGTGGCGGCGCTGTCCGCGGCGTCGGCGGCACGGACCTCGATGTCGGCGCCGGACGCCTTCAGCCGGCGTACGGTCTCGGCCCGTTCGGCGTCGTCGCTGCCGGGCCGCGGGTCCGGCCGGAGGCCGGTGCGGCCGGTCACCACGACGCGCCGGCCGGAGCGGGCCAGGTGCGCGGCGAGGGCGAGGCCCACGTCACCGAGTCCGCCGAGCACCACGGCCGTTCCGGTGGCGCCCTCGGGGGCGGCCGGGCCGGCGGCGGGGCGCCAGGGCGTGATGCCGCGCAGCCAGCGCTGGCCGCCGCGCAGGGCGCACTCGGCTCCGTTCGGGCCGCCGGACGCCAGGTCCGCGGCCTCGGCGAGCACGGTGTCCAGGTCCGCCGCGTCGGGCGGCCCGGCCGGCAGGTCGAGGGCGCGCCAGCGCAGTCCCGGGAACTCCTGGGCGAGGACGCGGGGTACGGCGAGGGTGGCGGCGGCGTGGGCCTGCGGGCGGTCGGCGCTCTCCACCTGCTGGGCGTCGTGGCTGAGGTGCAGCAGGCAGGCGCGGTGCGCCCAGGGGGCGGCGACGCGCGCCACCTCCGCGTAGCGCAGGACCGACGCGGTGACGGTGGCGGCCGGATCCTCGCCGGTGGTGCCGTGCGGGCCGGTCACGAGGACGCCCTCGCAGGCGGTGTCGGGGTCCTGGGCCGCCTCCTCGAGGGTGACGGGGGTGGCTCCGGCGGCGTCGAGCGCGGCGCGTATCCGTCCGGGCAGCGGGGAACCGGGCGGGCCGTCGACGAGCCAGCGGCCGCGCGGTGCCGGGCGGCCGGTTCCGGCCGGGGGCGTGCGCCGCCAGACGGGCAGCTGGAAGGGCTCGGACTCGTCGGGGGCGGCGTGCCCGTGGCCGTCCGCCGCGCCGGGCGCCGGGGGCGCGGCCGGCGGGTCGATCCACAGTCTGCGGCCGGTCAGCGGCAGGCCGGGCAGGGCGACGCGGCGCCGTCCCGGGCGGTGCAGGGCGGCGGCGTCCAGGGGGACGCCGTGCGTCCACAGCTCGCCGGCGGCGGCGAGCAGCGCGGCGCGCCCGCCCCGGGGCTCGTCGCGGTCGGGGAAGGTGGACAGGGTGGCCAGGAGCCGCGGGTCGTCCTGCTGCCGGGCGAGTTGGAGCAGCGCGCTGCCGGGTCCCGCCTGGACGAGCACGGCCGGTCCGTCGCCCAGCGCCGCCGCCAGGGCGTCGGAGAAGCGGACCGTGGACCGCAGGTGGTCCACCCAGTGGTCGGCGCCGGGCGCGGTGTCCAGGAGCTTCCCGGTGAGGGTCGTGGCGAGCGGGATCTGCGGGACGCGGGGGCGGACGGACCCGGCGGCGGCCCGCAGTTCGGGCAGGACCGGGTTGACGAGGCGGGAGTGGGCGGCGGCGTCGAGGGAGAGCCGTACCGTGCGTTCGCCGCGGGCCGCCAGGGTGTGCTCGAGCGCGGTGACGGCCGCGACGGGTCCCGACACCACGCAGGAACGGGGGCCGTTGACGGCGGCGAGGTCGAGTTCCGGGTGGCCGGCGAGCAGGTCCAGGGTCTGCCGTTCGGCCAGCGGGACCGTGAGCATCACGCCGCCCCCGGCCGCCCGGGACATGCCCCGCGAGCGGACCGCCACCAGGGTCGCGGCGTCGGGCAGGGTCAGGGCGCCGGCGAGGACGGCGGCGACGTACTCGCCGAGGCTGTGGCCCACCACCGCGTCCGGTTCGACGCCCCAGGAGCGCAGGGTGCGCGCGGCGGCGAGGGAGACGGTGAACAGGGCGGGCAGCCCGTGGGCGGGGTCGCGCAGCAGCCGGCGCGCCTGTTCGTCGGTGGGGCCGGCGGTGACCAGGGCGGTGAGGCCGGGGGCGGTGCCGTCGTCGAACAGGGCGGCGCACTCGGCGACGGTGCGGGCGAACTCCTCCTCCTGGTCGCACAGTTCGCGTCCCATGCCCGCGTACTGGGCGCCGCCGCCCGGGAAGGCCAGCACGATCCGCGGCGGGGTGGGGCCGGGGGTGCGGCGGGGAGCGGTGCGCAGGGCGTGGGCGTCGGCGTCCGCGTGCCCGGTGAGGACCGCGGCGGCTCGGTGCGGCAGGGTCGCACGGCCGGTGTGCAGGGTGTGGGCCGCGTCAGCGGTCGCGGCCGAAGTGGTGCGCAGGGCGGTCGCGGTGGACTCGGCGAGGCGGGTGAGGGCGTCGTCGCGGTGGGCGCTGAGCAGGGCGAGCTGCGGGCGCGGGTCGGCCGGGGGTTCCGGGCGGACGGGGGCGCTGCCCAGCACGACGTGGCAGTTGGTGCCGCCGATGCCGAAGGAGCTGACCCCCGCGTACCGGTGGCCGGGCCAGTCGGTGGCCTCGTGGACGACGGTGAACGGCGAGCCGTCCAGGCCCAGATCGGGGTTGAGGGGCAGGGCGTCCAGGGTGGGCGGCAGCACGCCGTGGTGCAGGGCGAGTACGGTCTTGGCGAAGCCGGCGATCCCGGCGGCCGAGTTGGCGTGCCCGATGTTGCTCTTGACGGAGCCCAGCGCGCACCAGGCCGGGCCGGTGTCGCCGAACACCCGGCGCAGCGCCGCGACTTCGACGACGTCGCCGAGGCGGGTCGCGGTGCCGTGGGCCTCGACGTAGCCGATGTCCCTCGGCGTGAGGCCGGCCACGGCGAGGGCCTCGGAGACGGCACGGGCCTGTCCGCGCGGCGAGGGCGCGGTGAAGCCGGTGCGGTCGCCGCCGTCGTTGTTCACGGCGGAGCCGTGCAGTACGGCCAGCACCGGGTCGCCGTCGGCGAGGGCGTCGCGCAGCCGTCGCAGGACGGCCACGCCGACGCCCTGGGTGTGCACGATGCCGGTGCCCTCGGCGGAGAAGGTGCGGACGTGCCCGTCGGCGGAGAAGATCCCGTCCGGGACGTGGAGGTAGCCCCGGCCCTGCGGCACGATCAGGGAGGCGCCGCCGGCCAGGGCGGTGTCGCACTCCCCCGCCAGCAGGGACTGCGCCGCGAGGTGCACGGCGACCAGGGAGGTGGAGCAGGCGGTGCCGACCGCGACGGCCGGTCCGGTGAGCGCGAGGCGGTGCGCGACGTGCAGGGGGAGGTAGTCGGCCACCCCGGCGAGGGCGGCCTGGAGGCTGCCGACGGGGTCGGTGGCGGAGGCGGCGTAGCGGTCGGCGAGGTTGCGTGCGAGGTAGTCGCTGTGGGCGGCGCCGGCGAAGACGCCCACGGCGCCCGCCCCGGCGCCGCCGCCGTGCCCGGCGCTCTCCAGGGCGCGCAGGCAGGCTTCCAGGAAGAGCCGCTGCTGGGGGTCCATCAGGGCCGCCTCGGCGTCGGTCAGGCCGAACGGCTCGGGGTCGAAGTGGTCCTGTCCGTCGATGAGTCCGCTGACGGGTACGTGTGCCGGGTTGGCCAGCAGCCTTTCGGGGACGCCGCGTTCGGCGAGGTCCCGCTCGTCGTGCCGGGTCAGTCCGCTGCGGCCGCCCGCCAGCAGGTCCCAGTAGGCCGCCGTGTCGGGGGCGCCGGGGAACCGGCAGTCCAGGGCGGTGACCGCGATCAGGTCGTCGCCGGCGGCCGGGTGTCCGGGCCCGGCGTCCGCCACGGGGCCCCGGGGGGAGGACGGTCCGGTCATCGCGTGGTCTCCTCGGCGAGGGCGCGTGCGGCGAGGCGGGAGCTTCTGCGCGCGGGGCGTTCGGGCTGCGGGACGGTGAGGACGGGGGCGGGGCCCGTGGTGTGTGCGCCGGTGCTCACGGCCCCGGTGGCATCGGGTACGGGGGTGTCCGGGGCGCGTTGCGCGGTGATGCGGGCGGCCAGGGCGGCGACGGTGGGGTGTTCGAACATGTCGGCCAGCACGAGGCGGGGCGCGATGCCCTCGCGGAGCCTGCGGTGGGTGAGGACGAGGGTGAGCGAGGTCGCGCCCAGGGCGCCGAAGGTGCTGTCGGGCGTGACGGGGACGTCGGTGAAGTCGGCCAGGACGGCGGTGAGCGCGTCCAGCACCTCCGGGTCCACGGGCGTGTCCGCGCCGGCCCGGCGGCCTCGCGGGGGCCGACGGTGCTCCGTGGGCGCCTGCGCGCCGCCGTCCGTGGCGCCGCGCTCCGGGCCGGGCACGCCGGACGGCGTGGCGGGTGCCGTGACGGTGGCCGCAGCAGGCTCCGTGGTCCCGCTGCCGGACGGGGCGCAGACCACTTCGGCGAGTCCGCCGGCGGGCAGACGCGTCTCGACGGCGGAGCCGGTGAGACGCGCGACGTGCCGCAGCCATCGGGCGGACGCCTCCAGCGCGTCGTCCGGCCGGAGCCTGCCGGGCCGGACCACGAGCGCGGTGTCGAGTCCCAGTGCCGCCGCCTCGGCGACCGCGGCGGCGACCCACACCGGGCCGCCGGCGGGGGCCGCTTCCGCCCGCGGGGCCGCGGCGGGCCCGCTCCGTCCGGCGCCGACGGCATGGACATCGGCATCGGAGCCGGCGTCCGCGGAGGGTCCGTCGGCGCGCGGGAACGGCACATCGGCGTGCGGGGACGACACTGCGGCGTCACCCGCCGGTGCGGCGGCGTCCCCGGCCGCACCGGCGTCCGCGGCCGGTGACCCGGCCGGTGCGGCACCGGGCGCGGCGACCGGTGCCGCCGCGGTCAGCGCCGCGTGGTCGATCTTGCCGTTGGCCGTGACCGGGAGCTGGTCCAGGATGACGAACCTGCCGGGCACCATGTAGTCGGGCAGCCGTTCGCGCAGACTGTCCGCCAGCTCCTCGGCCGTGGGCGCCTCGCCGGCGCCCCGGGACGAGAGGTGGGCGACCAGCCGGGGCCGCCCGTCGGGCCCGCGCACCGACGACACCACGCACTGCCGCACCGAGGGGTGCCGGGCGAGCACGGCCTCCACCTCGCCGAGTTCGATGCGGTGCCCGCGGATCTTCACCTGCCGGTCGACGCGGCCGAGGAACTCGATGGTGCCGTCGGCGGTCCACCGGCCGAGGTCGCCGGTCCGGTACAGCCGGCGGCCCAGCACGGGGTGGACGGCGAACCGCTCGGCCGTCTGCGCCGGGTCGGCGGTGTAGCCGCGGGCCAGTCCGTCGCCGCCTATGAACAGCTCGCCCGCCTCGCCGACCGGACAGGGCCCGCCGTCCTCGTCGAGCACGAAGAAGCTCTGGCCCCGCAGGGCCCGGCCGTACGGGATGCTGACCCAGTTCGGGTCGGTGCGCTCCACCGGGTGAGTGATGGACCAGATGGACGCCTCGGTGGCCCCGCCCAGGCTCATCACCCTTGCCTGCGGGGCGATTCGGCGCAGCCGGTCGGGCAGGGTCAGGGGGATCCAGTCGCCGGAGAGCATCACCAGGCGCAGGGAGCGCAGCGCCGTGGCGGCCTCGTCCGGCTCCATCTCCGCGTACTCGACGAGCATTTCGAGCAGGGCGGGGGCGGTGTTCCACACGGTGACGCCGTGCCGGCCGGCCAGTTCCAGCCAGTGCTGCGGGTCGCGCTGCCGTGCGGGTTCGGGCAGGACGAGGCAGCCGCCGGCGCCGAGGACGCCGTAGATGTCGAACACGGACAGGTCGAAGCTCAGCGCCGACAGCGCCAGGACCCGGTCCTCGGGGCCGATGCCGAACCGGTCGACGATGTCGTCGACGGTGGTGCGGGCGGCCCGGTGCTGGATCTCGACGCCCTTGGGGCTGCCGGTGGAGCCGGAGGTGAAGATGGTGTAGGCGAGGTCGCCGGGGCTCGGAAGGGCGGCGGGGGCCGCGGGCTCGGCGGGGGCGGGGGCGGTGCGCGCGGGGCGGCCGGCGGCGGTCAGGCGGTGCGCGGTGACGCCGTCCGGCCACTCGGTCCGCACGCCCCGGCCGGTGAGTGCGTGGCGCACCCCGGCGCGTTCGCACACGGCGGCGATGCGCGCGGCCGGCCAGGTGGGCTCGACCGGCAGGTAGCCCGCTCCGCTCAGGCTGACGCCGAGTACGGCGGTGATCTGCGCGGTGCCCTTCTCGCAGGCGACGGCGACCATGTCGCCGGGGCCCACCCCCTGCGTGGTGAGCAGGGCCGCGGTGGCGGTGGCGTTGTCCGCCAGGCGGGCGTGGGTGACGGTGGCGGCGGAGGTGCGCAGCGCGGGGCGCCGCGGGTGCCGGCGGGCGGCGCCGGCGACCGGGTCGTGCAGCAGCGGGCCGGCGTCCGGGAAGGGATCGGCGTCCAGGGGTTCCTCCGGGCGGAAGGAGGGGTCCCAGCCCAGCGCGGTGTCCCGCCAGGCAGCGGCGTCCGTGAGGGCGTGCAACAGGCGTACGTAGGCGTCCAGGAGGGCCTGGATCCAGCCGTCGGGGAAGGCGCCCTCGACCGCGTCCCAGGCGAGGCGGAGCCGTCCGCCCTCGTCCCACACGATGTGGTCGAGCAGGACCTGCGGGGTCTGGGAGATGCCGTGCACCTCGCGGCCGATCCAGGCGGCCGGGGGTTCGGCGTCGCCGGCGAGGCCCACGCCGCTGGTGAAGACCACCGGGTGGCTGGGGGCTCCCACCACCGGCGCGTCCTGTGACCGCAGCTCCCTGAGGACCTCGACACCGGACACGGACCGGTGGTCCAGGTCCTCCCAGAAACGGTGGTTGACGGCCGTCGCGTAGTCGGCGAAGCCCTTCCAGCCGGCGGGGTCGAAGCGGGGCGTGCCGACCAGGGCGGTGGTGGTGAAGTCTCCGACCACGCCCTCGGCCCCGGCGCCGTCCTCCGGGCGGTCGAACAGGGTGGTGTTCAGGCACACCCGCTCCCCCGCGCCCCACCGTCCGAGGACGACGGCGAACGCGGCGAGCAGGGCGGCGGTCGGGGTGACCGCGTGCTCGGCGCACCGGGCGCGCAGTCCGGCCCAGGCGGCGGCGTCGAGTTCGGCGGCGCAACGGACGAAGCGCGGCGGGGTGGTGTCCGCGGGGTCGCGCAGCACCGGCAGGCGCGGCGCGGGCGGGAGTTCGGGGGCGCGTTCGGCCCAGTAGGCGCGGTCGCGGGCGCGCTGGGCCGCCCAGGCGGGGTCGGCGGCGCGGGCGCGCTGGAGGTCGGCGAAGCGGGCCGACGGCTCCGGGAGGCGGTGGCCGGGGTCCGCGACCAGGCTGCCCCACTGGCGCATCAGCAGCATCCAGCCGGCCATGTCGGTCAGGAGGACGTCCACCCCGACGTGCAGCCGGGTCCGTCCGCCGGGCAGCAGCGTGGCGTGGAGGTCGAACAGCGGCCAGCCGCCGGTGGGGCGGTTCTGGTGCGAGCGTTCCCCGCGCAGTGCCGACAACGTCGCCTCCACCCGCTCCCCGGACTCGTGGCGCAGGTCGGTGACGCCGATCCGGTAGCGGCCGGGGTCGTCGACGATGTGCTGGCGGCCCCTGCCGTCGACCGTCATGCGGAGCATCGGGTGATGGCCGATCAGCCGGTTCCAGGCGGTCTCCAGCCGTTCCACGTCCAGGAGTTGGTCGGTGCCGCCGGGCGTGCGGTCGTACTCGTGGTAGTAGAAGGTGGCGACCCCGCCCAGCGGCAGGCCCTCGGCCCGCCCGGCGAGGTAGGAGGCCTGAATGGGCGTCAGCGGGAAGCCCGCCTCCCCGCCGTCGTCCGTCCCCGCCCCGGGAGCGGCGGGGGCGGGGTCCGCGGCGCCGGCGGGCCCCTCCCCGGCGAGCAGCCGGTCCGTCACCGCGCGGGCCGTCGCGCCGTCGCCGAGGAACGCGGTCAACGGCAGGTCGTGGCCCGTGCGTTCGCGGATCCTGCGCCTGAGCCGTACCGCGGTGAACGATTCGAGCCCGAGGGCGGCGAGCGGTGTCGTCCGAGCCACCTCCCGCGGCGGTATGCCGAGGACCTCGGCCACGCACTCGACGACACGGGCGAGCAGGTCGCCGCCCGACACAGGCTGGTTCATCCGGTCTCCGTCACAGAGGCAGGCGGGAAGGCGCCACCCCCGGGCCGGACGGCACGGGGGAAGGCAGAACAGCAACGAACCTAGATGAAAATGATTATCAGATCAACTACTGATGGATGTCGGTTCGGCCGCGCGCTCCAGAACGCACAGCCCGAGCGACGGATCACCGGTGCGCCGCAGCACCAGCCCGGCCTCCGCGGCCTCGCCCGCCAGCACGTCCACCTCGGCGACCCACCAGCGGTACTCGACGGACGCCCCGGTCAGCCGCCGGCCCCGGTGCAGCACGTCGTACTCCATGTGCCAGGTGATCTCGTCCGCCCCGGTGGGGCGCGCGGCCGCCCAGCCCTCGTACTCCATCTCGCCGATGACGACCCCGGCCATCCGCACCCGCTCCACCTCCACCGGGACGAACGGCCCGGTCGCGTTGAACACCAGCAGGCCGCCCGGGGCGAGGTGCCGGGCGGCTCGCTCCCACAGCTCGCGCCGCCGCCCGGGCGGCAGGTGCCCGATCATGTTCAGGGCCACCACGGCGCGCACGCCGTCGGGCCACTCGGCGGCCGCGTCGCCGGGAACCACCGTGACGCGCCCGCGCAGTTCGTCGTCCTCGTACACCCGGGCGAGCAGGACGGCGCGCATCGCGGCGGACGGCTCGACGGCGAACACCGGCGCCTGCGGCAGCGCGTCACGGATGGCGCGCACCCCCCGACCCGATCCCGCCCCGAGGTCCACCACGGCCCCGTCCACGGCGCGCACCCGGGACAGGACGTCCGCGAGCGCCGGGGCCAGCGGCTCCCACGCCGCGGCGATCATGATGTCGAGGTACTCGGCGGACCGCTCGTAGGGGTCGCTCGTCACTGTTCCGGACATTCACTGCCTCACTGCTCGTCGAAGGGCGGGCGCGCTCCAGGGCGCCGACGCGCAGTACAGTAATCGCAAATGAATTTCATTACGAAGAGATCGGGGTGACCCGGCCCCCTCGACGTCCCCGGACACACCCTCCCTGGCGGCCCCGCCCCCCCCGGACGGCGCGGCGCCCGCCGTGACCGCACGGCGGGCGCTGTGGTGCCAAGTCCGCGACGGGTGGCTCAGTGGTCGTCCCAGTGGCCCTCGTGGGAGGCGTGCCGGTGTCCCTCGTGCACGTAGTCGACATGGTCGTCGTGCGGGACGGCGACATGGCCGCAGCCGCTTCCGTGCTGGTGGTCATGGCCCTCGTGCGGTGCGTGGCCGGTGGTCACGCACTCGTCGACGTGGCCGTCGTGCGCGCGGTGGATGTGCCCGTCGTGCACGTAGTCGACGTGGTCGCCGTGCGGGACGGCGACGTGCCCGCAGCCTTCCGCGTGCCGGTGGTCGTGGGCCTCGTGGGTGCGGTGCTCGGTGGCAGACGTCATGACGTGCTCCCGGTGCCGGTCCGACGGGCGGCCGCCCGTTCGACGGCGGCTGCCGCGTTACCGCCTCACCGTAGAACGGCCCCCGTCCCCGCGCATCCGCAGCCACTCGCGGGGCAGGGACCCTCGGGCGCGTCCGGCCCCGCGCGGCTGGCAAGCTACCGGGTGTGACCACGCATGAGACAGTGCACGCGCCCGCGATCACACAGATCAGCCGGGCCCAGGACGCCACCGCCGCCCTCAGGCGGGAGCTGACCGACTGCTGGACGGCGGTCGTCAACGACGGCGGGGCCGTCATCCCCATGGACTGCCCGCTGCCACCGGTGACCCGGTCGGCGATCGAACCGGCGGTGGAGCGGATCGTGGGGGAGCTCTCCCCGCAGCACGGCAGGCTCCTCCTGGCGAGGGTGGGCGGCTCGCTCGCGGGCTGGATGGCGGTGCGCCGTGAGCAGCACCCGCTCGCGGCGCACTGGGGTGTGGTGAACCACGTCCAGACCCACGTCCGCTTCCGCGGCCTGGGCGTCGGCGCCGCGTTGATGGGGCGCGCCGCGGCCGTCGCGCGCGAGGAGATGGGGCTGGAGCGACTGCGGCTGTCGGCGCGGGCAGGTCTGGGACTGGAGGACTTCTACCGCAAGTGCGGCTGGACCGAGGTCGGCCGCTGGCCGGGCGCGCTGCGGGTGGCACCCGGAGACGACCGGGACGAGATCCTCATGAGCCTGGCCCTGCGAGACCGGGTGTCCTCCTGAGCCTCGCCCGCGAGCCGGCCGTCCTCATCAGCCCGGCCCGTGGGACCGGCCGTCCTCATGAGCATCACCTGTGAGTCGGCCGTCCTCACGCACCCGGTGCGGTGAGGACGGCCGTCCTCACGCGCCGGCGGTACCCCGGTCGTCCTTGACCGCCACCAGGACGGCGCTGTCGCCGAACTGCCAGACCGGTGCGACATGGCGGAAGCCCGCCTGCCGCAGCAGCACGGCGTGACGGCCCACCGCCAGGTCCTCGTCTCCCCCGCCTCCCCCCAGGGGCGCCAGGCGCTGCTCGCGCTCCACGAACAGGTCGGCCAGCTCGGGGTCGCGGGCCGCCGCGGCCCACCAGGACCGCCAGTCCTCGTGGGCGTGGCCCCCCGTCCGCTCGGCGCGGCGGCGGCCCACGTACCCGGTGAGGTCCGCGCACGGTTCCTCGTCCGGCGGGAAGTGGTCACCGTTGACCAGGACGCCGCCCGGACGCAGCAGGGCGGCCAGCCGGCGGTAGGTGTCCAGCAGCACGGGCTCGGGAAGGTAGTGCAGGGCCGTCGTCGAGACGGCGGCGTCCAGCGGGCGTTCCAGCCCGAGGGCGTCGGTCCACCCCTCCGCGCCGATCACCGTGTCGACGTAGCGGGCGGTGTCGGCGTGGTGGGTGCGGCCCAGTTCCAGCAGCAGGGGGTCCATGTCGACGGCGACGATCTCCGCGTCCGGGAGGCGGCGGGCGAGCCGGGCGGACAGGGAGCCGGGACCGCAGCCCAGGTCGAGCAGGAGCGGCCGGGTACGGCCGGCCGTGGCGTGCTCGACGACATCCGTGATCACGGTGAACCGCTCCTCGCGGTCCACCGCGTACCGCTCCTGCTGCCGTTCCCAGCGCTCCACCCACGCCCTGGCCGTCCCCATGCTCACGCCCATCGCTCGCGCACCTCTCGCGTCCGTCGTCCCCGTCTTTCCCGGCACCTCCGAATCTACAGGTGGAAACGGTTATCAGTTGCCGTTCGGTTCGGCCGCTCAGGTCAGTGACTCGAGTACGCCCAGCAGCCGGTCGATCTCCTCGACCGTGTTGTAGACGTGCAGGCTGACCCGCACCGATCCCTCCTTCTCGTCCGCGCCGGCCTGGCAGAGGCTGTCGGCGCGCACCATGAAGCCGTGGCTGAAGAGGATGAAGCCCAGGTCGTCGGAGGGGATGTCACGGTGCCGGAAGGTGACGATGCCGTGCCGGCGCTGGGCGGCGGGGAGCGCGGAGCCGGCGGCGAGGCTGTCGGGGCAGCCGAGGACCTCGTACGGGCCGAGGTGCCGCAGCCGGTCGGTCAGCCGGGTCGTGAGACCGGTCGTCCAGCGCGCGATCCGGTCGGGTCCGGCGGCGTCGAGCCAGTCGAGCGCGGCACGCAGCGACACGATGCCCGCCGTGTTGGGCGTCCCCTGCCAGCCGGCCGGCCGGAACACCGGCCCTCGCGCGTTGCGCGCCCACACCGCTCCCGTCCCGGGCAGGGCCATCGCCTTGTGCCCCGAGAAGACCACGAAGTCGACGTCGAGCGCCGGATCCGCGAGGTCGACCGGGAGGTGGCCGACGCTCTGGGCGGCGTCCAGGCAGATCGGCACGTCCGGGCCGACCGCCGCCCGCAGCCGGTGCACGTTCATGTCACCGCCGTAGACGTGGTGGACGTGGGTGGCGGCCACGAACCGGGTGCGCGGACCGACCACCCCGTCGAACGCGCGGTGGTCGTAGTCGCCCGAGACCTCCTGGTACGGCAGTGCCCGCACGCGGACGTGGACACCGCGCTCGGCCAGCAGCCCCCGCGCTTCGAGCCAGGGGTCGAGATTGGCCCGGTGGTCGGCGTACGGCACGAGGATCTCGTCGCCGTCGGAGAGGTACGGGACGAGCCAGTCACGGGCGACGGTGCGCAGTCCCTCGGTGGTGCCGCCGGTGAAGTGGACGCCGGAGCGGTCCGGTTCGGGGTCGTGCAGGAACTCCTTGACCCGTTGCCTGGTCTCCTCCACCAGTTCCGTGGTCCGGTTGGCCCAGGTGTAGGTTCCCCGGCCCGCGTTGGCGTTGGACGTGGTGAGGTAGGTCTGGACGGCCTCCAGTACGGCGCGCGGCTTCTGCGAGGTGGCCGCGCTGTCCAGGTAGGCCGACTCCGGGTGCGCGGTGACGATCGGGAACTGCTCCCTCAGCTCCTCCTGCCACGAGCCCTGTTCGTCGTGGTCCGGTCCGGGGAGCGGACGGGCCGCGTTCATTCCCGCACCAGCGGCGCGCCCGCGTCCCGCCAGGCGACGATTCCGCCGGCCAGGCTGCGGACGTCGGGATGTCCCATCCGGGTCAGCAGCGCGGCGTAGCGCAGGGACTTCTCGCCGACGGGGCAGGCCAGCAGCACCGGCGTGCGCTTGCTGAACGGCAGCCCGCCGCGCACCAGTTCCTCGAAGAGCTCGTCGACGATGTTGACCGAGCCCTCGATGTGCAGGGCCGCGTAGGCGTGCGGGCTGCGCAGGTCGACGACGAGTGGACGGGGGTCGCCCTCCGCGGTCCAGCGGCGGGCGTCGGCGACGGCGACGGCACGGGCCTCCGCCCGGGCCTCGGCGTCGGTGACGGCCGACGCGGAGTGCCCGCGGTGCGTCTGGCCCAGGAGTTCCGGGCGGCGCGCGCGCACGTAGCTGAGGTAGCTCTCGGCCCGGTCGCACACGATGAAGACCGCCGTGCGGCGCTGCCCGGTGCCGTCCAGCTCGGCGTCGGCGTCCCGCAGATGCCGTACGGCCCCTTGGTAGGCGGCGCCTCCGGTCGGTCCCGACAGCAGCCCGCAGCGGCGGATGAGGGTGACCATCCCGTCGACGGCCTCGCCGGAGGTCACCGACTCGATCGTGTCGTAGGTCTCCGGGTCGAACAGGCCGACCTGGTGGACCTCGTCGATGGTGCGGATGCCGGGGATGAAGTCCGACTTGTGGGCGACCAGGCCGAGGACCCGCACCCGCGGGTCGTGCTCGCGCAGGACGCGCGCGACACCGGTCGAGGAACCGGCCGTGCCCACACAGGCGACGAACCAGTCCGGCACCCTGCCGTCCAGGTCCTTGACTATCTCGGGACCGGTGCCCGCCGCGTGCGCCTCGACGTTGCGCGGGTTGAAGTACTGGTCGGTGTGCAGGTAGGTGCTGCCCGGGTCGGAGAGCGCCTGGTGGAAGTGGGTGAGCGGATCGTCGGTGTCGGTCGGGTCGAGGCACTCGCTGCGCCCCGGCAGCTCCTCGATCTCGGCACCGAGGAGCAGCAGCAGCTCCTTGATCTCCGGCACGCGCATCCGGTTGGTGACGCTCTTGAACTTCAGCCCGTGCATGCCGGCCAGCAGCGCCAGGGCCTTGGCCGTGTTGCCGCTGGAGAGTTCCACCACGGTCCCGTCGCCGTCGGCCGCGGCCTCCAGATGGGGCCGGGCCATGTGCCAGGCGGGCCGGTCCTTGACGGACCCGAACGGGTTGAGCATCTCCAGCTTCGCGTAGAGGTCGATGTTGCGCAGCCCGTGCACGGCCGGGTCGATGCGCACCAGCGGTGTGTTCCCGATGGCGTCGGTGATGCTGTCGTACCTCATGCGCTCGTTCCCCCCGGTTGTGTGATCGGCCAGTAGTCCTCGTCCGGGCACCAGTGCCAGGAGCCGCCGTCCCGCTCCACCGCGACCGTCCGCGCGAGCGGCTGGCGCTGCGCGTGGTGCGCGTGGAAGTCCATCGCGTAGCCGGCCGTGTTGGCGAAGGCCAGCAGATCCCCCGCGCGCGGCAGCCGGGGAAGGTGGACCAGGCGCCGGGTGATCAGGTCGGCCTCCAGGCACAGGTTGCCGACGAGGTAGACCCCGACCGGCCCCTCCCCCTCTTCGCTCCCGCCCGGCTCGCCGCCGCGCGGCAGCAGCACCGGGTCCATGAGGACACCGTGTTCCTCCAGGCTCATGTCCCCCGCGTTCATGCCGAGGCGCACCAGGTACCGGCCCGGCTCCTCGCCCGCCGGCCGTACGTCCAGCACCCGGGCCAGCGACAGCCCGCACTGGTCGACCAGGGCGCGGCCCGGCTCGATGTACAGGTCGTGGAGGTGTTCCAGCAGGAGGGTGGCCGCCGGGCGGCCCAGGACCGGCGCGGGCAGCGCGAGCAGTTCGTCGAGGTAGCCGGGGCCGGCGGTGGGGCGGTGGGCGGGGTAGAGCGCGGCGTTCCCGCGCACCGTGCCGCCCTCGTTGCGCAGCCCGTAGCCGTGGCCGCGCCAGGTCAGGGGCGGACGGACGCCGAGCACCGCCTCGCTCAGCGCGGTGGTCCAGCGTTCCCACTCCTCGGCGTCGGCGAGGTAGCCGACGCCGAATCCGCCGCCGATGTCGACGGCGCGCGGGGCGAGTCCCCGAGCCCGGCACCGGTCCATGAACAGCACGCACTGTTCCAGGGCGCGTGCCTTCTCCTCCACGCCGGTGGTGTCCAGGTGGTAGGCGATGCCGGTCAACTCGACGGCGTCCGCGTGCCGCTCGAGAGCCGACAGCAGCGCCTCCGCCTCGCGTACCGGAGTGCCGAAGCGGCTGCGCCGGGAGAGCAGCCGGGTGCCCGTTCCCCCCTGGGCGGTGGCGGACTCGAAGCCCGACAGGCGCGCCAGTACGGCGACCCGGCCCAGCCCGTGCCCGCGCACCAGGCCGGCCAGTTGGTCCAGTTCACCGGGCGAGTCGAGGTTCACCGTCGCACCCACCCGCGCCGCCAGCCACAGGAACGCGGTGTCCTTGGGGCCGGTGGCCATGATCCGGTCACCGGTGAATCCGCAGCTCAGCGCGTGCCGCAGCTCCGCCGACGAGGCGACGTCGATGCCGACGGCGGCGTCCTCGGCCGCCAGCCGCCGCACCAGGGCGCTGGAGCGGTTCGCCTTGTGCGCGAAGTACACGCGCCCGGAGAGGTGGTGGCGGCGGTAGACGGCACGGAAGCGTGCCGCGTTCTCGGCGACGACCTCGGGCAGCAGCACGTTGAGCGGCGATCCCAGGGCGTCGACGAGTGAGTGCAGAAACGTTTGGGCCCTCAGCAGTGAGGCGAGCGGCGGATCGACCCGCGGCCTCAGGTACAAGGGCACGTCCACGAAGACCCCTCCCGTGTCGTCCGGCCGTCGTTGCGACGGTCGTTCGGGAGTAGTCGTTTCCAGGTACACCCGTCACTAAGCCTCACCGGGTCGCGGCCAGGCCGGAGTTCGGTACTCGGGCGCCGTACCCGCCGGTACCCGGGCGGGTGCGCTGCCCGGGCGGGCGGTGAGTCCCTCCCGGGTACCCCCTCGGTGACGCGTCCGCCCTCCAGGAGGGCGATGCGGTCGGCGCGGCGGACGGGCGCCGGTCCGACGTCCCGCGCCGGTCAGCGGTGCAGGGCGGTCAGCGGTGCAGTGCGGTCTCGTGCCCCATGTGGGACAGCTTCTCGGGGTTGCGCACGGCGTAGAGCCCCGTGACGAGGCCGTCGTCGATGCGCAGCGCGACGACGGTGTCGATCGCGCCGTCGATGCGCAGGACCAGCGCCGGGTGGCCGTTGACCTGCACCGGCCACAGGGCCGCGCCGGCGGGGAGCCTGCCCATGCCGGCGTGCAGCAGCCGGGCCACCTTGTCGGCGCCCACGATGGGCCGCGGGACGGCCTGCTTGATGCCGCCGCCGTCGCCCAGCAGGACGACATCCGGCGCGAGGATGTCGAAGAGCCCCTGCAGGTCGCCCGTTCGCACCGCCCGCCGGAAGGCGTCGAGCGCGCCTCGGGTCTCGGCCGGTGACACGGTCCCGCGCGGCCGCCGCGCCGCGACATGGGCCCGGGCCCGGTGCGCGGTCTGGCGGACCGCGGCCGGTTTCCTGCCGACGGCTTCCGCGATCTCGTCGTAGCCGAGGCCGAACACCTCGCGCAGCACGAACACCGCCCGCTCGGTCGGTGTGAGCGTCTCCATCACCAGCATCATCGCCATCGAGACGCTGTCGGCGAGTTCGACGTCCTCGGCCACGTCGGGCGAGGTCAGCAGCGGCTCGGGCAGCCAGGAGCCCACATAGGACTCCTTGCGGCGGCCGAGCGTGCGCAGTCGGCTCAGCGCCTGGCGGGTGGTGATCCGGACCAGGTACGCGCGCCGGTCCCGCACGGTGGCGAGATCGACGTCCGCCCAGCGCAGCCAGGTCTCCTGCAGGACGTCCTCGGCGTCGGCGGCCGAGCCGAGCATCTCGTAGGCCACGGTGAACAGCAGGTTGCGGTGGGTGATGAACGCGTCGGTGGCGGGACCCGCGCCCCCGCCGTCGGCCGGCCTCTCGGCCACGTACCCGTCGCGCTCACCGTGCCGGCTCCTCACGACTGCTCCCACCTGTTCGCTCTCGTCGACTGCCACGCGCACAGGACGCCGGGGATGGCCGTTCCGTGACATCCCCACGTGGTGGCACACGTCACATCACTGCCCCGTCACAGGCGGCGGACGGCCGGCATCTCGTGTTCGACCGATGCGCCACCCCACGTGAGGACGATGTCATGGACGCCCGATTCAACCTGTTCGAGAACGAGCTCGCCGCCCGGTTCGCCAAGCGCTTCGCCGGAATCGCGCTGGTGCTCCAGGACTCACCGCTGCCGAAGTCCACGCAGGAGCTGGTGTCGCTGCGCGCCAGCCAGATCAACGGCTGTGGTCACTGCATCGACATGCACACCAAGGAGGCCGCGGCCGCCGGTGAGAGCGCGGTCCGGCTCCATCTGGTCGCCGCCTGGCGCGAGTCCACGGTGTTCACCGAGGCCGAGCGGGCCGCTCTGGCGCTCGCCGAGGAGGGCACCCGGCTCGCCGACGCCCATCCGGGTGTGTCCGACGAGACCTGGGCCCTGGTGCGCAAGCACTACGACGACGACCGGATCGCCGCGCTGGTCGTCCTCGTCGCCGTGATCAATGCCGCCAACCGGCTGGCCGTGATCGTGCACCAGAGGGGCGGCTCCTACGAGCCGGGCATGTTCGCCGCCGCACTCGGCTGACGGTCCTCTCCCGCCGGCCTTCTTCCGCCGAGCTGCGATCGCAGGCCCTGAACGTCGAGGAGTCCGCACGACTCATCGAGCGGATGGTGGGAG
Source organism: Streptomyces sp. NPDC016640 (assembly GCF_043076215.1). NCBI lineage: Bacteria > Bacillati > Actinomycetota > Actinomycetes > Kitasatosporales > Streptomycetaceae > Streptomyces > Streptomyces sp. NPDC016640. The sequence goes on from NZ_JBIBRG010000010.1 coordinate 184,890, forward strand.
ACGTGGGCGTGGAGCGGGTGACCGAGAGCATGGACGGGCTGCACTGGTTCAAGAGCAGCCGCAGCGGGTCGGACGGCGGCGACTGCGGGGAGGTGGCCACCGGTCTCGACGCCGTGTACGCAAGGGCCTCCAAGGCCGCGGGCGACGGACCGGTGCTGCGGGTCGGCCGGGGCGAGTGGGCGGCGTTCATGGCGCTCGCGGCGGGCGGGCCCGGCGTCCGACGACGCGCGTCCGGCCCGCACCGCGCGTGCGGTCCGGGCCGGACGGGGCCGGAGGCGGATCGGGCTCACGCCCGCGGTGCCGGCTCCTGGGTGAAGACCGCGTGGAGGCGGCGGGTGTGGTCGACCCGGCGTTCCGGGCCGGTCAGGGTGACCCTCGCCGTCAGGCGGGCGTCGGTGCTCGACGTGGCGAGGCGGAGCTCCAGCTCCCCCGGTTCCACGATCCGGTGACCGTCGCGGCCGGTGAAGGAGGCCACGTCGGCCGGGACGGTGACGCGGACGCGGCGCGCCTCCCCCTGCTCCAGCGGTACCCGCGTGTAGCCGACGAGGCGCTGCACCGGCTGGACGACGGAGGCGACCGGGTCGTGCAGATAGAGCTGGACGACCTCGGTGCCGGCCCGTCCGCCGGTGTTGCGGACGGTCAGGGCGAGGGTGAACTCGCCGTCCGTCGGCGCCTCTTCGGCGTCCACGGCGAGGTCGCTCCAGGCGAACTCCGTGTACGTCAGGCCGTGGCCGAAGCCGAACGCGGGGGTCGGGTCGATGTTGGACACCTCGCTGACCTGGGCCAGCCGCGCACCGAGGTAGGTGGTCGGCTGGGCGCCCGGGCCGCGCGGCACGCTGACCGGGAGCCGTCCGGAGGGGTTCGTGCGGCCGCTGAGGACTCCGGCGATCGCGTGGGTGCCCGCGACGCCGGGGAAGAAGGACTGCACGATCGCCGCCGACTCGGTGACGGCGCGGCCGAGCGCGTACGGCCGGCCGGCGAGCAGCACGGTCACCACCGGCCTGCCGGAGTCGAGCAGCGCGTCGAGCAGGTGCTGCTGGGCGCCGGGCAGGGCGAGGGACTCCGCGTCGCAGCCCTCACCGCTGGTGCCGCGGCCGAACAGGCCCGCGCGGTCGCCGAGGACGGCGATCACGACGTCCGCGTCCCGGGCCGCCTCCACCGCCTCGCCGATGCCGGCGAGGTCCCCGTCGTCGACGCCGGTGCCTCGGGCGACCGTGATGTCCGCGTCGGGGAACTCGGCGGCCAGGGTGTCGCGCAGGGTGGGCAGGTCGATCCCGACGGGGACGTCCGGGTGCTGCACGCCCACGTGCTGGGGGAAGGAGTAGCAGCCCAGGACGGCCGTGGCCTCGGTCGCGTTGGGGCCGACCAGGGCGATGCGGCGCGGCGCGGCGAGCGGCAGGGTGCCGTCGTTGGTGAGCAGGACGACCGCCTTCTCGGCGATCTCGCGGGCCAGTTCCCGGTTCTCGGGCCGGTCCAGGTCGACCCTGCCGCGCAGGGCGTCCGGGTCGTCCAGGTCGACGCCGTCGAGCGCGGGCGGGACCGGGCTCCAGTCCGGGTCGAGCAGGCCGAGCGCCGCCTTCTGGCCGAGGACGCGGCGCAGGGCGCGGTCGATGAGCGCCTCCGGGACGCGGCCAGCGGTGACGGCCTCGACGAGCGGCGCGCCGAACGTCTTGACGGTGGGCAGTTCGACGTCGACGCCCGCCGTGAGCGCGGCGCCCGCGGCGTCGGCGAAGTCGGCGGCGATGCCGTGCAGGGTCTTGAGGAAGGCGATGCCGAAGTAGTCGGCGACGACGGTGCCGTCGAAGTGCCAGGTGTCGCGGAGCAGTCCGGTCAGCAGGCTCTCGTCGGCCGCGGCGGGGACGCCGTCGGTGTCCGTGTAGGAGTGCATCACGGAGCGGGCGCCGCCCTCGCGGATCGCCATCTCGAACGGCGGCAGCAGGACGTCGGCCCGTTCGCGGGCGCCCATGGACGAGGGGGCGAGGTTGCGTCCGGCGCGGGAGGCCGAGTAGCCGACGAAGTGCTTGAGGGTGGCGACGATCCCGGCGGACTCCAGGCCCTGGACGTACGCGGTGCCGATGGTGCCGACGAGGTAGGGGTCCTCGCCGATGGTCTCCTCCACCCGGCCCCAGCGGGCGTCGCGCACCACGTCGAGGACGGGGGCGAGGCCCTGGTGGATGCCGACGGACCGCATGTCGCGGCCGATGGCGGCGGCCATGCGGCGCACCACGTCCGGCTCGAAGGTGGCGCCCCAGGACAGCGGGACGGGATAGGCGGTGGCGCCCCAGGCGGCGAAGCCGGCCAGGCACTCCTCGTGCGCGACGGCGGGAATGCCGAAGCGGCCCGCCGAGGTGATGCGGGACTGGGTGCGCAGCAGGGAGAGCGCGCCGAGCGCCGGGTCGACGGGTGCGGTGCCGAAGGGGCGGGTCAGCTGGCCCAGTCCGGCGGGAAGGAGCGCGTCGAGGTCGACGGCCTCCTCCATGTCGTGCTGGTGCGGGGCCACTTCGCCGCCGTTGGCGGACGCGCCGACCCACACGCCGTACAGCTGGGCGATCTTCTCGTCCAGGGACATCGCGCCGATGAGCGCGTCGACCCGGGCGGCGACGGGGTGGGCGGGATCGTTCCACAGGGGGATCTCGGGGGTGGTCTCTACGGCCACGTCGGCAGTCACTTTCCTCCGACACCCATCAGCCCCTGGACCAGGGCACGACGGGCGAACAGGTAGACGAGCAGGATGGGCACCATGGACAGCACCACGGCCCCCAGGAGACCGGGGATGTCGATGCCGTGTTCGGTCTGGAAGTTGTACAGACCCAGGGTGACCACCTTGCTGGAGTCGGACTGGGTCAGGACGAGCGGGAACAGGAAGCCGTTCCATGCCTGGAGCGCGGAGAAGACCACGATGGTGGACAGGCCGCCCCTCGACAGCGGCAGGACGAGCTGGAGGAACATGCGCCGCGGGCTGGCGCCGTCCATGGCCATGGCCTCGTACAGCTCCGGGGAGATGTCACGCATCGCGCCGCTGAGGATCAGCGCCGACATCGGCAGGCAGAACGCGGCCGTGGGCAGGATGACGCCGAGCAGGTTGTCGTAGAGCCCGGCCTCACTGATCAGGTAGAACATCGGCACGATGACGGCCTGGGCGGGGATGGCGAGGCCGAGCAGGAACAGCCGGAAGATCGCCGACGTGGTCCGGCCGCGGCTGCGGACGATCGCGTAGGCGAGCGGCGGTACCAGCAGCAGCACGATGCCGATCACGCAGGCGGTGACGACGAGCGTGTTGAGGAAGTACTGGCCGAAGCCCGAGTCGAAGGCACCGGTGTAGTTGTCCAGGGTGAAGCTGTCCGGGAGGGAGACCGGGCCGTTCTCGGCGTAGTCCTGGCGGGTGCGCAGGGTCGCGGCGAGCATCACGTACAGCGGCAGGCCGACCAGGAAGAGCCAGAAGAGCGAGCCGACGCCGGCCACGTAGTTCGGTCGGCGCCTCATGACACACCCTCCATGGAGCTGCGCATCTTGTCGTAGCCGGAGACCCGGACGACGATCAGCGAGATGATCGTGGCCGCGACGACCAGGGCCAGGGCGATCGCGGAGCCGGTGCCGTAGTCGAAGCTCTTGAACGCCTTGTCGTACATGTAGTAGGCGCTGATGGTGGTGTCGGTGCCGGGGCCGCCCTGGGTCAGGATGAGGACCGTCTCGAACGTGGTCAGGCCGCCGACGATCATCAGGATCATCGAGGTGATCATCGCGTTGCGCAGCTGCGGCAGCGTGATGTGGAAGAACTGCCGGTAGCGGCCCGCCCCGTCGATCTCCGCGGCCTGGTAGAGCACCTGCGGGATCGCGCGGGCGGCGCCCTGGTAGATCAGGGTGTGGAAGGGCGTGAACTGCCAGGTGCTGACGAACGCCAGCACCCCGATGGCGGTGGCCTGTTCACCGAACAGGTTGCCGTCGCCGAACAGCCAGGTGGCGTCGGCCGGGATGCCGAAGTTCGGGTCGAGCAGCGCCCGCCACAGCACGGAGACGGCCGTCGCGGACAGCAGGAGCGGAATGAAGTAGATGACGGACAGTACGGCCCGGTTGCGCTGGTGGCCGGCGGCCCAGACGCCGAGCAGGATGCTCAGCGGCGTCTGGATGACCACGCCGAGCACGGTCAGCAGCAGGGTCAGCCAGATGCTCTTGAGCATCACCGGGTCGTCCATCAGGCGCGACCAGTTGTCCGTGCCGACGAACTCGGGCGAGCTGAGCCCGTCCCAGCTCATGAAGGACAGCACCGCCACCATGATCAGCGGGGTGATCGCGAAGAGGGCGAAGAACACTGCGGCGGGCAGCGCCCAGGCGAAGCCGGGGCGTCCCACCTTCGTTGCGGACGAGGCGGGCGGCCGCCGCCGGGGCCCCTTGCGGGGTCCGGCGGCGGGCCGGGCGCTCGTGGTCTTTGTGGTCATGAGCCGTTCGTCACTCGGTCGGGAGGGCCTGCATGGCCTCGATGAAGCCGTCCGTGTCGAGCTGTCCGTTGAAGAACTGCTGGATGGCCTTGTGCAAGTCCGAGCTCGCCTTCTGCGGGTACGCCTGGTCCCAGGAGAGCTGGAACGACGGGGCGTCGGCGACCAGGTCGTACTGGAAGCGCGAGTACTCGGGGTTGCCCGAGCTCTCGATGAACTTGTCGGTGTTGGTCGTGGTCGGCAGGTTGCCGATGTCCAGCTGCGCCTTGACGAAGTCGTCGGAGTACATGAGCTTCAGGAACTCGGCGACGGCCTCGGGGTGCTTGGTCCTCTTCATCACCGAGTAGTAGTTGTTGGTGTTGCCGGCGATGCTCTTCGGGTCGCCCTTGCCGCCCTCGACGGTCGGGAAGGCGGTGTAGCCGAGGTCCTTCTCGGCGAACTCCGGGTGGTCCGTGAGCTGCTGGGAGTAGTACCAGGAGCCCATCAGCTCGAAGCCGGCCCTGCCCGAGGACACCAGCTGGACCGAGCCGCCGTTGGTGTACTTGACGGAGTCGTAGTTCTTGCCGAAGGCGCCGGTGTCGACGAGCTCCTTGATCATGCTCAGGGCCTTCTTGCTGTCCGCGCTCTCCCAGGCGCTCTTGTCACCCCCGACGGCCTTCTCGAACAGGCCCGGGCCGGCGACGCGGTCGTAGAGGTACTGGAACCACATCTGCGTCGGCCAGACGTCGCCGCCGCCGAGCGCGATCGGCGTGACGCCCTGGTCCTTGAGCTTCTCCACCGCGTCGAGCAGTTCGTCCCAGGTCTTCGGCGGCTCGACGCCCGCCTCGTCGAGGACCTTCTTGTTGTGGAAGAGCAGGACCGGCTGGGTGCCGCGCATCGGGATGCCGTACGGCTTGCCGTCGACGGCGGCGTTGTCGAAGACGGACGGGAGGAACTTGTTCTCCAGGTCCGGGTCCTTCTCGATGAAGTCGTCCAGCGGCATCAGCAGACCGGCCTTGACGAACGGCTTGATGCTGCCGCCGCCCCAGTTGAAGAAGACGTCGGGCGCCTGCGGGGTGCTGATGATCGTCTGCAGCTTCTTCTGGTAGTCCGCGCCGGGGATGGTGTCGAGGACGACCTTGACGTCGGACGTCTTGTTGAACGTCTCGACGATGCGCTTCTCGACCTTGTTGCTGGCGTCCCCGTAGACCAGGACATGGATCTTGCCGTCGTCCCCCGACGCCCCGCCGTTTCCGTCACCGCAGGCCGAGAGACTCAGTGCCAGGGCGAGCGCCGCGCCGGAGGCGACCAGTCTGGGCAAGCGCGCACGTGTCTTCATCGTTCGCCTTTCGAAAGTTTCGGCGCCATCACCGAAAGTCCATGCCGAGGGACAGTAGGTCAGACCGGAGTTTCGGTCAACGGTCGGAGCGGTACTCGCCCAAACCGTTATCGACGGACAGTGCCCTATCCTGCGGGTATGCACGATGAAGACGAGGCGGACGGCAGAGTGACCCTGGCCGCGGTCGCGAAAGAGGCAGGCGTTTCGATGCCGACAGTTTCGAAGGTCCTCAATGGCCGTTCGGATGTCTCCCGCACGACCCGGGCCAAGGTCGAACGGCTTCTCGATGCCCACGGCTACCGCCGGCGCAGCCAGGCGGCGCCCCGCTCCCCGCTCATCGAACTCGTCTTCCACGAGCTGGACAGCATCTGGGCGATGGAGCTGATCCGGGGGGTGGAGAACGTCGCCAAGGAGAACCGCGCGACGGTGGTGCTCACCGAGAGCGGCACCCGGCACACGCCCGCACCGGAGTGGCTCCCCGGCGTGCTGCGGCGCCGGCCGCTGGGCGTCGTGCTGGTCTTCTCCACGCTTCCGGCGGACATCAAGCGTCAACTCGGTGCGGCGGCCATCCCGTTCGTCGTCATCGACCCGGCGGGCGATCCGGATCCGGACGTGCCCTCGGTCGGCTCCGCGAACTGGGCCGGCGGCCTCGCCGCCACCCGCCACCTCACCGACCTGGGCCACGAACGGGTCGCCGTCATCACCGGCCCGGAGGACATGCTGTGCTCACTCGCCCGCCTCGACGGCTACCGCTCGGCCATGGCGATGGCGGGCCTGGAGAGCGACCCCCGCCTGACACGCTTCGGCGACTTCCACGTCCAGGGCGGCTTCGAGCACGCCATGGACCTGCTGGAGGGGCCGGACCGGCCGACGGCGGTCTTCGCGGGCAGCGACCTCCAGGCGCTCGGCGTACTGGAGGCGGCACGGGTCAAGGGCCTGCGCGTGCCGGAGGACCTGTCGGTGGTCGGCTACGACGACGTGCCCCTGGCCCAGTGGTCGAGCCCGCCGCTCACCACGGTCCACCAGCCGCTGCGGCACATGGCCGAGGAGGCGGCCCGCATGCTGCTGCGCCCCCACGCCCCCGGTGCGGCCGCCGCACAGCGCATCGAGCTGGCGACGCACCTGGTGACACGGCAGAGCACGGCCCCGCCCGCGGGGCATGACGTGACGGACCGCCCGGGAAACCCCGACGCCGCCCGCCCGGCCGGGGGCTGACGCGCGATTCCCCGGTCACGGGTGTGCGCCCGTGCCCCTTGTCTCCCCGGCTGGTCCGGCGGGGTGCCGGACAGCGGAATCCGGGTACTCGCCCGCTGCCGTACAGCCGACCGTCGCGGACCACCGCGCCATGAGGAAGGAGCTCGCCTCATGCAGCATGACGAGATCATCGGGAAAGTGCAGGCGCTCACCCGGCTTCCGGACCGGGGATCGGCCGAGCGTGCGACCCGGGCCGTGCTCGGCACGCTGGCCGAGCGGCTGCCCCCCGGGCTGGCGAACCACGTCGCCGCCCAGCTGCCGCCGACCCTGACCGCTCCCATCCGCCAGGCCACCGACTCCCCCGACGACGGCCCCGTGCGCACCTCGGGCGAGCCCTTCGACCTGACCGCGTTCGCCGGGCGGATCGCCTCACGCGCGGAGACGGACGAGGACGCCGCCCTGCGCCAGGCCGCCGCCGTGTTCGAAGTGCTCGACGCCGCCCTCGCTCCCGAACTGACGGAGAAGGTGGCCGGGGCGCTCCCCTCGGACATCCGGATCCTGCTGCCCGTCGGCCGTGCCGCCGAGGGCGCGGACTGAGGAGGTGACCGGGCGTGGTCTCCGCATCCGTGTCCCTGTCCGTGACGGTGCCCTCGGACGGTGCCGGCCTGCTCGGTGACCTGGACCTTCCCGCCGCGGCGCGAGGGGTGGTGCTGTTCGCGCACGGCAGCGGCAGCTCGCGGCTCAGCCCCCGCAACCGGGCCGTGGCCGCCGCGCTGCGGGGCACGGGGTTCGGCACGCTGCTGCTGGACCTGCTGACCGAGGAGGAGGAACGCGAGGACGCCGTCACGGACCGCCACCGCTTCGACATCGGCCTGCTGGCCCGGCGCCTGGCGCATGCCCTCGACTGGCTGGAGCGGCGTCCGGACACCGCGGATCTTCCGGTGGGCCTGTTCGGGGCGAGTACGGGAGCGGGGGCGGCCCTGGTGACGGCCGCCGAACACCCCCGGCGGGTCTCGGCGGTCGTGTCGCGGGGCGGACGCCCGGACCTGGCGGGTGACGCGCTCGAACGGGTCGCGTGCCCGGTGCTGCTCGTCGTGGGCGGTGACGACGAGACGGTGCTGGGCCTCAACCGTGAGGCCGCCGGCCGGCTGTCCGCGGCGCACCGCGTCCACGTCGTGCCCGGCGCGACCCACCTCTTCCCCGAGCCGGGAGCCCTGGAACAGGTGGCCGGCCTCGCCGCCGACTGGTTCCGCGGGCATCTGTGACCGGACGTCTACGGCCGGACGCGGCGACGGGCCGCGGCGTGGTGCATTCCGCGGCCCGCCCGTGTTCAGCTCGTGGTGCAGGAGACGGTCGGCCAGGTCCAGTTGCCGTTGGCCTGGATCGTCACCCCCCAGCTGTTGCCGCTGCCGTTGGGCCTGGCGACGAGCGTCTGGCCGTCCGAGTAGGAGGTGCTGACGTTCCAGCTCGCGGAGACCTTCGCCGGCGACGGCACCTTCATGGTCACGGTCCAGTCGTTCGAACCGCTCACCGAGACGTCGAGGTTGTACCGGTCGCTCCAGCGGCTGCCCGCGGACAGGGCCGCGGTACACGCGCCGCCGCCACCTCCGCCACCGCCCCCGCCGCCCGAGCCGTCGGGGGCCACGGCCCGGCCGGTCCCCGGGGAGATCATCCCGGTGCACAGGCCCTTCGACGCCAGGGTCTGCGCGATGCGGGGGATGGCGGCGACGGTGTTGGCCGGCCAGTCGTGCATCAGCATGACCTGGCCGTTGGTGAGCCTGGAGGCGGCCTGCACGATGGCGTCGGTGCTCGCGTTGTTCCAGTCCTGCGAGTCGACGTCCCAGATGATCTCGGTCAGGCCGTACTTGGCTGCGACCGAACGCAGTGTCGAGTTGGTCTCCCCGTACGGCGGACGGAACAGCTTCGGTGTGCCGCCGCCGGCGGACGCGATCGCCTGCTGGGTGCGGGAGATCTCCGAGTCCATCTGCGCCTGGCTCAGCTGGGTCATGTGCGGGTGTGTGTAGCTGTGGTTGGCGACCCACATGCCGGCGTCCACCTGGGCCTTGACCAGGGAGGGATGGGCGGCGGCGTACTGGCCCTGGTTGAACATCGTGGCCCGCAGGCCGTTCTGCTTCAGCGCGTTGAGCAGGCCGGGTGTGCTGCTGCCGGAGGGGCCGTCGTCGAAGGTGAGTGCGACGTACCCGTTGCAGGCGGCGGCGTGCGCCGGGGCGGCGTCGAGGGCCGAGGTCACGGTGCCCGCCAGGGTCAGGGCGGCGACGGCCAGTCCCGACACCAGCGACCGGATGGCCGGCTGTCGTTTTCCGGTGGTCATGTGCGGTGGTCCTCCTCGGGGGGAATCAGCCGGCGCTGCAGGAGACCGTCGGCCACGTCCAGTTGCCGTTGGCCGTGATCGTCGCGCCCCAGTTGCCGCCGCCGTTGGGCTTGGCGACGAGGGTCTGGCTGTCGGGGTAGGACGCGCTGACGTTCCAGGTCGAGGAGACCTTCGCCGGGGAGGGGACCCTCATCGTCACGGTCCAGTCGCTGGAGCCGCTCACCGAGACGTTGAGGTTGTAGCGGTCGCCGAACTTCTCGCCGGCCGACAGAGTCGCGTTGCAGCCGCCGTTGTTGCCGCCGCCACCGCCTCCGCCACCGCCGGAGCCGGACTCGCTCACCGTGATGTTGGAGCTGCCGCTGCTCTGGTAGCCCTCGGTGGCCATGATCATGTAGTTGTGGTTGCCCAGGTTCATCCCCTTGCCGGCCCACGCGTCGAAGTGGTTGCCGCTGGTGATGGTGCCGCCGGTGCGCTTCGACTGCCGGACGCTCCAGTACTGGTCGAAGGTCCTGGTGCCCTCGATGGAGGGGGCGTTGTACCGGGTGGTCTTGTAGATGTCGTACGTGCCGCCGTCGGTGGTGACGGTGCCCTTGTACTCGCCGGTGGGCCGGTAGGTGCCCCAGTTGTCGACGATGTAGTACTCGATGAGCGGGCTGGTGGTCCATCCGTAGAGCGTCAGGTACGCGTTGCCGGACGGGTTGAAGGAGCCGGAGTAGCTGACGGTCTTGCGACCGCCGGTGCTCCAGCCCTTGCCGGCGACGAAGTTGCCGGTGTTCCTCCACTGGGTGCTGTAGTTGCCGCCGGATCCCAGGTCCATGGAGACGGTTCCCTGGGAGTCGGTCCAGAACGAGTACCACCAGCCGTTGTTGGTGCCGGTCTGGTTCGTGGTGACGGCGGCGGTGGCGGTGGTGGCGGTCAGGAGCAGCGCGGTGACGGCGGCCAGCGCGATGGTCCAGACTCTCCTGACGCTGAGCAGCGGGCGGCCGCGTCTGCGGCTCCTCGGGTGGACGGACACGTTCATGTGTGCGCCTCCTGTGACGGCTCGATGGGGAGGTCGATGCCGGACAGTGTTGGCCTGCACGCGTCAACCGTCAACAGTTTCGGTAATACTTTCGAAATCTTCGGACCATCGACGATGGCCGCAGCTCACCATTTTGCCAGTTCAGAGTGGACACCAGATCGACGGGACGCAGCACCCCCGCCAGATGGAGTGGATGTACACCGAAGTGGAGCCGCCAAGCATCGAAAGTTTCGCCACCGTTCGCTCGCCGAAGTCCGTGGAGCCCGGCGTCGGTTCGCCGCTGCGTGTTCGAGTACGCCCGCTCGTGCCCGGAAGGGAAGTGATCCGCTGTGTGCTCCGCTGCCCGGCGCCCCGGACCACCATCGGTGAACGGCGCCCGTGGGGGAGGACGTCACGGTGGGCACGCCGAGGACCGTGCCGCGCCCCGCGATCCACGCGCGTGTGCGGGCGCCGCCCAGGTCGAGGACGAGACCCGGGCGGCACCGGCACGGCGGCCGGTGCCGCAGGGGTGCCGGGCGGGATGCCGGATCGCGGTCACCGGCCTGCCTCCCTCACCTGCTGGCAGCGTCCGCAGTGGCGGGCCTGGGGGACGATCAGCAGGCGGTGGCGTTCGACGGGGCGGCGGCACAGGTGGCAGGTGCCGTAGTGCCCGGAGTCCATCCGGGCGAGTGCCGCCTCGACGTCGGCGAGCACCGTACGGGCGGAGGCGGCGAGCTTGACGCCCACCTCGGTCCGTGCGGCGTCCGCCCACGGGCGCCGTTCCCCCGCGCGGGTCGCGGAGTCGGCGTCGATCGTACGCAGCTGCTCCTGCCGGAACGACCGCTGTTCGCACAGGTTCTCGCGCAGCGCGGCGAGGTCCTCGGCGGTCAGGACCGTGTCGCGCTCGCCGATGGTCCGGTGGGTCACCACTGCACCCCTTGGGCAGAGCGGGAGAGGAGGACGGGACGGGAGGGGTCAGAGCGCGCGGCGCCGGCAGGCGACGCAGTGCCGGGTGTGCGGGAGGATCTCCAGCCGCTCCGGCGGGACGGCCCTGCCGCAGCCCAGGCAGCTGCCGTAGGTGCCGTCGTCGACGCGGGCGAAGGCCTCGTCGATCTCCGCGAGGACGCCCTTGATGGCGTCCTTCTGCGCGGACACCAGGTGGTCGTCGGGGCTCCGCACGGTTTCGTCGAGGGCCCTGAGCTGTGCCAGCCGGGTCGCGCGGGCGTGTTCGAGGCGCTGCCTGATCTCGTCGGCGGCCGGTGAGGCGGCCCCGGTCCTGGTGCGGGGTTCGGTGCGGGGCAGGTCGAGCGACATGAGCCGTCCTCCTCGGTGACGTACGGGTGACGTCCTCACCCTCGCCCGTACGCCGCCCCGGGCCCATCGGGCGCGCCACCCATCCGTGCGGGGTCCGGGGACCCACCCCGTACGGCATGGGCCGGGCGGGCGGGCGGAAATGGGGCGCGGGGCCCATCGACACGGGCCGTCCGCGCCGGGCACGCTGTCCGCTGTCCGCCGGGACCAGGAGGCCGCTGCCGCATCGGGGGGCGCGGTGACCGACAGTAGAGGCAGACGAGAAAGAGGAAGGCGTGACCTCCGTGTCCCTGTACTGGCGGATCTTCGGGCTGAACGCGGTGGTGCTCGGTACGGCCACCGCGCTGCTGCTGTGGGCCCCGGTGACCGTGTCCGTCCCGGTGCTGCTGACCGAGGCGGTGATCCTGGTCGCCGGGCTCGGCGTCATGCTCGTCGCCAACGCGGCCCTGCTGCGCATCGGCCTCGCCCCGCTGGACCGGGTGACCCGGCTGATGACCACCGTCGACCTGCTGCGCCCCGGTCAGCGGCTGCCCGTGCGCGGGGGCGGTGAGGTCGCGGAACTGGTCAGCACGTTCAACTCGATGCTGGAGCGGCTGGAGGGGGAGCGCGTCGCGAGCAGCGCCCGCGCCATCCTCGCCCAGGAGGCCGAACGGCGCCGCATCGCCCAGGAGCTGCACGACGAGGTCGGGCAGAGCATGACCGCCGTGCTGCTGGCCCTGAAGCGGGCCTCGGACGAGGCGTCCGAGCCGCTGCGCGGAGAGCTCCGGCAGGCGCAGGAGATCACCCGGGGGAGCCTGGACGAGGTCCGCCGGCTGGTGCACCGGCTGCGCCCGGGCGTCCTGGACGATCTCGGCCTGGTCAGCGCGGTCACCTCGCTCGCCACCGAGTTCGCCACGCACACCGGACTGCGCGTGCTGCGCCGCTTCGACTCCGTCCTGCCCGCTCTCGATCACGAGGCGGAGCTGGTGATCTACCGTGTGGCGCAGGAGAGTCTGACCAACGCCGCGCGGCACGCCGGGGCACGGTGCGTGGAGGTGAGCCTGCGCGGTGCCGGCGCGGGTGTCGTCCTCGAGGTCGGCGACGACGGGCGCGGCATCGGTGCCGCGCAGGAGGGCGCCGGGCTGCGCGGGATGCGCGAACGGGCCCTGCTGATCGGCGCCGCGCTGGACGTCTCCGGCCGGGACGGGACGTCCCCGGCCCGGACCGGTACCCGGATCCGGCTGACCGTGCCCGCCGTCAGGAAGCAGCCATGACCCACCAGGACCCCCACGACGACGGCCGCCGGACGCGGACGACGATCCGGATTCTGCTCGCCGACGACCACGCGCTGGTACGGCGCGGTGTCCGGCTCATCCTCGACCGGGAGCCGGACCTGGAGGTGGTCGCCGAGGCCGGCGACGGCGCGGAGGCGATCGCCATGGCCCGCTCCCGGGACGTCGACCTGGCCGTCCTGGACATCGCCATGCCGCGGCTGACCGGTCTGCAGGCCGCCCGCGAACTGGCCGCGCTCAAGCCGGGGCTGCGCATCCTGATGCTGACGATGCACGACAACGAGCAGTACCTGTTCCAGGCGCTCAAGGCCGGGGCCGGCGGCTACGTGCTGAAGTCCGTCGCCGACCGCGATCTGGTCGCCGCCTGCCGGGCCGCGATGCGGGACGAGCCGTTCCTGTACCCGGGGGCGGTGACGGCCCTGATCCGCAACTACCTCGACCGGGTGCGGCACGGGGAGGAGGCGCCCGAGCAGGTGCTGACCCCGCGCGAGGAGGAGGTGCTCAAGCTGGTCGCCGAGGGACACTCGTCGAAGGAGATCGCCGGACTGCTGTTCATCAGCGTCAAGACGGTGCAGCGGCACCGCGAGAACCTGCTGCACAAGCTGGGGCTGCGGGACCGCCTGGAGCTGACCCGCTACGCCATTCGCGCCGGGCTCGTCGAGCCTTGACCGCCGGCCGGCGGCACCGCACCGCCCGCTTCCCGCCGCGCGCCACCCGCTTCCCGTCGCGCGCCGCCGCGGTCCTCGCCGCGCTCGCAGCGGTCCTGCTGACCCTCGGTTCCGGCGGTGACGCCCGGCCGGTCCCCGCCGCCGTCCACCTTTCGGCGTCCCTCTCCCCCACCGCGTACTCGTCCGACACCCGTCCGTACGGCGACGACGCCTACGCCGGTGCCCGCACACCGCTCGTCCGGCCCGAGCGGGACGCCGGCGGGCCCCGCGTACCCGCCGGGCCCCTGTTCCTCGCGGCGGCGCACACACCGCCGGTGCCGCCCCGGCCGGCGCGTCCGGCGCCGGCGGCGGGCCACGCGCCGCCGGCCGCCGCGCACGTGCCCGCCGACCTCGGGCGGGCGCCGCCCGCCCCCTCCAGCACCTGAGGTCCCTCCCCCACCCCTTTTCCCGCGTGCCTGCTGGAGGCAGCCGTGAAACGTCCCGCCCGCGTCAGGGCGCTGTTCGCGTCGGCCGTCGTCGCCGTGTCCGTGTTCGTCGCCGTCACCGTCCCGGTCCGTCTGGGGCTGGATCTGCGGGGCGGCACCCAGATCGTGCTGGAGACCCGCTCCACCCCCACCACCGAGGCCGACGAGGAGGCCACCGACCGCACCCTGGAGGTCCTGCGCGGCCGCATCGACGCGCTCGGCGTCGCCGAACCCGGCATCGTCCGCTCCGGTGACGACCGGATCATCGTCGAGCTGCCCGGCGTACAGGACCCGCGCAGGGCCGCCGAGGTCCTCGGCCGCACCGCGCAGCTCTCCGTCCACCCCGTGCTCGGACCCGGCACGGCCCGGCAGGAGGGGGAACGCGTCCTGCCCGACGAGTCCGGTGAGCGGCTCCGGCTGGGCGGTGCGTCGCTCACCGGCCGGGACGTCGAGGGCGCCGAGGCCCTGTTCGACCAGCAGGGCGGCGCCGGCTGGCACGTCACCGTGGACTTCGAGGACGACGACGGGTGGGCCCGGCTGACCGGTGCGGCCGCCTGCCGTCCGGCGGGCGATCCGCAGCGCCGGGTCGCGATCGTGCTGGACGACAGGATCATCTCCTCGCCGCAGGTCGACCCGTCGGTGGCCTGCGGGGCGGGCATCACCGGAGGGTCCACCCGGATCACCGGTTCCTTCTCCGCCGAGGAGGCCGGGGAACTGGCCCTCCTGGTCCACGGCGGTGCCCTCCCCGTGCCGGTGGAGACGGTGGAGCAGCGGACGGTGGGCCCGACGCTGGGCGCGGAGGCCATCGAGGCCAGCGCCTGGGCGGCCGTGGCCGGTACCTCCCTGACCGCCGTCTTCGTCGTCGCCGTCTACCGGCTCCTGGGCGTCCTGGCCACGCTGGCCCTGCTCTGCCACGGCCTCATCTCCTACGCCGCTCTGGCGGCGCTCGGCGCGACCCTGACGCTGCCCGGCCTCGCCGGTTTCGTGCTCGCCGTCGGTATGGCCGTGGACGCCAACGTGCTGGTCTTCGAACGGGCCCGGGAGGAGTACGGCGTCCGCGGCCGGCCCAGCGGCCGCTCGGCCCTGACCGCCGGGTTCAGGGGCGCCTTCAGCGCCATCGCGGACTCCGGCGTCACCACGCTGATCGCGGCGGCGCTGCTGTTCGTGCTCGCGTCCGGTCCGGTGAAGGGCTTCGGCGTGACGCTGGGCATCGGTGTCCTCGCCTCCATGATCAGCGCCCTGGTGATCACCCGGGTGCTCGCCGAGTTCGCCGTCGCCCGCCGCTGGGTGCACCGCCGTCCCGGGATCACCGGTCTGGCCTCCGCCGGCCGGGTCCGCGCGTACCTCACCCGCCGGGACCCCCGGCTGATGCGGCGCCCGCGCCGCTGGCTGGCGGTCTCCGCCGTCGTCCTCGTCGTCGCCGGCGCGGGCATCGTGGTGCGCGGGCCGAACGTCGGTGTGGAGTTCACCGGCGGCCGGCTGATCGAGTACTCCACCGGCACCGCCGTCGCCCCGGACCGGGCCCGCGCCGCCCTGGCCGACGCCGGCTTCCCGCAGGCCGTCGTGCAGTCCTCCGGGGAGAACCGGCTGACGGTGCGCACCGGGGAGCTGACCGACGCGCAGGCGGTCGAGGTGGCCGACGCCATCGGCGGGGCCGGCGGCGGGGCGGAGAAGGTCCGCGACGAGCTGATCGGCCCGAGCCTCGGCGACGAGCTGCGCCGCAACGCGCTGATCGCGCTCGGTCTGGCACTCGGCGCCCAGCTGCTGTACCTGGCCGCCCGGTTCCGCTGGGTGTTCGGTGCCGGCGCGGTGGGCGCGCTGGCCCACGACGTGATCGTCCTCACCGGTGTCTTCGCGTGGCTGGGCAGGCCGGTCGACGGCGTGTTCCTGGCCGCGCTGCTCACCGTGATCGGTTACTCGGTGAACGACTCCGTCGTGGTCTTCGACCGGATCCGCGAGCTGTGGCGGAAGGACGGCGGGGCGCCCCTGGACCGGGTCACCGACCGGGCGATCCTGCAGACGGTGCCCCGGACGGTCAACACCGGTATCGGGGTGGTCCTCATCCTGGCCGCGCTGGCCCTGCTGGGCGGCGACTCGCTCACCGACTTCGCGCTCGCGCTGCTGATCGGCGTCGCGGTGGGCACGTACTCGTCGGTCCTGACCGCCTCGCCGCTCGCCATCGCACTCGACGCGTACGCCGGCGACGGCCGCCGTCGGGGCCGGGGCGGTTCCGGGCGCGCGACGTCCGGCACCGGGGAGCGCCCGGGCCGGGCCGGGGCCACCGGCCGGGGGAAGTGACGCCGAGCGGTCCCCCCGGAGCCGCGGGCGCGCGCAACGCGCCGCCGCCGGCCCCGAAGCGGGAGCCGGCGGCGGCGCGTTGCGCATGGCCGTGGGTGCCGTACGCGCGGGGCCCGCGCGGGGTACCTACGCCGCCGCCGGTGCGCCGCGGTCGTGGTCCGGCCGGTCCTCCCGCGTCCGGGCGGCGAACTGGGTGCGGTGCAGTTCGGCGTAGCGGCCGCCGGCGGCCAGCAGTTCGTCGTGCGTGCCGCGTTCCACGATCCGGCCGGCCTCGACGACCAGGATGAGGTCCGCGGCGCGGACGGTGGACAGCCGGTGGGCGATCACGACCGCCGTCCTGCCCTCCAGCGCCTCGGTGAGCGCCTCCTGGACGGCGGCCTCGGAGGTGTTGTCCAGGTGGGCGGTGGCCTCGTCGAGGATGACGACGCGCTGGCGGGCGAGCAGCAGCCGGGCGATGGTCATGCGCTGGCGTTCGCCGCCGGACAGCCGGTATCCGCGTTCGCCGACCACCGTGTCCAGACCGTCGGGCAGGGAGCGCACCAGGGTGTCGAGGCGGGCCCGGCGCAGGGCGTCCCACAGCTCGGGCTCGCCCGCGTCCGGCCGGGCGAGCAGCAGGTTGGCGCGGACGGTGTCGTGGAAGAGGTGGCCGTCCTGGGTGACCATGCCGAGGGTGGCGCGCAGTGCGGCGGCGGACAGGTCGCGGACGTCGACACCGCCCACGCGGACGGCGCCGGCGTCGACGTCGTACAGCCGCGGCAGCAGTGCCGCGACGGTCGACTTGCCCGCGCCGGAGGAGCCGACCAGGGCGACGGTCTGCCCGGGTTCGGCGCGGAAGGAGATGCCGTGCAGGACCTCGTCGCCGCCGCGCGTGTCCAGGGCGGCGACCTCCTCCAGGGAGGCCAGGGAGACCTTGTCGGCGGACGGGTAGCCGAAGCGGACGTCGTCGAACTCGACGGCGACCGGGCCCTCGGGGACCTCGCGCGCGTCCGGCTTCTCCCGGATGAGCGGCTCGAGGTCCAGCACCTCGAAGACCCGCTCGAAGCTGACCAGCGCGCTCATCACCTCCACCCGCGCCCCGGCCAGTGAGGTCAGCGGCGCGTACAGCCGGGTCAGCAGCAGCGCCAGTGCCACCACGGCGCCCGGCTCCAGGGCGCCGCGCAGGGCGAACCAGCCGCCGAGGCCGTAGACCAGGGCCAGCGCGAGGGCGGAGACGAGGGTCAGCGCGGTGATGAACACCGTCTGCGCCGTGGCCGTCCGCACGCCGATGTCCCGCACCCGGCGGGCGCGCGCCGCGAACTCCTCCGACTCCTCCTCCGGGCGCCCGAACAGTTTCACCAGGGTGGCGCCGGGCGCGGAGAACCGCTCCGTCATCCGGGTGCCCATGGCCGCGTTCAGGGTGGCGGCCTCGCGCTGCATACCGGCCATGCGGCGGCCCATGCGCCGGGCCGGGATCACGAACACCGGCAGCAGCACCAGCGCGAGCAGGGTGATCCGCCAGGACAGGGTGAGCATCACGGCGAGGGCGAGCACGAGGGTGACCAGGTTGCCGACCACGGTCGACAGGGTGTTGCTGAAGGCGCGCTGGGCGCCGATGACGTCGTTGTTGAGACGGGAGACGAGCGCTCCCGTACGTGTGCGCGTGAAGAACGCGACCGGCATTCGCTGCACATGGTCGAACACCGCCGTCCGCAGGTCGAGGATGAGTTCCTCGCCGAGTGCCGCCGACAGCCTCCGTCCGAGTACGCCGAGCACCGCCTCCACGACCGCGATCAGCGCGATGAGCAGGGCCAGGCGTACGACGGTGGCCTCCTCGCCGCCGGACACGACGGTGTCCACGACGCGCCCGGCGAGTACGGGGGTGGCGACGGCGAGTGCCGCGGTCGCCGTGCCCAGCAGCACGAACAGGGTCAGGCGGCGGCGGTGGGGGCGGGCGAAGGCGCCGATGCGGCGCAGCGTCGCCCGGGTGACGGGGCGGTGCTCGTCCTCGGCGGCCATGACGCCGCGCAGCTGTGTCCACGCTGTGGTTTCCATGCTCATGAACACGACGGTAGGACCTCGAGCATGATTGAGGTCAAGGATGTCTCCGTCCCGCCGTCCGGGACGCCTCCCGGCCGTAAGCAGCCGTCCGGGCCGCCGCAACCCGCCGCTGGCACGCGGCGGACAGGCTCGGTGGGCGTGACGGGGACGATCCGCCGGATCCTGTGTGTGCTGCCGCCGCCGCTGGTGACCGTGGTCGCCGTGCGGCACCGGCCGGTGCCGGCCGGGGGCTTCGCCCAGCCGGCGTCCGCCCGCCGGCCCTGGCTGCTCGCGGCGGCCGGTGCGACGTGTCCGACCTGGGTGGCGGCCGCGTTCACCCGGCAGGGAGCGGTGCCCGAGCGGCTGCCGGCCACGCAGTTCGCGGCGGGCGCGGCGAACCGTCTGCTGCCGACGGGGCTGGGCGCGAGCGCGGTCAATCCGCGGTTCATGACGGTGTGCGGGCTGCCGCCGGCCCGTTCCCCGGCCGCCCCGGCGCTGTACCTGCCGGCGGAGTCCGCCGGCCGGGTGGGGCTGCTGGGCGCCCTGAGCGCGGGGGCGGGGGCGGGGCGTGCCCCCGGGGGACCTCGGCCCGGATCGCCTCCGCGACGCGGCGGCACGGCCGGTTCAGGGACCCGCGCGGCCCGGGCCGGGACGAACCGCCCTTCGGTGTACGGCAGGATGAGCGATCGCGCGGCCGTGGGTCGGGACGGTCCGGCCGCGCGGTACATCCCGTAGCGAACGAACAGGTGACGACACGTGACACGACTTCACATACGGCCGTCGGCCGGGGTGTTCCCCGGAGGTGAGCGGTGACCCGCGCGCTCACCATGGACGATCTGGTGCCGGCCGGCATCGCCCTCGCCGCGGGCCTGCTGGCGGCGTTCCTGCTGCGGATGCTGCTGCGCTGGCTGGGCCGGCACGCGGACCGCACCCGCTGGCGCGGGGACGACGTCGCCGTGGACGCGCTGCGCATGATCGCGCCGTGGGCCGCGGTCGCGGCGGGCGCGGCCACCGCGGCGGCGGCGCTGCCGCTGACCCGGACGGTGCAGCACAACGTCAACCAGGCGCTGACCCTGATGGTCATCTTCGCCGCGACCGTCTCGGCGGCCCGGGTGGTGGCGGGGCTGGTCCGCTCGGTCACCCAGGCCCGCTCCGGCGTCGCCGGGTCGACCACGATCTTCATGAACATCACCCGGATCCTGGTCCTGTCGATCGGTTTCCTGGTGGGGCTCCAGACGCTGGGCATCTCCATCGCCCCGCTGCTCACCGCCCTGGGCGTCGGCGGTCTGGCGGTGGCGCTGGCACTGCAGGACACGCTCGCCAACCTGTTCGCGGGCATCCACATCCTCGCCTCCAGGACCGTGCAGCCGGGTGACTACATCCGGCTGAGCAGCGGCGAGGAGGGCTACGTCGAGGACATCAACTGGCGCCAGACGACCGTCCGTGATCTGTCCAACAACCTGGTGGTCATCCCGAACGGCCAGCTCGCCAAGACGAACACGACCAACTTCATGCGGCCCGAGCAGCAGCTGACCATCCTGGTGCAGGCCGGCGTGTCCTACGACAGCGACCTGGAGCAGGTGGAACGGGTCACGACGGAGGTCGTCGCCGAGGTGATGCACGAGATCACCGGCGCCGTGCCGGAGCACGAGCCCGCGGTGCGCTTCCACACCTTCGGCGACTCCCGCATCGGCTTCACCGTCATCCTGGGCGTCGGCGAGTTCAGCGACCAGTACCGGATCAAGCACGAGTTCATCAAGCGCCTGCACCGCCGCTACCGCGACGAGGGCATCCGCATCCCGTCGCCGGCGCGGACGGTGGCGCTCCAGCAGGGCGCGGTGGTCTTCCCCCGGCAGCGCGACGCCGACGGCGCGCCGGACGACATGACCACCGGCCGGCCGGTCTGAGCACGCCGTCCGGGGCGGGCTCCCGCCACGCCGGCGAGGCCGTGGCGGGAGCCCGGCCGGAACTCGGCGCGGACCCCTGTCGAGCCGGGGGCGATCACGAGATATCTTGATGTCGAGCAATGTTGCAGACGTGGAGCGGAGCACCCGGTGACTGACTCGACCATCATCTATACGCACACTGACGAGGCCCCCGCCCTGGCGACGTATTCCTTCCTGCCGGTGGTCCGGGCGTACGCCTCGCAGGCCGGTGTCGCCGTGGAGACGCGTGACATCTCGCTGGCCGGGCGCATCATCGCCGTGTTCCCGGAGTACCTGACCGAGGACCAGCGGATCCCGGACGCCCTCGCCGAGCTGGGCGAGCTGGCGAAGACGCCCGCGGCCAACATCATCAAGCTGCCGAACATCTCGGCGTCGATCCCGCAGCTCAAGGCCGCGGTCGCCGAGCTCCAGGGCCAGGGCTACGCGCTGCCGGACTACCCGGACGACCCGAGGACCGACGAGGAGCGCGAGATCCGCGCCCGCTACGACAAGGTCAAGGGTTCGGCCGTGAACCCGGTGCTGCGCGAGGGCAACTCCGACCGCCGCGCTCCCGCCTCGGTGAAGAACTACGCCAGGAACCACCCGCACCGCATGGGCGCCTGGACCGCCGAGTCCAAGACCAACGTGGCCACCATGGGCGTGGACGACTTCCGCTCCACCGAGAAGTCCGTGGTGATCGCCGAGGACGGCGCGCTGCGCATCGAGCTGGTCGGCGACGACGGCACGACCACCGTGCTGCGCGAGTCGGTCCCGGTCCTCGAGGGCGAGGTCGTCGACGCCTCCGTGATGCGCGTCGCCGCGCTGCGCGAGTTCCTGACCGCGCAGATCGCCCGGGCCAAGCAGGAGGGCGTGCTGTTCTCCGTGCACCTGAAGGCCACGATGATGAAGGTCTCCGACCCGATCGTCTTCGGCCACGTGGTGCGCGCCTTCTTCCCGAAGACGTTCGCGAAGTACGGCGACAAGCTCGCCGCGGCCGGCCTCACCCCGAACGACGGCCTGGGCGGCATCTACAAGGGCCTGGAGTCCCTGCCGGAGGGCGCCGAGATCAAGGCCTCCTTCGACGCCGAGCTCGCCGAGGGCCCGGAGCTGGCCATGGTCGACTCCGACAAGGGCATCACCAACCTGCACGTCCCCTCGGACGTCATCGTCGACGCCTCCATGCCGGCCATGATCCGCACCTCCGGTCACATGTGGGGCCCGGACGGGCAGGAGGCCGACACCCTCGCGGTGCTCCCGGACTCCAGCTACGCCGGCGTCTACCAGGCCGTGATCGACGACTGCCGCGCCCACGGCGCCTACGACCCGTCGACCATGGGCTCGGTCCCGAACGTCGGTCTGATGGCGCAGAAGGCCGAGGAGTACGGCAGCCACGACAAGACCTTCGAGATCCCCGCCACGGGTACGGTCCGCCTGGTCGACGCGAGCGGCAACGCCGTCATCGAGCAGGCCGTGTCCGCCGGTGACATCTTCCGCGCCTGCCAGACCAAGGACGCCCCGATCCGCGACTGGGTGAAGCTGGCCGTCACCCGGGCCCGCGCCACCGGCGACCCGGCGGTGTTCTGGCTGGACGCCACCCGCGCCCACGACGCCCACCTGATCGCCAAGGTCGAGCGGTACCTGGCGGAGCACGACACCGAGGGCCTGGACATCCGCGTCCTGTCCCCCGTCGAGGCGACCAGGCTGTCGGTGGAGCGCATCCGCCGCGGCGAGAACACCATCTCCGTCACCGGCAACGTGCTGCGCGACTACCTGACCGACCTGTTCCCGATCCTGGAGCTGGGCACCAGCGCCAAGATGCTCTCGGTCGTCCCGCTGATGGCGGGCGGCGGCCTGTTCGAGACGGGTGCGGGCGGCTCGGCGCCCAAGCACGTGCAGCAGCTGGTCAAGGAGAACTACCTGCGCTGGGACTCGCTCGGTGAGTTCTTCGCGCTGGTGCCCTCGCTGGAGCACTACGCCGCGGCCACGGGCAACACCCGGGCCAAGGTCCTCGCCGACACCCTCGACCGCGCCACGGCGACCTTCCTCGACGAGGACAAGTCCCCGACCCGTCGCGTCGGCGGCATCGACAACCGCGGCAGCCACTTCTACCTGTCCCTGTACTGGGCGCAGGAGCTGGCCGGGCAGACCGACGACGCGGACCTGGCGAAGGCCTTCGCCCCGCTCGCCGAGACGCTCACCGCGAACGAGCAGAAGATCGTCGACGAGCTGAACGCCGTCCAGGGCAAGCCGGCCGGGATCGGCGGCTACTACCAGCCCGACCCGGCCAAGGCCGCCGAGGTCATGCGTCCGTCCGCCACCTGGAACGAGGCGCTGGCGTCCCTGAGCTGACCCGGCGATCCCGCTCCGCCCCGGCCGGGCGCTCGCCCGGCCGGGGCGGAGCCGTGTCCGCCGCGGGGCGGCTCACCGGGCGCGCGGCGGACACGGCCGCTCGACGCCGGCGTCCGCGGAACCGTGGGCGCCGGCGATGGACGAGGGCTCTTCGGCCGTCTCCTCGCGGGCCACCGTCCCGATGTCGCCGCCGGCCTCCTCGCACACGGTCCGCGGGGCTGTCCCCGGTCCTCCGGCCGACGGCGTCGGCGGCGGGGTGTGGCACGGGAAGGACGGGGACCGGGGCCCGTCCGGGCCGCGGGTCCGCCGTCCGCTCCCCCGCCCGGCGGGGATCAGGCGCGCAGCCACTCCGTCTCGACCACGGACCCGCCGGTGCGCAGGCGCAGGGCGAACGGTCCGCGGGGCGGTGTGCCGGCGGTGAAACGGCCCATGTCGTCGGCCGTGAGCGAGACGGCCGCCTGCGGCCCGCCGAGCATCTCGATGCGGGCCGGCCGGGGCGGCAGCACCTGGCCCATGATCCCCTGCTCGGTCACCTCGACGTCCAGGGTCACCTCTCCGGCGGTGAAGGTGAGCATGCGCGGCGCGTCCGTCACCCCCCTGACCGGGATGGCGTCGACCAGCGAGTCGAAGGTCAGCTCGGCCACGCGGGCGTCGAGGTCGTGCAGCGCGAAGGCGTCGACGGCGCTCTGCAGCAGTGCCGGGGGCAGCGGGTCCAGGACGGTGGCCGCCTGCCGGAGTTCCTCCTCCAGCAGCCCGTCGCCGAGGTCCTCGTCGAATGCGGTGCCGTCGTTCATGTCGCCCGCTCCGCTCATGTCGTTCACGTGGTCCCCCGTGCCTCGAGCCGGGCCCGCAGCCGGCGCAGACAGCGCTGGCGCAGCGGCCCGATGCTGCCCACCGCGATGCCGAGCGCGGCGGACACCTCCTGGTAGCTGGGCGGTGGCGAGGCGATCAGCACGCGCAGCAACTGCCTGCACCGCTCGCCCAGTTCCTCGAACTCCTGCCACAGCCGCCGCACGCGTTCGCTCTGCGCGGCCGCCTCCTCCGCCTCCAGCAGCGACTGCTCCGGCGTACCGTCCTCGCTGACCCGGTCCAGCAGCTGCGGATCGTCCGTCAGCATCAGCCGGCGCGCGTCCCTGTGCACCTTCAGGCACTCGTGGCGCGCGGTGCTGGCCAGCCAGGAGCCCGCCTTGTCCGGTTCCCGGATCCGCCCCAGGTTCTGGGCGAAACGGAACCACACCGTCTGGTAGACCTCGTGCGCGTCGGCGTCGGAGAGCCGGTGTGCGCGCACCACGGACCACACCAGTGGGCCCAGTCCTTCCACGATCGCCTTCCAGGCCGCCGTGTCGCCGTCGACAGCGGACTGGACCAACGCGCCGACTTCAGTACGCTCCACGGTTCCACCCCTTGTGTACGGCACGTCATCGTACGCCGTGGAAGGGACGACCCCGCTTCTCATGCGCGGGCGGAGGGGAGCGAGACCCCCATGGGGCGCCATGTGGGCGGAACGAGTGCCGGAACGTGTGCCCCGCGCACTTCGGCGAGTTCGGTGGCGGCGTCCATGAGCTGCCGGCGGGCCTCGCGCGGGTCGGTCTGCGCCCGCGCGGTCATGTGGGCGGCGATCATGCCGACGGCGACGGGGGCGGCGAACGAGGTCCCGCTCCACTGGGCGAGCCCTTCGAACATCACCTGGTCCGGTTTGGCGGATCCGCCCTCCTCGCTCAGTACGCCGGTGTGGCGCGGGTGGTGGCAGGTACAGGCGTAGGTGAAGCCGTAGCGGCAGGCGTCGTAGGTGGAGTGCTGGTACACGTACGGCACGGGGGTGTCGAAGCCGGTGAGGGCGCCGATGAGGCGCTCACCGGGGGCGTACGCCTTCACCCAGTCGCCGTGGTTGCTGAAGCAGGCGCCGGACTCGCCGTCCCCGCGCAGCGCGCCGACCGACAGCACGGCGTTCTCGTAGCCGGGCAGAGCGGCGTAGGCGGCGGGCCAGAAGGGGGTGGCGCTGCCGTTGTTGCCGGCGGCGGCGACCAGCAGGGTGGGCTGCTCGCGCAGCTCCTCCATGAATGCCTGGACGCCGAGGAGGCCGTCGGTACGGCCGTTGGAGGTACCGGCGGACAGGCTGATGATGTCGGGCCAGCCGCCTCGGTCGACGGCCTCGAAGAGCTTCTCGCCGAACTCGGACTCCAGGACGGCGCCGGCGTCGTTGAGCGTGTTGCGGACGGTGATGTCGGTGTTGGGGGCGACCGCGGCGACGAGTCCGGCGATGAACGTGCCGTGGCCGCAGTACTGCTTCAGCACGCCGTCGTCGCCGCACTCCTCGATCTGGGCGTCGCCGCAGGTGTGGGCGAGCGGCGGGTAGGAGCGGTGGTCGCGCATCAGGCCGGTGTCGACGACGAGGACGCCCACGGCGCTGTCCGGGTCGTGGGCGGCCCCGGCCGCGGCCGGGTTGGGCTGCGCGCCGGGCGGTACGGGCACAGGCTCGTCGCCGGGGCAGGCGTTGACCGCGATCGACACCACGTGGTTGCGGCTGACCAGCCGGCGTCCGGCGCGTTCCTCGGTCGCCGAGAGCGCGCGCAGCGCGCCCGCGACCGCCGGGTCGCCGCTGCCGTCGCCCTCTCCCGGGTCGGCGACCTGGATGCGGGTGATGCCGGAGCGGTTGGTCCCCGGGCCCGCCCGGCGCACCCGGTCCGGGCTGAGCCCGTCGGACGTGGTGAAGTGCCGGCGCACGGTGTCCTCGACGACGCGGGCCTCCTCTCCGTCGCGGGCGAGGACCACCCCCTTCTCGTAGAGGAACTCGCCCGCCTCGTCCGGCCCCACCGCCAGGGGGGTGCCGGGCATCGAGCGCTGGATCTGTGCGAACTGCTCACGGAATCGCTGTGGTGCCATGGCCTGTCCTCCACTGGGCCGACGGCGGCCGGGGCCGCGGAGCTGTCGACAGTCAGAGCTCCGGAGCGGTCGTTTGATACAACGTCACACCTGTGGGGCGTCGTTGTGGACCACTACCATCATGGGGTGACAGCGGGAAGCGACACGGTGCTGGAACTGCTGCCGATGGTGTTCGCCGACCCGGGTGAGGCCCTGGCGAGGGCGGAAGAGGTGCTGGGTGACCGTCCCCCGGCCCTGCACGCCTCCGTCGCCCACCAGGTGATCGGCATCTGGCAGCGGGACTTCGGCGACATGCGGCTGGCCCTGAGCCATCTGCGGCGGGCCCGGGCCTGGGCGGCGCGCGCGGACTCGGCCGAGCGGGAGGCGGACGTCCTCGCCACGCTCGGGGTCGCGCTGGTGCACGCGGGGCGCACCCGGCAGGGCATGGACGCGCTGCGGCGGGGTGTCGAGCGCGGCACCGGCCACACCCGCGCCCGGGTGCTGTTCCGCCGGGCGTACGCGTGGTGGGTGCTGGGCCATCACAAGGAGGCCCTGGAGGACGTACGGCGGGCGGTTCCCGTACTGCGGCAGGCCGAGGACGTGATCTGGACGGCGCGTGCGCTCACCCTGCGGGCCACGGTGCATCTGGCGCTGGGCGCGGTGGAGCGGGCGGACGCCGACTTCACGGCGGCCGAGGCGCTGTGGGAGACCACCGGCCAGGAACACGACAAGGCGGACGCCGTGGAGAGCCGGGGACTGGCCGCGTTCCGCTCGGGCGACGTCCCGGCGGCGCTGAGACTGCTCGACGAGGCGGAGGAGCGGTACGCCAAACTCGGCACCCCGACGTTCATGCTGAACATCCGGCGCTGCGAGGTGCTGATGGCCGCGGGGCTGCCCGGGGAGGCGCTGACCGAGGCGGACGCGGCGATCCGGGCGCTGGACGGGATCGGCGGGCAGTCCACCCGCAAGGCCGAACTGCTGCTGGCCGCCGCGCGGGCGGCCCGGCTGGCGGACGATCCGCAGACGGCGATCGCGCGCGCGGCGCTCGCCGTGCGGCTGTTCGCGGGACAACGGCGCGCCTGGTGGGAGACGCACGCGCGGCTGGTGCTGATCGAGGCCCGGCACGCGGCCGGACACGGTTCGGGCCGGCTGGTCGCGGACGCGGCGGCGGTGGCGGAGAAGCTGGTCGCGCTCGGGGCCCCGGCCGCGCCCGAGGCGTCCCTGCTCGCGGGCCGGATCGCGCTGGGTCTCGGCTGGACGGCGGACGCGGAGCGGCATCTGGCGGTCGCCGCGCGCAGCAGGCGCAGCGGCCCGCCGCTCGCGCGGATGACGGGCTGGGCCGCACAGGCACTGCGCGCGCGGGCGGCCGGTTCCCCGCGCGGGGTGCTGGAGGCCTGCCGGCGTGGTCTCGACGTGCTCGACGACCACCGGATGACGCTGGGCGCCTCGGAGCTGCGGGCCCGGGCCACCGCGCAGGGCGCGGAGCTGGCCGCCCTCGCCCAGCGGGTCAGTCTGGTCTCGGGCGGGCCGCGGCGGCTGCTGGTGTGGAGCGAACGCTGGCGGGCCACCGCCCTGTCCGCCCCACCCACCCGGCCACCCGCCGACCCCGCGCTGCTCAGCGGCATGACCGCGTACCGGGAGATCGCCGCCCGCGCGGAGGAGGCCCGCCAGGAGGGCAAGCCGGTGCCCGCGCTGGAGCGGGAACAGCGGCGCCTGGAACGGGAGATCCGCTCCCGGACGCTGCACATGCGCGGCGAGGCTCCCGACGGCGGGGACCGCTTCGACGTCGGCCGGCTGCTCCGGCGGCTGGGCGGCAGTGACGACGGGCAGCTGGTGGAGCTCGCCGTGCTCGACGGGCGGGTGCAGGTGCTGCTGTGCGGGCAGGGGCGGGTACGGCGGTTCGAGGCGGGACTGCTGGCGGCGGCGGAGACCGAGGCCGAGCATGTGCAGGCGGGGCTGCGGCGGCTGGCCCATCCGGGGGCCGAGTCGCGGTTGCCGGTGGTGGAGGCAGCGGGCCGCCGGCTGGAGGAGCTGCTGCTGGGCGAGGCCGCGGCGCATCTCGGCGACGGTCCGGTGGTGATCGTGCCGCCCGGACGGCTGCACCGGGTGCCGTGGGCGCTGCTGCCCTCGCTGCGGGAGCGGGTGCTGAGCGTGTCGCCGTCGGCGAGCAGCTGGCTGCGCGCGCGGGAGACCGCGCCGCCGCCCGGGGGCCGCCAGGTACTGGTGCGCGGCCCGGGTCTGGCGACGGGCGGTGCGGAGGTACCGGAGCTGGCCGACCGCTACGGCGGGGCGACGGTCCTGGAGCACGAGGACGCGGTGGTGCCGCGCGTGCTCCGGGAGCTGGACGGGGCGGCGCTGGCGCACATCGCCGCGCACGGCGCGTTCCGCGCGGACGGCCCGATGTTCTCCTCCTTGCGGATGGCCGACGGGCCGCTCATCGTGCACGACTTCGAGCGGCTGGACCGCAGTCCGTACCGGATCATCCTGTCCTGCTGCGACACCGCCCGGTTCGCCACCGTCGGCGCGGACGAACTCCTCGGTCTGGTCACGGCGTTGCTGCCGCTGGGCACGGTCGGCGTGGTGGCGGCCAGCGCACCCGTGAACGACGCCGCGGTGGTTCCGCTGATGCTCGCGCTCCACAAGGGGATCGACGCGGGCCTCTCCCTGGCCGAGGCCCTGCGCGACGCCCGGGCCACCCTGCCGGCGGACGCCCTGCACCACGCCACGGGCTGGGCGTTCACCGCCTTCGGCGCGGCCTGAACCGCCTGCCGGCCACCGGCGCCCGGGCCGACCGCCACCCCGCCCGGACCACGCCTGCGGAGCCGGTCCCGAGCGGTACGCCGACGGCGGACGTCCCCACGCCCACCGAGCCGGGTGACACGACGCCGGGTGACACGACCGGGCCGGACGGTGCGACGGAAACGGATCCGGCGACGAGCGGCGGCCACCTCGTGAGCCGAACGGCACCGGTGGAACGGCTCAGGGCGCTGCCCCACCGAAGTGGGGCAGCGCCCTGAGCCGGGCCGGCGGCCCGCTGTCCGTCGGGACGACAGGATTTGAACCTGCGACCCCTTGACCCCCAGTCAAGTGCGCTACCAAGCTGCGCCACGTCCCGATGCGCCTCGCGCGGTGAACCGCGTGATCACGCAGGTCAACCCTACCTCATGCGCGCGGGGCGCCGAAGCGGCCGGAGGCCCGGCCGGTCGCGGGGCAGTCGCCGGCGCCGAGGAAGCGGACCTCGGCGCCGAGGGAGGGCGGCGGCCTGCTCGGCCTCCTCCCGGCGCATCGCCTTGGTCTCCTCCAGCTCCCTGCCCTCCCGCCAGGCCTGGGCGGACTCGCCGCGTTCGCCGAAGGTGAGGCACGCGACGGTGACCTTATTGCCGGCCCCGGGTGGACGACGCGGGGTACCCGCGGAGCGGAGTCCGCGGAGCAGGATTGTCCTGTCAAACGGTTGACATGACGCCGGTCGGCGAAGAAGGTGGGCGGGCAGGGCACGGACCGGGCCGGAGAGAGGCTTTCATGGTGGACACGCTGGGCGTCGCCGTCGTCGGATTCGGCTGGATGGGGCGGGTGCACACCCAGGCGTACGCGCGCGTGGCGCACCACTACCCGCAGCTGGCCGTCCGTCCGGAGCTGGTGACGGTCGCCGAGGAGGTGCCGGGCCGGGCCGAGGAGGCCGCCGCGCAGTTCGGGTTCGCCTCGACGACCCGCGACTGGCGCGAGGTCGCCGCCGACCCGCGGGTGCGGGCGGTCAGCATCACCGCCCCGAACTTCCTGCACCGCGAGATCGGTGTCGCGATGGCCGAGGCCGGCAAGCACATCTGGATCGAGAAGCCGGTGGGCCTCGGTCCGGACGACGCCCGCGCCGTCGCGGACGCGGTCGCCGGGGCCGGCGTCCAGGGAACGGTCGGCTTCAACTACCGCAACGCCCCCGCGGTGGAGGCCGCACGCGAGCTGATCGTCTCCGGTGGGATCGGCACGGTCACCCATGTCCGCGTCCGGCTGTTCAGCGACTACGCCGCCCATCCCGAAGGCGCCCTGACCTGGCGCTACGAGCGGAAGCGCGGCGGCAGCGGAGTCCTCGGCGACCTCGCCTCGCACGGCGCCGACCTGGCCCGCTTCCTGCTCGGCGACATCGCCTCGCTGACCGCCGACACGGCGGTCTTCCTGCCCGAGCGGGCCCGTCCGGCCGGCGCCACGGCCGGCCACTCCCGCGCGGCCGGCGGCGAACTCGGCCCGGTGGAGAACGAGGACTACGTCAGCTGTCTGCTGCGCTTCGCGTCCGGCGCGCGCGGGGTGCTGGAGGCCTGCCGGGTGTCGGTGGGCGAGCAGAACAACTACGGCTTCGAGGTGCACGGCACCAGGGGCGCGGTCTTCTGGGACTTCCGCCGGATGAACGAGCTGGGGATCAGCCGCGGCACCTCCTACCAGGACCAGCCCGTCAGCACCGTCTACGTGGGCCCGGGCCACGGCGAGTTCGGCGCCTTCCAGCCGGGTGCGGCCAACGCCATGGGCTACGACGACCTGAAGGTGATCGAGGCGTACCGCTTCCTGCGCTCCGTCGCCGAGGGCGTCCCGTACGGCGCCACCCTCGCCGACGCCGTGCACAGCGCCGAGGTGCTGGACGCGATGGCGCGCTCGGCCGAGAGCGGCACGTGGGTCACCCCGTAGCGGTCGCGGGCATGTTGTAGGGGGTCACCACCTGGATCGCGGAGGGCAGGGTGGGGCCCGCGGGCGGCAGGGCGCCGTGGGCGCGCATCACGAGGTGGCAGGCCTCGCGCAGGTCGTGGCGCAGGTCGTGGTGGAGCACGGCGGACAGCCGGTGCTCGCGCAGCAGCCGGGTGTTGTCGTGGTCGAGGTCGTGGGCGACGAACACGGCGCAGTCGCGCCGGGCGTCCTCGAAGGCGCGCAGGGTGGCGATGTTGCCGCCGCCGATCGAGTAGACCGCGCGGATGTCCGGGTCGCGCTCCAGGGCGTCGCGGACCAGGTCGTACTGGGTGGCGTCCAGACCCTGCCCCTCGGCGATCTCGACCAGGGCGCGCTCCGGGTGGCGGGCGCGCATGGCGCCGCGGAAGCCCATCTCGCGCTCCTCCTCGTTGCGGAAGAAGCCGCTGGAGAGGCTGGTGAGCACATTGCCGGGCCGGTCGCCCAGCCACTGCCCCACGAGGTAGGCGGCGGTCGCGCCCGCGGCACGGTTGTCGCTGCCGACGTAACCGGTCCGGGCGCTCGCGGGCAGGTCCGTCACCAGCGTCACCACCGGGATGCCGGCCGCCGCGAGCCGTCCGACGGCGGCGGTGACCGCGGGCACGTCGGGCGCCTTGAGGATCACCCCCTGCGAGCCGCGCCGGGCGATCCGGTCGAGCACGGCGACCAGTTCCCCGGCCGGGCCCGTCTCGCGGAAGTGGTAGCGGGAGCGGACCACCGCCGGGTGCAGGGCGGGGAGTTCGGCCTCCAGCGCGGCGCGGACGGCGGTGGAGAACCGTTCCGGCGACTGCATCACGATGTCCACCATGAACGTCCGGCCGACGAGGCGGACCTGGGTGCGCTGCCGGTCCAGGTCCGCCATCGCCCGGTGCACCTCCCGGGCGGTGCTCTCCCGCACGCCGCCCCGGCCGTTGAGGACCCGGTCCACCGTGGCCTCGCTCAACCCGGCCTGACGTGCGATTTCCCGGATCGGGAAGGGGTGGCCCACGCGGCGGCTCCTGAGGGGTTTTTGATGGCTTCCTGCTGGTTGTTCGACGGGTTTGTACTGACAAGAATGGCAGAGCCGCGTCGCTCCGTGACCCGAAGGGACGGCCTCATGTCCGCATCCACCTCCCAGCAGCTCCCCACGCCGGCCGCCTGGCTGACCGAGCGGGACTGCGACCTGGACGCCTTCCGCGCGCTGGTCGAGCAGTCGACCGAGGCGGGCGCCTACCCGCACGCCTCCGCCGTCGAACGGAACGTACTGCTCTACGACGCCGACCGGCTCGCCCTCGCCGACCGCCGGGAGGTCCAGGCCGAACTGGTGCGCGCCCTTGCCGACGGCCCCGGCGTCGTGGTCGTCCGCGGCGCCTTCCCCGATGCGGCGGTGGTTGACCGGACCACCGCCGTGTTCGACGCCCTGATCGCCGAGCAGCGCGCCTCGGGCGCCGCCGCGGGTGACCACTTCGCCGAGCCGGGCGCCAACGACCGGGTCTGGAACGCCCTGGAGAAGGCGGCCCTGTACGACCCCCAGGCGTTCGCCGACTACTACGCCAACGATGTGATCGCCCTGGTCTCCTCGGCCTGGCTGGGCCCCGGTTACCAGGTCACCTCCCAGGTCAACGTGGTCAATCCGGGCGGCGCCGCCCAGACCGTGCACCGCGACTACCACCTCGGTTTCCTCTCCGCCGAGGCCGCCGCCGCCTACCCGGCGCACGTGCACCGCCTCTCCCCCGTGCTGACCCTCCAGGGCGCGGTGGCGCACTGCGACATGCCCGTCGAGTCCGGACCCACGCTGTACCTGCCGCACTCGCAGAAGTACGGGCCCGGCTACCTCGCCTGGCGGCTCCCCGGGTTCCGGGCGTACTTCGAGGAGCACCACGTGCAACTGCCCCTGGCCAAGGGCGACGCGCTGTTCTTCAACCCGGCGCTGTTCCACGCCGCCGGCGCCAACCACTCGGCGGACATCCGGCGCATGGCCAACCTGCTCCAGGTGTCCTCCGCGTTCGGGCGGGCGATGGAGAGCGTCGACCGCGAGGCGGTGGCCGGCGCCGTCTACCCGGTGCTCCTGGGGCGCAAGGCCGAGGGAGCCGGCGAGCAGTGGCTGGAGAACGTGATCGCGGCGAGCGCCGAGGGCTACCCCTTCCCCACCAACCTCGACAGCGACCCGCCGGTCGACGGTCTGGCCCCGCCCTCGGGGGCCGACGTGGTGCGCCGGGCGCTGCGCGAGGGGTGGACCCCGCGCACGCTGCGCGAGGCACTGCGGGCCGGCACCAAGCGGCGCGAGAGCTGAAAGGGACCCGGGACACCTCATGGGACTCCTCGACGACAAGGTCGTCCTCGTCAACGGCGGCAGCCAGGGCGTCGGTGCCGCCATCGCGCGGGCCGCGGTCCGCGAGGGGGCGGTCGTGGCCGTCACCGGGCGGCGGCCGGAACCCGGTGAGGCGCTGGTGGCCGAACTGACCGCCGCGGGCGGCGAGGCGACGTTCGTCCGGGCCGACCTGGCCGACGCCGGGCAGGCGAAGTCCTCCGTCGCGCGGGTGGCCCGGGCGTACGGCCGGGTCGACTGCCTGGTGAACTCCGCCGGCCTGACCTCGCGCGGGACGCTCCTGGACACCACGCCCGAACTGTTCGACCAGCACATCGCGATCAACCTCAAGGCGCCGTTCTTCGCCATGCAGGCCGCCGTCGCGGACATGGTGCGGCGCGCGGAGCCCGGCACGATCGTCAACATCATCACCTCGTCGGCGCACGGCGGGCAGCCGTTCCTGGCGCCGTACGTCGCCGCGAAGGCCGGGCTCGTCGGCCTGACCCGCAACGCGGCGCACGCCCACCGGTGGGACCGGATCCGTGTCAACGGCGTGAACATCGGCTGGACCGCCACCGAGGGCGAGGACGCCACCCAGCGCACCTTCCACGGCGCCGGCGACGACTGGCGCGAGCAGGCGTCCGCCCGGCTGCCGATGGGCCGGCTCGGCCGGCCGGACGAGATAGCCGACTTCGTGGTGCTGCTGCTGTCCGACCGCTCGGGCGTGGTGACCGGCTCCGTGATCGACTGGGACCAGAACGTCCTCGGCGGTCTCGACTGACCTCCCCCACTGCCCGCTCGTACCACCCCCGCAAGCAAGGAGCACCGTCCCCCATGCGCATCGGAATCCTCGGCCTCGGCCGTATCGGCGCCTTCCACGCCGAGACCCTGTCCGGGCTCGACGCCGTCGAGTCACTCGTCGTCTCCGACCCGTTCGCGGACGCCGCGAAGGCCGCCGCCGAGCGGTTCGGCGCCGAGGTGGCCGACTCCCCCGAGGCGGTGCTCGCGGCCGGGGTGGACGGCGTGGTGGTCGCCGCCGCGACCGACGCCCACCCGGGGCTGGTCCTCGCCTGCGTCGAGGCCGGCGTCCCCGTCTTCTGCGAGAAGCCCGTCGCCCGCACGATGGCCGAGGGCGTGGAGGTGCTCAAGGCCGTCGGGGGCCGTGACGTACCGGTCCAGATCGGCTACAACCGGCGCTTCGACGCGGGCTTCGCCGCCGCGCGGGAGGCGGTGCGCGGCGGCGAGCTGGGCACGCTGCACACCGTCCGCTCGACCACGCTGGACCCGGCGCCCCCGCCGGCCGCGTACATCGCCGCGTCCGGGGGCATCTTCCGCGACTGCTCGGTGCACGACTTCGACGTCATCCGCTGGGTGACCGGCCGCGAGGTGACCGAGGTGTACGCGGTCGGCGGCAACCGGGGCGCCGGGTACATCAGGGAGGCGGGCGACGCCGACACCACCGGCGCGGTCCTCACCCTCGACGACGGCACCATCGCGGTGGTCTCCAACAGCCGCCACAACGCCCGGGGGTACGACGTCCGCATGGAGATCCACGGCTTCACGGACTCCATCGCGGTGGGCCTGGAGGACAAGCTGCCGCTGCGGTCGGTGGAGCCGGGCGCCACCTTCCCCGGCGGCACCCCGCACGACTTCTTCATGGACCGCTTCGCGGCCGCCTACCGCGCCGAACTGACCGCGTTCACCGAGGTGGTGGCGGGCTCCCGTCCCTCGCCGTGCACGATCGCGGACGCCCTGGAGGCGGGCTGGATCGCGGAGGCATGCACCCTGTCGCTGCACGAGCACCGCCCCGTCGCCCTCGAGGAGGTGCGGCGGTCATGAGCGGCACCGGCCCGCGGCCCCTGCGCATCGGCATCCTGGGAGCCGCGCGGATCACCGAGCGCTCCCTGATCGCCCCGGCCCGGGCGGGCGGCCACCGCCTCGTCGCGGTGGCCGCCCGCGAACGCTCCCGTGCCGAGGCCTTCGCCGCGGCCCACGGCGTGGAACGCACCCTCGGCTCCTACCGGGAGCTGCTGGACGACCCCGAGGTGGACGTCGTCTACAACCCGCTCGCCAACGGTCTGCACGGACCGTGGAACCTGGCGGCGCTGACGGCCGGCAAGCACGTCCTGACGGAGAAGCCGTCGGCGAGCAACGCGCGGGAGGCCGAGGAGGTGCGGGAGGCCGCCGCGACGTCCGGCAGCGTCTTCATGGAGGCCTTCCACTACCTCTTCCACCCGGTCACCCGGCGGCTGCACGAACTGCTGGCCTCCGGTGAGCTCGGTGAACTGCGCCACGTGGAGGCGCTGGTGGCGATCCCCGCCCCGGAGGACACCGACCCGCGCTGGTCGCTGCCGCTGGCCGGCGGCGCCCTGATGGACCTCGGCTGCTACGGCCTGCACGCGCTGCGCATGCTCGCCCCCTGGGCCGGCGGCGCACCGCGGCCGGGCTCCGCACGGGCCGGGGAGCGGGCGGGCGCGCCGGGCGTGGACGAGTGGCTGGACGCCGAGCTGGAGTTCCCGGGCGGCGCCACCGGCACCGCCCGCTGCCACATGGCGTACGACCGCCTGGAGATGAGCATCCGGGTGATCGGCAGCCGGGGCGAGGCGACGGCCCCGAACTTCGTGCTTCCGCAGCTGGACGACCGGGTCGTCGTCCGCACTCCGGAGGGCGAGCGCACGGAACACCTCGGCACACGGTCGTCGTACACCTACCAGCTGGAGGCGTTCGCCGCCCGGGTGCGCGAGGGGAGCGCTCTCGCGCTGGACGCGGACGACGCGGTGACGACGATGCGGCTGATCGACGCGTGCTACGAGGCGGCGGGGCTGGCTCCGCGTCCGCGGCTCGCGCTCGGCGGCTGAGGCGGTTCGGGGACACGGGGAGGCGGCCGCCCACCGGGGGGGGTGGCCGCCTTCCCGTGGTGTCACCGGTACAGCGGTGGTTTCTCCGCCGGTGGGACCTCCACCCGGCCGCCCTCCTCCAGTGCCCGGATCCCCGCCTCGCAGACGGCCGCCGCGGCGTAGCCGTCCCAGGTGCCGGGACCGGTGACCTCGCCGCGGCGGGTGGCGTCGACCCAGGCCTGGACCTCGTCGTCGTAGGCCTGGGCGAAGCGTTCGGTCCAGTCCTGGGTGATGGTGCCGCCCCAGCGGCCGTCCACGCTGGTGACCAGGGAGTGGCCGTCGCCGATGCGGGCGGTGCCGCGTTCGCAGACCACCTCGGCCTGCACCTGGTAGCCGAAACCGCAGTTGACGAAGATCTCGACGTCGGAGATCGCGCCGCCGTCGGTCTCCAGGACGACGAACTGGGGATCGCGCAGTCCCTCGGGGGCGCCGGCCGACGGGGTGGGGCGCAGCACCGTCACGGCGGTGATCTCGTGGCCGAGCAGCCAGCGGGTGGCGTCCACCTCGTGCGCCACGGAGTCGCTGATGAGCATCGCACTGGTGAAGAAGGACGGGCTGGCCACGTTGCGGTGCCGGTTGTGCAGCATCAGCGGGCGGCCCAGCCGGCCCGTCTCCAGCAGGGCCTTGAGCCGCACGTACTCGCTGTCGTAGCGGCGCATGAAGCCCACCTGGACGCGGCGGTGGCCGAGCGCCTGTTCGGCCTCGAGGACGCGCAGCGCGGAGGCCGCGTCGGGGGTGAGCGGCTTCTCGCACAGGACGGGCAGATCGCGGGCGAACGCGGCGAGCAGGGCGGCCTCGTGGGCCGGCCCCGGAGAGGCGATGAGTACGGCGTCGACATCCGCCGACGCCATCGCGGCGGCCGGGTCGGTGTGGGCGGTGCAGCCGTCGACGCCCGCGGCCACGGACTCGGCCCGCCCGGCGTCGACGTCGACCACGGCGGTGACCCGCGCGCCGCTGACGACCCGGTCGATGCGGCGTACGTGGTCCGCGCCCATGCGGCCGGCGCCGATGACGGCGACGCGCAGGGGCTCGCGCCGGTTCATCCCTCCCCTCCCCCGATCCGTCAGGCGCCGCAGGACCGCAGGAACCTGCGGGTGCGTACCGCGATCGGCAGCGGCTTGTCCGGCTCGCAGGGGTACATGTCCTGCTCGACGATCGCGAACAGGTCCACGCCCAGCTTCTGGGCGGCCGTGAGGACCGGGCCCAGCTCGGGGACGCCGGCGGGCGGTTCGCACATCACGCCGCGCTGGACGGCCGGTCCGAACGGGATCCCGTTCCCGACGACGTCCGCGAGGATCTCCGGGTCGACCTGCTTGAGGTGCAGATAGCCGATGCGCTCGCCGTAGGTCTCGATCAGCTTGACGCTGTCGCCGCCGCAGTAGGCGTAATGGCCGGTGTCCAGGCAGAGGTTGACCACATCGGAGTCGGTCGAGTCGAGGAAGCGCTCGACGTGTTCCTCGGTGTCGATGTGGGTGTCGGCGTGCGGGTGGACGACGATGTCCAGGCCGTACGTGTCCCGCACCTCGCGGCCGAGGCGCTCCATGCCCCGGGTGAGGTGGCCCCACTGCTCGGTGGTCAGCTCCGGGGGCTCCAGGATCTCGGCGGTCTTGTCGTCGCGCCAGAAGGACGGGATGACGACCAGGTGCTCGGCGCCCATGTCCCGGGTGAGGGCGGCGACCCGGCCGACCTGTTCCCGGGTGACGTCCCAGGCGGAGGGGCCGCGGTGCAGGCCGCAGAAGATCGTGCCGGCCGATACCTTGAGGTTCCGCCTGCTCACCTCCTCGGTGAGGCGGGCCGGGTCGGTCGGGAGGTAGCCGTAGGGGCCGAGTTCGATCCAGGAGTAGCCGGCCTCGGCGACCTCGTCGAGGAAGCGCTGCCAGGGCACCTGCCGCGGGTCGTCGGGGAACCAGACGCCCCAGGAGTCGGGGGCGGAGCCGACCCGGATGCGGTCGAGCGCGGGGGTCATGTCAGGACTTCCCTTCCGGCGTTGCGGCCACGGGTGCCCGGAGGTCGCCCTCCTCGGGCAGCTCCTCGGTGTCGACCCCGCGGACCTGGGCCAACTCGTGTTTCAGAGCGGCCAGTTCGGTGCCGCCGGCCATGTGGTTGGTCAGCTCCTCGAGACTGACCTCGCTGCGGCCGGCGCTCAGTTCCATGGTGCCCAGGCGCAGCACGCTGAAGTGGTCGCCGACCATGTAGGCGTGGTGGGGGTTGTGGGTGATGAAGATGACGCCCAGACCGCGGTCGCGGGCCATGGCGATGTACTTCAGGACCACGCCGGACTGCTTGACGCCGAGGGCGGCGGTCGGCTCGTCGAGGATCAGCACCCGCGCGCCGAAGTAGACGGCGCGCGCGATGGCGACGCACTGGCGCTGGCCGCCGGAGAGCGTGCCGATGGGCTGCTCCAGGTCGTCCAGGACGATGCCCATGTTGCGCAGTTCCTCGTCGGCGGTCTTCTTCATCCGCTCGATGTCGAGGCGGCGCACGGGCCAGGGACCCCTGGTCATCTCGGAGCCGAGGAAGAAGTTCCGCCACACCGGCATCAGCGGGACGACGGCGAGGTCCTGGTAGACGGTGGCGATGCCGTGGTCGAGGGCCTCGCGCGGGGTCGAGAAGCGCACCGGCCGGCCGTCGACGAGGAACTCGCCCTCGGTGTGCTGGTGCAGCCCCGAGACGATCTTGATCAGGGTCGACTTGCCGGCGCCGTTGTCGCCGAGCACGCAGGTCACCTTGCCGGGACGGACCGTGAGGTCGACCCCGTGCAGGGCGCGGATGTTGCCGTAGGACTTGCCGGCGTCGCGGAGTTCGACCAGGGGACGGTCGCCGTCGGACGAGTTGTCCTGGCGGACGTCGCCGTGGGTGCCGGTCGTCTTGTCGGTCATTGCGGTCACCTCCGGGTCGCCGTGCGCTGGACCCACAGATTGATGAGGACGGCGCCGAGCAGCATCACGCCGAGGAAGGCCTTGAACCAGTCCGGGTTCCAGCCGGCGTAGACGATGCCCTGCTGCACCATGCCGAACATGAAGGCGCCGAAGACCGGGCCGATCGCGCTGCCGGCACCGCCGGTGAGCAGACAGCCGCCGATCACCGCCGCGGCGATATAGATGAGCTCCTGGCCCACGCCCTCGCCGGACTGCACGGTGTTGAAGGAGAACAGCTGGTGCATGCCGACGAACCAGGCGCCGAAACCGACCAGCATGAACAGGGAGATCTTGGTGAAGGTCACCGGGACCCCGACCGCGCGGGCGGAGTCCTTGTTGCCGCCGACCGCGAAGATCCAGTTGCCGTACTTGGTGCGCAGCAGGACCCAGGTGGCCAGGGCCGCGAAGACCAGCCACCACACCACGGTGATCTTCACGTTGACACCGCCGACCTCGAAGGACGAGGCGAAGAGCGACCGGGCCTGGTCGAAACCGTCCATGTCGCTGATGTCGTCGGTGGCGACGTTGCCGGTGACCAGCTTGGTCACCGCGAGGTTCACACCCTGCAGGATCAGGAAGGTGCCGAGGGTGACCAGGAAGCTCGGCAGCCCGGTCTTGACCAGCAGCCAGCCGTTGAACACACCGACGGCGAGGGACACCACCAGGGCGACGACCACGCCCACCCACACGTTCAGCGTGAGCTGGTAGCTGAGCATGCTCGCGGTCAGCGCCGAGGCCACCACGGCGACACCGGACGAGAG
The DNA here is from genome assembly GCF_043076215.1 of Streptomyces sp. NPDC016640. NCBI lineage: Bacteria > Bacillati > Actinomycetota > Actinomycetes > Kitasatosporales > Streptomycetaceae > Streptomyces > Streptomyces sp. NPDC016640. The sequence continues at coordinate 223,898 of NZ_JBIBRG010000010.1, forward strand.
GTCGAACTCGCCGCCGATCATCAGCAGGGCCACGGGCAGCGCCATGATCCCGATGGTCGACGACTGGTACAGGATGTTCGCCATCGAGCTGCCGTCCCGTACCGGCGGGGCGGTGATCAGGAAGAACACCAGCACGGCCACGGCCCCGAGGAACACGCCGACCTCGGGACGGGCGAGCAGGCGCAGCGCGGGCGGGCGCCGTACGGTCCGGCCGTCGGTCGGCCTCGGGCCGGGGGCCGGCGGCGTGTTCACCGCCGGCCCGGCCTCTTGGGTCATACCCATCACCGAGTGCCCTTCCCGGCGAACTCGGAGACCGCGTCGACGTTGGCCTCGTCGACGAACGCCGGGCCGGTCAGGACCGGCTCCTCGCCGCCGCCGCTGTAGTTGCCGTTGTTCTTGTAGAGCCACAGGCCGTCGACGGCCAGGTAGCCCTGGAGGTAGGGCTGCTGGTCCACCGCGAACTCGATGTCGCCGTCCTGGATGGCTCCGGTCAGCTGCTTGTTGAGGTCGAAGGTGGCGACCTTCGCCTTGCTGCCGGCGTCGCCCACCGACTGCACCGCGGTCGGCGCGAAGGGCGCGCCGAGGGTGACGACGTAGTCGATGGAGGAGTCCTGCTTGAGCTTGGCGGTGATCGTCGACTTCACGGACGGCATGTCGGTGCCGTTGACGTTGAGGATCTGGGTCTCGCCCTCGAAGGTCTCCTTCACGCCGTCGCAGCGCTGGGTCAGGCCGACGTTGCCCTGCTCGTGCACCACGCAGACGGCGTTCTTGGCGCCGACCTCGTTCAGCTTCTTGCCGAAGGCCTCGCCGGCCACCGACTCGTCCTGGCCGAAGAACTCCAGCAGGCCGAGGTCCTTCCAGTCGCTCAGACCGGAGTTGAGGCCGACGACGGGGATGCCTGCCGCGTCCGCCTTGGCGATGACGTCCTTGAGCGCGTCCGGCTTGGCGAGGGTGACCGCTATGCCGTCGACCTTCTGGTCTATCGCGTTCTGCACCAGGTTGGCCTGGTTGCCCGCGTTGGGGTCGGCGGAGTAGACGAGCTTGACGTTGTCCTTGGCCGCCGCGGTCTCGGCACCCTTGCGGACGATGTCCCAGAAGGTGTCACCGGGCGCCTGGTGGGTGACGAGGGCGATCGTCATGCGGGGCGTGCTCGCCTTGCCGGCCGACGCCTCGGCTCCGCCCTCCTCCGACTTCTTGCCGCCGGAGCCGCTGGAGCAGCCGGCGAGGGTCAGGGCGGCTGCCGCAGCGGCCGCGACGAACGGCGCGACTCTGCGGGAGCGGTGGTGAGAAGAGCGGTCCATCTGTCCTGCACCTCACTGTGCTACGCGGGGAAAGGGCGGGAATCCGAGGTCCGGTGCCCGGAGCCTCGGGAGTCCGGGTGGTGGTGTGCCATGGAACACGGCGGTTGCGCTGGGACGCGATCCAATCCCCAGAACCGCCTGCTGTCAATACTTTGTTAAGACATCATTTCACAAGCTAGTCCGAATGTAAGTACAAACTATTGACATCGCCGCCCTTCGAGACCTACACCTGGGAAGAAGCAGGTCCCCGGAATGCACGACCCCACCGTGGCAGGGCGTCCTGGGACCCGCATCCCCAGCACCTCGAGGAGCGTCGCTCAATGGCCGACTCACCACAGTATTTCGACCTGATCACCATGGGCCGCATCGGGGTCGACCTTTACCCGCTGCAGACCGGCATTCCGCTGTCACAAGTGGAGACGTTCGGGAAATTCCTGGGCGGATCGGCGGCGAATGTGGCGGTGGCGGCCGCCCGTCTGGGCCGTTCGGCCGCGGTGATCACCCGTACCGGCGACGACCCGTTCGGCAGCTACCTGCACGAGGCGCTTGAGGATTTCGGCGTGGACGACCGCTGGGTGACTCCGGTCGCCGCGTACCCGACCCCCGTCACGTTCTGCGAGATCTTCCCCCCGGACGACTTCCCGCTGTACTTCTACCGCCGTCCCAAGGCCCCCGACCTGGAGATCCACGCCGACGAGCTGGACCTGGCCGCCGTGCGCGCGGCCGGGATCTTCTGGGTCACCGGCACCGGTCTGAGCGAGGAGCCGAGCCGCACCGCCACCCTCACCGCCCTCCGGGCCCGGGACGGGGCCGGGACCACCGTCTTCGACCTCGACTGGCGCCCGGCGTTCTGGCGTGACCCCGGGCAGGCCCGCCCGTACTACCGCGAGGCCCTGCGGCACGCCACGGTCGCCGTGGGCAACCTCGAGGAGTGCGAGGTCGCCACCGGGGTGCGGGAGCCCGAGGCCTGCGCCGAGGCACTGCTGGCCGCCGGCGTGGAGCTGGCCGTGGTCAAGCAGGGCCCCAGGGGCGTGCTCGCCGTGCACCGCGACGGCACCCGGGCCGAGGTGGGGCCGGTGCCGGTCGAGGTGGTCAACGGCCTCGGCGCCGGCGACGCCTTCGGCGGCTCCCTGTGCCACGGTCTGCTCGCCGGCCGGGACCTGGAGCGGACCGTGCGCCACGCCAACGCGGCCGGCGCCCTCGTCGCCTCGCGCCTCGCCTGTTCGTCCGCCATGCCGACCGAGTCGGAGGTCGCGGACCTCCTCGCGCGGGCCGCGTCGCCGCACGCGGCGGGCCTGCCGAGCCAGTCCTGAACGGAGCCCTTTCCTTGAACCTCAGCATGACCGACCTCACCACGGTCCGAGCCCGCAACCCGGAGGCCGTCGCCGAGGCGGCCGCCCGCCGGGCCCGCCGACCGCTGATCGGCGACAGCGGCCGGCTGATGATCGTGGCCGCCGACCACCCCGCCCGGGGCGCGCTCGCCATCGGCGACCGGCCCCTGGCCATGGCGGACCGCGCCGACCTGCTGGAACGCCTCTGCATCGCCCTGTCCCGGCCGGGCGTGGACGGGGTGCTGGCCACCGCCGACATCCTGGAGGACCTGCTGCTGCTCGGGGCCCTGGAGAACAAGGTCGTCATGGGCTCCATGAACCGCGGCGGCCTGGCCGGGGCGGCCTTCGAGATGGACGACCGCTTCACCGGCCACCGCGCCGAGGACATCGCCCGGCTGGGCTTCGACGCGGGCAAACTGCTGGTCCGCCTCGACTACGAGGACCCGGGTTCGCTGGCCACGCTGGAGTCCGCCGCCCGCGCCGTGGACGCCATGGCGGAGCGCCGGCTGCCCGTGTTCGTGGAGCCCTTCATCTCGCGCCGGGTGGACGGCCGGGTCCGCAACGACCTGTCCGCCGGGGCCGTCACCCGCTCCATCGCCATCGCCTCCGGGCTGGGCGGCACCTCCGCCTACACCTGGCTGAAGCTCCCGGTCACCGACGACGTCGACGACATGGAGCAGGTGCTGCGCGCCTCGACGCTGCCCGTCGTCCTGCTCGGCGGCGAGGTCGGCGACCAGGAGGCGGCGTACGAACGGTGGGGCAAGGCGCTGCGGCTGCCCACCGTGCAGGGCATGGTCGTCGGCCGTTCGCTGCTCTACCCGGCCGGGGGCAGTGTGGAGACGGCGGTCGACACGGCCGTCGGTCTGCTGTGAGAAGCCCGTCCGACGACGGAGGCACGGCCTCCGTCGTGAGAAGCCCGTCCCACAACGGAGGCATGGCATGACGCATCATCTTCCCGCCGGCCGGGCGCCCGCCGGCCCCTACCTCGTCGACGTGACGCCGGAGACGGCCGGCTGGGGCTACGCCGGCCTGCGGGTGCTGGAACTGGCGCCGGGCGGCACACACACCTTCGAAGCGGGCGAGAGCGAGTGGATCGTGCTGCCGCTGAGCGGTGGCTGCACCGTCACCACGGCCGACGACTTCGGTCACGACACCTTCGAACTCACCGGCCGCACAAGCGTGTTCGACGGCGTCACCGACTTCGCCTACGTCCCCCGCGACGCCCACGCGACCGTGACCTCCGTGGCCGGCGGGCGGTTCGCGCTCACCGGCGCCCGCTGCACCCGCCGGCTGCCCGCCCGCTACGGGCCGGCCGACGGCGTCCCGGTGGAGCTGCGCGGCACCGGCACCTGCTCCCGGCAGGTCAACAACTTCGGCGCCGCGGACGTGTTCGAGTGCGACAAGCTCATCGCGGTCGAGGTCATCACCCCGGGCGGCAACTGGTCCTCCTTCCCCCCGCACAAGCACGACGAGCACGTGCCGGGCGAGGAGTCCGTGCTGGAGGAGATCTACTACTTCGAGTTCGCCGGCCACGACGGCACTCCCGGCCTCGGCTACCAGCGGGTGTCCCCGTCCGGCCCGGGCCGGGAGACGGACGTGCTGGCCGAGGTGCGCGACGGTGACGTCGTCCTCGTCCCGGACGGCTGGCACGGGCCGTCCATGGCCGTGCCCGGCCACCACATGTACTACCTGAACGTGATGGCCGGCCCCGGGGAGGAACGCGCCTGGCTGATCTGCGACCACCCCGATCACGCCTGGATCCGCGGCACCTGGCCGGAGCAGCCGGCCGACCCCCGACTCCCCCTCTACACCGCACCGGAGAGGTCCGCATGAGCGCCACCACCCGCCGACTGACGACCGCCCAGGCGCTGGTGCGGTTCCTGTCCGCCCAGTACACCGAACGGGACGGCGTACGGCGCCGGCTGATCGCGGGCACCTGGGGCATCTTCGGCCACGGCAACGTGGCGGGCGTCGGGCAGGCGCTGGTCGAGCACGCGGACGTCATGCCGTACCACCAGGGGCGCAACGAGCAGGCGATGGTGCACGCCGCCGTCGGGTACGCCCGTCAGCTCAACCGGCTCTCGGCACAGGCGGTGACGACGTCCATCGGCCCCGGCGCGACGAACCTCGTCACCGGCGCCGCCCTCGCCACCGTCAACCGCCTGCCGGTCCTCCTGCTCCCCGGCGACTACTTCGCCTCGCGCGCCGCCGACCCGCTGCTCCAGCAGCTGGAACACCCGGTCGGGGCCGATGTGTCGGTCAACGACACGCTCCGCCCGGTGTCGCGGTACTTCGACCGCGTCACCCGCCCGGAGGCGCTGATCCCCTCGGCGCTCCGGGCCATGCGGGTGCTCGCCGACCCGGCCGAGACCGGTGCGGTGACGCTGGCCCTCCCCCAGGACGTTCAGGCGGAGGCGTACGACTGGCCGGAGGAGTTCTTCACCGAACGCGTCTGGTACGTCCGCCGTCCCGCCCCGGACCCGGCCGAGCTGGCGGCGGCGGCGGAGGCCGTACGGGCCGCGCGGCGCCCGCTCGTCGTCGCGGGCGGCGGAGTCCACCACAGCGAGGCGGAGGAGGCCCTCAGGGCGTTCGCGGACGCCACCGGCATCCCGGTCGCCTCCACCCAGGCCGGCAAGGGCTCCCTGCGCCACGACCACCCGGCCGACCTCGGCGGCATCGGCCACACCGGCACGGCGGTCAGCGACGAACTCGCCCGCACCGCCGACCTGGTGATCGGCGTCGGCACCCGCCACACCGACTTCACCACCGCCTCCGGCACCCTCTTCCAGAACCCCGGCGTGCGCTTCCTCAACGTCAACATCACCGGCTTCGACGCGCACAAGCTGGCGGCGCGCACCCTGGTCTGCGACGCGCGGACCGGACTGGAACGGCTCACCGAGGCCCTCACCGGGCACCGCGTGCAGGAGTCGTACGCGGCGGAGTACCGGGCCGGCAAGGAACGCTGGGAGCAGGTCGTCGAGACCGCCTACCGGGCCGGCGACGACACGGCCGTACCGACGCAGACGCAGGTGCTCGGCGCGCTCGACGCGGTCGTCGGCGACGACGACGTGGTGATCAACGCGGCCGGTTCGCTCCCCGGCGACCTGCACAAGCTGTGGCGCTCGCGCAGCCCGCGCCAGTACCACCTGGAGTACGGCTACTCCTGCATGGGCTACGAGATCCCGGCCGCCCTGGGCGTGCAGCAGGCCGCCCCCGGCACACCGGTCTGGGCACTGGTCGGCGACGGCACCTACCTGATGATGCCGACGGAGATCGTCACCGCCGTCCAGGAGGGCCTGCCCGTCAACCTGGTGCTGGTCCAGAACCACGGCTACGCCTCCATCGGCGGCCTGTCCGAGGAGACCGGCGGCGAGCGCTTCGGCACCGCCTACCGCTACCGCGCCGACGACGGCACGTTCACCGGCGCCCCGCTGCCCGTGGACCTCGCCGCGAACGCCGCCAGCCTCGGCATGGACGTGCTGCGGGCCAAGACCGTGCGGGAGCTGCGCGACGCGCTGGCCGAGGCCCGCGCCTCCGACCGGCCGACGTGCGTGTACGTCGAGACCGACCCCGCTCCCACCGCTCCCCCGGCGCAGGCCTGGTGGGACGTGCCGGTGGCCGAGGTGGCCGCCCGCGAGGCCGCCGTCCAGGCCCGTGAGCGGTACGACGCCCAGGTCGCCGGCCGCCGCCGCCATCTGTAGCCCCGTTCACGACCCCGTCCGCACCCGCATCCGGGAGGTACGTCCATGGCGAAGACCGGTGACCCCGCACGTGCCGCGACCGAACCCGCGCCGGGCGCGCTGGACTTCGCCCTGGACCGGGGCAGTCCGGTGCCGTTGTACCACCAGCTCGCGCAGCAGCTGGAGGCGGCGATCGACCACGGGCACCTGGCCCCGGGCAACCTCCTGGGCAACGAGGTCGGCCTGTCCGTGCGCCTCGGTCTGTCCCGCCCCACCGTCCGCCAGGCCATCCAGTCGCTGGTCGACAAGGGGCTCCTGGTCCGGCGGCGCGGGGTGGGCACCCAGGTGGTGCACAGCCAGGTCAGGCGCCCCCTGGAGCTGAGCAGCCTCTACGACGACCTGGAGGCGGCCGGCCAGGCCCCGACCACCCGGGTGGTCCGCAACGAGACGGTCCCGGCGTCCGCCGGCGTCGCGGCCGCCCTGGGCCTGGCCGAGGGGAGCGGGGTCGTCCTGCTGGAGCGGCTGCGCCGCACCCACGGCCGGCCGGTGGCCCTGCTGTGCAACTACCTGCCCCCGGGCCTGCTCGGCCTCGACAGCGCCCGCCTGGAGTCGACCGGTCTGTACCGGATGATGCGCGCGGGCGGCATCACCCTGCACAGCGCCCGCCAGACCGTCGGCGCCCGCGCGGCCACCGCCGACGAGGCCGCCCGCCTGGAGGAGAAGGAGGGCGCCGCCCTCCTCACCATGCAGCGCACGGCCTACGACGACACGGGGCGGCCGGTGGAGTACGGCACGCACGTCTACCGTGCGTCCCGGTACTCGTTCGAGTTCCAGCTTCTGGTCAGACCGTGAGGCACGGCCGGCGGTTCAGTGCGCCGCGTCCAGCCGGGCGCGCTGTTCCGCCGACAGTTCCAGGTCCACCGCGCCCAGGTTCTCCTCCAGTTGGGCCAGTGACGACACACCAACCAGCGGGAGGACCGGCAGTTCGTGGCCGATCTGCCAGGCCAGCACCACCTGGTTGAGCGTCGCCCCGGTCTCCCGGGCGACCTCGCGCAGGACCGCGAGGCGGGCCGGGGTACCCGGGTGGTCGTAGTCGCCGGGCAGCCGTTCGGGGCGGATGTAGGCGCCCCCGAGCAGCGGCGAGTAGGCGACCAGGGTGAGCGCGGGCTCGGCCCGCAGATAGCCGGCCAGCTCGGCGCCGGCGTGGCCGAGGCTGCCGTCGGGGAAGAGGGCGTCGGGGACGTCGGTGCGCGGGCGCAGATAGCTGTGCTGGTACTGCAGGACCTCGTAGCCGGGCAGCCCGGCCGCCGCCGCGAGGGCGCGGGCCCGCTCCACCCGCCACAGGGCCTGGTTGCTCACCCCGAGCAGCCCCACCGTGCCCTCGGCGACCAGGGCCCCGAAGCCCTCGACCGTCTCCCGCTGGGGGACCGTGTGGTCGTCGATGTGCGCGTACAGCAGGTCCAGCCGCTCCGTGCCGAGCCGTTCGCGGCTGCGTTCGGAGGATTCCCGGATCACCTTCGCGGACAGGCCCTCGGGGTTGTCGGTGTAGCTCGTGCCGGGGGCGAGGGGGCGGGCGCCGAGCTTGGTCGCGACGACGACCTCGTCGCCGACTCCCCGGCTGCGCCGCCAGCGGCCGAGCAGGTCCTCGCTCTGCCCGCCCTGTCCCCCGTCGGTCCAGAAGGCGTAGTTGTCGGACGTGTCGACGAAGTTCCCGCCCGCCTCGACATAGCGGTCGAGCAGGGCGTAGGAGGTCTTCTCGTCGGTCACCGATCCGAACAGCATCGCGCCGAGCGCGAGCACGCTCACCCGGCGGCTGTGCGGACCGGTGCCGATGGTGCGGTACTTCATGACTGGTCCCTCCCGTTCTCGCACCCCGTCGTCGGGGCACGGAACGGGAGTCTTCCTGTTGAAGCGCGCTCCAAGTCAAGGCCGTGGGGCAGCACGTGGGAGCGAAGGCCGTGCTGTCGGGGACTGCCCGGAACGGGAGCGCTTCCCGGAAACGACCGAGGGCCCTGTCCCACCGAAGTGGAACAAGGCCCCGGCCCGGGCAGACGGCCCGGGCACTCTGTCGGGACGACAGGATTTGAACCTGCGACCCCTTGACCCCCAGTCAAGTGCGCTACCAAGCTGCGCCACGTCCCGGTGCGCTCACGTGCGGTGAACCGCGTGATCGCGCGAACAGCACCTTACCGCACACCGCGCCCGGGCCCGAAGCGGGTCCGGGCGCGGGACAATCGGCGTATGGGCAGCATGGACAGCACTCCGTCGGGCCGGTCCGCCGCCGCGCGGGACCGGGACAACGAGGGCCGGGCGCGCAACGCCCGGCCGCGGGACGGGCTCGGGCGCCCCCTGCCGTACGGCTCGCCGGGCGTGCCCCGGCAGCCCGAGGGGGTGGTGCGGCGGCCGGAGGAGAGCGTGGCGGAGGCGCAGCGGCTGCTGGACGAGGGGAAGCCGTTCCACGCGCACGAGGTCTTCGAGGACGCCTGGAAGTCGGGGCCGCAGGAGGAACGCGAGCTGTGGCGCGGTCTGGCCCAGCTGGCCGTGGGGCTCACCCACGCCGCGCGCGGGAACGTCGCCGGCGGGGCGCGGCTGCTGCGCCGCGGGGCCCGCGCGGCGGAGGAGTGGGCGGCGGGGGCGCGGGCCGGCAGCCGGCCGCACGGGATCGATCTTCCGGGGGTGATCGCCTGGGCCCGGGAGCTGGCGGCGGAGGTGGAGCGGGGGAACGGCGTTCCGGTGGACGCGGGGGCGCGGGCGCCCCGGTTGAGGAGGGCCGCGTGACGGAGTGACCGGATGCGGTGTACGCCCTGCCGGTGCCGTGCGGCAGACTCGGGGCGTGCGAGAGATTCATGTCATCGGTATCGGCGCGGGCGACCCCGACCAGCTGACCCTGCAGGCGGTCAAGGCACTGCGGAGCACGGACGTGTTCTTCATCCTCGACAAGGGCGAGGCGAAGGCGGACCTGACCCGGCTGCGCCGGGACATGCTCGAGGCACACGTGCCGCAGGGGGCGTACCGCGTCGTCGAGGCACGTGACCCGGAGCGGGACCGGGCGGCCGGCGGTACGGCGTACTCCCCCGCCGTCGGGGACTGGCGCAGCGCCCGCGCGGACATCTACGAGCGGATGATCGCCGGGGAGCTGGGCGAGGACGAGACCGGCGCGTTCCTGGTGTGGGGGGACCCGTCGCTGTACGACAGCACGCTCGGCATCCTCGAGGAGGTCCTGGAACGCGGTGCCGTCTCCTTCACGTACGACGTGGTGCCGGGCATCAGCAGTGTCTCGGCGCTCGTCGCCCGGCACCGCACGGGGCTCAACCGCGTGGCCCGCCCGGTGCAGATCACCACGGGCCGGCGGCTCGCCGAGGGGTTCCCGGAGGGCGTGGACGACGTGGTGGTGATGCTGGACGCCCACCAGACCTTCCGCGAGCTGGCCGGCCAGGACGTCGACATCTACTGGGGCGCGTACATCGGTACCCCGGACGAGATCCTCGTCTCCGGACCGCTCGACGAGGCGGCTCCCCGGATCGAGCGGCTGCGGGCCGAGGCCCGCGAGCGCAAGGGCTGGATCATGGACACGTATCTGCTGCGCCGCGCACCGGACGGGCGCTGAGCCCTGCGCTCAGGGCCGGTGCGCGGCGTCCAGCCGGCGCAGGGCCGCCCGGACGTCGGGAACCGCGGTGACCCCGTCCGGCAGGGGCGGGCGGCGTACGACCACGACCGGCAGTCCGAGGTCACGGGCCGCGGTGAGTTTGGCGGAGGTGGCGGCTCCGCCGCTGTCCTTCGTCACCAGGACGTCGATGCGGTGCTCGCGCAGCAGGTCCGTCTCGCCGGCCGCGGTGAAGGGGCCGCGGGCGAGCAGGACGTGGGTGTGCGGTGGCATGGGCGGCTCGGGCGGTTCCACCGACCGGGCCACGAAGCGCAGTTCCCTCAGGTGGGCGAAGGCGGCCAGGCCCAGGCGGCCGGTGGTCAGGAACACCCGGTGTCCGAGCCGGGGCAGCAGGTCGGCCGCCGCCGGGAGGGAGGAGACCGGGTGCCAGTGGTCCCGGGGGCCGGGGTGCCAGCCGGGGCGGCGCAGTACCACCAGGGGCAGCCCGGCGGCGGCCGCGGCCCGTGCCGCGTTCGCCGTGATCGTCTCGGCGAACGGGTGCGTGGCGTCGACCACGGCGTCCGCGCACTGCTCGCGCAGCCACTCGGCCAGTCCCTCCGCCCCGCCGAAACCGCCGACGCGCACCTCGCCCGCGACCGCGCCCGGCCTGCTGACGCGTCCGGCGAGCGAGGTGGTGACCCGCGTTCCGGGACGGGCGGTGAGCGCGGCGGCCAGTTCGCGTGCCTCGGTGGTGCCGCCGAGGACCAGGACGTGGGGGGACATGGCGCCGAGGGTACGAGGCGCGGACGCGCCGCCCGGCACCGGCCCTGCACCGGCCCTGCACCGACCCGGACGGCGCGTCCGGCCGGCCGCGGTGACCGGCATCCGGTATCGGGCCGCACACGGGTGCGCCCACGTCCTACGATGACGCCGTCGACTGGAGGAACCATGGCCGTGGACTTGAGCAGGCAGGGCTACCGCGTGCAGCGGTGGGCGGCACGGGGGGCGCTGACCGCCGCCGTGCTCGCGGTGGCGACCCCCCTCGTCTACGGCGGGCTGCGCGGACTGCTCCTGCTGGTCTGCGGGGTGGCGGGACTGGGGCTCAGCGCGGCCGCCGTGTGGTGGACGCTGACCCTGCGGGGCCCGCTGCGGTGGGGGGCCGCGCTGATCGCCGTCTGCGTGCCCGCGGCCCTGATCGCCCTGTTCGCCGCCACCCTGTTCTGGGCATTGCTGGTGTCCCTGACCCTGTGGGGCGTGGCGGTGTGGAGCGGCCGGTTCGCGCTGCGTGGAACCGGCACGGAGCGGGCCCGGACACGGGAGCGGCGGCTGCCGCCGCCCCGGCGGCCGGTGCTGATCATGAACCCCCGGTCCGGCGGCGGCAAGGTGGGCCGGTTCCGGCTGCGGGAGAAGGCGGAACGCCTGGGCGCGCGGGTGATCCTGCTCCACCCGGGCGAGCAGCACGACGTCACCGCGCTGGCCCGGGCCGCCGTCGCGGACGGCGCGGATCTGCTGGGCGCCGCCGGTGGCGACGGCACCCAGGCGCTGGTGGCGGCCGTGGCCGCCGAGCACGACATCCCGTTCCTGGTGATCAGCGCCGGGACGCGCAACCACTTCGCCCTGGACCTGGGCCTCGACCGCGGGAACCCCGCCGCCTGCCTGGACGCGCTCACCGACGGCGTGGAGCTCCGGGTCGACCTGGGCTTCGCGGGCGACCAGCCGTTCGTGAACAACGCCTCCTTCGGCGCGTACGCGGCCATCGTGCAGAGTCCCGCCTACCGCGACGACAAGATCGGCACCAGCCTGGAGATGCTGCCCGGTCTGCTCAGCGGCCGGCAGGGGCCCCGGCTGGTCGCCCGCGCGGGGGGAACGACCCTGACCGCGCCGCAGGCCGTGCTGGTCAGCAACAATCCCTACCGCACCGGCGACCCCTTCGGGCTCGGGCGGCGGGAGCGGCTCGACTCGGCCGTGCTGGGTGTCCTCGGCGTCCGGCTGGAGGGCGCCGTCGGCGCCGCCGCGCTGCTGCTGAACCCGGATCCGGGCGGGCTCACCATCCTGACCGCCTCCGAGGTCGTCATCGAGGCGGACCGCGCGGCGGTGGAGGCCGGGGTCGACGGGGAGGCGATGGTGCTGCCCGCCCCGGTCCACTGCCGTATCGCTCCGGGCGCACTCCGGGTCCGCGTCCCGCGCAAGCGGCCGGGCGTCACCAGGGCCGCGCCGGGGCTGGACTGGCGGCGGCTGCGCAAGCTGGCGGCGACGGTCGGCCGTACCGCCGCGCCGAGCCGGCTCCACCACTCGTACGCCGTTCCGGCCCCGCCCCGGGAACCGGCCCGGCCGGCCGCGCCGTACCGGGCACCGGAGACCGGGCCGAACGAGCCGGCCGGGCCCCGCTCATCGCACCAGTAGCTGCAGGCCGCCCACCACCGTCGCCGCGATCACCAGTTGCTCGAAGAGCCGCTGGTCGATCCGGTTGACGGCCCATTTCCCGAGGACCGCGCCGGGCAGCACGAACAGCACGAGCGCGGCGTCCAGCAGCAGCGAATCGGCGTCGATCAGGCCGAGGCCGGCGCTGAAGGGCAGCTTGGAGGTGTTGACGATCAGGAAGAAGAACGCCGAGGTGCCGAGGAAGCCGAGCTTCCTGAAGCCCGCGGAGAGCAGGTACATCGACATCACCGGGCCGCCCGCGTTGGCGACCATGGTGGTGAAGCCGCCGAGGACGCCGTAGGAGCGGGCCTTGACGCGGCCGGCCCGGGTGGTGATCCCCTCCGGCTCCTCCTCCGCGCCGGCCCGGCGCCGCCGCCGGACCGTCACCCCGGCCATCAGCAGCAGGATCGCCCCGATCGAGGTCCGTACGGCTCGGTCGTCCGCCCACAGCAGGAACACGGTGCCGACGGCGACGCCGGCCGCGACCGCCGGGAACAGCCGCCACAGCGTGGGCCAGTGGGCGTGCCGCCGGTAGGTGAGGACGGCGAGCAGGTCTCCGGCGATCAGGAGGGGCAGCAGGACGCCGGTGGAGGCGCGGGCGGGCAGGACGGCGGCGAAGATGGCGAGGCTGACCGTGTTGGCCCCGCTGACGGCGGTCTTGGAGAAACCGACGAGCAGGGCCGCGAAGGCGAGCGCGGCGAATTCCCAGCCGTTGAGGTGCCAGAGCGTCATCGTGTTCATGCGGAGGCCGATGCTATGTGCAAGCACCCGGCGCCCGTAAGGACCGTCCCGCCGGACGGCTGCCGTGCGCCCGGCGCCGTGGCGGCTCCTTCAGGAGCTCAGTGCCGCTCCACCAGTACCGCGCTGCCCTGGCCCACGCCCACGCACATCGTCGCCAGGCCCCGCTCGGCGCCGGTGCGGCGCATGCGGTGCAGCAGGGTGGTGAGGATGCGGGCGCCGGAGCAGCCCAGCGGGTGGCCCAGGGCGATCGCGCCGCCGCTGGGGTTGACCAGGTCGGGGTCGATGCCGAGCCGGTCCACGCAGGCCAGGGCCTGCGCCGCGAAGGCCTCGTTGAACTCGGCCTCGCGCAGGTCGCCCACGCTCCAGCCGGCGCGGTCCAGCGCCTCGCGCGTGGCGGGGACGGGGCCGATGCCCATGACGTCCGGGTGGACACCCGCGGAGGCTCCGGCGACGTAGCGGCCCAGCGACTCCAGTCCCAGTTCGTTCAGGGCCTCCTCGCTGACCAGGATCAGTCCGGCCGCGCCGTCGTTCATCGGGGACGCGTTGCCCGCGGTGACCGAGCCGCCCGCGCGGAACACCGGCTTCAGCCGGGCCAGCTTCTCGATCGAGGTGTCCTCGCGGACGCACTCGTCGGTGTCGACGACCACTCCGTCCGGGCGGCGGACGGGCAGGAGTTCGTCCTGGAAGTGACCGTTCCTGCGGGCGTCGGCGGCCCGTTGGTGGCTGCGCAGGGCGAACTCGTCCTGCCGTTCGCGCGGGACGCCGTACCGGGTGGCGACCTCCTCCGCCGTCTCGCCCATCGCCAGCACGCCGTGCAGGTCCTTCATGGCCGGATTGACCAGCCGCCAGCCGAGGCGGGTGTCGGCGGTCTCCATGCGGTGCGGGAGGGCCTCGTCGGGGCGGGGCAGGACGAAGGGGGCGCGGCTCATCGACTCGGAGCCGCCCGCGATCACGATGTCGGCCTCGCCGGCGGCGATGGCGCGGGCGGCGGTGGTGACGGCCTCGAGGCCGGAGGCGCACAGCCGGTTGACCGTGGCGCCGGGGACGGACTCGGGGAGCCCGGCGAGCAGCGCGGCCATGCGGGCGACGTTGCGGTTGTCCTCGCCGGCCTGGTTGGCGGCGCCCCAGTAGACGTCGTCGACGCGGGCGGGGTCCAGCGCGGGGACGTCGGCGACCAGTGCGCGGATCACCGCCGCGGCGAGGTCGTCGGGCCGTACGGAGGACAGGGCTCCGCGCAGTTTGCCGATGGGGGTGCGGCGGGCGGCCGCGAAGTGGACGGGGCGCACGACAGAACTCCTGACCCGGTGCCGACGGCTGTACGGGGACCGGCGACCAGCTTAATTAGCATCGCTAGTTTTCGACTATAGACCGCTCGACGGCCCCTGGGAAGGCTCCCCGGGCCCCGGTGGAGCCCGCCCGGGGCACACCGGGGCCGGGGCCGGGCCGGGTTTGTGCCAGGGGGGGCAGGGGCACCCGCGCGTTCGTGGACGACACATCGAGCGAGGAGGAGCAGCACCCCATGACCGTCGTGAAGAGCACCCTGCCCGACGAGGCACGCCGGGTTTCCTGCGAGGCCCTCCAGGAGACCCTGATCGACCTGCTCGGGCTGTCGCTGATCGGGAAGCAGGCGCACTGGAACGTCGTGGGTCCCCGGTTCCGGTCCATCCACCTCCAGCTGGACGAGGTGGTCGTGGCCGCGCGCGCCCAGTCCGACACGGTGGCGGAGCGGGCCGCGGCGCTCGGCGTGCCGCCGGACGGCCGTCCGGAGACCATCGCCAAGGTCTTCTCCCTGCCGGCCCCGGCGCAGGGCTGGCTGCGCGACACGGAGGCCGTCCGGGTGATGACGGAGGCGCTGGGCGCTGCGATCACCCGGCTGCGCGAGCGCATCGACGCCACCGAGAAGGCGGACCTGGTCACCCAGGACCTGCTGATCTCGATCACCGCGGAACTGGAGAAGCAGCGCTGGATGTTCGAGGCGGAGAACTTCTCCGGGGAGTCCTGACCGCCGCGGCACCCGGAAGACACCACCCAAGGGGCAGATCATGAGCGACGCCCTCGAGATCGACGGGCTGCGGGACGACTTCCCCCGCGCGGTGGACACGGCCTCGGCAAAACCGGCGGCCCGGCTGCGGGTGAGCGACGCCGACGGGAGCACCGGACCGCTGCCGGACCGGGCGGGCACCGGGACGGGACAGCGCGTCCCGGCCGTCCTGCGCGGGCGCCGGACCGGCCTCACCGAGGACGATCTGCGGGTGACGGAGGAGGTCGTGGAGGCCGTCACCGCGCGGACCGCCCCGGAGAACGAGCCCGCCGCCGGGGACACACCCCGCCGGCACCGCCCGATGACGCCCGGTCACGACCCGCTCGAGGCGTAGCCGTGGCCGGCCGGGACGAGCGGGCCGTGGTGCGCGCCCTCGTCGGGGCGCACGGACGGACGTACGCGGAGGAGGCGGGCATCGGGCTGGAGGACGCCCCGCAGCCGCTGTACCGGTTGCTGGTGCTGGCCCAGCTGCTGAGCGCCCGCATCAGGGGACCGGTCGCCGTGGCCACCGCCCGTGCGCTGCACGAGGCGGGACTGCGCGATCCCCGCCGGATGGCCGGCGCGAAGCGGCGGGAGCGGGTGGACGCGCTCGGCCGGGGTGGCTACCGGCGTTACGACGAACGCACCGCCACCCAACTGAGCGACGCGGCCCGGTTGGTGACCGAGCGCTGGGGCGGCGACCTGCGCGGGCTCCGCGCGCAGGCGGACGGCGAGGTCGCCGAACTGCGCCGCCTGCTCCAGGAGTTCCCCGGCATCGGCCCGGCCGGTGCCGGCATCTTCCTGCGCGAGGTCCAGCGCGTCTGGCCGGAGGCCGCGCCGTACCTGGACGCGAAGGCCCTCCAGGGTGCCGAACGGCTGCGGCTGCCGCCGAGCCCCGACCGGCTCCTCTCCCTCGCGGGGGACACCGAACCGGCCGTTCTCGCGGCCGCGTTGGTCCGCGCGGCGATCGACAAGGGCGTGGCCGAGGACTCCCTGGCCCGGGCCGCGTCCTCCTGACCCCACGCCGACCGGGCCGTCCGGCCTCCCCTCCACCGGACTCGGGGCTCCCCCTTCGCGGGACTCCGGCTCCCCCTTCGCGGGACAACGTGATCACCGCACGGCACAATGCCCGTACGGCCTGATGCGGCCGTACGGGCAAGGGAGAGGAAGAGACCGTGAGTGAGAGCCACACCCCGCCGAGCGGCTCGGCGAGGCTGAACACCGGTGTGGCGCACAACGCGCGCGTGTGGAACTACTGGATCGGCGGCAAGGACAACTACGAGGTCGACCAGCGGGTCGGCGACCACGTCGCCTCGATCAACCCGGTCGTCCGGGACATCGCCCGGGCGGACCGCGAGTTCCTGGGCCGGGCGGTGACGTATCTGACCCGCGAGCGCGGCGTGCGGCAGTTCCTCGACATCGGCACGGGGCTCCCCACCGCGGACAACACCCACGAGATCGCCCAGCGCATCGCGCCGGACTCGCGGATCGTGTACGTCGACAACGACCCGATCGTGCTGGTGCACGCCCGCACCCTGCTGACCGGCAGCAGCGAGGGCGCCACCGACTACATCGACGCCGATGTGCACGATCCGCAGGCCATCCTGGAGCGCGCCGCCGAAACCCTGGACGTCTCCCGGCCCGTCGCGGTGATGATGCTGGGCATCCTCAACTTCGTGCTCGACACCGACAAGGCCCGTGACATCGTGCGCCGGATCATGGCGGCGGTGCCCTCCGGGAGCTTCCTGGTCCTCACGCACCCCACGTTCGACCCCGAGGTGGGGGGCGAACTGCAGATCCCCGCCATGGAGTTCTGGAACGAGAACGCCACTCCCCCGATCACGGCCCGCGGCGCCGCCGACATCGCCGCGTTCTTCGAGGGACTGGAACCGGTCGAGCCCGGCCTGGTGTCGTGCTCGCAGTGGCGTGCCGCCTCGGACTCGGCCGCCGCGGTGCCGCAGTACGGCGCGGTGGCGGTGAAGCCCTGACCCCCCGAGGGCGGTCACAGTCGTCCGGAGCGGCTACTGCCCTACCACGACCGTTGAAAGTATGATCAAGCAATGTCTGACATGACCGAAACCACGCCGGGCTGGCTGTCCTCCGACGATCTGGAGATGGCGCGCGCCCACATGCCGATCCTGTACGTCGAGGCCGTTCCCGTACGTGTCGACGACAGTGGCGAAGTCACCAGCGTCGGCCTGCTGCTGCGCATCGGGCCCGACGGAACGGTCAGCCGGACTCTGGTCTCCGGCCGGGTGCTGCACCACGAACGCGTCCGGGACGCCCTGCTGCGCCATCTGGAGAAGGATCTCGGCCCGGTGGCGCTGCCCCGTGTCCCGGCGTCGCTCCAGCCGTTCACGGTCGCCGAGTACTTCCCCACCCAGGGGATCACGCCCTTCCACGATCCCCGCCAGCACGCGGTGTCGCTGGCGTACATCGTGCCGGTGACGGGTGACTGCCGGCCCCGGCAGGACGCGCTCGACCTGGTGTGGTTCAGCCCGCAGGAGGCCGCGTCGCAGGCGGTCCAGAGCGAGATGCCGGGCGGGCACGGGGTGCTGCTGAAGCAGGCGCTGGCGCACGCGGGCTGCGCGGTCTGACGCCGCCACGGCCTACTCCACGCGCTCCGGGTGGGTGAGGTTGGCCCCGGTGGCCGGGTCGAAGACATGGGCCTTGCCCATGTCGACCCGGAGGTCGACGGGTGCGCCCTCGCGGGCCCGGGTGGCGGCGTCCAGCCGGGCCACGATCTGCTGCGCGGCCCCGGCGCCGGTGTCGCGCGCGCCGGAGTCCGTGGCCAGTTCCTCCAGTTCGGCGGTGGTCACCGGACCGCCCTCGGCGCTGAAGTGGACGTAGGCGTCGGAGCCCAGCGACTCCAGTACGTCCACGGTGGCGGTGACCACGGGGCCGCCCGTCCCGCGCGCCAGGCTCGCGTCCTCGAAGGCCTCGGGGCGCAGCCCGACGATGACCTCGCGGGGTGCGTTCCGTTCCTCCAGCGCCCGGCGCACGCGGTCCTCGATGGGCAGGTCGCCCAGCGGGGTGCGCAGGAGTCCCCCGGCGAGGGAGGCGCTGACGAAGTTCATCGCCGGGGAGCCGATGAAGCCCGCGACGAACAGGTTGCGCGGCATGTCGTAGAGCTGGGCGGGGGTGCCGATCTGCTGGATCAGGCCCTGCCGCATGACGACCACCCGGTCGCCGAGGGTCATCGCCTCGGTCTGGTCGTGGGTGACGTACACGGTGGTGGTGCCCAGCCGGCGTTGCAGCCGGGAGATCTGGGTGCGCATCTGCACCCGCAGCTTGGCGTCGAGGTTGGACAGCGGCTCGTCCATGAGGAACGCCTTGGGATCGCGCACGATGGCCCGCCCCATGGCCACCCGCTGGCGCTGGCCGCCGGAGAGGTTGGCGGGCTTGCGTTCCAGGAACTCGCCCAGGTCGAGCACCCGGGCGGCCTCCTCGACCTTGCGGTCGATGGCGGCCTTGTCCACCTTCGCCAGCCGCAGCGGGAACCCCATGTTCTCCCGCACGCTCATGTGCGGGTACAGGGCGTAGCTCTGGAACACCATGGCGACGTCGCGCTCCTTGGGCGCGAGGTCGTTGACGACCCGGCCGCCGATGCGCAGGGTGCCCTCGGTGATGTCCTCGAGTCCCGCGATCATGTTCAGGGTGGTGGACTTGCCGCACCCGGACGGGCCGACCAGGATCACGAACTCGCCGTCGGCGATGGCGATGTCCACGTCCCGCACGGCGAGGGAGCCGTCGGGATACCGCTTGGTGACTCCCTCTAGGACGATCTCGGCCACGGCTGGTGCCTCCTTGCCATCTGAGCCTTCTGAGCCTTCCGGCTCATCCCTTGACCGCCCCGGAGGTCAGTCCGGCGACGATCCGCCGCTGGAAGAGCAGGACGAAGACGATGATCGGGATGGTGATCACCACGGCCGCGGCGGCGATCGACCCGGTGGGCTGCTGGAACTGCGAGCTGCCGGTGAAGAACGCGATCGCGGCGGGCACGGTCCGCGCGGACTCGGTGGAGGTCAGCGAGATCGCGAACAGGAAGTCGTTCCAGCAGAAGATGAACACGAGGATGGCGGTGGTGAACACGCCCGGCGCCGCCAGCGGCACGATGACCAGCCGGAAGGCCTGTGCGGGGGTGGCCCCGTCCACCTTGGCGGCCTTCTCCAGGTCCCAGGGGATCTCCCGGAAGAACGCCGACAGGGTGTAGATCGCCAGCGGCAGCGAGAAGGTCATGTACGGGATGATCAGCCCCGGCCAGGTGTCGAAGATGCCGATGATCCGCTCGATGTTGAACAGCGGGGACACCAGCGAGATCGGCGGGAACATGGCGATCAGCAGCGACATGCCGATGAGGACCTGCTTGCCGGGGAACCGCAGCCGGGCCACCGCGTAGGCGGCCATGGTGCCCAGGATCACCGCGATCAGGGTGGAGATCAGGGCGATGCCGATCGAGTTGACCAGTGCCCGGGTGAACTCGGAGGTCTCGAAGATGCCCCGGTAGTTCTCCCAGGTCCAGTCGCGGGGGACGTAGTTGCCGTCGGTGAGGGTCGCGGGGTCCTTGAACGACAGCGCGGCGATCCACCCCACCGGGAACAGGGCGTACAGCACCACCACGATGTTGACGACGCCCCAGCGGGTCGCGTGCGTCTTGCCCACGGCGGCCATCAGCGCTTCACCTCCGCGCCCGGTGCGGCCGCGCCGAACAGCTTGACGAAGGTGAAGGCGATGATCCCGACGCAGAGGAAGATCAGGACCGAGATCGCCGACCCGATGCCCAGGTTCAGCGCGGTGAACAGGTTGTCGTAGCCGAGGATCGACAGGGACCCGGTGCCCTGGGCGCCCGCGGTCAGGACGTAGATGTTGTCGAAGATGCGGAAGGCGTCCAGGGTGCGGAAGAGCAGCGCGACCAGGATGGCCGGTTTCATCAGCGGCACCATGACCTTGGTGAACCGCTGCCAGGGTGAGGCGCCGTCGACCATGGCCGCCCTGAGGGTCTCCTCGGGGACCAGGGCGAGCCCGGCCAGCAGCAGCAGCGCCATGAACGGGGTGGTCTTCCACACCTCGGCGAGGATGATCAGCCACAGCGCGGGCCACTGCTCGGTGAGCGGGGCCTCACCGCTGGGCAGCAGTTCGGCGAGGTAGCCGAGTTCGGGGGTCCATGCGTACTGCCAGGAGAAGGCGGCGACGACGGTGACGATGCCGTACGGGATGAGGACGGCGGTGCGCACCGTGCCGCGCAGGAAGATCGTCCGGTGCATCACCAGGGCGAGGCCCATGCCCAGGACGAGCTCGACGGCCACCGACACGGCGGTGATGAACAGCGTGACCCAGAAGGCGTCCCACCAGAACGGCGAGGACAGCACCGCCCCGTAGTTGCTCAGCCCCACGAACTCGGCCCGGGCCGGGAAGCGCAGGTCGTAGCGCTGGAGGGAGAGGTAGACCGCGTAGCCGATGGGGTAGGCGGTCACGGCGATCATGACGAGGACGGCCGGTGCGCACAGCAGCCAGCCCAGCCGACGCTCCTGCTTGGCGCCGGCCGAGGGCGCCGCCTTGCCCTTCGCCGGCTCCGCCATCGTGCTCACGGGATCACACCCTCGGATCGCAGGGCCTCGTCGATCTGTTCCCCGATGGTGCCGACCGCGTCCTCCGGCCGGATGCCGGAGGGCGGGGACAGGGTGTGGGAGACGGCGATCGACACGTTCTGGTAGACGGGGGTGAGCGGCCGCACGCTCGCCGACTCCAGGGCGGCCAGCACCTCCCGGGAGAAGGGGTACTCCTTCGTGAAGGCCGGCTCGTCGTACAGGGCGCGCAGGGTGGGCGGCAGGCCGCCCTCGAGCGCGGCGGCGAGCTGGTTCTCCCGGTTGCGCAGGCAGAGGGCGGCCTCGAAGGCCAGGTCGGGGTGGCGGGAGTAGGCGCTGACGGCGAGGTCGATGCCGCCGACGGTGGGGCGGGCGGGACGGCCGGCGTCGACCCGGGGGTAGGGCGCCCAGCGGAAGTCCTCGAACAGCTTCGGGTTGTTCGCCTTCATCGACGGATAGACGAACGGGTAGTTGAGCTCGAAGGCCGCCACCCCCGACTCCATGGCCAGGCGGTTCTGGTCCTCGAACTGGTTGGGCAGGGAGGGGTCGGCGGCCGGGGAGCGGGCGAGGTCCCGCATGATCGAGGCGGCCCGCACGGCCGGCGGACCGAGGGAGGGCTCGGTGGCGCCCGGATCGAGGATGGAGCCGCCCGCGCTGTTGACCAGGGTGTTGAACCAGACGGTCAGGCCCTCGTACTGGGCGCCCTGGATCTCCACGTAGTGCGGTTTGCCCTGCCGGGCGAGGGCGCGGGACATGCCGATCATCTCGGACCAGGTCTTCGGCGGGGTGGGCACCAGGTCCTTGCGGTACCACAGGAGCTGGGTGTTGGTGTTGTACGGGACGGCGTAGAGCCTGCCCTTCCAGGTGGCGGTCTGCAGCGGGACGCGCAGCGTGCCGTCGGTGGCCCGGCGCTTGTTCCCGCCCGTCCACTCCCGGATCCAGCGGGCCTCGGCGAACTCGGCGGCCCAGGTGACGTCCAGGCCCAGGATGTCGAGGGAGTCGTCCTCGGCGGCGAGCCTGCGCACCATCTGCTGGCGCTGGCCGTCGGCGGCGCGGGGCAGTTTGTGGTAGATGATCCGGTAGCGGCCGTCCGATGCCCGGCTGCACCGGTCGGCGGCCTGCTGCAGGGCGCCGGAGTCGTCGGGGAAGTTGTACCAGTTGAGGGCGGGGCGGGAGGTCTCCTCCTCGCCGCCGCAGGCGGCGAGCGTCGACGCCAGCAGAGTCAGCGCGACCAGCGCCCTCGTCCGTCGCACCACGCGCTCTCCACCTCGCTTCCGGATCGCGGCGCGGGTGCCGGGGCCCGCGGCTTCGCCTACTCGGCGAACGTTAGGCAGGGCCTGGAGCGACATCAAGGACATTCACGACGACTCACCCATAAGGATCGGCGGGCGGCTCGGTCCCCGGAGCCGCCCGGCACCACCGGGCCGGCCCCGTGGACCGCCATCACGGCCCGGGCGCTGCCGTCGAGGCCCAGCTCGGCCGTCGCGCGGTCCGGGTGGGTCCTGACCGCCGTCTCGCCGGTGAAGAGCCGTTCGGCGAGGGTGCCGATGCCGTCACGGCGGGGGCGCGGTCCCCGACCGCGGCCGCCGGGCGGAGCGGGAGGCGGCGCGAGAACACGGGGGAAACGACGAAGAGGCCGTCCCGGGTGTCCCCGATACGGCCTCCGGCCTGCCACTCGGCAAGTCGGGACGACAGGATTTGAACCTGCGACCCCTTGACCCCCAGTCAAGTGCGCTACCAAGCTGCGCCACGTCCCGTTGCCCGTCTGACCTGGGGGATTCCCCGGACCGAACGCGCACGGAAACCATATCGCACTCGGGGCGGTGATCGCGCCCCGTTCACCGGGACGTGAACCCGGGGGAACGCTTGACCTGAAGCTTGGTTGAGGTTGCACGATCGCCTTATGACGATCACCGGGGAACACACACGTACGTACGGGTACACGGATCTGCCGGCCCTGATGGGGCTGATGACCGGCGACGAGAAGCACGGCCCCGCCGCCACGTCCACGCTGGACGTGCTGTGGGTGCTCTACGACCGGGTGCTGCGGGTCGGACCGGGACGGGCGGACGATCCCGGGCGGGACCGCTTCCTGCTGTCCAAGGGGCACGGGCCGATGGCGTACTACGCCGTGCTGGCCGCCAAGGGGTTCCTGCCGGTGGAGTGGCTGCCGGGCTTCGGCTCGTACGACTCCCCGCTCGGCCACCATCCCGACCGCGTACTCGTGCCGGGGGCGGAGATCGGCAGCGGGTCGCTGGGGCACGGGCTGCCGATCGCGGTCGGCACCGCGCTGGGGCTGCGCGCCCAGGGGCTCGACGAGCCCCTGGTGTGGACGCTGATCGGGGACGCCGAACTGGACGAGGGCAGCAACCACGAGGCGATCGCCTTCGCCGGGCCGGCCGGTCTGGAGCGGCTGCACACCGTCGTCGTCGACAACTCCTCCGCCTCGTACGCCCGGCCCGGCGGGATCGCCGCCCGCTTCGAGGCGGCGGGCTGGTCCGCGCTCACGGTCGACGGCCGCGACCACGACGCGCTGTACGACGCGTTCACCGCGCCGCACCCGGGCCGGCCGCACGCGGTCGTGGCACGGGTCGAGCCGAAGAACGCGTGACCCGCCTGCCGCCCCACCAGGTGACCCCCTGTCGTCCCACCAGCGAGAGGAAGAGATTCCGTGGACACCATGCGTGATCGATTCGCCCCTGTCGTCACCCGGCTGCTCGACGAGGATCCGCGGGTCGCGGTGGTCCTCGCCGAGATCGGCGCGGACGGCTTCGCCGAGGCACGGCGCCGGCACCCGGACCGGGTCGTCAACGTGGGCATCCGGGAACAGCTCCTGGTCGGCGCCGCGGCCGGGATGGCGCTGACCGGGCTGCGGCCCGTCGCGCACACCTTCGCGAGCTTCCTCGTGGAGCGGCCGTTCGAACAGGTCAAACTGGATCTCGGGCACCAGGGCGCGGGGGCGGTGCTGGTGAGTGCCGCCGCCTCCTTCGACTGGCCGGCCGGCGGGTACACGCACATGGCCCCGGGTGATGTGGCGCTGCTGGACACCCTGGACGGCTGGACGGTGCACGTACCGGGGCACCCGGACGAGGCGGAGACGCTGCTGCGGCACGCGGTGGCCGCGGGTGACGACAAGGTGTACGTGCGGCTCTCGACGCAGTCCAACGCGCGCGGGCTGCCCGTGGACGGGGAGCGGTTCCGCACCGTGCGGGAGGGCCGCTCCGGGACCGTGGTCGCCGTCGGACCGACGCTGGACGCCGTGCTCGACGCCACCGAGGGCCTGGACGTCACCGTGCTGTACGCCACCACCGTCCGCCCCTTCGACGCGGCCGGCCTGCGCCGCGCCACCGGGACGGCGGGGACGGACGTCGTCCTCGTCGAGCCGTATCTGGCGGGCACCTCGACGGCGGCGGCGAACGACGCGCTCGCCGACGTGCCGCACCGGGTGCTGGGGCTGGGCGTGGGCCGGGCCGAGCTGCGGCGGTACGGGCGGGTCGATGAGCATGTGGCGGCACACGGTCTCGACGTCCGGTCGCTGCGGGCGCGCATCGGCGGATTCACCGGTGCGGGCCGGCCGGCGCCGGCGGAGACGTGAGACGGCCGGCTCCTGCCGGCTCTCCCCCGGCCCCGCCGCGGACCTCGGCCGCCTCCGGGCACCGGGGCCGGCGGCAGCCGGGGCCCCCTCCGGCCCCGGCTGCCGGTCACGGTTCCGGATCATGCCGGGGGGCACCGACGGCGCCCCCGGTTCTTCAGCCGGCGAGCGGCAGGCCCAGCCGGGGATGCGCCTCCAGCAGGACCGGCGGGGCCGCCTGACGCCAGGAGTCGGCGAGGATGTCCCGCAGTTCGCCCTCGTCCTCCAGGGCGGCGAGGCGGACCCTGACCCAGGCGAACTGCGCCTCGTGACCGGCGATCCAGAACTTCTCCGGTTCGGCCAGGGCGAGTTCGTCGCGTTCCTCCTTGGGGCAGCGCACGGCGAGGGAGGTCTCGTCCTCGGGCAGGGTGGCGAACATCTTCCCCGCGACCCGGAACGTGGGCATGTTCCAGGCGACCTTCTCCGTCGTGTCCGGCAGGGACAGGGCGATCCGTCGTACGTCTTCGGCATCCGGCATGGCAGGCACCGTAGCGGCTGCCACTGACATCGGTGGATCACCCGGTGACGGGCGGCGACGCGCCCGCCGCCGGGCGCGCGCAAGGAATCGTGCCGTGTCCCACGCCTCTCCCACCCGTGAGGGGGCGGCCGGGTCCCTACGCCTCTCCGGCCGCCGCGCGCAACGCGTCCAGCACCGGGCGGATCAGCGGGTGCTCCTCGGCGCCCCGCCGCACGGCGGCGAAGACCCGGCGGGTGGGCGCCACGCCGTCGACGGGGCGCACCACCACGCCCGTGAGATCCATGCCGTTCAGTGCCGAGCGCGGCACGAGCGCGACGCCCGCGTCCGCCGAGGCGAGGGCGACCACCGCGCGGAAGTCGTCCGAGGAGTGCACCGGCCGGGGCTGGAAGCCGGCGGTCTCGCAGGCCAGGACGACCACGTCGTGGCAGGGGTTGCCGGGGTACGGGCCGATCCAGGGGTCCTTGGCCAGCTCGGCGAGCGGCACCTCCGCGCAGCCGGCCAGCCGGTGGGTGACGGGGACGACCGCGTCGAACGGTTCGGCGTACAGCGGCAGGTGGGTCAGCCGGGGGTCGTCGGCGGGCGGGGCCCCGCGGTACTCGACGGCCACGGCGACGTCGACCTGCCGGTCCAGCACCATGACCAGGCTGGCGTCGCCCTCGGCGTCCCGGACGCGGATCCGGATGCCGGGGGACGTCCCGGCGAGGCGGGCCAGCGCCGGCGCGACGACCTGGGCGATCCCGGTGGCGAAGGCGGCGACCGTGACGGTGCCCGCCTCGCCGGACCCGTAGGCGGCCAGTTCGGCCTCGGCCCGTTCCAGCTGGGCGAGGACCACGTTGGTGTGGCTGAGCAGGATCTCGCCGGCCGGGGTCAGCCGTACCCCCTTGGCGCCTCGCTCGACGAGGCGGTGGCCGGTCTCCTGCTCCAGTGCGGCGAGCTGCTGGGAGACGGCCGAGGGGGTGAGATACAGCGCGGCGGCGGCCGCCGTGACCGTGCGGTGGTCGGCCACCGCACGGAGGATGTGGAGCCGTCGCGCCTCGATCATGCGATCGATTGTCTCAAACGCAGCGGTGCGTTCCGGTCAGCCGTCGAGCTCCGCCCGGGCCGCGACGAAGGCGTCCACCGCGCGGTTCACGTCCTCGGTGGAGTGCGCGGCGGACAGCTGGACGCGGATGCGGGCCCGGTCCTGCGGGACGACGGGGTACGAGAAGCCGATCACGTACACACCGCGTTCCAGCAGCAGCTCGGCCATGCGTCCCGCGCGGGCGGCGTCGCCGGTCATCACGGGTGCGATGGCGTGGTCGCCGGGGAGGACGTCGAAGCCCTCCTCGGTCATCCGGCGGCGGAACAGGGCCGTGTTCTCCGCGAGCCGGACCCGCAGGTCGTCGGCGGACTCCAGCAGGTCGAGGACCTTCAGGGAGGCGGCGGCGATCACCGGGGCGAGCGTGTTGGAGAACAGGTAGGGGCGGGAGCGCTGGCGCAGCAGGGCGACGATCTCCGCGCGGGCGGCGACATAGCCGCCGGAGGCGCCGCCGAGTGCCTTGCCGAGGGTGCCGGTGATGATGTCGACGCGGTCCATGACGCCGTGCAGCTCGGGCGTGCCGCGTCCGCCGGGACCGACGAAGCCGACGGCGTGCGAGTCGTCGACCATGACCATGGCGCCGTGACGGTCGGCGAGGTCGCAGATCTCGCCGAGGGGGGCCACATAGCCGTCCATGGAGAAGACGCCGTCGGTGACGATCAGGGTGCGGCGTGCGCCGCCCTCGGCGGCCTCCTTCAGCTGGCGCTCCAGGTCCGCCATGTCGCGGTTGGCGTAGCGGAAGCGGCGGGCCTTGGAGAGCCGGATGCCGTCGATGATCGACGCGTGGTTCAGCGCGTCGGAGATCACCGCGTCCTCCGGGCCGAGCAGGGTCTCGAACACACCGCCGTTGGCGTCGAAGCAGGAGGAGTACAGGATCGTGTCCTCCTGGCCGAGGAACGCCGACAGCCGTGCCTCGAGCTCCTTGTGCACCTCCTGGGTGCCGCAGATGAAGCGGACGGACGCCATGCCGTAGCCCCAGCGGTCGAGGGCCTCGTGGGCGGCGGCGATCACCTCGGGGTGGTCGGCGAGGCCGAGGTAGTTGTTGGCGCAGAAGTTGAGGACCTCGCCGGGACGGCCGCCGGCGGTGACGTTCACGGTGGCGGACTGCGGGCTGCCGATCACGCGCTCGGGCTTGTGCAGCCCGGCGGCGCGGATCTCGTCGAGGGTGGCGCGCAGGTCGTCGCGCACGGAGTCGAACATGGGGGCTCCTGAAGGTGCTCGCGGGTACGGGGAGTTACGCGGTCCAGTCGAGGATGACTTTGCCGCCCCTGCCGCCGGCCGCGTCGTCGAAGGCGGCCTCGAAGTCGCGGTAGGGGTAGCGGCCGGTGATCACGGGGGCGAGGTCGAGGCCGCCCTCCAGCAGCACCGACATGGCGTACCAGGTCTCGAACATCTCGCGGCCGTAGATGCCCTTGATGGTGATCATCGAGGTGACGACGCGGGCCCAGTCGACCGGGAACTCCTCGGCGGGCAGGCCGAGCATCGCGATCCGGCCGCCGTGCGTCATGTTGGCGATCATGTCCCGCACGGCCTCGGGGCGGCCGGACATCTCCAGGCCGACGTCGAAGCCCTCGCGCAGACCGAGGGTGTGCTGCCCCTCGGCGACGGTCGACTCGGCGACGTTCAGCGCGAGGGTCGCGCCGATCTTGCGGGCGAGCTCCAGGCGCTCCTCGCTGACGTCGGTGATCACGACGTTGCGCGCGCCGGCGTGCCGGGCCACGGCGGCGGCCATCAGGCCGATCGGGCCGGCGCCGGTGATCAGGACGTCCTCGCCGACGAGCGGGAAGGACAGCGCGGTGTGCACGGCGTTGCCGAACGGGTCGAAGATCGCGGCGACGTCGAGGTCGACGGGCACCCGGTGCACCCAGACGTTGGTGGCGGGGAGCACGACGTACTCGGCGAAGGCGCCGTCGCGGCCGACGCCGAGGCCGACCGTGGCCCGGCACAGGTGGCGGCGTCCGGCCAGGCAGTTGCGGCACTTGCCGCACACCAGGTGGCCCTCGCCGCTGACCCGGTCGCCGTCCTTGACGTCGGTGACGTCCCGGCCGGTCCCGACGACCTCGCCGACGAACTCGTGCCCGAGGACCAGCGGGGTGGTGATCGTCTGCCGGGCCCAGCCGTCCCAGGACCGGATGTGCAGGTCGGTGCCGCAGATACCGGTGCGCAGCACCTTGATCAGCACGTCGCCGGGCCCGACGGCGGGCTCCGGGACGTCCGCGAGCCACAGACCGGGCTCCGCCTTCTCCTTGACCAGCGCCTTCAACGCTACGGCTCCTCGGGGTGAGTGCCGGCGCCGGGACATGCCGAAGAGGCCCCGGTCCGGGAGGGTCGGTGGAATCGCACTGCAATCTGCCGTACAGCACCCTCACCGGTCCATCGAGGATTTCTTAAGCGCGGCCTCAGCTTTGCTTCACACCGTCACCCGTCCGGCCGCGCCGCCCGCGCTCACGGCGGCAGCCCGTCGTCCTCCCGTCGCTCCAGCCGTCCCACGAGCTCCGCGGCCTGCGTCTTGATGGCCGCGAGGCCGGGCTGTCCCCAGGCCCGTGGCCGGACGTCGGTGACCGAGACGGTGCCCAGGACCATGCCGGTGCTGTCGACGAGCGGCGCGCCCAGGTAGGAGCGGATGCCGAACTCGTCCACCACCGGGTTGCCGGCGAACCGCGGGTAGTCGCTCACGTCCTCCAGGACCAGCGCCTTGCGCCGGGCCACCACATGGGGGCAGAAGCCGTGGTCGCGGGGCAGTGCCCGGCCCAGCAGGGCACCGGTGCCGTCGCCGCGCACGAAGGGCGCGACGGCCGGGGTGTGCAGCCCGGCGAGGAACTGCCCGCCCTCGCCGAGGAAGTTGACCATGCCGTACGGGGCCCCCGTGAGCTCGGCGAGGGCGTAGGCGAAGGCGTCGAGAGCGGGCTCGGGACGGCCCCCCAGCCCCAGCCGGCGCAGTCTGCGGGTGCGGGCCGGGGCCTCCTTGTCCTCGGGGGTGAGCAGCAGACGACCGGCCGGGCGGGGCGGGTCGTAGCTCATGGGCGGGCTCCCGGGATGCGGGCGAAGATCATGTACGGGCTCCGTGGGGGTGTGCGGGGGTCACATGTGGGCGCCGTACCCCGTCGCGGCGGCCGGGGCGTGGGCGAGGAGGTGGCGGACGAGGGTCAGCAGGGTCTGGACGCCGGAGCTGGAGATCCGGGCGTCGCAGCACACGACGGGGACCTCCGCTGGGAGGTCGAGGGCGGCGCGCACCTCTGCGGGGTCGTAGCGGAAGGAACCGTCGAACTCGTTGACGGCGACGATGAACCCGAGGCCGCGCTGTTCGAAGAAGTCGACGGCCGCGAAGCACTCCTCCAGGCGCCGGGTGTCGGCGAGGATGACCGCGCCGAGCGCGCCCTCGCAGAGCTCGTCCCACATGAACCAGAAGCGTTCCTGGCCGGGGGTGCCGAAGAGGTACAGCACGTGCTGCGCGTCGAGGGTGATGCGGCCGAAGTCCATGGCCACGGTCGTCTCGGCCTTGTTCTCGATGCCGTCGAGGTTGTCGGTGCCGGCGCTGACGGTGGTGAGGAGTTCCTCCGTGCTGAGTGGCGCGATCTCGCTGACCGCGCCGACGAAGGTCGTCTTGCCCACGCCGAAGCCGCCCGCCACGAGGATCTTGAGTGCGGTGGGGAACGGGTCGTCACCGTGGTCTGCGCCGCCGATGTGGTCAGAGCTGTCGTCGTAGTCCATCGAGCACTGCCTCCAGAAGGGCCCGGTCCGTGGGGCTGTGGTGGAACGCGGGGGGTTTGTCGGTCAGCGCCCCGCACTCGAGCAGGTCCGCCAGCAGCACCTTGGTGACGGCCACCGGCAGC
Source organism: Streptomyces sp. NPDC016640 (assembly GCF_043076215.1). NCBI lineage: Bacteria > Bacillati > Actinomycetota > Actinomycetes > Kitasatosporales > Streptomycetaceae > Streptomyces > Streptomyces sp. NPDC016640. Next base: position 253,580 of record NZ_JBIBRG010000010.1, read on the forward strand.
CTGAGATGGGCGGCGACCTCGGCGACCGGGACGGGAGCGCGGCACAGGTCGAGCGCCTGCGCGTGCTCGGGGCCGAGGTAGCCGAAGGGGGTGGCGCCGGTGGCTCTCACCTGTGACATGAGGTCGAGTGCGACGGTGGGGCGGGTACGGCCGTTGCTGACCGTGAAGGGGCGCACCAGCCGGCCGGCCGCGTCGTCGAGCCAGGGTCCGTCGCCGGCCGCCTTCACGCTCAAGACCTCATCGCCTGGGATCCGACCCCCTGCTGCCGGGGGGCGGTCATCAGATACGGGCGGACGGACTTGACCAGCATCGCCATCTCGTAGCCGAGCACCGCCGCGTCGGCCTCCCGGCCGGCCAGCACGGCGAGGCAGGTGCCGGAGCCGGCGGTGGTGACGAACAGCAGTGTCGAGTCGAGTTCGACGACGACCTGCCGGACGTCGCCGCCGTCGCCGAAGCGGATGCCGGCGCTGCGGGCCAGGGAGTACAGGCCGGAGGCCAGGGCGGCCATGTGGTCGGCGCTGTCCGGGTCGAGACCGTGCACGGACTTCACCAGTCCGTCGCAGGACAGCAGTACGGCGCTGCTGGTGTGCGGTACGCGTTGCACGAGGCCGCTCATCAGCCAGTCGAGATCGGATACCTGGGCGGTCGGCGCATCGCTCGCCATGGTGGATCGACTCCTTGGGGTACGAAGGTCTGCGGGAGCGCTGGTGGGGTGGAAGGGGGTGGGTGTGCGGCTGGTCATCCGGCGGGTGCGCTCCCGTCGTGCCGGGCGGTGTGGTCGGTGCGGGGTGGGGGGACGGACGGCCGCGGTGCGGCGGGCGGCTCCTGCCGGGCTTCCGCGAGGCTGATGCCCCGCTGGAAGGCGGCCATCAGGTTGGGGTCGTGGCCGCCGGCGTCCTCGCTGTCCTGGCGGGGCACGGGGCCGTCGCGCAGCTGCGGTGCGATGTGCTCCTGGGCACGTCGGCGGGGCAGCAGGGGTTTGCCCATGATGCCGCGCACCGGGCTGTCACGGGCGGTGAGGGGTGTGGTCCCGTCGTCCGCGGGAGCGTCGGCCCCGCCTGCGGCTCCGGTGGCCTCGGCGGGACGGGAGGGGGCGCCGTGCGGGGGCAGCGGCGGGGCGGGGACGCTGTCGTCGGGCGACGCGGCGGGCGTGCGAAGACGGAGCGACTGCGGTGGCACGGGCGTGAGCGGCGCCGCGGGTGGGCTCACCGCTCCGCCGCCGTGCGCGGCGTCCCGGGCGTGCCCGCCGGTGGCGGGCGCCGACGGCAGCCGACGAACCATCGGGGGTGCGCCGGTGCCGCTGCCGGGCGGCTGCGGTGCCGGGTCCGCGCCCTGCCCGCCGTCGGCGGCCCTCGGTGCGGTGCCGAGCAGTGCCTGGGGCACCACGAGTACGGCCTGGACGCCGCCGTAGATGTTGCTCTGCAACCGGACGTGGATGCCGTGCCGCTTGGCGAGCTGGGAGACCACGAACAGCCCGATGCGGCCGTCGGACAGCAGGCTGGCCACATGTACCTGGTCGGGGTCGGTGAGCAGCGCGTTCATCCGTTCCTGCTCGCCGGTGGGCATCCCGAGCCCGCGGTCCTCCACCTCGACGGCGAGCCCGGAGGTGACGAGGCCGGCCCGCAGCAGCACCTGCGTGTGCGGGGCGGAGAACACCGTGGCGTTCTCGATGAGTTCGGCGAGCAGGTGGATGACGTCGGCGACGGCGTGTCCGCGCAGCGTGCCGTCGATCGGCGGCACGAGCTTGACGCGGGAGTACTGCTCGACCTCGGCGATCGCCGAGCGCAGCACCTCGGTCATGGAGACCGGGTTGCTCCACTGCCGCCGGGAGACCGCCCCGCCGAGCACGGCGAGGTTCTCGGCGTGGCGGCGGATGCGGGTGGCGAGGTGGTCGACGTGGAAGAGGCCCTTGAGGAGGTCGGGGTCCTCCATCTCGTTCTCGAGTTCGTCGAGGATGGAGATCTCGCGGTGCACCAGGGACTGCAGGCGCCGGGCGAGGTTGACGAACACCTCCAGCTTCTGTTCGCTGCCCGCCTGGCTGGAGAGCCGGGACGCCTGGACGACGGCGGTGACGGCGCCGTCGTGCGCGCGTGCCAGGTCGGCCGCGAGCAGGCCGAAGTCGTCGGCGTCCGCGGCCTGTTCCGCGCTCCGCTCCGGTGGGGGCGGGCCGTCGCCGCGGCGCAGCGCCTCGACGAGGGCGCGCAGGTCGCCCTCGCGCCTGGCCGTGCTCCGGCGCAGGCCGTCGACGCGGTCGTGCACGGAGCGGGCGGCGCGGTCGGCCGCCACGGCGGCGATGAGGATGCCGGCGAGGGTCACCGACGTGGCGCCGCCGAGCACCGCCCACAGGGCCGGGCCCGGCCGCACCCCGGTGGAGCGGACGGTGAACAGCACGGCCGCGCAGGCGCTCAGGGCCACCGCGACGGGCGGCAGCACGGCGAGGCGCAGCAGCTGGGGACGTACGGGTGTCTCGGGCAGCGGGGGAGCGGTCCGCGCGGGCGGCCGCCCGTGCCGCCCGCCCTCGCGCCGGTCCGGGCGGTGGGCGGGACCGGTCCGGCGGCCCCGGGGCTCGGCGGGGCCCGGGGCACCGCCGGCCTGCTCGCGGGCCGCCACCGGGGGACCGACGGGTGCCGGCCTGCCGGTCGCGCCCCGGTTACCGGCCGGGCCCGGGCGCCGGGGCCCTTCGCCCCGTCCGCTCCTTCGTCCGCCTTGTGGCTGCACGTACCGGTCCCCGCTCCCTGATCCCGACCTCGTCGACGCGGCTCCTCGGCGCATCGCACCCTGCGGCGTGAGCTGCCGCGTCACCCGACCGACACTCACCGTAGTCGCCACCGCATCATGTGCGGTGGGCAGTTGACAAACTCCTGCGGGCGACATCCCGCTCTGGTATGAGGCTTCGTACGACAGGCCGATAACCTTCCCGAACAAGGGAGCGGGAAGGGAAAGGAAGCGATCCGAGCTGGTCACAAGCGGTCAGGCGGTTCCGGTCGGCAGGGAGGGATCCCGGTGCTCCGCATCCGCCGGCGCCCCCTCGCGTGCTTCCGGGGCCGATCCGGGCGGGGCCGCCGGGCCGACGGAGCACCTCTCACTACGGCCAGAACATCACTCACCGTGAGGGAAGGGCCCCGGGACCGGGGAGCGGCCGACGTCCGACGGCAGGGTCCGGGGGCTGTGCGGCCCCGGTGCTCTCAGCGGTCGCCGGCGAGGTCCAGGCCGCCCTCGACGGGCGGCGCGGCCTGCGCGGCCGGTGCGGTGCCGTGGCTCAGGGCGGTGTCCCGGTGACGTGCGACCGGCGTGGAGAACGGCCGCCACCGGGCTCGGCCGGCAGCTGCCCGTCCGGCTCGAAGGGCTCACCGCCGCGGGAAAGGCGAGCCCTCGGGTTCAGGAGTGGAGGTTTCCCAGGTCCGCCGCGAGTGAGCTGATGGCCGCGGGGTTGCGCGGGCTCTCGACGAGGTCGGCGTAGTCGAGGGTGACGATCCGGTCGTTCTTGACGGCGGAGACGTTCGCGAGCGGCTTGTAGGACTTGAGGAACGCGCGCTTCTGCTCCGCTGTGGTGTCGCCGTAGTCGTTGATCACGATGACCTCGGGGTCGCGGGCGACGACCGTCTCCCAGCCCACGGTGGTCCAGCTGTCCTGGAGGTCCTTCATGATGTGGTCGCCGCCGGCTTTGGTGATGATGTCCTGGGGTCCCGCGAAGGCGCCGGAGGTGAACGGCTTGTCCTGTCCGCTGTCGTAGAGGAACACCCGCGGTCGGTCCGCGCCCTTCGGAGCCTTCGCCTGTGCATCGGCCACTTGCTCGCGGAACTCGGTGATGAGGGTTTCGGCCCTGTCCTCGACGTCGAACACCTTGCCCAGGTTCCGCAGGTCCGTGTACAGCGCGTCGAGCGGTGGCATCACGCCGCGTGCCTTGCCCCGTCCGTTGCGGCACGACTCGCTGAGCAGATACGAGTCGATGCCCAGGCGTCGCAGCGCGGCGGGCGTGAAGCCCTCGCCCTCGTTGAAGCCGTAGTTCCAGCCCGCGAAGACCAGGTCGGCACGGGCGTCCAGGACCAGCTCCTTGTTGATCCGGTCCTTCGAGAGCCACTCGGTCTTCCGGTAGCCGTCCTTCCACGGCACCTTCGTGAGGTCGCCCTTGTCGTCGGGCATGACGTATCCCGCCATGTGGTCCTCGAGACCGAGCGCGAACATGATCTCGGTGATCCCCACGTCGTTGGTGACCACGCGCCGCGGAGCCCTCTCGAACGTTCTCTGTTCGCCGCAGTTCTCGACAGTGACCGGATAGTGGCCGTCGGACGCCCGGGCGCCGTCTCGCTTCCCCTCCTCCGACGAGACGCTCGCCCCGCAGCCGGTGACGGCGAAGGCCAGAACGAGGGCGAGGGCGGCGGGGCGTGCGCGGTTCGGCATGGGGGGGTGACTCCTTCGAGGGTGGACCGGGGAGGGGAACTACTGGGCGGGAAGACGGTCGAAGAGCAGCTGGACCGCGCCCGTTTCGGGATGGGGGACGCGGTGCGCACGGACGCCGAAGACATCGGTCAGCAACACCGGCGTGAGGACATCGTGGGGTGCGCCGGAGGCGACGATCCGCCCGCCGTCGATGACGTGGACGAGGTCGCAGTGGAGCGCGGCGAGGTTGAGGTCGTGCAGCGCGGCGAGCACGGTCAGTCCGCTGGCCCGGACCAGGGACAGGACCTCCAACTGCTGGGCTATGTCCAGGTGGTTGGTGGGCTCGTCCAGCACCAGGACCTGCGGCTGCTGGGCGAGCGCGCGGGCGATCAGGACCCGTTGCTTCTCACCGCCGGAGAGCGTGAGGAAGCCCCGGTCGGCCAGATGGCCGGCGCCGACTCCCTCCAGCGCGGCGGCACACGCGCGCCGGTCCTCGCCGGTCTCCCGGGTCACCGAACCCTGGTGCGGCAACCTGCCCATGGCCACGACCTCGGCCACGGTGAAGTCGAACTCCGCGACCGCTTCCTGTGGAAGGGCCGCGAGCCGGCGGGCGCTTTCTCGCGTGTTCAAGGCCAGCAGGTCGTCGCCGTCGAGGCGTATCGCACCAACCGTGGGGCGCAGGGCCCGGTAGACGCATCGCAACAGGGTCGACTTGCCGCTGCCGTTGGGCCCGACGAGCCCCACGAACTGGCCGCTGCCCGCCCGCAGCGATACGTCCTCCACCAGCCGCGTGCCGGAGATCTCCACGGTCACCGTGTCGATGTCGACCTGCATCACACGCCCCCGAAGGTGTAGGTGCGGCGGCGCATGAGCAGGACGAAGCACGGCACACCGATCGCCGCCGTCAGGACGCCCAGCGGCAGTTCGGCCGGGGCGAGCACCACGCGCGACAGGACGTCGACCCAGATCAGCAGCACGGCACCGGCCGGGGGCGCGACGGCCAGCAGCCGGCGGTGGTCCGCCCCGACCAGCATCCGGGCGGCGTGCGGCACCATCAGGCCCACGAAGCCGATCGCCCCGCTGACCGCGACCACCGCCCCGGTGACGGCGGCGGTCGTCAGGAAGAGTTCCTTGCGCAGCCGGCCGGGGTCCACCCCCAGCGCGGCAGCGGTCTCGTCACCCATCGCCAGGGCGTTCAGGCGCCGGGCCGAGAAGCCGAGGTGGGCGAGGCCGCCGAGCACCGCGCCCGCGGCGACCGGCACGGAGGACCAGCTCGCACCGCCCAGACTGCCGAGCAGCCACATCATCGCGGACCGGGCCGCCTCACCGTGCTCGGCGGCGAACACCATGAACGTGGTCACGGCCGAGAAGCCGTAGTACATGGCGGTACCGGTCAGCACGAGCCGGAGCGGTGTCAGCCCCCGCGGGGTCCGGGCGATCGCGTACACCAGCGTCATGGCCGCGAGCGCGGAGAGGAACGCCGCCGTGGACAGCGCCCAGACACCGAGCGCGCCGAAGGCGCCGAAGATGAGCACGGCGTTGGCGCCGACGCCCGCGCCGGAGGAGATGCCGAGGACGAACGGGTCCGCGAGCGCGTTGCGGACCATGGCCTGGACGGCGACGCCCACGGCCGCCAGACCGGCGCCGACCACCGCGGCCAGCACGGCGCGCGGGAAGCGCAGTTCCCACACGATGGTGTAGGAGGAGACCTCGTCCGGAGCTATGAGCCCACCGGTCAGCCCCGCCCAGAGGTAGTGCAGCGCCTCGCTCCAGGAGAGCCCCGACGCCCCGGTACTCGCCCCACAGACCAGGGAGACGGGGAGCGCGACACACAGACCGGTCACGAGCAGGGGCAACGGGACGCGCCGGGGCGGTGGGGGCCCGCCGCTCGTGGTGCGGTGCGGTACGGCGGGTATGGGGTCGCGGAGCGTGGCCACAGGCGGATCGCTTTCGCCTCGGGCCGTGCACCTGCGTGATCGAAGGAGCGGGCCCGGGCGCTGGACCCCGTGCGCAGCACCTCTCGCAGTCCACGGCGATTGACAGGGGCTTCACCACCGCGGGTGATCGGGCTCACGGAATCCCGTACGGGATTCCGCCTACCGTTGCGGGTCAGCGCCGGACTTCGACCGGACTTCCCCCACGAGGCGCTTGCAGCCTAGCGTGTGTTCCCACGCCTTCTCCCCCTGGGGGGCGCAGGTTTGCGCCACCGCGGTGGGGACACGTTCAGCGGGCGTCGGCCGTGCGCAGGGTGAGGATGCGGACGGTGCGCTCACCGGTGTGCGCGTCGCGGCCGTGCCAGCAGCGGTAGTTGTCGAGGACGAGGATGTCGCCCTCGGCGAGCCGGAAGCGCGGTAGGGCCGGTTCGAGGGCGTGCACCGTCTCGTCGAAGCGGGCCAGCATGGCGCGTACCCGGTCGGTGTCCGGGTCGCGGTGCAGGGGCACGGCCCCGTCGGTGCGGCGGACGACGCGACGGCCGGTGCGGGTGTACTCGACGTGCCGGGCGACGCGTGGGGTGGCGGGAAGTCCGCGCGTCCCCGCCCACTCGCCGTACAGGTCGACGTCGGTACCGGTGAGGAAGTCCAGGAGGGCGGGGTCGGTCGACGCCAGGCCGTCGACGAGGCCGTACGCGTCGAGCGCGAAGGAGTCGCCTCCGCGGGGAGCGGGCCGGACGCACTGGATCAGGACGTGGTCCTCGTCGGGGTGCCGCCGCCTGCCGGGTACGCCGCCGACGTCGACGACGAGGTCGAAGCTGTCGGCGTGCAGGTGGACGGGGCCGGCGTCACGGGAGGTGCGCACGCGGTGCGGATACAGCTCCCGCAGACGGCTGCCCAGGGTGCGGGCCGCGGCGACGGCGAGGGCGTCGGCTGTGTTCTCGTAACCGGTGAGGACGACGGCTCCGTCCCGTGACAGGAGGGTGCGGGCCTCCTGCTCCCGTTCGCCGGCCACCCGGCCGGGGACGAGGCCCGAAGGCGTGGGGGGAGCAGACGGCTGGGTGCTGTGGCTGAGTGAGTGCATGACCCGAGACTGCCGCATCAGGCGGCGCTCCCGGCTTTCCCCTCGGCTCCGGACGGCGCCTCGGGCCTGCGGGAGAAGTGGCGGGCGCTGGGCACCAGGGCGGCGACGGCCGGGGCGGCGAAGCAGGTCAGTGCGCAGACCGCGAGGACGGCGCGGGTGCCGAAGGCGTCGATGGCCGGCGCGATGAGGACGAGCCCGACCGGGGCGAGGCCGTAGGAGAGCAGGAAGTCCAACGAGGAAACCCGGGCGAGCTTGTCCGGTGCGACCTCGCGCTGGGTCGCGGTGAACCACGGCACGTTGAACAGCTCGATGCCGATGCCGGCGACGGCGTAGGCGGTCATCACCACCACGGGGTGCACGGGGACCATCAGGCTCAGCGGGGCGAAGCCGTAGGCGGCGAGGCCCGCCAGAGCGGTCCAGCCCGCCGATCGCGGGCGCCAGCGGGCGACGAGCAGGGCCGCGGCCAGCGCACCGGCGGTGTAGGCGGTCATCGCACCCGCGAGCACGACCTCGGTGCCGTACTCGTCGCGGCTGACCAGGGGCAGGGCGACGCCGGTCGCGGAGTAGCCGGTGGCTATGACGGCCGTCAGGGCCGCCAGTCCGGCGACGAACCACGGGTGCCTGCGGGCTTCACGGACGCCGTCGGCGAACTCGGCCAGGAACGACACCCGTTGGGGACGTTCGGCGCAGGGAGCGCCCTCGGTCCCGGTGCCGGCATGTGCGCCCGGTCCGGGCAGGAGGGCGGCGACGAGCCACAGCAGGCCGATGCCGAGCAGCAGGGCGCGGGTGCCGAGGAACACGGCGAGCAGGGCGGTCAGTGAAGGCCCCGTCAGGGTGGTGACCCTGACCGCGAGCGTCATGGCGGCGTTGGCCTGCTGCCTGCGGCCGGCATCGACGACCTCGGCGGTCAGGGCCTGGAAGGCGGGCCGGCAGGCGCCCTGACCCGCGCCGGCCAGGGCGGCGGCCGACGCCATCAGCAGGACCGAGCGGCCGAGTCCGGCGGCGATCAGCGGTGCCGCGACTCCCGCCGCCAGTCCCGCCCACAGCACGACGCCCCGGCGGGAGTGCCGGTCGGCCAGTACTCCGGCGACGGGCACCGCGGCGAGGAATCCCGCGGTGCGTGCCGCGAGCAGCAGGCCGAGATCGGTGACGTCGAGCGTGCGGTCGAGCACCGCGAACCCCAGCACGAACGGCAGGGCCCAGGTCGCCAGACCCGAGGCTGTGGCGCCCGTCCAGAGCCGTAGGAAGGCGGCGTCGAGCAGGAGGGGCCGCTGCTTTCCGGGGGTGTCCTCCGACGCCGTGGTCGGTATGAGTGGGGTCGGCACGTCGTGACGCTCCTGTCGTTCGTGGACCTGGTCGGATGGTGCGCGGCCGCGGCCGGACCGGCTTCGGGGGCGACCCGTGGTCCCGCCGACCACAGGCGCGCTCGGGGCCGTTGGCGGCTGCCGGCACACGGCGGAGTGTCCGAGCCCGCCACCGCGTCACCCCCCGGGGGGCTAGCGTGATGAAAATCGTTGTCGCTAGAGTAGCCGCCAACCCGACCGAGCTCCCTGCATGATCGGCATCACGGCCTCTTCCAGACCGGAGGAACCCATGCGCCACCCCGCACGATTAGGCGTCGCTCTGGCCACGCTCGCTCTCACGGCCGTCGGCTGCTCATCGTCGGGGGAGTCCTCCGCCGACGGCTCCGCGGACAAAGCGGCCGCGCGGACGACGACCGTGACGAGTTGCGGCCGGAAGCTCTCCTTCGACGAACCGCCGAAGCGCGCCGTCGCCCTGGACCAGTCCGCCACGGAGACGCTGCTGGAACTCGGGCTCGGGGACCGCATGGCCGGAACCGCGAACCTGAAGACGAAGATCGCCAAGGAGTACCGGGAAGCCTACGCCCAGGTGCCGGTGCTCAGCCCCAAGGTCCTCACCGGCGAACAGCTGCGCGCGGCCGCTCCCGACATCGTCATCGCCTCCTTCGACGACCTCTACGCCAAGGACCGGGTCGGCACCCGTGAGGAACTCGCCGAACTGGAACTGCCCTCCTATGTGAGCGCCGTGGAGTGTCCGAAACACAACGCCCCGGACAAGACCCCGTTCGACCTCCTCTTCGGCGACTACGAGAACTACGGCAGGATCTTCGGCGTCGAGGACCGGGCGGCCGAGCTGGTCGCCGAGCAGCGGGCCGTGGTGGGCAAGGCGGCCGAGACCGGGAAGAGGGTCGAGGGCGAACCGACCGTCGTATGGCTGTACTCGGTCTACAACGGGCTGCCGTACGTAGCCGGAAAGAGCGGACTGCCCAGCGAGATGAGCAGGCTCGTGGGCGCGAGGAACGCCTTCGACGACGTCGCCGAGGAGTGGCCGGAGGTCTCCTGGGAGCAGATCGCCGACCGCGACCCCGACTTCATCGTGGTCGGCGACCTCTCCGAACGCGGAGCCCCCGGTGACAGCGCCGAGGAGAAGCTGAAGATGATGCGCGAGGACACGCTGGTGTCCAAGCTGACCGCGGTCGAGAAGAACCGGATCATCGAGGTACCCGGCATCGAGATGGATCCCTCGGTGCGCACCACGCACACCCTCGGGCTGCTGATCGAGGGCATGGAGGAACTCGGGTATGTCCGCTAGCGCGGACGCGCCGGCCGGCGTGCCGGGCACGGTGGACCTGCTCCACCCGGCCGCCCGGGAGCACGGGCGCGCGGCCTCCGCCAGGACGCCGCCCGTGTCACCGCTCCCCGGCCCTTCCGGCCTGTCGCAGGCCGTGCTGCTCCTGATCGGCGCAGTGGTGCTGGCCGGGTCACTGGCGGTGTCGGTACGGATCGGTGTCGCCGATGTCGGCTACACCGATCTGGCGCGGGTGGTGGGCCCCCGTCTCGGCCTCGACGTCGAGCCGCTGCCCCGCCTGGTCGACTCCCTCGTCTGGGACCTGCGCGTTCCGCGTGTGCTCATGGCGGCGCTGGTCGGCGCCTCACTCGCGACGTGCGGGGCCGTGCTGCAGGCCGTCACCCGCAACGCACTGGCCGACCCCTACCTGCTGGGCATCTCGTCGGGGGCGTCGACCGGGGCCGTGGCCGTGGTCGTGCTCGGCGTGGGCGGGGGCGCGATCGGGGTGACCGGCGGGGCGTTCGCGGGCGCCCTGCTGTCGTTCGGCCTGTTGCTGCTCCTGCTGCGGCGCACCGGTCTCGATTCGGCACGCATCGTGCTGACGGGCGTGATCGTGGCGGAGCTCTTCATGGCGCTGACCTCCCTGGTCCTGACGGCATCCGGGGACGCCGACTCCATCCGTGCCATCACCCACTGGCTGCTGGGCTCGATGGCCTCGACCCGCTGGGACTCGGTGGTCGTCTGCGCGGTGGTCGGCGTGGTGGGGCTCGTGGTCTTCCGGCTGCACTCGACCGCTCTGGACGCCTTCGCCTTCGGCACCGACACCGCCTCCTCGCTGGGCGTCGACGTCCGGGCGGTACGGCGGGTGCTGCTGCTGGTGACGGCGGTGATGACCGCGGTGGCGGTCGCCTCGGTCGGCGCGATCGGCTTCGTGGGGCTGATCGTCCCGCACGGAGTGCGCTTCGTCGCCGGGCCGCTGCACCGCTCCCTGCTGCCGTTCTCCGCACTCGTGGGCGCGATCTTCCTGGTGTGGACGGACGCGCTGGCCCGGGTGGCCTTCGCCCCCCAGGAAGTTCCGGTCGGCGTGTTCACCGCCCTGCTCGGCGTACCGCTGTTCCTCCTGGTCATGCGCAAGCGAGGTGAGCTGTGAAGATCGCCGCCGAGAAGCTGGGCTGGTCGGTGCCCGGCCGGGCGATCGTCACCGACGTGACCCTGGAGATCGCCCCCGGGGAGACGGTCGGGCTGATCGGCCCCAACGGCTCCGGCAAGTCCTCCCTGCTGCGCTGCCTGGCCGGGCTCCGGGTTCCGACGACCGGGACCGTGCTGTACGACGGCGAGCCGATCCGGGACTGGGACACACGCCGGATCGCGCGGCACGTCGCCTTCGTCGAACAGGCCACCGACACCGACAGCGACCTGCGCGTCGCCGACGTCGTCGGCCTCGGCCGCACCCCCTTCCGGGACCGGTGGCGCGGTCCCGACGCCACCGACCGTGCCGTCGTCACCGCCGCCCTCGCCCGGACCGGGCTCACCGAACTCGCCGACAGACACTGGAAGTCGCTGTCCGGCGGGGAGCGCCAGCGCACCCACATCGCCCGTGCGCTGGCCCAACGCCCCTGGTGCATCCTGCTCGACGAGCCGACCAACCACCTGGACATCAGGCACCAGCTGGAGCTGATGGACCTGCTGGCCTCCACCGACCAGACGGTTCTCGTCGCCCTGCACGACCTCTCCCTGGCCGCCCGCTACTGCGACCGGCTGCTGCTCATGTACCAGGGACGCCTGGTCGCCGCGAGTCCGCCCTCGGACGTACTGACCCCGGCCCGGCTGATGGACGTCTTCGAGGTCGATGCCGGGATCGGCCTTGACGGCCTCGGCAACCTCGCGGTCTCCTACCACGGCACCGCACCACGGGACGACCGCCTCCACCCGCCTTCGGCCGTGGAGCGCTCTTGAGTCCTGCTCCCCCTCCCTCGCCCGTCCGGCGTGGGCTGATGCCGGCGAGGCCGGCTTCACGCACGAGCCGCTCGTCCTCCCGGAGACTGGGATCCGAGGTTCCGAGGAAGTAGTGGCAGGTGGAAAGCGAGCACCCGAAGCGGTGCTCGGACGAGTACGAGCGCGACGCGATCGAGCCGGGTACAGCAAGGCAGCGGCGGGTCCGGGAACCGGCCCTCCGCCGCCCGTCCGCAGGCGATCCATGCCACTGACGGTGGCGGCTGCCGCAACGCCGGGTCCACTGCGGCGCTTTCCCCGACGTAGCAGCCGCCCGGGTTCAGCGCTTACGGCTCGGAGCACCAGGGCCGTGCGGATCGGACACGGCCCTGGCACGCTATGACTCGGTCAGCTCCGGAACTCGCCCAGGTACTTCGCGAACTTCTCCAGGCCGTCGATGTTGCGCGGCCCGCTGATGCCCTCGTTGTAGTCGAGGATGAAGAAGTTGTCCTTCCTGATGGCAGGCAACTCCTTCGTGTGGGGGGACTTCTTCAAGAAGTCGATCTTCTTCTGGGCGGGCAGGTCCCCGTAGTCGAGGATCATGACGACTTCCGGTTCCGCTTCGGCGACGGCCTCCCAGTTCACCTGGGTCCACCGCTGGTCGAGGTCTCCGAAGACGTTCCTGCCGCCGGCGGTCTTGATGATGTCGTTGGGCGGGACCTGGTTGCCCGCGGTGAAGGGCTGGTCGGTGCCCGAGTCGTAGAGGAAGACCGGCACCGGATCGCCCTTGGGCGCCTTCGCCCTGACGGCCGCCACCCGCTTCTTCAGCCCGGCGACGACCTCGTCCGCCTTCTCCTCGACCTGGAAGATCCTGCCCAGCCGATCAAGATCGGTGTAGAGAGCCTCGAACGGGGACAACTTCTCCGGGTACTTCGGGTAGTTGAAGCAGCTTTCGCTGTGCATGAAGCTCTGGATGCCGAGCTTGTCCAGGATCTCCGGAGTGATGCCCCGCTCGTCCTTGAAGCCCGAGTTCCAGCCGGCGACGACGAAGTCGGACTTGGCCTCGACGACGAGTTCCTTGTTGAGGAGATCGTCGCTGAGCATCTTCACCTTGGCGTAGTCGCTCGCCCACGGTGACTCCTCCACCGGAGGGTTCGCCGGCGGCATCACGTAGCCGTGCACGTGGTCGACCAGGCCGAGGCTGAACAGCTTGTCGGCGCTTCCGCCCTCGTACGCCACGGCGCGCTTGGGAACCGTGTATTCGACCGGCTCACCGCACCTCTTGACGGTGACCTTCTCGGAGGACGCCTTGGCGTCCGGTTCCACCTCGGCGCCACAGCCACTGAGCAGCAGCGCGGCCGTGAGCGCGGAGCCGAGGAGGGTGCGCTGCCGCACCGAGCGGGGAAATCGAGTCATGGTCATGACCTGGTGGTGCCTTTCACGGGGAGGGATCGAGCGAGTACAACAACTGCGGGTCACCCGTCAGTGGGTGGGACACGATGCTGGCCTTGACGCCGAACACCTCGTCGACGAGTTCCGTGGTGAGGACGTCCTCCGGTGTACCGGTGGTGACGAGGCGGCCTTCGCAGAGGACGCCGAGGCGGTCGCAGGCGGCCGCGGCGAGGTTGAGATCGTGCAGCACGACCAGGACGGTGAGTCCCGATCCGCGCAGGAGCGAGAGCAGTTCGACCTGGTGGCGTACGTCGAGGTGGTTGGTCGGCTCGTCGAGCACCAGGATCTTCGGCTCCTGGACGAGCGCCCTGGCCAGCAGGACACGCTGGCGTTCCCCGCCCGAGAGCGTCAGGACTCCGCGCGGGGCGAGGTGGCGGATGTCGAGCTGGTCCATCACGCGTTCGCACAGCTCCCGCTCCCGGCGGCTGAGCGCCTGGTTGCCCTGAAGGTGCGGCGCGCGTCCGAGTGCGATGACCTCTTCGACCGTGAAGTCGAGGTCGACGGCGCCGTCCTGGGTCATGGCCGCGATGACCTGCGCGGAGCGGCGCATCGTCAGGCGGGAGAGTTGCTGCTCACCCACCCAGACGGTGCCGGAACTGGGGCGGAGCGCGCGGTACACGCACCTGAGGGCGGTGGACTTGCCACTTCCGTTCGGGCCGACCAGCCCCACGACCTGGCCGCTTTCCACGTCCAGGGACAGGTCACGTACCAGGCTCTTGCCGTCGGTCACCACCGAGAGCCCGTCAAGTCTGAGGTCCATCTCAACGGCCTCCGAACATGTAGCCCTTGCGGCGCATCAGGGTGATGAACACCGGCACGCCGACGAGTGCGGTGATGACGCCCAGGGGCAGCTCGCGCGGTGCCACCAGCGTCCGGGACACCAGGTCGACCCACACCATGAAGATCGCTCCGGCCAGTGGCGCCACGGCCAGCACGCGGGCATGGGTGGCGCCGGCGACCATGCGCACCAGGTGAGGCATGACCAGTCCGACGAAGGCGATGGCACCGCTGACGGCGACCATCACTCCCGTCACCAGCGAGGCCAGGACGAGCAGGGCCTTGCGGTGCCGGTCGGGGCTGATGCCCAGGCTCGCGGCGGTCTCGTCCCCGAGGGCCAGCACGTCCAGCGCCCGGCCGTACCGGTACAACACGGCCAGGCCGAGGACGACGACCACGGACACGACCGGGAGCGCGCCCCAGCTCGCGGCGCCGAAGCTGCCCATCGTCCAGTACAGGACCATGCTGGTCGCCTCGCTGTCCGGCGCGAAGTAGATGATCAGGCTCATCAGCGCCTGGAAGCCCAGCGACATGGCCACACCCGTCAGGACCAGACGCAGCGGGGAGAGCGCGCCCCGGCCGGCGGAGGCGACGTACACCAGGAGCGACGCGACCAGGGCCCCGATGAAGGCGCCGGCCGACACCGCGTAGATGCCCAGCGCCGCCAGTCCCCCGGTGACCGTGACACCGACGGCTCCGACGGACGCGCCCGAGGAGACGCCCAGCACGAAGGGATCGGCGAGCGCGTTGCGCACCATGGCCTGGATGGCCACGCCGATCGCGCTCAGCCCGGCCCCTACGAGCGCCGCGAGCAGCACCCGCGGCGTACGGATCTGCCAGATGATCTGGTACGTGGTCACCTCGTCCGCGGCGATGCGGCCGCCGCTGACAGCCGCCCACAAGTACCGGGCGGTCTGCCCCGGCGCGATCACGGCGGCCCCCAGGCCGATGGCCAGCACGACCGAGGCGAGGAGAACGACGAACAGGAGGACGCAGGCAAGCACCAGGCCCTTACGGGAGGCGAGACGTCCCTTCACCCCCGTTACGGGTTCGGGGGGTGCCGCGTCGGCTGACGTATCGGCGCCGCCCCTCGCCGAGGGCGCGGAGACAGTTGGCGGTGGCATAGAACCCGGCCTTCCAGGTTGAACGGAACATACTCATCAGGCGCGTGGCATCCGGGCGGACCCCGGTACTGCACCGGCTACGCGGAAACAGGCGCGCCGCTTGCCTCTTCCCCGTCGGGCTGAACCGCGCGATGCAATGGGGCGGCGGCCCTCAGCGCCACAACGGGCCCGGGCGCCGAGGAGGACGATGACGCCCGGACAGCCGGCCAGGGTCGCGCCCGCGAACACTCCGGAATTCGACCCGACTGCGCTGAGGCGGCTCGTCCTTCCCTGTGCCGGGGTGAACCGCCTCAGGGCAGTTCGAAGGGCGAGGCCACGCCGTCGCGTGCGCGGGCGGAAGCGGAGTCGTTGTCATCGGGGAGCATCCCGACGGCATCGAGCACGCCGCGGCGGAGGCGTCGGCGCACGCCGCCGAGGCCGCGGTCCGCGGCCTCGGCGCGGCCCCGCTCACGCGAGGCCGCCGCGAGGTCGACTGCGCCAGTCACGCCGTGCGGGCCGACCTGCGCGACGACCCGAATCGGGGATGCCCCCGAACCGCAACACGCGTCGAGCACACACACCGGGGCTCAGGCGCGCAGCCCTGACGGCCGCCGTACCGATCGGCGGCCAGGCGCTGAACAGTCGATCGAAGCCCCCCGCCTCATCCGCTGATCCGACGGCCACGTCGCACGAACCCATGCACACTCCCGTCCGAAGGTGACAGCGAGACCAGGGTATATGAAAACGACAATCAGTAGCCTTCTTTCGGCGATGGTCGCACCACATCGCCGAAGTCGTCATGGAGGCTCGGCGAGCGGCGCTTCCGCCAGGCGCGAGACCACGGCCGGTGGCGGCTGACGGAGGGAGGAAAACGCTCAAATCGCAGGTGACCGCCCGGTCATGTCGACTCCGGCGACGGCCAGGGAGCGAGAGGAACAAGGGACCGAGGGCCCGGTGACCGACAGTCACTGATTGATCATCATATGATGTTGACAATCATTTTCAGCATGTTGCATGCTGCTCGGGCCCCGCACCCTCCGCCCCGGCCGCACCCGGTCCCTGCCTGCACGAACTCCAGCCACACCCCGACCACGGAGGACCCATGACCGACCGGACCACAGCCGGCGCCACAGCGTCCCAGGACGGTGCCCGTGCCCTGCTGGACTCCCTGCCGGACACGCTGTCCCGGGACGAGATCCTCGCGATCAACAGCTCCAAGTCCGACATCCACACCACCCGGACGTACGAGTACAACGGCTGGGCGTTCACACTGCCGCCGGGCGTCTTCAAGCCGGGCGACACCAGCCGCATCGTCCACGACCGGCTGCTGGACGGCACGATCCCCGTCAAGGGCAGGTCGTACGGGGCCATGGGCGTCGGCCTCGGTGTCGAAGCCGTGATCGCCGGCACGCTCGGAGCGCGGGAGATCTACGCGGCCGACGTCCACCCGGACAGCGTGGCAACGACCGCCGAGCACTACCGGCGCATCGTCGGGGACCGGCCGGACACCATTTTCCGGCCCCTGGTGTCCAACCTCTTCGAGGAGTTCCCCGACTCCTCCCGGCTGGACGTCATCACCTTCAATCCGCCCGCGGTCAGCACACGGACCAGCGACGATCCGACCGTGGTCCGCAACGTCTGTGTGGGCGCCGGGATCGTCACTCGCTTCTTCGACCAGATCGTCACGCGCGATCTGCTCGCACCCGAGGGCGAGATCTACCTGATCGTGTCCAACACCGCGGAACTCAAGCGGATCGTCGGTCATGGCCTGGACTCCGGTTTCCGGCCCGAGATCCTGCACCGCCAGACATGGGAGGGCGACGACTGCCAGGCGTACCTGTTCAAGCTCATCCGCCACGACGCCGCCTGACCGGGAGGACAAGACATGCACGAGCACATAGCCGAGGCCATCAGGGAACCCGATGTCGTGACCGTCCCTCCGGGCGCGATCTGTCTGCGCTTCGAGACCATGAAGCTGTACTCGGCCCTCGGTGCCGTACGCCACCTGCTGGAGACCGGGCAGGTCAAGCCCGGCGACACCCTCGTCGACAGTTCCAGCGGCATCTACGCCCATGCGCTCGCCCTGGCCTGCCACCGCTACGGCCTGAACTGCCACATCGTCGGCTCCACGACGGTCGACCGCACCCTCCGCGTCCAGTTGGAGATCCTCGGCGCCACACTGGAACAGGTCCGGCCCTCCAAGAACCTGCGCCTGGACCAGAACCTGCGCGTCGAGCGGATCGCGGAACTGCTGCGGGAGAACCCGCATTACCACTGGATGCGGCAGTACCACGATTCCATCCACTACCTGGGTTACCGCGACATCGCCGACCTCATCCGCAAGGAGGTCCCGGAGGCACCGCTGTCGCTCGTCGGGGGCGTGGGCACCGGGGCGTCCACCGGCGCCATCGCCACCTACCTGCGCGAGGCGGGCCGGGACGTGAGGCTCGTGGGGGTGCAGCCGTTCGGCAGCGTCACCTTCGGCGCCGGGCACGTCTCCGACCCGGACATGATCATTGCCGGTATCGGCAGCTCCATCCCGTTCCAGAACGTCCGGCACGATCTGTACGACCGCATCCACTGGGTCAACTTCGACTACGCCATGTCAGGTGCCGTCGAACTCCTGCGCGTCAGCGGCATCTTCGCCGGCCTCTCGGCGGGATCCGCTTACCTCGCCACGCTCTGGGAACGGGAGCGCGAGGCGGACCGTACGTACGTCTTCCTGGCCGCCGACACCGGGCACCGTTACGTCGACAGCGCCTACGTCAACCACCCCTCGGCCAAAGGTCTCGAAGCCATGCGGCCCCACGAAGTGACGGCCCAGGACGAGCTGCGGCACCCGTGGTCCGCGATGGACTGGCCGCCGACCGGCAGCGCGCTGCTGCGTGGCGGTCCTGTTCCAGTGCCCGAGAGGGCCTAGCGTCGCCGCCGGGCGCGCCGCTCACCCCTTCGTACCGCCCTTGTCCTGCCGCAAGGCGCCCCGTCATGTTCTTTGACGAGCAGCTCTCACGCGGTTTCGTTCTCCTGCCGCGCCTCCTCGATGCCGCCGAGACGGCGGCTCCGGGCGAGGTGGCGGAAGCCGTGCTCGCTCACACGGACAAGAGGACACCGGAAGGGGTGGCCGACGCCACCACGTGACCGCCGGGGCACCCGTCGGCTTCGTCCGATGTCTCCCGCCCTGCTCGCGCATCGCTTTGGCTCCGGCCGAACGGTCCGGAACCGGCGTTCTCTTCTGCTGTGCTCCCAGCCCGCCGGACGCCCCGCACTCCCCTGCCGGACGAAGCGGCTCGCCGGCCTTCCCTGACCTCCCCTCCCGTTCGTCAACATTCTCGAGAAGGAACCGATATGCCCCTTTCGCAGCCGTACTCCGTACCCGAGCTCCAGCAGGCCGTCCTCGACGGCTCTTTCGGTCCCAGCCCGCAGGAACTGGCCGTCACCAGCGCCTTCTGGCTCCACCACACCACCCGGCTCGCCGGCAGCCAGATCACCTACCGCAACAGCTACCTGCTGATGAGGTCCGGCGACGCCTTCGGCGCCTGCTCCTTCGAAGCCGGCGAGGTCACCCCCGACTTCTGCGCCGACGCCTCCGGGCACACCCTCGACACCCTCATCCGGCACGACTCGGCGCCGGTGCGCATCGCCGCGCTCGACGCCTACCTCGGGCGCGTCCAGCCGCACCGCAGCGCCGCGAACGCCGAGACCGTCACGCTGCCCACCGGAACGCCGGAGGAGCGCGCGCAGGCCAGGGACGCGGCCGTCGCCGGGCTGCTCGACATCGCACCCGGGGCGAGGGTCGCCCTCATCGGCGTCGTCAACCCGCTCGTCGCCGCGATACGCGAGCAGGGCGGTGTCCCGCTGCCCTGCGACTTCAACCTGCGCACCACCAACTGGGGCGACCCCGTCACCGAGGACATGACGCAGGTTCTCGCCCAGGCGGACGCCGTGGTCGCCACCGGCATGACCCTCAGCAACGGCAGCTTCGACCACATCCTCGAACACTGCCGCAAGCAGGAACTCCCTCTGGTGGTGTACGCCCAGACCGGCAGCGCCGTCGCGCGCGCCTTCCTGGGCGCCGGCGTGACCGCGCTGTCCGCCGAGCCCTTCCCCTTCTCGCAGTTCAGCGCCGACGCCACCGCGCTGTACCGGTACCGGGCGGAGCAGGCATGAGCAGCGAGACCCAGGGCGCCGCGGCCTCGCCCGGGGCTCCGGGCAAGGCCGCCGGCACAGCCGTGGGGCAGGCCGTGGCGGGCGGCGGAGCCGTACCGGGCGATCTCGAGATGACCCGCCTCCTCTGGCCGTTCATGCTCGCCTCGGCCACCGGGCTGGTGCCCTTCACCATCTACAGCACCTTCCTCGTGCCCATCGCCCGTGCGGCGGACGGCGGCGTCGCCGCACTCGGCCAGTTGCGCGGCCTCGGCGGACTCGCGGCCCTGGCCGTGGGGACCGCGCTGGCCCCTCTGATCGACCGTGTACGCAAGGAATGGGCGGCTGCGGGCGGACTCGCCGTCCTGGCCTTCTCCGCCGCGCTCGGCGCGAGCGGCGACTTCCTGATGCTGGCGGCCTTCTGCCTGCTCGTCGGCGCCGGTACGGCGGTACTGAACCCCGCGCTGACGGCGGCCGCCGCCGACCGCTTCGACAACGACGCCGCCGCGGGCCGCGCGGCGACCCTGATCACCGCCACCCAGTCGCTGACCGCGCTCCTCGCGGCGCCGCTGGTCGCGCTGCCGGCACTGCTGTGGGGCTGGCAGGGCGACCTGTGGGCGATCGCCGCGATCTCGTCCGTGCTGGCCCTGTACTTCCTCCTCCGGGGCCGCCGTCGCCATGATGCGGAGGGTGGGGCCGCGGAGCCGGCGGAGCAGGTGGAGAAGCCGGGATACCTGGAGTCGTTCCGGCTGCTGGGAGCCCTGCCCGGAGTGGTCCCGCTGCTGCTGGTCGCCATGCTGCGGACGGCGGCCTTCATGGGTTACCTCGCCTACCTCGCGGCCTTCTACGACGAACGCTTCGGTCTCGGACCCGAAGCGTTCGCGATCGTGTGGACGCTCAGCGGCACGTCGTTCTTCCTGGGGAACCTGTTCGCCGGCCGGCTGCTGAGTGCGGACCGGACGAGGATCTCCAGCGAATACGTGATGGCACTGGCACTGCTGGTGGCGCTGTCCGCTCTGGTCGGCGTCTTCTTCACGCAGTCGCTGTTCTTCGCTCTTCCGCTGACGGCGCTGGTCGGCGCGGGACACGCGACGGTGGCGGCCTGCGTCACCACACTGCTCGTACGCCGCTGCGGCTCCCTGCGCGGCACGGTGCTGAGCATCAACGCCGCCGGTATGAGCTTCGGCGTCTTCCTCGGGGCCGCACTCGGCGGCGTGGGGCTGGCGCTCGGCGACTACCCCGGTACGGCGGCGGTGCTGGGCGGGCTGACGCTCGTGGCACTCGTCCTCGCCCGGGTGGTGACCCGGTCCGCTCCTCCGCCTACGACGGCCTGAGACCCCGTCGCATGCCCCGCGCACGGCATGCGGCGTCTTGGCCCGGGCGCGGTGATCCCGGCGCCGCTGAGGTTCACAGCGCCGCTCGTGTGGGCGTTGATGAGCGACAAGACGGTGATCCTGCGGTGGAGGGGTGAGGCGGAGCCGCCTCCCGGGCGAGAGTGCCTCAGGCCGAGGCGCTCTCGCCACGGAACGAGCCGGCTTCCGCGCCCGGCACTCGGCTGCCCACGATCGCAGTCGACCGGTCGGCGCTCCAGAGATCCACCCCATCTCGTCGAGCTCGCCCCAACCGACGTCACCGCTCGTCCGCGAGGTCGAGATCACCCCTATTCGCCTCAGCCACGCCCTCAGCCCCCCGGGGATCCCGCCACAGACGCGCGATCGGACCGGACAGCGGCCGCCACCAGGGCTCGGTCGGCAGCTGCCCGGCCGGCTCGAAGGGCTCACCGGGCCGCGGGAACGCGACCGCCTGCCCGGCCCCGGCCGCGGCGTCCGCCATCCACTCACCGGGCTCCGCCCACGGGTGCGGCGCCAGGTTGAAGGTGCCCCAGTGGATGGGCAGCAGCACCCCGGCCGCCGGGTCGCCGCCCTGCAGGTCGAGATGGGCCCGGACGCCCTCGTCGGGCGTCATGTGGATGTCGGGCCAGAAGTCCGAGTACGCGCCGACCTGGATCATCGTGGCGTCGAACGGGCCGTGGTCGGCGCCGATGTCCTTGAAGCCCTCGAAGTAGCCGGTGTCGCCACTGTGGTAGATCCGGTGCTCGTCGCCCGCGACCGCCCAGGAGGCCCAGAGCGTGTGCTGGGTGTTGCGCAGGCCCCGGCCGCAGAAGTGGCGGGCCGGGGTGGCGGTCAGCGTGAGGCCGCCGACCTTCGTCGCCTCGTGCCAGTCCAGCTCGCGCAGCCGTCCCGCGGACACGCCCCAGCGCTCCAGGTGCGCACCCACGCCGAGGGGCACGGCGAACAGGGTGTCCGTGCCGGCCAGCGCCTTGATCGTGGGCAGGTCCAGGTGGTCGTAGTGGTCGTGCGAAATCACGACGACGTCGACCGGGCCGAGCGCGGTCAGCGGCAGCGGCGCGGGGTGCAGCCGTTTGGGACCGGCGAAGGGGAACGGCGAGCAGCGCTCACCCCACACGGGGTCGAACAGGACCCGGTGCCCGTCGATGTCCGCGAGCACGCTGGAGTGGCCCAGCCAGGTCAGGCGCAGGCCGGTGGCGGGCGGGCGGGATATGTCGGCGAGCGTGGTGGGATGCACCGGCACGGCGCCCCTCGGGGCACGCCGGGACCGGCTCTCCTTGTCGAGGTAGAGCTTCGCGAGGTCCCGCGTCGAGCCCGAGGGGCGGGTCCGGGCGGTGCCCCCGGGGTTCTGGAACACGCCGTCCTCGAAGTGCGGGGATCTGCGGATGCGTGCCATGCGCTCCCCACCGGGGTCCGCGCCGAAGGCCACGGGCCGCAGGGCGCGGAGCCCGGAGCTCTGGAGACGGAAACCGGCCACGGTACCTCCAAGTGGAGTGGTCAGACATTTCATTATGGGCGGCCGGTCCGACGGCGCGGTGCCGGGTCCGGCCGGGGCGGTCGCCCGCCGCACGCCCCGGTCTCCCCCGACCGTCGCGCTGCCGGGCGGACACTCACGCCACCGCCGCGATCCGTACCTTGATGTCGTCCGGGGACAGCGTGCCCTTGGCGATCACGTGGTCGCCCGACGACACCCCGCGCAGGCGGCGGCCGATCCACGGCACCAGGTACTCGCGGGCCCACTGGACGTTGTCCCGGCGGATTTCGAGCGCGCCCCGGGGCGGCAGGGGCGGCCAGGGCTGTTCCGGGTCGGCGGGGACGTCCAGGCCCAGGGCCAGGCCCGCGCGGAGCGCCACGCGTGTGTGCCCCTCGGGCGACAGGTGCAGCCGGTCGGTGTCCCACGCCCTGCGGTCCTGCACGCTCCTGAGGGACCACAGGTCCAGCACCGGGCAGCCGTACCGGTCCGCGACGGCCCGCACATGCCCGTTGTACGTGGCGATCTTGCCGCGCAGGTGTTTGAGCAGGGGGACGCCGCGGGTGTCGAAGCCGGTCGTGACCATCACCGTGCCGGAGGCGGCCGCGAGCGCGGCGATCGCCCGCTCGAAGCGCTCGGCCACCTCGTCCGGATCGCTGCCCGGCCGGAGGATGTCGTTGCCGCCCGCGCAGAACGACACCAGGTCGGGGGCGAGTTCGACGGCCCGGGGAAGTTGTTCCGCCACGATCTGGTCCAGCAGTCTGCCGCGCACCGCGAGATTGGCGTACCGGAAGTCGCCCTCGGGCCGGAGGTCGGCGAGAAGGACGGCGAACCGGTCGGCCCAGCCGACGAACGCCCCGTCGGGCCCGGGGTCGCCGACGCCCTCGGTGAAGCTGTCCCCCACCGCCACGTACGACCCGATCACTGTTCTGCTGTCACTCTTCGAATCGTCTGCCACAGCCGGACATGATTCACCTTCGAATGTGACCTACGCGACCGTAAGCACGGGTTGACGTGCGGTGACATAAGACACTTTCAAAGAGCCGGCCGATTGCGGAACACGCCGAGGGCCGGACCCGGTGAGCGGGTCCGGCCCTCGGCGGCGCGCCGGGCGGTGCGGGTTCGGGGGTCAGCCGAGGGCGACGCCCTTCGAGCGGAGGTAGGAGACGGGGTCCACGTCCGAGCCGTAGTCCGGGGTGGTGCGGATCTCGAAGTGCAGGTGCGGACCGGTCGAGTTGCCGGTCGAGCCGGAGAGGCCGACCTGCTGGCCGCCGCTCACGCTCTGGCCGGCCGAGACGGACAGCGAGGACAGGTGGGCGTACTGAGCGTAGTAGCCGTCGGCGAGCTGGATGACGACCTGGTTGCCGTACGCGCCGGCCCAGCCCGCGGAGACGACCGTGCCCGGACCGACGGCCTTCAGGGAGGTGCCGGTCGGGACGCCGAAGTCGACACCGGTGTGGTAGCCGCTGGACCACATGCTGCCGGCCACCTTGTAGCCGGTGCCGACGCCGCCGCCGGGCACCGGGGAGCTGTAACCGGAGGCGTCCGCGGCCTGGCCGGAGGCGGCCGTCTGCGCGGAGGCGTCCGAGGAGGACTGCTCCACGGACTGCCCGGCCGGCTGCGCGGCGGGCTTCTCGGCCTTCGGCTGCGACTCCTCGGAGGGCTTCGAGGACTCCGTGGACCGCGACGGCGCGGAGGACTTCGGGAACTTCGGGGAAGAGGACTTCTCCGGCGCGCTCTTGGCGGCCTCGCCGTCTATGGAGAGCTTCAGACCGGGGTGGATGAGCGACGGGTCCTCGCCCACGGCTTCGCGGTTGTCCGCGTAGAGCTTCTTCCAGCCGCCGTCGACGTCCTCCCGGTCGGCGATGCTCGCGAGGTAGTCGCCGGCCTTCACGACGTAGGTGCGGGCGTCGTCGCCCTTCTCGGCGGCGGACTTCTGGCCGGCGACGGAAAGGGACTGGACGGTCTTTTCGGGGGCCGTCTGCGGTGCGGCGGCGTGTGCGCCGGTGGCGCCGAGAAGCGGCAGTGCGAGCGCCGCGCCACCGGTTCCGGCGACGGCGATGGAACGGGTGAAACGCTGGGCCTTGGTACGGCGGTGCTTACCCTTGGCGGGCATGTCGAATTCCTCTCCGGCGCCTACGAGGTGAGCTGTCGGGTTCGGACTGGAGATGCCCGGCCGCGCTTTCACGCGGCTTAACCCCAAGCCGTTCCGGGAACCGGAACAGGCGGTCGTACCTGTGGGTCCCCCGTTCCTGCCGTTCACGGGTCAGTGTGTGCGGGCTCCGGGCGGCGGCAGGATTAGGCGTCCGTCCGGATCGATGGTGAACGTAAGCGACCCGGACGCGCGGGGACAAGCGCGAGGTTCTCGACGAATGCGATTTTCCGTGATCCACAGGCGGAAACCACGTCACCGGGCGTCGACCCGGATTCCGTTTCGGCGCTGAATTCCCTTGCCGTTCCCCGGAATTACGTGCACATGACGACAGCGCACCGTCACCCATATGACGATGCTCACGCACCCCATCCTCATCTAGTGCTCTACCGGGGCGCGTTATACCTAAACGGCTTAATCGGACAGAACGCCCGAATGGGTGGATCGCAGGCGTCGCAGCCGGAACACCGCGGCGTCCAGATCCCCTCGCAACCCGGTGGGCAGCCCGTGGTGCAGCAAGACGGCACCCCGGTGCACTTCGCCCGATTCGCGGCACTCGTACGAGGCGGCCGGGTCGAGGCCGCGCAGCCGCAGCGCCGGCACGGGCTCCCCGTGGTGCTGCGCCTGGAGGCAGGCGAGGACGACGGTCTCGTCACCCAGGACGTACTGCACCGCGCTCAGCCCGCCCTCCGGCGGGCGCAGCCGGTAGAGGTCACCGCGCTGCACGAGGGGCCGGATCTCCTTGTAGAGGGCGATCCACTCCCGCGCCTCGGCCAGCTCCTCCCCGGTCCACCGGGTGAGGTCACCACCGACGCCGAGCACGCCCGCCATGGCGCTGACGAACCGGAAGCGCAGCGAGCTGACCCGGCCGTTGAGCATCGCGTTCGGGCTGTCGGTGACCCAGGCGGCCATCACCCGGGCGGGGTGGATCTGGCTGAAGCCGTGCTGGAGGGCGAGCCGGTCGAGGGGGTCGGTGTTGTCCGAGGTCCACACCTGGTCGGTGCGGGAGAGGATGCCCAGGTCGATCCGGCCGCCGCCGCCCGAGCAGGACTCGAAGGCCACGTCCGGATGGGCCGCCCGCAAGCGGTCCAGCAGGGCGTACAGCCCGCGCACATGGTCGGTCCACAACCGCTGCGGGTAGGGGTCCCCGGGCCAGCCCGCGTCGGTGAAGCAGCGGTTGAAGTCCCACTTCACATAGTCGATCGGGGCACTGGAGAGCAGCCCGTCGAGCTGTTCCCAGAGGTGGTCCCGCACGTCGTCGCGCGCGATGTTGAGGACGAGCTGGTTGCGGAACTCCGTACGCCGGCGTCCGGGCCGGTACTGCACCCAGTCGGGATGGGCGCGGTAGAGGTCGCTGTCCGGGTTGACCATCTCCGGCTCGACCCAGATGCCGAACTGCATCCCGAGCCCGTGCACATGATCCGCGAGCGGCTTCAGGCCGCCGGGGAAACGGTCGGGGTTGGGCGTCCAGTCGCCGAGCCCGGCCCGGTCTCCGGTGCGCGCGCCGAACCAGCCGTCGTCGACCACGAACAGCTCGACGCCCATCGCGGCGGCCCGCCCGGCGAGTTCCCGCTGCTGCTCCTGCGTGATGTCGAAGCCGGTGGCCTCCCAGGAGTTGAACAGGACGGGCCGGTCCCGGTCCGCGCCCGGTACGACATGGGTCCGCTGGTAGGCGTGCCACGCGCGGCTGGCCCCGCCGAAGCCGCCGTCGCTCCACAGCCCCGCGAAGACCGGCGTGACGTACGTCTCGTCCGTGCCGAGCATCAGCAGCCCGGAGTCGTCGTGACCCGCGCCGCCGGTGATCTGTACGCGCGCGTCGGGGAGTTGCGCCACGCAGATGCGCCAGGACCCCGACCAGCCGAGGGCGCAGCCGTAGACTTCGCCCCGTTCCTCGGTCGCGTCGGTGTCGAGCGCGACCCACGGCAGGTGCTGGTGCCCGGTGTGGCCGCGGCGGCTGCCGAGGACCTTCTCCCCGTAGGTGAGCGGGGAGCGGGTCAGCCGGGACTCCGCGGCCCAGCGGCCGTGCAGCTGGGAGAGCCGCCACCGCTCCCGCTCGGGCAGGGTCCAGGTGGCGGAGTCGGCGCGCAGGAGCTCGACGTCGGGGCCCCGGTTGTGCAGGGTGACCCAGCGCTCGATCACATCGCCGCGCATCCGGTAGTGCAGGGTCACCCCGAGTCCGCCGTCGCGGAAGCGGAGGCGGAGTTCACCGTCGTGCGTGTCGTGGCCGTCGAAGGCCCACTCGGTGCCCCGCCGTTCGCCGGTGCGCACGGACAGGGCGGGCCGGGTGAACCGGGGACCGCCCTCGACCGGGTACTCCTCGCGCCCGTCCAGCCGGGACTCGAACGGCCAGTCGTCCGGCAGGGGGCGCCGCGCGAGGGCCCGCGCGTCGGCGAGCGCGATCCTCGGGCCCCAGTGCAGATGCACCAGCTCGTCGCGGTCCGTGACGTGCACCGCGTAACCGCTGGTCGGCCCCGAGAGGAGCCAGGTACGACCGTCTTGCGAGACCTCCGCCACCCGAACCTCCCACGGATTCGAACAGATGCGGTCAGACACCAACATCATCGGTGCCGTCGGGGCGGCCGGGCAATGCCTGTGGACAACTCATTGCCCCAGGCAGGCATGTCGTATCGTCAAGTGGTGCCCGTCGGCGAGCCGCGCCGGCGCAGCCGAGTGGGAGGAGTCCTACGTGACGCAGCAGATCCCGTCGACGGAACCCGAGCTGGCCGGCGTACGCAACTTTCGCGACGTGGGCGGACTGCCGACCGTGGACGGCCGGCGGGTGCGGCACGGGGTGCTGTTCCGCAGTGGTCATCTCGCCCACGCGACCGCGCAGGACGCCGTCTTCCTGTCCTCGCTCGGGCTCCACACGGTCTTCGACTTCCGCAACGCGGCCGACCAGGCGCTGGAGGGGCCGGACGTCGAGCTGCCGGGCGTGCGCAATGTGAACCTGCCGCTCAGCGACCCGGCCGACGGCGCCGAGTTCTGGAGGATGGTCCGCGACGGCGACCTGGACCAGCTGCGCTCGATCCTCGCGGACGGCAAGGGCGCGGACCGGATGATCAGCTCCTACCGGCTGATCATCAAGGAGCGCACCGCCGAGCACTCCCGGGTGCTGCGCTCGCTCGCGGAGGACGGCGTGCCCGCGCTGATGCACTGCGCGGCCGGCAAGGACCGGGCGGGACTGTCGGTGGCCGTGACCCTGCTCGCGCTGGGCGTCGAGCGGGACGCGATCCTGGACGACTACCTGAAGTCCAACGCCAAGCACCGCCGCTACAAGGTGCACCGCAACGGCAGCGCCGACTCGGCCTACTCCCCCGAGGTCATGGAGCTGCTCAACCCGCTGTTCGACGCGCGCGCGGAGTATCTGTCGGCCGCCTTCGAGACCGTCGAGGAGACCTGGGGCGGCGTGGACCCCTATCTGGAGAAGGCGCTCGGGCTCACCCCCGAGGCCCGGGAGCGGCTGCGCGAGCGCATGCTCGACTGAGGCCGGCGGCCGGCCGTCACTTCGCGCCCACTTCGAAGAGCAGATAGACGAAGGCCGCGAAGACGTGCCCCACCGCGATGTAGATGAACAGCCTCACCCACAGGGCCCGGGGGAACTTCTCCTCCATGTCCTTGCCGGTCATGACGCCTCTCCGTCGGTGGGGCCCAGGCACAGCGCGGCCGTGGGACTCTGCAGCAGGGTGTGGACGAACAGCAGCTCGACCCCGTCGGGATCCTGAGCGGCGATGCGGTGCGGGGTCAGCGAGTCGAAGTGCGCGCTGTCGCCCGGACCGAGGCGGTGCAGGGCGTCCCCGAGCCGCAGCCGCAGCCGCCCCTTGAGGACGTACAGCCACTCCTCGCCGGGGTGGACGCGCACGATGTCGCCCTGGGAACGGTGCGGCACGTGCACCCGCAGGGCCTGCATGCCGCGCCCCGCGGCACCGGCCGGCCAGTACGTCCAGCCGCCCGCGGCCGTGGGCTCCATGTCGGCGGCGCGCACCGCGGCGTCCCGGTCGGCTGCCGTCTCGCCGAGCAGGTCGGAGACCGTCGTACCGTAGGTACGGGCGAGGGAGAGCAGCATCGGCAGCGAGGGCTGGCGCTGCCCGGTCTCCAGCCGGGAGAGGTGGGCGGGCGACAGACCCGCGTCGCGGGCGGCGGCCTCCAGCGTCAGGGAGGCCCGTCGCCGCAGGGCGCGCAGCTGGGGCGCGACCACGGGGAGCGCGCCGGCGGGCGGCTCCGTGTCGGAGGAACTCATGCCTCCATTCAGCCGCAGATTTGCCTCCGCGGCAATTTTCTTACCTCAGAGGCAAATCGCCTGCTCGGCGGCCGGCGGCCGTCTGCTTGACCAGCGTCCTGCCGAACTCCCACATCAGGCCGCCGTCGTGCGCGTCGTCCATCACCGCGGTGAAGGCGTCCACGAACCGGTTCACGTCCCGCTCGTCGATGACGAGCGGCGGGATCAGTTTGATCACCTCCATGTGGTCGCCGGAGACCTGGGTGAGGATCCGGTGCCGTCGCAGCAGCGGCACGACCACCATCTGCGCGAAGAGTCCCTTGCGGGCGGCCTGGAGCATGGTCCAGTGGCCCCGCAGCCTCAGTGACCGGGGCCGGCCGAACTCGATGCCGATCATCAGCCCCCGGCCGCGGACGTCGGCGAGCAATTCGTACTTCTCGGTGAGTGCGGCCAGGCGGGTCCGCAGCAGGTCGCCGGTGGCCCGGACGTGCGCCACGACCCGCTCGTCCTCCATGACCGACAGCACGGCCAGGCCCGCCGCCATGGCCTGGGCGTTGGCTCCGAAGCTGGCCGAGTGGACCAGCACCCGGTCCATGGACGAGTACACCTTGCGGAAGATCCAGTCCTTGCCGAGCGTGGCCCCCACCGGCACGTATCCGCCGGAGAGCGCCTTGGCGACGCACACCAGGTCCGGCTCGACGCCCTCCTCGTGCTGGTAGGCGTAGAAGTCACCGGTCCGCCCCAGCCCGGTCTGCACCTCGTCGACGATCAGCAGTGCCCCGTGCCGGTGCAGCAGCTCCTGCGCGGCCCGCAGATAGCCGGGCGGGGCCTCGTGCACGCCCTTGCCCTGGATCGGCTCGACGATCAGCGCGGCCACGTCCCCCTTCCGCACCTCCCTCTCCAGCGCGTCGAGATCGCCGAGCGGGACGGCCGTGTCGGGCAGCAGCGGGGCAAAGCCGTCCCGGAAGCCGGACTCCCCGTTGACGGACAGGGCACCGGTGGTGAGGCCGTGGAAGGCGTGCTCGCAGTACAGGACGCGCGGTCTGCCGGTCGCGTACCGGGCGAACTTCAGCGCGCCCTCCACCGCTTCCGTACCGCTGTTGCCGAAGAACACCCGGTCCAGGTGCGGGCTGTACGCGAGCAGCCTCTCGGCCAGCAGCCCGGGCAGCGGCTGGCAGTCGAAGCGGGTGAGGTCGGCGAGGGAGGCGTCCAGGACGTCGTGCAGCGCCTTGCGGACCACGGGGTGGTGGCGGCCCAGGCCCATCACCCCGAACCCGGCGAGCATGTCCAGGTGGTCGTTGCCGTCGGCGTCCCAGAAGTGGGCGCCCTCGGCGCGCTCGTAGACCTTGTCGAAGCCGATGGTGTGCAGCATGCGCGGAAGCTGGTGGTTGAGGTACCTGCTGTGCAGTTCGTAGCGTTCGGCTCCGCGCTCGGCCAGCAGCGCGCCGAGGTCGAACGGCCCGGTCGGCGACGGCTCCGCCGCGGACTCCCCAGTGGTCATGCCCGGTGCTCCTGTAGGTCCTGTGGGTCTCGTGGACACCGCGCGCTCGGAGCAGGTCGGCGGCTTGGGGGCAGACGGACGCCATCACGCCCACGGCCACCAGCAGCGCCCCGGCGCCGTCCGTCCGGCGCAACACGCCCATGCCGCCGATCCGGTCCAGCACCGGGATCGCCGGGCCCGCGGACTCCTCCGGGAACCTCCGGGGCGTCCCCGCCCACCGCCACCGGCCCGACCTGGATCCGCCGGCTCTTCCGGCGCTCGGCGAGCCCGGCCGGAACGGACGGCATGCCGAGGGAGACGGCGGTCACGGCCTCACTCCCGGTTCCCGGAGACCGTCTCGCGCAGGGCGCGCAGCGACTCCTTGAGCGATCCCATGGTGGCGAGCACGGCGGTGGGCTCGTATCCGCAGTGCGCCATGCAGTTGGCGCAGCGCGGGTCCTTGCCCCGGCCGTACCGGTCCCAGTCCGTCTTCTCGATCAGCTCCCGGTACGTCGGCACGTAGCCGTCGCTCATCAGGTAGCAGGGGCGCTGCCAGCCGAAGAGGGAGTAGTTCGGGATCGCCCACGCGGTGCACGGGAAGTCGACCCTGCCCTCGAGGAAGTCGAGGAACAGCGGGGAGTGGTTGAGCCGCCAGCGGCGCCGGTTACCGCCCGCGAAGGCCTTCCTGAACAGCTCGCGGGTCTGCTCCACGCCCAGGAAGTGCTCCTGGTCGGGGGCCTTCTCGTAGGCGTATGCGGGCGAGATCATCATCTCGTCGACCTCGAGGTCGTCATTGAGGTAGTCGAGCACCTCGACGACGGTCCCCGGGGTGTCAGTGTTGAAGAAGGTGGAGTTGGTGGTGACCCGGAAGCCGCGGCGCTTGGCCTCCTTGATGGCCGCCACCGCCTCGTCGAACACGCCCTCCTTCGCCACCGACTCGTCGTGCCGCTCGCGCAGCCCGTCGATGTGCACGGCGAACGCGAAGTAGGGCGAGGGGGTGAAGCCGTCCATCTTCCTGCGCAGCAGCATGGCGTTGGTGCACAGGAAGACGTACTTCCGGCGGGCCACCAACTGCCTCACGATCTCCTCGATCTGAGGGTGCATCAGTGGTTCTCCGCCGGCGATCGACACCATCGGCGCCCCGGACTCCAGCACGGCGCCCACGGCCTGGGCGACGGGCATCCGCTGCTTGAGCACCCCGGCCGGGTGCTGGATCTTGCCGCATCCCTCGCACGTGAGGTTGCAG
This sequence comes from Streptomyces sp. NPDC016640, assembly GCF_043076215.1. Lineage (NCBI taxonomy): Bacteria > Bacillati > Actinomycetota > Actinomycetes > Kitasatosporales > Streptomycetaceae > Streptomyces > Streptomyces sp. NPDC016640. Next base: position 284,885 of record NZ_JBIBRG010000010.1, read on the forward strand.
GCGAAGAGCGGTTCCAGTTCGACGATGAGCGGGAACTTGTCCCGCCGGCGCAGCTTCTGTTCGGCCAAGTATGTAGCGATCTTGATGGACTGACGCAGCGGCATGGCCATCTGGCTCACCTCCTGGGGAGCAGCAAGGAACGGTGCCATTGATAGAAAGCCGGGAGTACGCGACGAAGGACGCGGAAGGCCGATATTCCACCGCGTACCGTGCCGATGCGGACGAGTTCGTGTTCCGGGGCGTCCACGACCACCCGTACGGCCGCAACCGGGCGCTCGCCCGCGCGGACGGCGCTCAGCAGCGTGGCCGCCGATTCCATGTCGGCCGCGATCGCGCCGGTCGCCAGCAGCGCGGGCCGTTCGTGACCGCGGACGACGTGGTCGGAGCCGGTGAGCGGCCCGGTGTGGACGGTACGCCCGGGCACCGCCCGCACCAGTTCCCTCACCAGCAGCTCGGTCCCGGCGCAGGGGACGCTCCCGCACGGGTCCCGGGTCTCCTCGGCGACGACCAGGTCGCCGGGGTGCATGCCCGGGGCGAGCCCCGCGCAGAAGCCCGTGGCCAGGACGGCCGCCTCCCGCAGGGCCGGTCCGGTGAGCGCCCGGGTGACCGAGCGCCCGGCCGCCACCGGCCCCATACCGGTGCGCAGCACGGTGACCGGCCCTCCCGGGGCAGCGTGCTGCCGGCCGCGCAGGGCGGACCGCTCGATGCCGAGGGCGCAGGCGATCAGCAGCGGGACCGGGGCGGGGCGGCCGCTCATCAGCTTCCCTTCGCCTCGGCGAGGGACGGGAACGCGGGGGCGTCCGCCGGCTCGGGGCCTGCCGCGGCCGCGACCCGCTGCTTGGCGAAGGGCTCCCCGTGCACGTACCGGCCGAGTGCGGTGAGCGGGAAGACCTGCCGGTAGAGGTGGTAGTTGATGGAGAAGTCCCAGGGGAAACCGGTGCCGGTGAAGTACGGCTCGTCCCAGGAGCCGTCCTCGCGCTGGGTGACCGCCAGCCACCGGATGCCGCGGGTGACGGCACCGGAGTCCCTCTCCCCCGCCGCCAGCAGCGCCATCAGCGCCCAGGCCGTCTGCGAGGCGGTCGAGGCGCCCCGGCCGCTCCACCGGGCGGCGCACTCGTAGGAGCGCGGGTCCTCGCCCCAGCCGCCGTCGCCGTTCTGCACCGACTCCAGCCAGGCCACGGCCCGCCGGATCGCCGGGTGCGAGGCGGGGATCCCGGCGGCGGTCAGCGCGGGCACGACGGAGCCGGTGCCGTACAGGTAGTTGACGCCCCAGCGCCCGAACCAGGAGCCGTCCGGCTCCTGTTCGGCGAGCAGCCACTGGATGCCGCGCCGGGTGCGCGGGTCGTGGGCGAGGCCCTCGACGGCGAGCATCTCCACGACGTGCGCGGTGACGTCGGCCGACGGCGGATCGATGACCTCGCCGAAGTCGCAGAACGGCAGCCGGTTGGGGAACGGGCTGGTGTTGTCGACGTCGAAGGCTCCCCACCCGCCGTTCCTCGACTGCATGCCGAGGTTCCAGCGCACCCCGCGCCCGATGGCGTTGTCCAGCCGCTCGGGGTCGTGGTGCTTGACCCGGCGCAGCGCGAGCACCACTTCGGCGGTGTCGTCGATGTCGGGGTAGTTGTCGTTGTGGAACTCGAACGCCCATCCCCCCGGCGGGAGATGGGGTCTGCGCACGGACCAGTCACCGGGCCGCACGATCTGCTCACCGAGCATCCAGTCTGCGGCCTTGACCAGTTGCGGATGGTCGGCGGGCAGGCCCGCGTCGGCCAGCGCGATGGTGGCGAGGCAGGTGTCCCACACCGGGGACTGGCAGGCCTCGATCATCCGGGCCCCGTCCTCGCGCCAGACGGCGAACCGGTCCAGCGACTCCAGGCCCGCGCGCATCACCGGGTGGTTCAGGTCGTAGCCGAGCAGATGCAGCGCGATGACCGAGTACACCGCCGGCGGCTGGATGCCGCCCCAGCAGCCGTCGTTCTCCTGCCGTTCGATGATCCACCGGGCGGCGGTGTTCACGGCCGCCCGGCGCAGGCGGCGCGGCACCGCCCCGCGCAGGGTGTGCAGGACCTTGTCCAGCCGCTGGAAGGCGCCGTCCCAACTGGCCGCGGGAGCGAGCGGCCTCGGCGGGTTGGGGCGGGCGGGGTCGGTGTGCAGCTCGTCCAGCGGGAACGGGGCGGGGCGGACCGGCCGCTCGGCGGAGACGATCGTCAGGGGGACGATGGTCTGCCGGGCCCAGCAGCCGAAGTCGTAGATGTTGAGCGGCGCCCAGGACGGGAACCAGATCAGCTCGGGCGGGAGTTCGGGCAGGTCCTCCCACTTCCACCAGCCGAACAGGGCCAGCCAGATCCGGGTGAACACCCGGGAGGCGGCGACCCCGCCCTGCTCGCGGATCCAGGCGGAGGCCTTCGCCATGTGCGGGTCCCCGGGCGCATCGCCGTCCAGCCGCAGCGCGACGTACGCCTCGATGGTGGCGGAGAGTTCGCCGGGTCCGCCGTGGAAGGTGGCCCAGGTGCCGTCCTCGCGCTGCCGGCCGCGGATGAACAGGGCGGCGGCGCGGGTGGTGTGCTCGTCGCGGACGCCGAGGAACTGACGCAGCAGCAGGTCCTCGGCGTCCATCGTGACGTTGGTCTCGAGGTCGCCCTTCCACCAGCCCTGGTCGTCCTGCCGGGACAGCAGGCAGTCGGCGGCGCGCCGCATGGCGCGGGCGGCGATGTCGGGAACCCCGGCCGCCCCCGGGATGTCGGTGTCGTTTTCGCTGGCCGCGGACACGCGGGGCGGCAGGGCCGCCCCGGTGCTTCCGTCGGTCGTCGCTGTCATGGCTTCCCCTTCGTGCAGTCCTGCGAGTGGTGTCTGCTGTGGGTCCGCCGTCGGCCGGTGCCGTTCTCCCCGCAACACCGGCCGGCGACTACGCGAGGGCTATTCGACCGATGGTGATCATCTCTTTCGTACGACGACGAAGTCCGCGAGCGCCGCGAACCGTGCCCGCACCTCGTCGGGCATGTCGACGGCGTCGAGGGCCTCGATGGCGATGGTGTGCTGACGGCGTGCCTCTTCGGCGGTCCACTCGCGGCCGCCCGCCTCCTCGATCAGGGCGGCGCGGGCCGCGAACTCCTCCTCGGAGAAGTTCTCGGCGTCACTGCTCTTGGCGTCGGCGGCGAGGATCTCGCCGAGCCGCCGGGAGGCGGGTCCGCCCGCCGCGAGGGCGGCCACGACAGGCAGGGACTTCTTGCGCTGGCGCAGGTCGCTCCAGGTCTGCTTGCCGGTCGCCCCGGGGTCGCCCCAGATGCCGAGCAGGTCGTCGACGGCCTGGAAGGCGAGGCCGAGGTGGTAGCCGTACCTCTCCAGCGTGTCGGCGGTGCGGTCGTCCGCGCCGCCGAGCACCGCGCCGATGGAGCTGGCGCAGGCGAGCAGGGCGCCGGTCTTGTTGCCCTCCATCTCCAGGCACTCCTCGACGCTGACGCGGTCGCGGTGCTCGTAGGAGATGTCCTGGGCCTGGCCGTCGATGAGCGCGCGGCTCGCGGTGGTCAGCCGGCGGGTGGCGCGGCCCGCCTCGACGGTGCCGAGTTCCAGCAGCACCTCGTTGGCCAGGGCGAACAGGGCGTCGCCGACCAGGATGGCCTGGGCGGGGCCGTGCACCTTCCAGACGGTGTCGCGGTGCCGGCGCTGTTCGTCGCCGTCCATCAGGTCGTCGTGCAGCAGCGAGAAGTTGTGCACGAGCTCGACGGCGACCGCGCCGGGCACGCCGGTCTCCGGCGCGGCACCGGTGACCTCGGCGGACAGCACGGCGAGGGCGGGGCGCACGGCCTTGCCGCCGTCGCCGTCCGCGGGCCGGCCCTGGGCGTCGATCCAGCCGAAGTGGTAGGCGGCGACCGTGTCCATGGGAGGTGCCAGGCGGTCGACGGCCGCCCGCAGTACCGGAGTGGCCAGGGTGCGGCCGCGCTCCAGGAGCGCGGACACGTCCACCGCGGTCCGTCGAGCGGCCTGCGAGGCCGGGGGCACAGTGGGCACAGTCTCTCCTCTTGTTGCTTTGCCGGGGGTGCGGAGGTCCGCCGCGCCCTGCTGGTGGAGCGTCACGCCGCCTCCTCGATCGCGAAGAGGTGGCGGGGGCGGGGCCGGCCCAGGGCGCCCAGGGCGGCGTCCGCCGCGCCGACGCCGCTGCGGACCGCACTCTCCATGGTCGCGGGCCAGCCGGTGGCGGTCCACGCGCCGGCCAGGTACAGGCCGGGTGCCTTGGTGCGGGCGCCGGGCCTGAGCCGTCCGACGCCGGGGGCGGGAGCGAAGGTGGCGGAACGCTCCCGGGTGACGAAGAAGTCCTCCACGCGTGCCTCGCGCGCGGGCGGCAGCAGCCGCTCCAGTTCGGGCAGGTACCGCTCGCGCAGCGCGGCGACCGGCTCGTCGATCTCGTCCTGGGCGACCGACTGGGACAGCGCCAGGTACTGGCCCCGCCGCAGTCCCGAGGCCTCGGTGCGGTCGAAGACCCACTGCACGGGAGTGCCGAGGGCCGCGAAGAAGGGTCGCGCGAGCACCTTGCGGTCGTAGACGACGTGGACGTTGAGGATCGGCGCGGTGCCGATGCGGAGCAGTCGCTCGGGGGCGTCGAGCGCGCCCGTGGGCAGCAACGCGTACGCCTCGCGCTGCGGTACGGCGAGGACGACTGCGTCGGCCCGGACCGTCTCACCGGGGACCCGGACGCTCCACCCTCCGTCGCCGTTCGCGGAGACGGAGGTGACCCGTGTACGGATCTCGGTGCGCACCCCCGCGGAGTCGAGCGCCTCGCGGGCGAGCCGGTCGTGCAGTTCGCCCAGCGGCACCCGGGCCCAGCCGATGTCGGCCGCCGAGGGGTCCGACAGCAGACCGGTCTTGAACACCATCGCGGCGAGCGACAGCGACGCGTCGGCCGCGACCGCGTTGAGGGTGGCGACCCCGACCAGGTCCCACAGGGCCTCCACGGCGCGCGCCGACTGGCCGTGCGCGGTCAGCCAGCTGCCGAAGTCCTGGCCGTCCAGGGCCGGATCGGCGAGGTCGAGCCCTTTCAGCGCGAGCGCGGCCCGGCCCACCGCGGCCCGGTCGGCGAGCGAGAGGTGGGGATACGCGGCGAGGCTGCGCCCCAGGTGCAGGGGGACCGGCAGCGCGTCGCGCCGCAGCCTGCCCAGCCGGCGCCCCGCGGGGCGCCGGACGTCGAGCACGGGAACGTCGAGACGGTCCTGCACCGGTGCCAGCTCCGCTCCCCCGATCCGGTCGAGGAACCAGCGGTAGGCGGTGCAGCAACGCAGGTACACGTGCTGGCCGTTGTCGACGGTGAGGTCGCCGCGCCGGAAGGAGAAGGCGAGTCCGCCCAGGCGCGGCCGGCCTTCGAGCAGGGTGACCCCCACCCCGGCGTCGGCGAGGGCCAGCGCCGCGGTGACGCCGGCGAGTCCGCCGCCGACGACGACGGCGTGGCGTCCCGCTGGGACCGGGTCGTCCGCGAGCGGCCCCCCGGCCCGTGTGCCGTGGCTCATGGTGCGCCCTCCCCCGACCGGCCGCCGCGCCGCTCGGACCGTGTGCGGCCGGCCGTCTCCGTGGGGGACGCGGGCTCGCGGCGGAGGGTTGCCCGCCGCTTCCCGCCGGGGAGCGGGGTGTCCATCAGGCACGCCTCCTGACGGTCCGCCGGGCCACGTTGCGGGTGTCCAGTCCGGACAGGCCGCGCACCGCGACGTACGCCTTCTCCCGGCCGGGCAGGGAGACCCGGCCGCGCAGCACGGCCCCGGGGTCGCGCTCGATGCGGTCCAGGAGCCGGCGGTAGATGCCCGCCATGGCGGCGACGCAGGCGCCGCTGCGCCGGTCGAGCATGGGCAGCAGCCGGTAGCCCTCGGCGAAAAGGGCGCGGGCCCTGCGCACTTCGAAGTGCACGAGGCCCGCGAAGTCGGAGCCCTGCGGTGGGGCCGGCCCGTCGAACCCGGCCGAGCAGCCGAACTTGGCCAGGTCGTCGGCGGGCAGGTAGGTGCGCCCGCCCTCGGCGTCCTCGCGGACGTCCCTGAGGATGTTGGTGAGCTGCAGTGCGAGGCCGAGCGTGTCGGCGTACTCGGGTGCGCGCTCGGCACCGCGCGCGCCCTTCTCGGCGCCGAACACGCCGAGGGAGAGCCGCCCGATGGCGCCGGCGACACAGCGGCAGTAGACCTTGAGGTCGTCCCAGGTCTCGTACGTCTGGCCGCGGACGTCCATCTGGACGCCGTCGATGAGTTCGTCCAGGCCGCCGAGCGGGATCGGGAAGTGCTCGGCGGCGTGGGCGAGGGCGACCGCGACGGGGTCGGTGTCGTCCTCCTCGACCGCGCCCTCGCGGACGCGGGTGAGCAGCGCCCGGGTGTCCTCGAGCCGGGCGACCTTGACGTCGTCCGCCAGCGTGCCGTCGCCGATGTCGTCGACGCGCCGGGAGAACGCGTACAGCGCCGACATCGCGCGCCGCTTGGGCGCGGGCAGCAGACGGATGCCGTAGGCGAAGTTGCGCGCCTGCTGTCCGGTGACGGCCTCGCAGTAGCTGTACGCGGCGAGTACCGGCGCGGACGCGTCCGGTTGCGGCTCCACGGTCCGGATCACCCCTTTCCTCGCAGAGTCGCGCCCGCCTCGCGCAGCAACTGGAGTCTGCCGGGCTTGGGCGGGCCGGGAAGTACGTCGTATTCGGCGGCGGCGATCGCGTGGACGGCCGCCCGTCCCCCCGCCACGAAACCGGCGAGCAGCAGCCTGAGTCTGCCGCGGACGCTGCCCACGAGGGGGGCGCCCTCCGCCAGCAGGTCCCGGGCGCGCCGGGCCTGGAACGCGACGAGTGCGCGCACCGACGCGCCGGCGGTGGGGGCGGCGAGGTCCGCCTCCCGGACGCGGAAGCGCTTCATGTCCGCAGCGGGCAGGTAGACGCGGTCGCGGCCGAGGTCCTCGGTGACGTCCTGGAGGTGCTCGACGATCTGCAGGGCCGTGCAGACGGCGTCGGAGCGGCGGATCCGCTCCGGGGTGGCGGTCCCGGTCACGGCGAGGACCAGCCGGCCGACGGGGTTGGCCGACAGTTCGCAGTAGGCGAGCAGGTCGTCGTAGGTCTCGTACCGCTTGACGGTCTGGTCCTGGCGGTTGGCGGCGATCAGGCCGAGGAACGGCTCCGGGGTCAGTGCGTGGCGGTGGACGACGGGCCGCAGCCGGAGCAGCAGCGGATGGCGCGGCTCCGGGCCCACCGGATCGAACACCCGGCGCAGGTCGGTCTCGAAGGCGTCCAGCAGCACCAGCCGGTCCGCGGCCTCCTCGGCGGGGACTCCGAGGAGGCGGGCGTCGGCGCCGCCGGGGGCCAGATCGCCGTCGCCGATGTCGTCGACCAGACGGGCGAAGCCGTACACGGCCATGAGGTCGTCGCGCCAGGACCTGGGCAGGAAGAAGGGTGCCACGGGGAAGTTCTCGGCGGCGGCCTTGTCGAGCGTGGCGCGCTCGACGTCGACGGCACGCGCCGGGCCGGGGGGCGTCACCGCGGACTGCCCGGGGCGAGGACGGCACGCGCTGCGCCCAGCCGGGGAGTCTCCGTAGCCATTGCCGTCACGTCTCCCGTTCTACACTCATGACCCAATACACACCATTTCGGACACGCCGCCCAGACTCTCACCACACGGCACCGCTGGATGATGTCGGGCATTATGGTCCTGATTGCCGCCTTTCGGGACCGCCCCAGCTTACGTTGTACAACGCGGCGTGCACCGCCGGGGTCTCCCGCGCGGCACGACGACGCACCGTTCGGCGTCGGGGTTCCGTGCGGCGGCAGGAGTCGACGCTCCCTTTGCAGACGCCGGACCCCACCGGACAGTTCCGGCGGGGCCCTGGTCGCACCGGGTCACCTCCCCGTGAACTTGTCGTACTCCTTGAGCACCTCGTCGGTCGGCCCGTCCATGCGCAGCTCGCCCCGCTCCAGCCACAGCACGCGGTCGCAGGTGTCGCGGATGGACTTGTTGTTGTGGCTGACCAGGAAGACCGTGCCGGCCTCCTTGCGCAGCTCCCGGATACGGGCCTCGGACCGCTTCTGGAACTTGCGGTCGCCGGTGGCCAGCGCCTCGTCGATCATCAGTACGTCGTGGTCCTTGGCGGCGGCGATGGAGAAGCGCAGCCGGGCGGCCATGCCGGAGGAGTAGGTGCGCATCGGCAGGGTGATGAAGTCGCCCTTCTCGTTGATCCCGGAGAAGTCGACGATGTCCTGGTAGCGCTCCCGGATCTCCTCGCGGGACATGCCCATGGCGAGCCCGCCCAGCATGACGTTCCGTTCGCCCGTCAGGTCGTTCATCAGCGCGGCGTTGACGCCGAGCAGGGAGGGCTGGCCGTCGGTGTAGACCTTGCCCCGCTCGGCGGGCAGCAGCCCGGCGATGGCCCTCAGCAGGGTCGACTTGCCGGAGCCGTTGGAACCGATCAGGCCGATGGCCTCGCCGCGATAGGCGACGAAGGACACCCCGCGGACGGCGTGCACCGTGCGCACGCCCCGCTCGGCGTCGCCCTTCGCGCGCTTCAGTATGCGGCTCAGCGCCGCGGTGGCACTGCCCCTGCCGGTCCTCGCACCGTTGACGCGGTAGACGATGTGCAGGTCGTCCGCGATGACGGTGGGGACGCGCGGGCCCTTCGTCTCGTCAGCCACGGCCGTAGCTCTCCTCAGCCTTCCAGAAGTAGATGAAGCCGACCGCGCCGGCCAGCAGCGCCCAGCCCAGCGCGAACGCCCACACG
>NZ_JBIBRG010000011.1:0-274814 GCF_043076215.1 Streptomyces sp. NPDC016640
CTTCCCTTCGGTGTCTCCGACTCTATCAGATCCTTTTCTCGGTCTGACCCCCGGTCGGCGGGGTTTGCCTTCCCGGCCCTTCGGCCGTTCCGACGAGTGAGACTTTAGCGGATTCCCGGCTCCCGAGCTAATCGGGGGCTCGTTCCCTTTCGGGAGCGGATTCCTCATTTCGCGAATACGCACGCCAATGAAGCGCCGGCAGACAGACATGCGGACTGCTGGCGTCGGAACAGTGGTGGTACTTGCGGAATGGCTGTCCGGGGACCGACCGGAGTCGGCGCTCACGTCGGACAACTCGGAGAACAGTACGGATGCCGTCGGGGCGTGTCAACTCGCTGCCCGCCGCCGGCCTTGGGGCGTAGTCTGACGTGCATGACGACGCGTACGCACAGCCAGTTCTGGTGGGCCGCCTGACGGCGGCCGTCACTGCGTACGCACCCAACGGCCGCCGCCTCGGCGGCCGTTTTCGTTTCCCTTCCGGACTCCGGGGGCGGCCGGCCGGGGACGGCGGCCCCGACAGGCAGACGGAGGAGAGATGACACGGGTCTTCAGTGGGGTCAAGCCGACCGGACATCTGACACTGGGGAACTACCTGGGGGCCATGCGGCAGTGGGTCGCGGTCGACCAGCACCGGGCGGAGGCGCTGTTCTGCATCGTCGATCTGCACGCGCTGACCGTGGACCACGATCCGGCGCGGGTGCGCAGGCTGAGCCGGCAGGCGGCGACGCTGCTGCTGGCGGCCGGGCTGGATCCGACGCTGTGCACGGTCTTCGTGCAGAGCCACGTGGACGAGCACGCGCGGCTGTCGTACCTGCTGGAGTGCGTGGCCACGGACGGCGAGATGCGCCGGATGATCCAGTACAAGGAGAAGGCCGCGCGGGAGCAGCGGCGCGGCGGGAGTGTGCGGCTGTCGCTGCTGACGTATCCGGTGCTGATGGCGGCGGACATCCTGGCCTACGGGACCGATGAGGTGCCGGTCGGGGACGACCAGGCGCAGCACGTGGAACTGTCACGGGATCTGGCGGTGCGGTTCAACCAGCGGTACGGCCACACCTTCGTGGTGCCGCGGGCCACGCTTCCGGCGGTGGCGGCGCGGGTGATGAATCTGCAGGACCCCACGTCGAAGATGGGCAAGAGCGATGACACGGGGCCGGGGATCGTCTATCTGCTGGACGAGCCGGACGTGGTGCGCAAGAAGGTGATGCGGGCGGTGACCGACAACGGGCGGGAGGTCGTGTACGACAGGGAGTCCCGGCCGGGGGTGGCGAATCTGCTGGAGATCCTCGCGGCGTGCACGGGCGGGGACCCGGAGGCGTTGGCCGGTGCGTACGAGTCGTACGGCGCTTTGAAGAAGGACACCGCGGAGGCCGTGGTCGAGGTCCTGAGGCCCGTGCGGGACAGGCACAAGGAGCTGTGCGCGGATCCCGGCCATGTGGAGGGGGTGTTGCGGGACGGTGCGGAGCGGGCTCGGGCCACGGCGCGGCCGACGGTGGACGACGCCTATCGCGCGATCGGGCTGCTGCCGGCCGTGTCCCGGACCACCGAGGAGGTGGTGAACGCCGTCGGGTGACCGCCCGGGGCGGGGCGGTGCCGTCAGTCCTTGGTGCCGGAGGCGAGTTCGCGGCTGCGGTCGCGGGCGGCTTCGAGGGCGGCGATGAGGGCGGCCCGTACGCCGTGGTTCTCCAGTTCGCGGATGGCGTTGATGGTGGTGCCGGCGGGTGAGGTGACGTTCTCACGGAGCTTGACCGGGTGTTCGCCGCTGTCACGGAGCATCGTGGCGGCGCCGATCGCGGACTGGACGATCAGGTCGTGGGCCTTGTCGCGGGGCAGTCCCAGGAGGATGCCGGCATCGGTCATGGCCTCGACCAGGTAGAAGAAGTAGGCCGGGCCGGAGCCGGACAGGGCGGTGCAGGCGTCCTGCTGGGACTCGGGGACGCGGAGCGTCTTGCCGACGCCGCCGAAGATCTCCTCGGCGTGGGCGAGGTGGTCGGCGGTGGCGTGGCTGCCGGCGGAGATGACCGACATGGCCTCGTCGACGAGGGCGGGGGTGTTGGTCATGACGCGGACGACGGGGGTGCCCTCGGCGAGACGGTCCTCGAAGAAGGAGGTCGGGATGCCGGCGGCACCGCTGATGACCAGGCGGTCGGCGGGGACGTGCGGGGCCAGCTCGTCGAGGAGGGCGCCCATGTCCTGGGGCTTCACCGTGAGGATCAGGGTGTCGGCGGTCTTGGCGGCCTCCGCGTTGGAGACCGGGGTGACGCCGTAGCGGGTGCGGAGTTCCTCGGCTCGTTCCTGGCGGCGGGCGGTGACCAGGAGGTCGTCGGGGGCCCAGCCGGCGCGGATCATTCCGCTGAGCAGGGCTTCGCCGATCTTGCCGGTGCCGAGGACTGCGACTTTCTGGGTCATGGCTGGGGGTGCCCTCCGGGGTGTGCGTCGTCCTGATTCATCCTCGCACCCGTGGGCGCCGGGGGCGGGTGGTGTCCGGTGGGCGGGATGGCGGATCGGCCGACGTCATGCCGTCCGGCGTCGGAGGGTCGCCGCGCCGAGACCCAGCACCAGCAGGGCGCAGCCGGCGACGATCAGGATGTCGCGTACGAAGGCGGCGGTCATGTCGGTGTGCTGGAGGACCTCGTTCATGCCGTCGACGGCGTAGGACATGGGGAGCACGTCGGAGATGGCCTCCAGGACGGGGTGCATGGCGTCGCGCGGGGTGAAGAGGCCGCAGAGGAGGAGCTGGGGGAAGATCACCGCCGGCATGAACTGGACCGCCTGGAATTCGGAGGCCGCGAAGGCCGAGACGAAGAGGCCGAGGGCCGTGCCGAGGAGTGCGTCGAGCAGGGCGACCAGGAGGAGCAGCCAGGGGCTGCCGGTGACGTCGAGGTCCAGGAACCAGACGGCGAGGCCGGTGGCGAGGGCCGACTGGACGATCGCGAGGGTGCCGAAGGCGAGGGCGTAGCCCGCGATGAGGTCGCCTTTGCCGAGGGGCATGGCGAGGAGGCGTTCGAGGGTGCCGGAGGTGCGTTCGCGCAGGGTGGCGATCGAGGTGACCAGGAACATCGTGATCAGCGGGAAGATCCCGAGGAGGGAGGCGCCGATGGTGTCGAAGGTGCGCGGGCTGCCGTCGAAGACGTAGCGCAGCAGGAACAGCATCACGCAGGGGATGAGGATCATCAGCGCGATGGTGCGCGGGTCGTGGCGGAGCTGGCGCAGGACCCGGGCCGCGGTGGCGGTGGTGCGGGAGGGGCTCAGGGCGCCGGCGGGGGCGGGGGTGCTCGGCGCCGTGCGGGTGGTGCTCATCGAGTGGTCTCCTTCGTACGGCCTGCCGCGACGGCCTCGTCGACCAGGTGCAGGAAGGCGGCCTCGACGGTCTCGGCGCCGGTGCGGCCGCGGAGCGCGTCGGGGGTGTCGTCGGCAAGGATCCCGCCCGCGCGCATGAGCAGGAGGCGGTCGCAGCGCTCGGCCTCGTCCATGACGTGGGAGGAGATCAGCAGCGTCGCGCCGCGTTCGGCGGCGATGGTGTGGAAGAGGTTCCACAGGTCGCGGCGCAGGACAGGGTCGAGGCCGACCGTGGGTTCGTCGAGGACGAGGAGTTCGGGGGTTCCGAGGAGGGCCACGGCGAGGGAGACGCGGCTGCGCTGGCCGCCGGAGAGGTTGCCGGCGAGGGCGTCGGCGTGGGTGGTGAGGTCGACGTCGTCGATGGCCCGGGTGACCTTCTCGTGGCGGCGGTCGGCCGACGCGCGGCCTGGGTCGAGGATCGCGGCGAAGTGGTCGAGGTTCTGGCGGACGGTCAGGTCGTCGTAGACCGAAGGAGCCTGGGTGACGTAGCCGATGCGGGTGCGCAGGGCGGGGTGCCCGGCGGGCCGGCCGAGGACGTCGAGGGTGCCGGTGACCTTGGCCTGGGTGCCGACGACTGCCCGCATCAGGGTCGACTTTCCGCAGCCGGAGGGGCCGAGGAGGCCGGTGATCAGGCCGCGCGGGACGGTGAAGTCGAGGCCGCGCAGGACGGTGCGGGAGCCTCGGACGACGGTCAGGTCCTGGGCGTGGACGGCCGGTTCCTCCGGTGGCCGGGAGTCGTAATTCATCATGTGATGAATACTGCTCCCGGTCTCGGGCGCCGTCAAGCGGTCGGCGTCGCGGGCGTCGTCAAGCGGGCGTCGTCGCGGGCGTCGTCACGCGGGCGTCGTCGCGAGGCGTCGTCGCGAGGAGGAGAGGGGAGGAGGGGGAGGAAGGGGAGGAGGACGATGACGTCGTAGGTCTCCTGGACGATGCCGTCCGGGACGGTCTTCGCCGGGGCGCTCCGGGGCCGGGCCCGGGCGGAGGTGAGGAGATCGGCGCAGCGGCCGGCGGGGTGTCCCCCGGTGTCGCCAGGCGGCCGTGGCGGCCGGGCGGCGGTGCGGCCCAGGGGGTCGCGCGGTGAGGGGCGGCGGTCGGGCGACCGCGGTCAGGAACGGCGGGGACGCTTCCTCGACGGGTTGCCGGAGCGGCGGGTGGTGCGCTTCGCGTACTGCTCGCGTGCCGTGTCGTATTCCGCGCGGTGGAGCCGCTCGCCCGGGGCCTCGGTGAGGGAGCGGAAGAAGTAGGCGACGAGGGAGCCGACGAAGCCGATGGCCAGGAGGCCGCGGAGGGAGGCCTGGCGGGCGGGGTCGGGACGGGTGCTGAAGGCGGACCAGGTGTGCCGGAAGGCGAGGGCGCTGCAGACCGCGAACATCACGACCATGAGGAGGGTGACGAAGCTGCCGATCTCGGCGATGCGAAGCCCTTGGTAGGCGATGCGCAGGACGAAGCAGGAGGCGGCCGTGGCGGCGAGGGAGCCGGCGGCGACGCCGACGCGGCGCGCGGTGTAGCCGCCCGTGTGGTCGACCCAGGTGGTGCCGAAGAAGCGGATGGGCTCGGGCCGGGGGCCCACCGGGGTTCCGGGAGAGCCCGCGGTGCTGTCCGGGGTGCCGTTCTCTGCGCTCACGCGTCGATTATGGCTCCGGACGTACCGCGGGCTCCGGGTGGGACCGGGTGCCGGACCGCACCGGGCGCCGGGTCGGACCGGGCGCCGGGCGGGTCGGGTGCCGGGCGGACGTTCAGAAGGAGCAGCGCGGGCGAATGTAGCCGTCGCTGCCGGTCTGCACGTACGCGTCGGAGATGAACTCGCCGTCGTCGATGTTGTCCCAGATGTTCGTCGTGCCGTACGGACCCGTCACGGTGGTGCCGGGTGCCTGGCAGAAGATCGGGACCCTCGCCCCCTCGGGCAGCATCCGCACGATGGCGTAGTCGGTGCCGGGCCCCCTGCGGACGTTGAGACGGACGCCCGGGGCGACCGAGTAGTAGCGCAGGGCCGTGGTGGTGACCGCTTCCGGCGCGTCGCCGGCCGTCGGCTCCTCGGCATGGTCGACAGACATGTGTACCTCCCCCGTTGGTGCCCCATGGCTGCCATGGGACCCCGTTGATTCCCCTCGTGCGCGGTACGCACACCGGTGCGACCGCGGAACACGGAGGCTAGCAAGCCGCCTCCGTCCCGTACGAGTCATCGATTAGGCTCCGTGCGTCGCGCGCGCGGACGAACAGCACGGGGGTGGGTCCATGGCGCCACAGCGGAACGTCGGAGCAGGTGCGGAAGCGGAACTTCCGGAATACGCCGGTCACTACCGTCTGGAGTCCTGTCTGGGTTCCGGCGGTATGGGGGTCGTCCATCTGGCCCGGAGCACCTCGGGCATGCGGCTCGCGGTGAAGGTCGTGCACGCCGAGTTCGCCCGGGACCCCGAGTTCCGGGGGCGGTTCCGGCAGGAGGTGGGCGCGGCCCGGAAGGTGAGCGGTGCCTTCACCGCGTCCGTGGTCGATGCCGACCCCGAGGCGGACCGGCCCTGGATGGCCACCCTGTACATCCCCGGTCCCACCCTCGCCGGCGAGGTGAAGCGGAACGGCCCGATGGCTCCTGCCGGGCTGCGGCGCCTGATGGCGGGGCTGGCCGAGGCACTGCGCGACATCCACCGGGTCGGCGTCGTGCACCGGGATCTGAAGCCCAGCAACGTGCTGCTCGCCGAGGACGGTCCGAAGGTCATCGACTTCGGTATCTCCCGGCCGTCGGACAGCGAGTTGCGCACCGAGACGGGGAAACTGATCGGCACCCCGCCGTTCATGGCGCCCGAGCAGTTCCGCCGGCCGCGGGAGGTCGGGCCCGCCGCGGACGTCTTCGCGCTCGGGTCGGTGCTGGTGCACGCGGCGACCGGGCGCGGGCCGTTCGACTCCGACAGCCCGTACGTGGTCGCGTACCAAGTGGTGCACGACGAGCCCGACCTGACCGGCGTACCGGCGGAACTGGCGCCGCTGGTCCTGCGCTGCCTCGCCAAGGAGCCCGAGGACCGGCCCACGCCCGACGTGTTGATGCGGGAGCTGCGCTCGGTGGCGGCCTCGTACGACACCCAGGTGTTCATACCGGCGCAGCGCGCCGGTGCGGGCGGGGCCGGACGGGAGCCGTTCGCGGAGAAGCCGGATGCCCCGGAGGACCCGGAGAAGCAGGAGGAGTCGGCGGGGCCGGAGACGTCGGAGACGTCGCGGGGGCCGGAGGAGGAAGGGCTCGCGGGGCGCGTACGGCGGTCGGGGAGGCGTACGGAACGGCGACGGGCGCTCGTCGGGGCCGGTGCGCTCGGTCTGGCCGCGGTCGTCGCACTGGGCGCCGTTCACCTGTTCGGGCATGACGGCACGGCGGCGCGGAACAGCGCGTCACGGACCGCGCCGGCCGGGTCGGGCGGGTGGACGGCGACGCCCTGGGCCGGGAGCGGTACGCCGCGCTGTTCCCTCGGGGCCGGGGCCCTGGTCTGCGCGCGGGCCGGACAGCTCGTCGCCCTCGACCCGGCCGACGGCCGGCCGCTGTGGCGGCGGACCGTCGCCCCGTCCGGAGCCGACGACAGCGGCGCGCCGTCCCTGACGGGCGGCCTCGTCCAGCCGTCGCTCACGCGGGGCGGACGGCTGCGGGCGCTCGACCCCGCATCGGGGGCGACGCGCTGGCAGCGGGACGCGCCCGCCGCCGGCGGCGTCGCCTCCGCCGGGGGCACGCTGCTGTTCACCGGCGCCGACGGCACGGTCACCGGCGTGGACGGGGCGTCGGGGGCGACGGCGTGGAGCCACCGGATCCCCGGCCACCAGGTGCCGTACTTCGTCTCCTTCGCCGGCGACCCGCTGGCCTACGCGGCGAGCCCGTCCGGCGACGGGTCGGGCACCCGGGTCACGGCGGTCGACCCGGAGACCGGTGACGTGCGGTGGGACGCCCGGCTGCGCGGGACGCTGACTCCCGTCGGCACGTCGTCCGGAGGGTCGCTCTTCCTCACGGCCGCCGAGGGCGGCTACGGCGACACGACGGCCGTGGTCCGCTACACCCCGGACTCGGGCGCGTCGCGCCGCGTGCCGCTCACCGTCCCCCTCGGGCAGGTCCACGGCACCGTCCACGGGAACGTGGTCCACCTCATGGCCGCGGGCGGCACCCTGGTCGCCGTCGACCTGGAGGCGCGCGGGGAGCTGTGGAGCCTGGAGACGGGCCTGGCGCGCGGCTCGGCGCCGGTCACCGACGGCCGGAACGTGTACGTCACGGCCCCCGACGGGCGGCTGCTCGCCGTGGACGCCGGTGAGGGCACGCTCCTCGGGCAGACCCGGCCCCGGCTCGGCGCGGCCCCGGACCGGGTCGCGGCCGACCTGCCCGAGCCGGTGCTCGCCGGTGACCGCGTCCACGCCGCCGCCCCCGACGGCACCGTCTTCACCGTCGGCACCCGGGCCCCCGCCGCCTGGTGACGTCGTACACGCGCGAGGGCCGCCCCCGCGTGCCGCGGGGCGGCCCGGCGGTGCGAGGGGCGCGGCGGTGCGCGGGGGCTCAGCCCAGCTTCGACACGTCGCGCACCGCGCCCTTGTCCGCGCTGGTGGCCATCGCGGCGTACGCCTTCAGGGCGGCCGTCACCTTGCGGTCGCGGTTCCTCGGGGCGTACCTGCCGTTCAGGGCCTGCTCGCGGCGGGTCAGTTCGGCGTCGTCCACGAGCAGTTCGATGGAGCGGCCGGGGATGTCGATGCGGACGCGGTCGCCGTCCTCGACCAGGGCGATGGTGCCGCCCGAGGCCGCCTCCGGGGAGGCGTGGCCGATGGACAGGCCGGACGTGCCGCCGGAGAAGCGGCCGTCGGTGATCAGGGCACAGGCCTTTCCGAGGCCGCGGCTCTTCAGGTACGACGTCGGGTAGAGCATCTCCTGCATGCCGGGGCCGCCCTTGGGGCCCTCGTAGCGGATGACGACGACGTCGCCCTCCTTGACCTGCTTGGTGAGGATCTTCTCGACGGCCTCCTCCTGCGACTCGCAGACGACCGCCGGGCCCTCGAAGGTCCAGATGGACTCGTCGACGCCGGCCGTCTTGACGACGCAGCCGTCGACGGCGAGGTTGCCGCGCAGCACCGCCAGGCCGCCGTCCTTGGAGTAGGCGTGTGCGGCGGAGCGGATGCAGCCGCCCTCGGCGTCCTCGTCCAGCGAGTCCCAGCGCTCGGACTGCGAGAAGGCCTCCGCGGAGCGGACGCAGCCGGGGGCCGCGTGCCAGAGCTCCACCGCCTCCGGGGAGGGGGAGCCGCCGCGGATGTCCCAGGTCTTCATCCAGTCGGCGAGGGACGGGCTGTGGACCGCGTGCACGTCCTCGTTGAGCAGGCCCGCGCGGTGCAGTTCGCCGAGCAGGGCGGGGATGCCGCCCGCGCGGTGCACGTCCTCCATGTAGTACGTGCGCGACGCGGCGACGTTCGGCGCGACCTTGGCGAGGCAGGGCACGCGGCGCGAGAGGGCGTCGATCTCGGTGAGGCCGAAGGGGACCTCGGCCTCCTGGGCGGCGGCCAGCAGGTGCAGGATCGTGTTGGTGGAGCCGCCCATGGCGATGTCCAGGGCCATCGCGTTCTCGAAGGCCTGGAAGCTGGCGACGGAGCGGGGCAGGACGGTGTCGTCGTCCTGCTCGTAGTAGCGGCGGGTGATGTCCATGACCGTACGCGCGGCGTTCACGTAGAGCGCCTTGCGGGCGGTGTGGGTGGCCAGCACCGAGCCGTTGCCCGGGAGGGAGAGGCCCATGGCCTCGGTGAGGCAGTTCATCGAGTTGGCGGTGAACATGCCGGAGCAGGAGCCGCAGGTCGGACAGGCGTTCTCCTCGATGAGGAGGACGTCCGCGTCGGAGACCTTGTCGTTGGCGGCCTCCACCATGGCGTCGATCAGGTCGAGGGTGCGGACCGTGCCGTCGACCAGGGTGGCCCGGCCGGCCTCCATGGGGCCGCCGGAGACGAAGACCGTGGGAATGTTCAGGCGCAGGGCCGCGTTCAGCATGCCCGGGGTGATCTTGTCGCAGTTGGAGATGCAGATCAGGGCGTCCGCGCAGTGCGCCTCGACCATGTACTCCACGCTGTCCGCGATCAGGTCGCGGGAGGGCAGGGAGTACAGCATGCCGCCGTGGCCCATCGCGATGCCGTCGTCGACGGCGATGGTGTTGAACTCGCGCGGGATGCCGCCGGCCGCGGTCACCGCCTCGCTGACGATCCGGCCGACCGGGGCGAGGTGGGTGTGGCCGGGGACGAACTCCGTGAAGCTGTTGGCGACCGCGATGATCGGCTTGCGGCCGATGTCCGCGCCGGGTACACCGGAGGCGCGCATCAGGGCGCGAGCGCCCGCCATGTTGCGGCCGTGGGTGACTGTGCGGGACCTCAGCTCGGGCATCGCCGCTCGCTCCTTCAGACAGTCGGGGAGTGTCGGTCAGAGACTTCTGACTGGACCGAGCGTACGCCGGTCATCCAGAGGGCGGGACAAGGTGTCCGGAATTCGGGACGGATGTCTCAGTGCGGGGAGGGTCCGGCGCCGGTGTCCGCCCCGGGGAACGACCGGCACCGGACCCCCGCGCCCCGCGGAAGCGTCAGGGCCCCGTGAGGTGCCCCTGCACCACCGGTGCCACCCGCGCGATGATCTGCTCGGCGTCCGCCGAGGCCAGCGGCTCCACCCTGATCACGTACCGGATCATCGCGATCCCGACCAGCTGGGCGGCGGCGAGCTCGGCGCGCAGCTCCGCGTCCGGCGGGCCGAGCCGTCCGGCGATCCGGCGCAGCAGCTGGCCGGCGATCAGCCGGCGGAAGACACCGGCCGCGGTCTCGTTGTTCACGGCGGAGCGGACGATCGCGAGCAGCGGGACCCGGGTGACCGGGTTCTCCCAGAGACCGATGATCATGCGCGTCATCCGCTCCCCCACCTCCTCGAGCGGAGCGTCGAGCACCGCGTCCCGCGCGGCGAACGCCGGCGCGAGGGCGCCCTCGACGGCGGCCTCGAACACCTGCTCCTTGGTGCCGAAGTAGTGGTGCACCAGCGCGGAGTCCACCCCGGCCGACTTGGCGATCCCCCGCACGGAGGTCTTCTCGTACCCGCGTGCGGAGAACTCCTCGCGGGCCGCGCCGAGGATACGGTCCCGGGTGCCGGCCGATTCCGTACGCGGGGGGCGGCCGCGGCGCCGGGCGGCGCCGTCGCCCGGTGCGGAGGCGCCCGGGCCGTCGCTCGCGGTGACGCCGGTCATCGCCGCCGCGCCCGCGCCGAGGAGGTGGCGGAGGCCAGATGCAGGCGGGTGAACGCCAGGGCCTCGGCCAGATCGGCCTCGCGCTCCGCGCCGGACATGGCGCGGCGGGTGTTGACCTCGATGACGACATGGCCGTCGAAGCCGCTCAGCGCGAGGCGCTCCAGCACCTCGGCGCAGGGCTGGTCGCCGCGGCCCGGCACGAGGTGCTCGTCCTTGGCCGAGCCCCGGCCGTCGGCGAGGTGGACGTGGCCGAGGCGGTCGCCCATGCGGTCGATCATCCGCAGGGCGTCGGTGCGGGCGGTCGAGGCGTGGCTGAGGTCGATCGTGAAGTGGCGGTAGTCCTCCTTGGTGACGTCCCAGTCGGGGGCGTACGCCAGCATCTCGCGGTCGCGGTAGCGCCAGGGGTACATGTTCTCCACGGCGAAGCGCACATCCGTCTCGTTCGCCATCCGCCAGATGCCGTCGACGAAGTCACGGGCGTACTGCCGCTGCCAGCGGAAGGGCGGATGGACGACGACCGTGCCGGCGCCGAGCTTCTCCGCGGCGGCCTGCGCCCGCCGGAGCTTGGTCCAGGGGTCGGTGGACCACACGCGCTGCGTGATGAGCAGGCAGGGGGCGTGCACGGCCAGGACGGGGATGCGGTGGTAGTCGCTGAGTCTGCGCAGCGCATCGATGTCCTGGCTGACCGGGTCGGTCCACACCATGACCTCGACGCCGTCGTACCCGAGGCGCGCTGCGATCTCGAAGGCCGTCGCCGTCGACTCCGGGTAGACGGAGGCCGTCGACAGGGCGACCTTCGCATCCGGGATGCGCACTACGTCCCTTGGTTCTGCCACGAGCCTCAGGTTACGGGGTGCGGTCGGGTGGGTGCGGGGTGCCTGTTCGCCATTGTGGCGTTTGCCATAGGCGGGCCCCGGGCCCCTCACGGCGCTGCCCCGCCCACGACGCCGCCCCCCGTTCGGGGCTCCGCCTCCGTTCCGGCTCCGCCCGTGTTCCGGCCCTCCCCCCGTCCACGCCCCTACCCCGGGCCCATGTGGTCCAGGCGGCGCAGGATCACGCCCTCCCGCAGGGCCCAGGGGCAGATCTCCAGGCGCTCGACGCCGAACAGGTCCATCGCGCCCTCCGCGACCAGGGCCCCGGCGAGCAGCTGGCCCGCGCGGGCCTCGGAGACGCCCGGCAGTTCGGCGCGCTCGGCGGCGGTCATGGCGGCGAGCCTGGGCACCCAGGCCTGAAGGGACTCCCGTTTCAGCTCGCGCTGGACGTAGAGGCCCTCGACGGAGCGGGCGGCGCCCGCGATACGGGCGAGCTGCTTGAAGGTCTTGGAGGTGGCCACCACGTGGTCGGGCCCGCCGAGGCGGCTGAACTCCCCGACCGTGCGGGCTATCTCGGTGCGCACGTGACGCCGCAGCGCGCGGACGTCCTCCCCCTCGGGCGGGTCGCCGGGCAGCCAGCCTGCGGTGAGGCGGCCGGCGCCCAGCGGCAGCGACACCGCGGCGTCGGGTTCCTCGTCCATGCCGTAGGCGATCTCCAGGGAACCGCCGCCGATGTCGACGACGAGCAGTTTCCCGGCCGACCAGCCGTACCAGCGGCGGGCGGCCAGGAAGGTGAGCCGGGCCTCCTCCGCGCCGCTGAGGACCTGGAGCTCCACCCCGGTCTCCGTGCGCACACGGGTGAGCACGTCGTCGGCGTTGCCCGCCTCGCGCACCGCGGAGGTCGCGAACGGCAGCAGTTCCTCGACCCCCTTGTCCTCGGCGGCCCGGAGCGCCTCGTGAATGACCGAGACCAGCCGCTCCACCCCGTCGGAGCCGATGGCTCCGCTGTCGTCGAGGAGCTGGGCGAGGCGCAGTTCGGCCTTGTGCGAGTGCGCGGGCCGCGGGCACGCGCCGGGGTGCGCGTCCACCACCAGCAGATGCACCGTGTTGGAACCCACGTCGAGGACACCGAGTCTCATGTGCGGAACGCTACTGCCCGCCGCGCGGTGCGATGCCCGCTCCGCGGAAGCCGGCCCGCGGAAGCCGGCCCGGTCCCGTACGGGGACGGGGGCGACTTACCCTGGACGCGTGCCAAAGACGAAAAAGGCGAAGGATGAGAAGACGGACAAGAAGGCCGGGAAGGACAAGAGGGCCGGACTGGCCGGGGGTTCTTCGCGGATGACAGCGCCCCGGCAGCCGGAGCAGGCGCCGGCGGACGACGAGAAGGGCCTCGACTTCGCCCGCGCGTGGGTGGAGTTCCCGGACCCGGCGGACGACGAGCAGGTCTTCCGCTGCGACCTGACCTGGCTGACCTCACGCTGGAACTGCGTCTTCGGCAGCGGCTGCCAGGGCATCCAGGCGGGCCGCGCGGACGACGGCTGCTGCACCCTCGGCGCCCATTTCTCGGACGCGGACGACGAGAAGCGGGTGGCCGGGCACGTGGCGCGGCTCACGCCGGACATCTGGCAGCACCACGCCGAGGGCACGGAGAACGGCTGGATCTCCGAGGACGAGGACGGCGACCGCCAGACCCGCCCGTTCCAGGGCTCGTGCATCTTCCAGAACCGGCCGGGCTTCGCGGGCGGCATGGGCTGCTCGCTGCACATCCTCGCCCTCCGGGAGGGCCGCGAGCCGCTGGAGACCAAGCCCGACGTGTGCTGGCAGCTGCCGGTCCGGCGGACCTACGACTGGATCGACCGGCCCGACGACACCCGCGTGCTGCAGGTGTCGATCGGTGAGTACGACCGCCGCGGCTGGGGTCCGGGCGGCCACGACCTGCACTGGTGGTGCACCTCGGCCACCTCGGCGCACGGTGCCGGGGAGCCGGTGTACGTCTCCTACCGCGCGGAGCTGACCGAGCTCATGGGCAAGGCCGGCTACGACCGTCTGGTCGAGCTGTGCGAGGAGCGGCTGGCCTCGCAGCTGCCGCTGCTGGCGCCGCATCCGGCGGACCCCGCCTGACCCGCCCCGCCGCGCGCTACGGCGTGGCCGGGGCGCCACCGGCCGGCGGCGAGGCGTCCCGCGGGCCGGTCTCCACCGGTCCGGAAGGCGTCGGGCCGGTGGGCGTCGGGCCGCCGGTGGTGGGCTCCGGGGCGGGCGAGGACGGCGGATCGCTCGGCGTGGGCTCGGGGGGCTCGGGGGGTTCCGGTGCCGTGGGCGTCGGCTCCGGGCCGGAGGTCGCCGGAGGGGGCCCGCTCGGGGTGGCCGGGTGCGCGGTGCCCGGGCCGCCGGGGCGGCCGGAGGACGGGGCCGAGGGAGCGGCGCCGTAACCGCCGATGGTCACCACGGCACCGGCGGGCGAGACCGCCACGGTCGCGCTCCAGGGGCCGGACGGCTCGCGCAGCTGGTCGACGTGCACCCGGACCGTCACGGACTCGCCGGGGGCGAGCGTGCCCGACGACCGGCTCGGGTACAGCCAGGGCGCCGCCGTCGACACGGACCAGCGGACCGTGCCGGGGCCCGTCGCGGTCAGCGTGATCAGTGTGGTGTCACCGCGGTGGTCGGCCGTGACGCCCATCACGGCGGCGTCCCCGCGGCCGGCTCCGGGGACGCCGACGACCTCCACGGACACGTCCGCGTGCCCGTCCTCGTCGAAACGGGAGCCGGGCCGGGTGCCGGCGTTGCCGGTGTTCTCGTAGCCGCCCGTCCCCTCCCCGGCGAGGCCGACGGCGCCGTCCTCCTCCCGCGCGAAGGCCGAGCGGCCGTCCGGGGCCTCCCCCACGGGCGTGCCCCGGTGGGCGGCCCACAGCGCGAACACCGGCGCGGCGACGACGGTGGCGACGACCGTCGTGGTGACGGCACGCGCGCGCAGGCGGTCCCGCCGCGCGACGCGGTCCTTGGGGTCCATCGGGAAACCGCGCCGGTCGAAGCGGGGCGCGGCGGCACGCGCGCGCCGGTGGTGCGCCATGGCCGTGTGCAGGGCCGCGCCGGGCACCGGGAGGAGGGGCAACGCGTCCGGTGTGACGCTGGTGCCGGGCCAGCGGCCGGGGATGGCCCGCTCGGCGGTGCGGCGGCAGCGCGGGCAGTCGTCGACGTGCCGGACGAGTTCACGGCGCAGGGTCGTGCTGAGCACCAGCCGGTGGTCGCCCGTGAGGTGCGCCACGCGCGGGCAGGCACCGGTCTCGACCACGGCGAGCGCCGCGCGGGTGCGCTCGACCTCGCAGGCCGCGGCGGCGAGCAGCTCGCGCGCGGTGGCCGGTTCCATGCCGAGCACGGCGGCCACCTCGCGGGCGGCGAGCTGGTGGCGCACGGCGAGTTCGAGCGCCTCGCGCTGCTCCGGGGAGGTTCCGGCGGCCTCCGGCCAGGCCAGCAGTGCCAGTTCGCGCCGGCGCTGCTCCCGCACCTCCTCGGAGACGGCCGGGACGGTGGCGGTCCTGGCCTTGCACTGCCGGTCGGCGCGGTCCCCGGCACGGGTGGCCCGGCGTTTCCGCCCGGCCTCCGCCAGCTTGCGCAGACACGCCCAGCGGGCCAGTGCGTACAGCCAGGCCCGGCGGTCCTCGGCCGGGGCGTGCCGGCCGCGGCGCTCCGCGAGCGCGAGGACGTCGGCCAGGGCGGCGGTCGCCGCGTCGTGGTCGCACAGCACGGACAGGCAGTAGGTGAACAGTCCGTCCAGATGGGGCTCGTAGCGGGTGGCCGGCCGCTCCGCCAGCGTGCGCGCGGCCCCGCGGTCGCGCGCTTCCCGGTGCGCCCGCCGTGCTCCGGTCATACGGGTCGAGGTCTCCGGGCCACTGCTCGTCATTCGGCGACCGTAGGCGGCCCGGGACGGCCTCTTCCGGAGCCATGCGCACTTTTAATCCGTACGGGTGAAACGATCCCTCAATCGAGGAGAGGAACCTTTCGCTGCGTGGTTCGGGCGCGCTTCCCGGACCGTCCGGCGCCGGGGGAGGGGGGCCGTCCGGGCCGGGGCGGGGCCCGGGGGGGGCCGGGCAGACGGCCGGGTGTCAGTGCGTGCCGCTACCTTTTCCACATGGCTGCCCGTACCAAGACCACCAAGGACCGCCCGTCCTACCGCTGCACCGAGTGCGGCTGGCAGACGGCCAAGTGGCTCGGCCGCTGCCCCGAGTGCCAGGCCTGGGGGACGGTCGAGGAGTACGGCGCGCCCGCGGTCCGCACGACGACGCCCGGGCGGGTCACCACCTCCGCCCTGCCCATCGGCCAGGTCGACGGCCGCCAGGCCACCGCCCGCCCCACCGGCGTGCCCGAGCTGGACCGGGTGCTCGGCGGCGGGCTGGTGCCCGGCGCGGTGGTGCTGGTCGCGGGCGAGCCGGGCGTGGGCAAGTCCACGCTGCTGCTGGACGTGGCGGCCAAGTCGGCGAGCGAGGAGCACCCCACGCTCTACGTCACCGGGGAGGAGTCGGCGAGCCAGGTCCGGCTGCGCGCCGACCGCATCCACGCCATCGACGACCACCTGTACCTGGCGGCCGAGACGGATCTGTCCGCCGTGCTCGGCCACTTGGACGCGGTGAAGCCGTCCCTGCTGGTCATGGACTCGGTGCAGACGGTGGCGTCCCCGGAGATCGACGGCGCCCCGGGCGGCATGGCCCAGGTCCGCGAGGTGGCCGGCGCGCTGATCCGCGCCTCCAAGGACCGCGGGATGTCGACCCTCCTCGTGGGCCATGTCACCAAGGACGGCGCGATCGCCGGGCCGCGCCTGCTGGAGCACCTGGTGGACGTCGTCCTGCACTTCGAGGGCGACCGGCACGCGCGCCTGCGTCTGGTGCGCGGTGTCAAGAACCGCTACGGCACGACGGACGAGGTCGGCTGCTTCGAGCTGCACGACGAGGGCATCACGGGCCTCGCGGATCCGAGCGGTCTCTTCCTGACCCGTCGTGCCGAACCGGTCCCGGGCACCTGCCTGACCGTCACCCTGGAGGGCCGCCGCCCCCTGGTCGCCGAGGTGCAGGCGCTCACGGTCGACTCGCAGATCCCCTCCCCCCGGCGCACCACCTCCGGCCTGGAGACCTCGCGCGTGTCGATGATGCTGGCGGTGCTGGAACAGCGCGGCCGCATCAGCGCCTTGGGCAAACGGGACATCTACTCCGCGACGGTCGGCGGCGTGAAGCTCTCGGAACCGGCCGCGGACCTGGCCGTCGCGCTCGCGCTGGCGTCGGCGGCGAGCGACACCCCGCTGCCGAAGAACCTGGTCGCGATCGGCGAGGTCGGCCTGGCCGGCGAGGTGAGGCGGGTCACGGGCGTGCAGCGCAGGCTCGCCGAGGCACACCGCCTGGGCTTCACGCACGCCCTGGTACCGGGCGATCCGGGCAAGGTTCCGGCGGGCATGAAGGTTCTGGAAGTGGCGGACATAGGCGACGCGCTGCGGGTCCTCCCGCGCTCCCGTCGCCGGGACGCCCCACGGGACGAGGAGGACCGCCGGTAGACTTTGCCCAGGTCTCGCCCGTCCGTACGAACCGCGGGGGCCCCAGAACCTGCGACCGGAGGAGTGCAGTGGCAGCCAACGACCGGGCGGGAGCCCCCGGAAAGTCCGGTGGGAGTGCCGGTTCCGAGGGCCTGATGCGCGCCTCGCTGAGCGCCGTGGCACCCGGCACCGCCCTGCGTGACGGCCTGGAGCGCGTGCTCCGCGGCAACACCGGCGGTCTCATCGTGCTCGGCAGCGACAAGACGGTGGAGGCGCTGTGCAGCGGCGGCTTCGTGCTGGACGTCGAGTTCACCGCGACCCGGCTGCGCGAGCTGTGCAAGCTGGACGGCGGCATCGTCCTGTCGTCCGACCTGTCCAAGATCCTGCGCGCGGGCGTCCAGCTGGTGCCGGACCCGGCCATCCCCACCGAGGAGACCGGCACCCGGCACCGCACCGCCGACCGGGTCTCCAAGCAGGTCGGCTTCCCGGTCGTCTCGGTCTCCCAGTCGATGCGCCTGATCGCGCTGTACGTCGACGGCCAGCGCCGGGTCCTGGAGGACTCGGCGGCGATCCTGTCCCGCGCCAACCAGGCACTCGCCACGCTGGAGCGCTACAAGCTCCGCCTCGACGAGGTGGCGGGCACCCTCTCGGCGCTGGAGATCGAGGACCTGGTGACCGTCCGGGACGTCTCGGCGGTCGCGCAGCGGCTGGAGATGGTGCGCCGCATCGCCACCGAAATCGCCGAATACGTGGTCGAACTGGGCACCGACGGCCGTCTCCTCGCCCTGCAGCTGGACGAGTTGATCGCGGGCGTGGAGCCGGAGCGCGAGCTGGTCGTCCGGGACTACGTCCCCGAGCCGACCGCCAAGCGCTCCCGCACGGTCGACGAGGCCCTGCACGAACTGAACGTGCTCACCCACGCGGAGCTGCTGGAGCTGCCGACGGTGGCCCGCGCCCTCGGCTACACGGGCTCCCCGGAGACCCTGGACTCGGCGGTGTCCCCGCGCGGCTTCCGGCTGCTGGCCAAGGTGCCGCGGCTGCCGGGCGCGATCATCGACCGGCTGGTGGAGCACTTCGGCGGGCTGCAGAAGCTGCTCGCCGCCAGCGTGGACGACCTGCAGACGGTGGACGGCGTCGGCGAGGCGCGGGCCCGCAGTGTCCGCGAGGGCCTGTCGCGCCTGGCGGAGAGCTCGATCCTCGAGCGGTACGTCTGAGCCCCGCCGGACCGGCGGAGGCGCGGGGCCCTCGGGTCCGGCTCAGTCACGCTCCAGCACGAACGACGTCTGCACCTTGGAGAACCCCGGCGCCTTCGCCTCCACCAGGTAGGTCCCCGCACCGGCCGAACCCGCCTTCGGCGTCGCGCACCGCGGTGCGCTCGGCTTGCGGTCCCACTCCACGGTGTAGGTGACGCTGTCGTCGGCAGGCACTCGGAACACCAGGCTCCGCGCCCCCTCCGGGCAGTCGTCCGACGACCAGAACGCGTCGTCGCCGTCCGCCTGAGTGATCGTCAGGACCGTGCGGCCGGGGCCCAGATCGACCTTGCAGTCACCGCCGGAGATGTTCCGCGCGGTGAGCAGGAAGGTGGGCGTCTGCCCGGGGTCGTAGGCGTTGCGGGCACTGCGCAGGCTGAACTTGACCGCGTCCGCCGTGCACTTGGGCAGTGACGACCCGGATCCGGCCGGAAGCGCGTCGCCCGCGCCGACCCCGGCCGACGTACCGCCCCCGGAGCCGCCGCCCGCGCCGTCCCCGGCGCCGCCCGGTCCCCCGGCGCCGCCGGAGTCCGCGGGATCGCCGTTGGCCCCGCCGTCACCCGTCCCGGACGACGATCCGCCGGAGCCGCCCGACCCCTCGTCCTCCGACTCGTCCCGGCCGCCCGGCGCCTGGCTGATCGCCGGGCCGGAACTCGACGGTCCCGGAGTGATGGACGGCGCGGGATTCTTGCCGTTGGCCCCGTTCTCACCGTCGTCGCCTCCTCCGCCGCCCGAGACGAGGACCCAGGTGGCCAACAACGCCAACAAGGCCAGCACGGACAGCAGTACGGCCCTCCGTCGCCAGTAGATGGAGGAGGGAAGCGGCCCGACCGGATTGCGCAGAGATCCCACGGCGCAAACTGTACGAGAGATCGGTGCGTTCGCTTGTCCCACCCGCCGCTCCGAGCCACAACTTTTCCGGATCATCATCCCGGAAACCGCCCCGCCACCCCCGTCCTTCGTCGGGTACGGCACCCGATGATCGCGGGGTGTGACCGTTCCGGCCCCTCGCTCACGGTCCGTGATCACGGGCTTCGTGGGCAGCGGGCTCCACCGCGACATCACCGACTACGCGGCGGCACCCCGGCGCGGCCACGGCACACGGCCGGGACCGGGGCGGAGGCCGGGCCCCTCGTCCCGTCGCGCCGTTCGCGGCCGGCCGGTGGCGGACCCGGCACGCCGGCGCCCGCACGTTCGCGATCGCGTCCCTTGCACCTCTGGCCACGGCTGTGGCGTACGTGTGCGGTGAGGCGCTCACGTCCGTGTGACGGAGGAACGTCCGTACCGCGCCGCACCGCCGTACCGCCGTGCCGCGCGGCGGCCGGGGCCGCCGGGGCGCCACCGCCGCCGATCGTCAGGGGCCCGCCGCCCTTCGGAATCCCCCGTTCTCCCTCCGCACACCGTGGCGGTCCCCCCGCGGGTGCGGCCCGGCGTGGCAGGATCGACGGGTCATGACTGCTCCCACGAAACCCCCGTACGGCCACGCCGCCGATTCCGTGTCCGAGCGCGCTCCCGGTGAGGCGCTGCACTCCCCCGTCATCGACTGGTTCGACGAGCACGCCCGGGACCTGCCGTGGCGGCGCCCGGAGGCCGGCGCGTGGGGGGTGATGGTCAGTGAGTTCATGCTGCAGCAGACCCCGGTGAACCGGGTGCTGCCCGTCTACGAGCAGTGGCTGGCCCGCTGGCCGCGCCCCGCCGACCTCGCGGCGGAGGCGCCCGGCGAGGCCGTCCGCGCCTGGGGCCGGCTCGGCTACCCGCGCCGCGCGCTGCGCCTGCACGGCGCCGCCGTCGCCATAACGGAACGGCACGGCGGCGACGTACCGGCCGACCACGCCCAGCTGCTGGCGCTGCCCGGCATCGGCGAGTACACGGCCGCCGCCGTGGCGTCGTTCGCGTACGGGCAGCGGCACGCGGTGCTGGACACCAACGTCCGCCGGGTGTTCGCCCGCGCGGTCACCGGGGTGCAGTACCCGCCGAACGCCACCACCGCCGCCGAGCGGCGGCTGGCCCGCGCGCTGCTTCCGCAGGACACGCCGACCGCCGCGCGGTGGGCCGCCGCCTCCATGGAGCTGGGGGCGCTGGTGTGCACGGCGAAGAACGAGTCGTGCCACCGCTGCCCGATCGCCGCGCACTGTGCCTGGCGGCTGGCGGGCAAGCCGGCCCACGACGGTCCGCCGCGCCGGGGCCAGACGTACGCGGGCACGGACCGGCAGGTCCGCGGCCGGCTGCTGGCCGTGCTGCGGGAGGCGCACGGCCCGGTGCCCCAGACCGCGCTGGACCGGGTGTGGCACGAGCCGGTGCAGCGCGCCCGCGCCCTGGACGGTCTGGTGGCCGACGGCCTGGTGGAACCGCTGCCGGGCGGCCTGTACCGGCTGCCGCTGAGCTGACGCACAGCCGGTCCGCACACTCCCGGGCCCCGTCGCCCCGGCCGCACCCGGCCGTACCGCACCGTAACCGCCCCAACCGGACCGGCGCCGTACCCCGCACTCCCTTCCGTTACACAACCGACGGACAGCCGAGGGCTGTCCGCAGGCTGCCTCGGACAGTGCCGTGACAACGCCTCCGTACTTTCGTTCGCATGCCCGGCAAGGGCATGACGACCACGGACAGGCAGGTCGGTCCGGCCCGCACGGGCGCGCCGGAACGGGGAACGGGAGGCGGTTCACCATGGCGCAGGGCGAGGTGCTCGAATTCGAGGAGTACGTCCGCACCCGGCAGGACGCGCTGCTGCGCAGCGCCCGCCGTCTGGTGCCGGACCCCGTGGAGGCGCAGGACCTGCTGCAGACCGCGCTGGCCCGGACCTACGGCCGCTGGGAGACCATCGAGGACAAGCGGCTGGCCGACGCCTATCTGCGCCGGGTCATGATCAATACGCGCACGGAGTGGTGGCGCGCCCGCAAGCTGGAGGAGGTGCCCACCGAGCAGCTCCCGGAGGCCTGTGTGGACGACGCCACCGAGCAGCACGCGGACCGCGCCCTGCTGATGGACGTCCTCAAGGTGCTCGCCCCGAAGCAGCGCAGTGTCGTGGTGCTGCGACACTGGGAGCAGATGTCCACGGACGAGACGGCCGCCGCCCTCGGCATGTCGGCCGGAACGGTCAAGAGCACGCTGCACCGGGCGCTGGCGCGGCTCCGCGAGGAGCTCCAGGCGCGGGATCTGGACGCACGCGCGCTGGAGCGTGAGGAGCGGGAGCGTTGCGCGGCCTGACCGGCGCGGGGCCCGCCCGGGCCCGGAGCACCGCACGGGCGGCGGCGGCGGCGACGGCCGTGCTCGCCGCCGCCGCCCTGTTCTCGGCCGGCTGCGGCACCGGCGGCACCGGGGCGCGGGACGAGGGCCCGGCGCGCGCGGACTCGGTGGCGAGCCCGGCCGCGCCCACGGCCCCGCCCTCGCGGTCCCCCGACCGGGTGGACGCGGTCCGGCTGATCAAGGCGGACCCGGAGGTCTCCCCGGAGGTCAAGCGGGAGCTCGAACCGTGCGTCGCCGACGAGTACCCCGTCGACGTGAGCTACGGCAACCTCACCGGAGGATCCGTCGACGACGTCGTCGTCAACGTGCTGACGTGCGGGGACGCGGTGGGCGTCGGCTCGTACGTGTACCGCGACCGCGGCGGCGCGTACGTGAACGTGTTCGCGGCCGAGGAGCCCCCGGTGTACGCGGAGATCGACCGCGGGGACCTGGTGGTGACCAAGCAGGTGTACGACCGGGGCGACCCGGTGTCGAGTCCGTCCGGCGAGAACGTGATCACGTACCGCTGGGCCGCGGGCCGCTTCTCCGAGGAGTACCGCACGCACAACGACTACGGGCGGGTGGCCGGCTCGGAACCGACGCCGATGGCGGACGGCTGAGACACGGGTCACGGCGTGAACCGGCGGGTCCGCCCGGACCGGTGAAGGGCTGTGAACCCACCGCGCAGCACCTGCGTCCGTTCCATGGGCCGGCCGAAAGCCCCCGGGCGGGCGGGAACGACCTTCTTGGTGGGCCGTGACGGACCCATCCGTACCGACCGACATCACACGAGGACTGAGAGCACCGGGATGGCAGACCAGACCCACGTCCTGTTCGTCGAGGACGACGACGTCATCCGCGAGGCCACCCAGCTCACCCTGGAGCGGGACGGCTTCGTGGTCACGGCGATGCCCGACGGACTGTCGGGCCTGGAGGCGTTCCGCTCCGACCGGCCGGACATCGCGCTCCTCGACGTCATGGTGCCCGGTCTCGACGGGGTCAGCCTGTGCCGGCGCATCCGGGACGAGTCGACGGTGCCGGTGATCATGCTCTCGGCGCGCGCCGACTCCATCGACGTGGTGCTGGGGCTGGAGGCCGGCGCCGACGACTACGTGACCAAGCCGTTCGACAGTGCCGTCCTGGTGGCCCGTATCCGCGCGGTGCTGCGCCGCTTCGGGCGCGCGGGCGTCGGCCGCGGGGAGGAGACCGGTCCGGACAACGGGGCCGTGCTGGCCTTCGGCGAGCTGGAGATCGACACCGACGGCATGGAGGTGCGCCGGGCCGGGGAGCCGGTGGCGCTGACGCCGACCGAGATGCGGCTGCTGCTGGAGTTCTCCGCGGCGCCGGGCACCGTGCTCTCCCGCGACAAACTGCTGGAACGGGTGTGGGACTACGGCTGGGGCGGCGACACCCGGGTCGTCGACGTCCATGTGCAGCGGCTGCGTACGAAGATCGGCCAGGACCGTATCGAGACGGTCCGTGGCTTCGGCTACAAGTTGAAGGCCTGAGAAAGCCGATGCGGGGGTATTTCCGGCGCCTGGCGGCGGTGTGCGTCGACCGGGTGGGCATCGGAGCGGGTCTGCGGTGGAAGCTCAGCGCGGCCATCGCGCTGGTCGGTGCGCTGGTGGCGATCGCGCTGAGCCTGGTGGTGCACAACGCGGCCCGGGTGTCGATGCTGGACAACGCGCGCGACCTCGCCGACGAGCGCATCATGATCGCCCAGCGCAACTACGAGCTGTCCGGGCGGCTGAACTTCCCCAACGCGAAGATCGACGATCCGGAGCTGCCGGAGGACCTGCGGGAGAAGGCCGAGGCGGGCCGGCGGGCGACCTATGTGACCGACCGCGGCGGGGCGCCGGACATCTGGGCGGCCGTGCCGCTGAAGAACGGGCAGGTGATGTCCCTGCACTCCGGTTTCACCGACCGCAGCTCGGACATCCTCAAGGATCTCGACCAGGCCCTGGTGATCGGCTCCATCGCGGTCGTCCTGGGCGGCAGCGCGCTCGGGGTGCTCATCGGCGGGCATCTGTCGCGCCGGCTGCGCAAGGCGGCCAGCGCCGCCAACCGGGTCGCCAAGGGCGAGACCGACGTCCGGGTGCGCGAGGCCATCGGCGGGGTGGTGCGGGACGAGACCGACGACCTGGCCAGCGCGGTGGACGCCATGGCGGACGCGTTGCGGCAGCGGCTGGAGGCCGAGCGCCGGGTCACCGCCGACATCGCGCACGAGCTGCGCACCCCGGTGACCGGTCTGCTGACCGCCGCCGAACTGCTGCCGCCGGGCCGGCCGACGGAGCTGGTGCTGGACCGGGCCAAGGCGATGCGCACCCTGGTCGAGGACGTCCTGGAGGTGGCCCGGCTGGACAGCGCCTCGGAGCGGGCCGAACTGCAGGACATCCTGCTGGGCGAGTTCGTCGCCCGGCGGGTCGCGACGAGGGGCCCGGACGTCACCGTGCACGTGGTGCACGAGTCGGAGGTCACCACCGACCCGCGGCGCCTGGAGCGGGTGCTGTTCAACCTGCTCGCCAACGCCGCCCGGCACGGCAGGCCGCCCATCGAGGTCACCGTCGAGGGCCGGGTCGTCCGGGTCCGCGACCACGGGCCCGGTTTCCCCGAGAACCTGCTCGCCGACGGGCCGAGCCGCTTCCGCACCGGCAGCGCGGACCGGGCCGGCCGCGGGCACGGGCTGGGCCTGACCATCGCGGCCGGGCAGGCCCGGGTCCTGGGCGCGCGGCTGACCTTCCGCAACGCACGGCCCGCCGGGGCACCGGACCATGTGCCGGCCGAGGGCGCGGTCGCCGTGCTGTGGCTGCCGGAGCACGCGCCGACCAGTACCGGCAGCTACCCGATGCTGCCGCAGTAGCCGGTGCGCTTCGGCAGGACCGGTCCTCGTCCATGCCGGGGCCGCCCGCACGGCGCCGGGTGAAGGAGAACCAGGTGGCGGATCTCCGTGACCGGCGGATCGGCGGTACGCGGCAGGTCCCCGGCGCGCTCGGTACGGCGGTGGGTGAGGTACTGGCCCGGAGTCTCGCCGTGGGTCTCCTCTAGGCGCGCGGGAAGTGGTGGCGCGGGCAGCCGGGGCGTGCGCGGCGACCGCGGCCGGACCGGGATCCGGGTCGGCCCGGTCCCGGTCCACCGCGTCCTCGGCCGGCCGCGGCTGACGCGCCTTGTCCGTGCGACCGCTGGTGGCACGGGGGTCCGACATCGGGGCCGGGGGCCGGGACCGGCCTCGGCCCCGGGTCCCTTGTACCGGGTGCGTACCGGCGGGTGCGTATCAGCCGACGTGTGCCGGGCGACGCGTACCGGCGGGAACGCACCGGCGGACGCGGAAGGCATCCGGGGACGCCGCGCGTCCCCGGAGGCCTTCGTGCCGCGGGGGCCGGGCCGTCAGACGGGCTCGGCCACCGCCGCCGGTGCCGGCGCGGCCCCGTCGGTGCCGTCCTTCCGGGGGCCCGCGCCCTTCAGCGGGACCTCCTTCACGAACACGGCCGCCGCCAGCGAGAGCACCGCGATCACGGCGCCCAGGAGGAACGCCGAGTGCGTGCCCGAGGACACCGCGTGCTGGTAGGCCTCACGCGCCGCCTCCGGCAGCTTCGCCAGGCTCGCCGCGTCCAGCTGGGCGGACTGCCCGGTCACCTCGGAACCCGGCGCACCGGTCCGCTCGGCCATGACGTCCTGGACCCGGCTGTTGAACAGCGCGCCCATGACGGCGACGCCGAAGGACGAACCGAGGGTGCGGAAGAGGGTGGTGGACGAGGACGCCACGCCCATGTCCTTCATCTCCACGCTGTTCTGCGCGACCAGCATGGTGATCTGCATCAGGCAGCCCATGCCGAGACCGACCACGGCCATGAAGACACCGGAGGTGAACCGGGAGGTTTCCGTGTCCATCGTGGACAGCAGATACAGGCCGACGGCCATCAGCGCGCTGCCGAGCACCGGGAAGATCTTGTACCGGCCGGTGTCGGTGGTCACCCGGCCCGCGACCATCGAGGTGACCAGCATCGCGCCGAGCAACGGCAGCAGCAGCAGACCGGAGTTGGTCGCGGAGGCGCCCTGCACGGACTGCTGGTACAGCGGCAGGAAGAGCGTCGCGCCGAACATCACGAAGCCGGTGACGAAGCCGATGACGGACATCAGCGTGAAGTTGCGGCTGCGGAAGATGTGCAGCGGCAGCACCGGCTCGGCGGCCCTGGTCTGCCAGAACACGAAGCCGACGAGGGACGCGACCCCGAGGCCGGTCAGCTCCATGATCCGCGCGGAGGTCCAGGCGTACTCCGTGCCGCCCCAGGTGGTGACCAGCACGACGGCGGTGATGCCGACGGTCAGCAGCACGACGCCGAGGTAGTCGATGCCGGCCTTGGAGCGCTTCTTCGGCAGCTGCAGCACGACGCCCACGGCGGCGAGCGCGATCACACCGAGCGGCAGGTTGATGTAGAAGGCCCAGCGCCAGCCCCAGGTGTCGGTGATGGTGCCGCCGACCAGCGGTCCGCCGATCATCGCCAGCGCCATCACGGCGGCCATCATGCCCTGGTACCTGCCGCGTTCGCGGGGCGGGACGAGGTCGCCGATGATCGCCATGACACCGACCATCAGACCGCCGGCGCCCAGGCCCTGCACCGCGCGGAAACCGATCAGCTCGCCCATGTTCTGGGCCATGCCGCTGAGCGCGGAGCCGATCAGGAAGATCACGATGGACGTCATGAACGTGCTCTTGCGCCCGTACATGTCGCCGAGCTTGCCCCAGACCGGGGTGGAGGCCGCGGTCGCGAGGGTGTAGGCGGTGACCACCCAGGACAGGTGCTCCAGTCCGCCCAGCTCGCCCACGATCGTCGGCATCGCGGTCCCGATGATCATGTTGTCGAGCATCGCGAGCATCATCGCGATCATGAGCGCGAGCAGGACGACCCGCACGCTTCTCGGCTGTTTGCCGCCGTCCGTCTGCGCGGCCCCCGCCGCCGGTGTGTCCGTCATGTCTCCCACTCCCCCGGCCACGCCCGCGTGGCCACCGCTACTTACTTGCCGCCCGGCTAGTTCACCGCACTGGGGAAGTTAGTCGCGTAACCAGCCGGTCGTCAAGTAAGTTTTTGACAAGGGCGGGTCGAGTAGGAGGATGGGCGGCACCATGGACGGCACCAGACAGCGGCGCCGCGGGGACACCCGCCAGCGCATCCAGGACGTGGCGCTCGAACTCTTCGCCGAGCAGGGTTACGAGAAGACCTCGCTGCGCGAGATAGCCGAGCGCCTGGAGGTCACCAAGGCGGCGCTGTACTACCACTTCAAGACGAAGGAGGAGATCCTCGTCGGCATCTTCGAGGATCTCTCCCGGCCGCTGGAGGACCTGATCGCCTGGGGGCGGCAGCAGCCGCACAGCCTGGAGACCAAGCGGGAGATCGTCCGCCGTTACAGCGAGGCGCTGATGGGCGCCGCCCCCCTCTTCCGTTTCATGCAGGAGAACCAGGCCACGGTGCGCGAGCTGCGCATCGGCGAGATGTTCAAGACCCGCATGCTCGGACTGCGGGACATCCTCATCGACCCGGACGCCGAACTGGTCGACCAGGTGCGCTGCGCCAGCGCCCTGTTCACCATGCACGCCGGGATGCTCGTCCTGCAGGACGTCGAAAGCGACCCCGAGGAGAGGCGCAGGGCCGTCCTCGAGGTCGCCGTCGATCTGATCACCCAGGCCCACCGGGGCACCCGGGGCGCCCGGTAGCGCTCGGTCAGACCCGCACGCCCTGGGCGCGCAGGAACTTGACCGGGTCCACGGCCGAGCCGTAGTTCGGGGTCGTACGGATCTCGAAGTGCAGGTGCGGACCGCTGGAGTTGCCGGTGTTGCCGGACAGGGCGATCTTCTGGCCGGTCTTGACGATCTGGCCGACCTGCACATCGACCGACGACAGGTGGGCGTACTGGGAGTACGTCTTGTTGCCGTGCTTGATCACGACGGCGTTGCCGTACGCGGGACCGTCACCGGCGCCGTTGCCGCCGGCCTTGACGACGGTGCCGCCGTGCGTGGCCAGGACCGGGGTGCCGGTCGGGACGGCGTAGTCCTGGCCGCTGTGCTTGCTCGCCCACATGCCGCCGTTCTGGGCGAAGCTCGCGGAGATCTTGTAGCTCTTCACCGGGTCGACCCAGGAGGCCTTCTTCTTGGCGGCGGCCTGGACCGTCTTCTTGGCCTTGACCGCCTTCGCGGCCTGCGCGGCCTTCTTCGCCTGCGCGGCCTTCTTCACGTCGGCGGCCTTCTTCGCGTCGGCGGCCTTCTCCACCTGAGCGGCCTGGGCCTTCGCGGCCTCGGCCTGGGCGGCGGCCTGCGCCTCGACGGCGCCGGCGATGCCGGATGCGGCCGTGGTGTCGACGGCGACCGCGACCCCGGCACCCATCACGACCGAGGCCCCCAGGCCGGCGGCCAGCACGGTCGCACGGGTGCGGATCAGGGAGGTACGGGAGAAACGGGACGTGACGCGCTGGGACATCTCAACCTCATCAGGAAGGGGACGGAGAAGAACCACCGGCGAAACAGGTCTTCGCCTCGGTGCCACTCCTTGGTAACCCCTCCACACAAAAAGCCCCAAAAGGGCGATCTACGACGCAAGTTCGTACTTCTGGGGTGAGATGCACGTCTCTTGACAGAGCGCTCGAACGGAACGAAAGCCCCATTTGAGGCCGATCGATCAGCGCTTCGCGACATATGTCCGTTTTCGCTTCAACGGCTTTGCCACTATTCCGGCTAGTACCGGACGAATCGCCTGTGCGGCATGTCACCGGGGTGCCGGTTCGGACATTCCAAGAATGTGGCGCAGGCCTCTAGGCGCCTACCGCCCGGTAACCCTACGGTTCACCTCGCGTCACCCTCGCAGACGAACATGCACACGACACGTTGGCAGCGTTACGGACGTGAGAGGACCCCCCACCCCATGACGAACAGACGCCCCTGGCTGCGCCGTGCATCGGTCACCGCCGTCTCCGCGGCCGCCCTGGTGGCCCTGGCCGCCCCGGCCGAAGCCGTGCCCGCCTCCGCCGCCGCGGCGCCCGCCGCCGCCCCCGTCTCCGGGGCGGTGACGGGCGCCGCGGCGGCCGTCGACTACGACACCTGGCAGAGGGACTGCCAGGCGGTCATGGCCCAGGCCCTGCCCTATCTGAAGCAGCGGATCGCGGACCCCGGGCCGGGCGAGAAGCAGGCGATCGTCCTCGACATCGACAACACCGCGCTGGAGACCGACTTCGGCTTCAGCTACCCGCAGCCCGCGAACAAGCCGGTCCTGGAGGCCGCCGCCTACGCGCAGGAGCGCGGGGTCGCCGTCTTCTTCGTGACCGCCCGCCCGGGCATCATCCACGCGCCCACCGCCTACAACCTGGACGAGGCGGGCTACGAGTCCGCCGGCCTCTACGTGCGCGGCTTCTTCGACCTGTTCCGCAACGTGGCCGAGTACAAGACGGCCCAGCGGGCCGACATCGAGTCCAAGGGCTACACGATCATCGCCAACATCGGCAACAGCCCGACGGACCTGTCGGGCGGCCACGCCGAGAAGACCTTCAAGCTGCCGGACTACGACGGTCAGCTGTCCTGAACCGGCCGGAGCCACGGAGAAAGGGGTCTGCCCCGGGACGTGCGTCCCGGGGCAGACCCCTTTCTCCGTTCGGCCGAGCGGGGCGGCTACGCGTCCTTGCTCAGGTTCGGGCCGGCTCCGCCGGCCGCCTGCTCGATCGGCGGGACGTCGGGCAGGGCCGACTTCTCCTCGCCGCGGAAGGTGAAGGTCTGGGTCTCGCCCTCGCCCTCGGTGTCCACGACCACGATGTGACCGGGGCGCAGCTCGCCGAAGAGGATCTTCTCGGAGAGGGTGTCCTCGATCTCCCGCTGGATGGTCCGGCGCAGCGGCCGGGCGCCCAGGACGGGGTCGTAGCCCTTCTTGGACAGCAGCTCCTTGGCGGACGAGGAAAGCTCGAGGCCCATGTCCCGGTCCTTCAGGCGCTCGTCCACCTTGTCGATCATCAGGTCGACGATCCGCAGGATGTCGCTCTGCGAGAGCTGCGGGAAGACCACCACGTCGTCGACGCGGTTGAGGAACTCGGGCCGGAAGTGCTGCTTCAGCTCGTCCGAGACCTTGTTCTTCATGCGCTCGTAGTTGGTCTTCGTGTCGCCCGCGGCCGCGAAGCCCAGGTTGAAGCCCTTGGAGATGTCCCGGGTGCCGAGGTTGGTCGTCATGATGATGACCGTGTTCTTGAAGTCCACGACCCGGCCCTGGGAGTCGGTCAGACGACCGTCCTCCAGGATCTGCAGCAGCGAGTTGAAGATGTCCGGGTGGGCCTTCTCGACCTCGTCGAAGAGGACGACCGAGAACGGCTTGCGGCGGACCTTCTCCGTCAGCTGGCCGCCCTCCTCGTAGCCCACGTAGCCGGGGGGCGAACCGAAGAGACGCGAGACCGTGTGCTTCTCGCTGAACTCCGACATGTCGAGGGAGATCAGCGCGTCCTCGTCACCGAAGAGGAACTCCGCGAGCGCCTTGGACAGCTCGGTCTTACCGACACCGGACGGGCCGGCGAAGATGAACGAGCCACCCGGGCGCTTCGGGTCCTTCAGACCCGCACGGGTACGGCGGATCGCCTTGGAAAGCGCCTTGACGGCGTCCTCCTGGCCGATGACCCGCTTGTGCAGCTCGTCCTCCATGCGCAGCAGGCGGGAGGACTCCTCCTCGGTGAGCTTGAAGACCGGGATGCCCGTCGCCGTGGCGAGGACCTCGGCGATCAGCTCGCCGTCGACCTCGGCGACGACGTCCATGTCGCCGGCCTTCCACTCCTTCTCCCGCTTGGCCTTGGCGGCCAGGAGCTGCTTCTCCTTGTCGCGCAGGGAGGCGGCCTTCTCGAAGTCCTGCGAGTCGATCGCGGACTCCTTGTCCCGGCGGACACCGGCGATCTTCTCGTCGAACTCGCGCAGGTCCGGCGGCGCGGTCATCCGGCGGATGCGCATCCGGGAACCGGCCTCGTCGATCAGGTCGATCGCCTTGTCCGGCAGGAAGCGGTCCGAGATGTAGCGGTCGGCCAGGGTGGCGGCCTGGACCAGCGCCTCGTCCGTGATGGACACGCGGTGGTGGGCCTCGTAGCGGTCGCGCAGGCCCTTGAGGATCTCGATGGTGTGCGGGAGCGACGGCTCGGCGACCTGGATGGGCTGGAAGCGGCGCTCCAGGGCCGCGTCCTTCTCCAGGTGCTTGCGGTACTCGTCCAGCGTGGTGGCACCGATGGTCTGCAGCTCACCACGGGCCAGCATCGGCTTCAGGATCGAGGCGGCGTCGATGGCGCCCTCGGCGGCACCCGCACCGACCAGCGTGTGCAGCTCGTCGATGAACAGGATGATGTCGCCGCGGGTGCGGATCTCCTTGAGCACCTTCTTCAGGCGCTCCTCGAAGTCACCGCGGTAGCGGGAGCCGGCGACCAGCGCGCCGAGGTCCAGGGTGTAGAGGTGCTTGTCCTTGAGGGTCTCGGGCACCTCGCCCTTGACGATGGCCTGGGCGAGACCCTCGACGACGGCGGTCTTGCCGACGCCGGGCTCACCGATCAGCACCGGGTTGTTCTTGGTACGGCGGGACAGCACCTGCATGACCCGCTCGATCTCCTTCTCGCGCCCGATGACCGGGTCGAGCTTGGACTCACGAGCGGCCTGGGTGAGGTTCCGGCCGAACTGGTCGAGCACCAGGGACGTGGAGGGCGTGCCCTCGGCAGGACCGCCGGCGGTGGCGGTCTCCTTGCCCTGGTAACCGGAGAGCAGCTGGATGACCTGCTGCCGCACCCGGTTGAGGTCGGCGCCCAGCTTGACCAGGACCTGGGCGGCGACGCCCTCGCCCTCGCGGATCAGGCCGAGCAGGATGTGCTCCGTGCCGATGTAGTTGTGGCCCAGCTGAAGGGCCTCGCGGAGCGACAGCTCCAGGACCTTCTTGGCACGGGGGGTGAAGGGGATGTGACCCGACGGGGCCTGCTGGCCCTGCCCGATGATCTCCTCCACCTGCTGGCGGACCGCCTCGAGCGAAATCCCGAGGCTCTCAAGGGCCTTGGCGGCGACACCCTCACCCTCGTGGATCAGGCCCAGGAGGATGTGCTCGGTGCCGATGTAGTTGTGGTTGAGCATCCGGGCTTCTTCCTGAGCCAGGACGACAACCCGCCGCGCGCGGTCGGTGAACCTCTCGAACATCGTTAATCGCTCCTCAGAGCGGTCAGGCAGTGGGGGGAACTTCCCCTCCCTGTCCTTCCGCAGCTTAGTCCCGCGAGCGGGGACCGCTCATTCCAACTGCCGACACCGTCGATGGCCTCCTGACCCCGCTCACGCCGACATCTGCTCCAACCCGATGGTGCGAGACGATGTTCCCGCAGGCCAGGTGGTTACCCCCTTCGCCAGTACGCCGATGGCGAACGGGAGACGTCCCACCCTGCGTGTCGCCCCCTCCCACTAGGGATGTCTTACCCGCTGCTACGCACGGTCCATGCCGAGTGCACGGTTTCCCTCCGCTACGGGCGAACAACCTTGCGCCTCCCCGCACCTGCGAGCGCCCCCTCGCCCGCCACCATGCGCACACACGGAGGCACCCAGCGTAACCCCGGGGATCCTCGGGCGGTTGCCCGGGGCATGGATGGCAGCGTCGCCGGCGTCCCCGGCGTACCTGGAGTCCCCGCCGTTTCCGCCGTCGCGGGCGGGGTTCCGCTCGACCGGCGGCCGCTCGTGCCGGTCGGCGCCGGAGTGCGGCACTGGTACGAGGACGCGCTGGGCTGGCCCACGGTGCCCGGGCTTCCGGTGCGCCTGAGGACGGGAGTGCGCTTCGACGTCCTGGACGTGCCCCAGGAGGCGGGACGCGCGGCGCTGGAGCGACTGGAGGGGCCGGGGTCTCCCGGGCGCCGGTTCCCGGTGGCCGTCGGGGACGGCAGGATGCGGCTGCTGGTGGCCGCGGGCAGCGCGGAGGAGCTGCCGGGGCTGCTGGACTGGCTGGAGTGGGGCGGGCTGGGACTGGACCTGACGGCGATCGGCGCGGGGGGCTCCATGGAGGCTCCCTGTGCGGTCGCCTGCGCGGTGGGCCGGTCCGGGGGCGGGACCTGTCCGGACGGGGTACGCCGGGGCGGGACCTGCCCGCGCGGGGCCTGTGACCCCGGTGGGGGTGACTGCCGTTCCGCCCGTTCCGGCGTGCGGCCGGTCCCCCCGGGCCGTGACGGCGGTTCGCAGGGGGCCGCCGTGTGGCTGCGGCCCCCCGAGCCGGGACGCGAGGTCGAGGCCTCACTGCCGACGCTGTCGGCGATGGGGACGAGAAGTGCGCCGGGAGGCGGTGAGAGCCCCCCGGATCTCGTGCGGCTGGTGAACACGGTGGCGACGCAGGTCCACCGGGTCCGGCTGCGACGCGCGTGCGCCGCCACCCGGGCCGACGGTCAGCCGTTGGCCTTCTCGTAGGCCTCGCGGATGGACGCGGGAACGCGGCCGCGGTCGTTCACCTCGTAACCGTTCTCCTTCGCCCAGGCGCGGATCGCCGCGGTGTCCTGGCTGCCACCGGAAGAAGCACGCACCTTTCCGCGCCCACCCGAAGCGCGGCCTCCGGTACGACGACCGCCCTTCACGTAAGGCTCGAGGAGGTCGCGGAGCTTGTCCGCGTTGGTGGTGGTGAGATCGATCTCGTACGTCTTGCCGTCCAACGCGAACGTCACGGTCTCGTCCGCCTCGCCGCCGTCGAGGTCATCGACAAGAAGGACCTGAACCTTCTGTGCCACCGGATTTCCTTTCATCGAAAACTTGCGGGCCGGGGTGTGCCGGCGTCTGCCGTATCGCCGTCCCTCGTTATATGCAGTACTGCAGCACATCGGAAAGCAAACCGCTTTTGCCGTAAAAACACAAACCCCTGGGAGACACCGGTCACCGCACCCGGCAGGGAAACATACGCGTTTCGGACATAGCCCACCCGGGGCAAGCGGCAAGGCAACGGTCAACAGCGGCCCCCCCGGGGGGCAGGGCCGGAATCGCGCGACGATCACAGATGCAGAAGCATCCGGCTGTTGCCCAAGGTGTTCGGTTTCACTCGTTCGAGACCGAGGAACTCCGCGACGCCCTCGTCATAGGAACGCAGCAGCTCCGCGTACACATCGGTGTCGACGGGGGTCTCACCGATCTCCACGAAGCCGTGCTTGCCGAAGAAGTCCACTTCGAAGGTCAGACAGAAAACGCGCCGAACACCGAGCCAGCGGGCCGTCTCCAGCAACTTCCCCAGCAGCAGGTGTCCGACGCCGGCGCCCTTCAGGCCGGGCTTCACGGCGAGAGTGCGGACTTCCGCCAGGTCTTCCCACATCACGTGCAGGGCGCCGCAGCCGACCACCTCCGCGTTGTCGTCCCGTTCCGCGATCCAGAACTCCTGGATGTCCTCGTAAAGCGTCACCGTCGCTTTGTCGAGCAGGATGCCCCCGCGGACGTAGGCGTCAAGGAGGCGGCGAACGGCCGGGACATCGCTGGTGCGGGCCCGTCGGACCGTGATGGCTTTTGCGGTGACTTCGGGGCTGTCTGCTGACATGAGCGGACGCTATCGTCCGCTCCGGTCCCCCGTGGAGCCGGGGTTCTCGTCACGGGTTTCCGGGAGCTGGGCGATGCGGACGGCGTCGGTGAGGGACTGCCGCTGTTCCTCGCTCATCATGCCGAAGAAGGCGACGAGAGCGGCGGCGGCGTTGTCGCTCTGCGACCACGCTTCGTTCATCAGGGCGGCGGCGTAGGCGGCGCGAGTGGAGACCGCCTCATATCGATAGGCCCGGCCTTCGGCCTCTCGGCGCACCCAGCCCTTCTGATGGAGATTGTCCAAAACGGTCATCACCGTGGTGTACGCGATGGACCGTTCCTTCTGAAGATCTTCCAGGACTTCCCGAACGGTCACCGGGCGGTTCCACTTCCACACCCGCGTCATGACCGCGTCTTCGAGTTCTCCCAATGGGCGAGGCACACCTCAGAACAATAGTGGGAGATCCCGGTAACGGCGCCCGGGACGGGCGGCATCGGAGCGAACCCACACGAAAAGGGCGTACGACCGCTGGTCGTACGCCGGGGCGGAGGCCGTCCGCCGGAGGGTCAGGCGCCGGCCCCGGAAGAGGGCCGGGCACCCTCCGCCCGCGCGAGGGCCGCGTCGACGGCGGCGTCCTCCTTGGTCTTGTTGGCGCCGCCCTGGGTCTTCACGATCACCCGGATCACGCCGGCGAAAAGGGCGGCCATGACGGCCGGGGGGAGGAGCGCGGAGACGTAGTCCATGGATCCAGGGTAGCCAGAGCGCGCCGCCG
Source organism: Streptomyces sp. NPDC016640 (assembly GCF_043076215.1). Lineage (NCBI taxonomy): Bacteria > Bacillati > Actinomycetota > Actinomycetes > Kitasatosporales > Streptomycetaceae > Streptomyces > Streptomyces sp. NPDC016640. The sequence continues at coordinate 34,625 of NZ_JBIBRG010000011.1, forward strand.
GACCGCGGCCAGGTGCTGGTTCGGCGGGGGCGGGGCGGGCTTGCGGCGGGGGAAGACCTCGCCCGGGGTGGGGACGGGGCGACGGGTGGGCTCGGGGGTACCGGGGGCGGGAGCCGGGGTGGGGTTCGGGGCGGGGCGGGGCTGGGGGGTGGCGGGAGGCTTCCGGGCGGGCTTCTTCTCGTCCTGGTCCCCGGCGCTGGCTCCGCGGCCCCCGGGGAGGGCCAGGAGGCGGGTGCGCCGGCAGCGGCGCAGGAGGGCGGCGGCGGTGGGATTGCCGCGCAGGGCGCCGAGGGCGGCCAGATCGTCGGGGTGGGGGCGGTGTCCGGCGCCCAGCGCCTCCTCCAGGAGCGTGAGGTAGCCGGCGGCGGTCCCGGGGAGGGCGGCGCGGTGGCGGCCGAGGTCGGCCAGGAGGAAAGCGCGCGGCCGGGTACTCTCCCGCGCGGCCCCGTCCGGGGAGCCGGCGAGGTGGAGGCAGTTCCGGAGGTCGCCGGCCGAGGCGGGGGCGGGGTGCGGGGCGAGGGCGCGGGATCGGCGGAGCGCGCGCCGCTCCTCGGCGCCGAACGCCATGCCGCCGCGGGGTCCGTAGGGCGTGGGCATGGTGTGACGATACGCGCCAATCGGACAAAGAGTGCCTATGGGGCAGGTGTGGCGTGGGGGTGCCACCCGGGTGGTGGGCCCGGGTGGTGGCCCGAGTGGTGGGTCCGGTGGTGGGGATGCCCGCGGCGCGGGGTTCGGGCCGGTGGGGCGCCCGTGCGCCCACGGGGAGTGGGCGGGCCGGGGCCGGGCCGGAGGTGTCCGTCCCCGGACCGGCGCGGAACCGGTCGCCCGGAGAGGCGCGGGGCGCGGACGCACCGGCCACCGCGGGCGGACACCCCGCCCCGTCCCCCTCCCGCCGTCCGCGGCCACTGCCGCCCGTGCCGGGCAGTCGTGCCTTCCCCGGTGCCTTGAACGGCCCGGGAGGCACCCCCGGGGGCGAAGCCGGGAGCACCGGCACCGCTACAGGCGCGACGCGTTCCGCTCGTACACCAGGCGCAGGCCGACCAGCGTCAGCCACGGCTCGTGCTCGTCGATGACCGAACTCTCGCCCAGGACCATCGGCGCCAGCCCTCCCGTGGCGATGACCGTCACGTCGTCGGGGTCGTCCGCGAGCTCGCGGGCCATGCGGTTGACCACCCCGTCGACCTGGCCGGCGAAGCCGTAGACGATGCCGGACTGCATCGCCTCGACCGTGTTCTTGCCGATCACGCTGCGCGGACGCGCCACCTCGATCTTGCGGAGCTGGGCGCCGCGGACGCCGAGGGCCTCGACGGAGATCTCGATGCCGGGCGCGATGACGCCGCCGACGTACTCCCCGCGCGCGCTGACCGCGTCGAACGTCGTCGCCGTGCCGAAGTCGACGACGATGGCCGGGCCGCCGTAGAGGTCGGCCGCGGCGACCGCGTTGATGATGCGGTCGGCACCGACCTCCTTGGGGTTGTCGGTGAGGATGGGGACGCCGGTCTTGACGCCCGGTTCGACGAGGACGGCGGGGACGTCTCCGTAGTAGCGGCGGGTGACCTCGCGCAGTTCGTGCAGGACCGAGGGGACGGTCGCGCAGATGGCGATGCCGTCGATGCCGTCGCCCAGCTCGTCGCCGAGGAGCGGGTGCATGCCCATGAGGCCCTGCAGGAGGACCGCGAGCTCGTCGGCCGTGCGGCGCGCGTCCGTGGAGATGCGCCAGTGTTCGACGATGTCGTCGCCGTCGAAGAGGCCCAGGACGGTGTGTGTGTTGCCTACGTCGATCGTCAGCAGCATGGCCGGTCCTACTCCGCCGCTCGCAGGTCGAGGCCGATGTCGAGGATCGGCGAGGAGTGGGTGAGGGCCCCCACGGCCAGGTAGTCGACGCCCGTGCCGGCGTACGCCCTGGCGTTGGCGAGGGTGAGGCGGCCGGAGGCCTCCAGGGCGGCGCGGCCGTTGACGACGGCCACCGCCTCCTCGCACTCGCCGGGGGTGAAGTTGTCCAGCAGGATCAGGTCCGCGCCGGCGTCCAGGACCTCGCGGAGCTGGTGCAGGGTGTCGACCTCGACCTCGACGGGGACGTCGGGGAAGCGTTCGCGGACCGCCTCGAAGGCCTGGGCGACGCCGCCGGCGGCCACCACGTGGTTGTCCTTGACCAGGGCCGCGTCGGACAGGGACATGCGGTGGTTGACGCCGCCGCCGCAGCGCACCGCGTACTTCTCCAGGCTGCGCAGGCCGGGGGTGGTCTTGCGGGTGTCGCGGACCCGGGCCCCGGTGCCCTCGAGGACGTCGGCCCACGCGCGGGTGGCCGTCGCGATGCCCGACAGGCGGCACAGGAGGTTCAGGGCGCTGCGTTCCGCGGTGAGGAGGTCGCGGGTGCGGGTCGTGACGGAGAGCAGGACCTGGCCCGCCTCCACGCGGTCGCCGTCCTCCGCGTGGCGTTCGACCTCGAGCTCCTCCGCGCAGACGATCGACATGACCGCCTCGGCGACCCTGAGGCCCGCCACGGTGCCCGCCTCCCGCGCGGTGAAGTCGGCGGTGGCCACGGCGTCCTCCGGGATGGTCGCGACCGTCGTCACGTCCACGCCGTCGGCCAGGTCCTCCTGGAGGGCCACGTTGGCGATGTCCTCGACCTCCACGGGGTCGAGGCCCGCGTCGGCCAGCAGCTGGGCGAGTGCGGGGTCGAGGCCGCACTCCAGGTACGCCTCGTCGGTGTCCGCGCCGCAGGCACAGCCGTCGCCGCAGCCACCGGAGGGGACGAGGGGAAGGTCGGGGGTGGTCACTGCTGTCACTGCTCCTGGGCCGGGGGGAGGGTGGGGGGGAAGTCCGTGGTGCCGGTGGTGCGCACCGCCAGCGTGCGGTCCGCGTCGAGCCGTACGACGATGTGGCGGCGCCAGGCCGTGTCGTCGCGCTCGGGGCGGTCCTCGCGCCAGTGGCAGCCGCGGGTCTCCTCGCGCCGCCGGGCGGCGGCGACCAGGACGCGGGCCACACACAGGAGGTTGGTGGCCTCCCAGGTGTCGACGCCCGGCTCGGCGGTCTTGCCGTTCTCGTCGAGGGTGTCGCGCGCGTCGGCGTGGAGGCGGTGGAGGCGGTCGGCCGCCTCGGAGAGGGAGGCCTCGGAGCGGAGCACGCCGGCGCCCCGGGTCATGGCCCGCTGGATGGTGAAGCGGGCCTCCGGGGGGAGGAGGGGGTGGGCGGGACGCTCCCCGGTGGGGAGCGGCTGGGGCACGCGCGCGGGGAGGGCGCTTCCGGCGCGGGCGATGTCGGCGGCGATGCGCTCGGCGTAGACCAGGCCCTCGAGCAGGGAGTTGGAGGCCAGGCGGTTGGCGCCGTGCACGCCGGTGCAGGCGACCTCGCCGCACGCGTACAGGCCGGGCACGGTGGTGCGGCCGCGGGAGTCGGTGCGGACGCCGCCGGAGGCGTAGTGGGCGGCCGGGGCGACCGGTACGGGCTCGGTGACCGGGTCGATGCCGTGGGCGCGGCAGGCGGCGAGGATCGTGGGGAAGCGGTGCTCCCACATCTCGGCGCCGAAGTGGCGGGCGTCGAGGTACATGTGCTCGGCGTCCTGCTCCCGCATCCGGCGCATGATGCCCTTGGCGACGATGTCCCGGGGCGCGAGCTCGGCGAGTTCGTGCTGTCCCCGCATGAAGCGCACCCCGTCGGCGTCCACCAGGTGGGCGCCCTCGCCGCGCACCGCCTCGGAGACCAGGGGCTGCTGGCCCTCCGCTTCGGGTCCGAGGAAGAGGACCGTGGGGTGGAACTGGACGAACTCCAGGTCGCTCACCTCGGCGCCCGCGCGCAGCGCGAGGGCCACGCCGTCGCCCGTGGAGACGGCGGGGTTCGTGGTCGCCGAGAAGACCTGGCCCATGCCGCCCGTCGCCAGGACGACGGCGGGCGCGTGGACCGCGCCCACGCCGTCGTGCTGGCCCTCCCCCATGACGTGCAGGGTGACGCCGGCGGTGCGGCCGTCGGCGTCGGTGAGGAGGTCCAGGACGAGGGCGTTCTCGACGGTGCGCAGTCCCCGCGCGCGGACCGCCTCGACCAGGGCGCGGGAGATCTCCGCGCCGGTGGCGTCGCCGCCCGCGTGGGCGATGCGGCGGCGGTGGTGGCCGCCCTCGCGGGTGAGCGCCAGGGCGCCGTCGGCCGACTCGTCGAAGTGCGCGCCGGTCGCGATGAGGCGGCGTACGGCGTCGGGGCCCTCGGTGACGAGGATGCGGACCGCCTCCTCGTCGCACAGGCCCGCGCCGGCGACCAGGGTGTCGTCCAGGTGCTGTTCGGGGGTGTCGCCCTCGCCGAGGGCCGCGGCGATGCCGCCCTGGGCCCAGCGGGTGGAGCCGTCGTCGAGGCGGGCCTTGGTGACGACCACCGTCGTCAGGCCGGCGGCCTCGCAGCGCAGTGCCGCGGTGAGGCCGGCGACGCCGGAGCCGACGACCACGACGTCCGCGTCGATGGCCCACCCGGGCGCGGGCGCGTGCAGTCGTATGCCTGTGCTGGTCACGAGGCGGCTCCGAAGGTTCCGAAGGTCAGCGGGATGTTGTCGATCAGGCGGGTGGTGCCCACGCGGGCGGCCACGGCGAGGACGGCCTCGCCGGTGAAGCCGTCGCCGATCTCGGTGAAGTCGGACGGGTCGACCAGGGCCAGGTAGTCCAGGGTGAGGGGCGGGTCGAGGCGTGCGGCCTCGTCGAGGACCAGGCGGGCGGCGGCGCGGACGGCGGCCGGGCCGCCGGTGGTGGTGGCGACGGCGTGCGCGTCGGCCGCCGCGCGGGACTCCCCCATGGCGCTGAGCGCCTCGGCACGCGCGCGCGTGGCGGGGACCTCCCGGGCCCGCGCGTGCAGCGCCTGCTGGGCCGCGTGCCGGTCGCGGCCCGCGAACAGGGCCTGGGACAGGGCGAGCGCCGTGCGCCGCTCCGCGGCCGAGAGGTAGCGGTTGCGGCTGGACAGGGCGAGCCCGTCCTCCTCGCGGACGGTGGGCACGCCGACGATCTCGACGCCGAAGTTCAGGTCCCGCACCATGCGGCGGATCAGGGCGAGCTGCTGGGCGTCCTTCTGGCCGTAGAGGGCGACGTCGGGCCGGGTGAGGTGCAGCAGCTTGGCGACGACCGTGAGCATGCCGTCGAAGTGGCCCGGGCGCGCGGCGCCCTCCAGGCGTTCGCCCATGGGGCCGGCGCCGACGCGGACCTGGGGTTCGCCGCCCGGGTAGACCTCGTCCACGGAGGGGGCGAAGACGGCGTCGGCGCCCGACAGCCCGGCGAGTCCGAGGTCGGCGTCCAGGGTGCGCGGGTAGCGGTCCAGGTCCTCGCCCGCGCCGAACTGGAGCGGGTTGACGAAGACGGTGACCACGACCTCGCCGCCGGGGCCCGCGATCTCGCGCGCGGTGCGGATCAGCGTGGCGTGGCCCTCGTGCAGCGCGCCCATGGTCATCACGACGGCGCGACGGCCGCCGCGCGCGCGTGCGTGCAGTTCGGCGGCGGTGCGCAGCAGGGTGACGGTCATCGGGCGGCTCCGTTCCGGACGCGCGTCGTCGTACGGCTGTCGTGGGGGGCGGGGCGGCCGGTGGCGGTCATCGGGTCTCCCCCGGGCCGTCGGCTCCGTCGGCGAGCACCCCGAGGAGGTCCTCGGCGAGTTCCGGCTTCAGCAGGCCGTGGGCGAGGGCGCGGTCGGCGGTCGCGCGGGCCATCGCGAGGTAGCCGGCGACGGTCCCCGGGGCGTGCCGGCGCAGCTCGGTGACGTGCGCGGCGACCGTGCCGGCGTCGCCGCGCGCGACCGGGCCGGTGAGGGCGGCGTCGCCGGAGCGCAGGGCGTTGTCGAGGGCGGCGCCGAGCAGCGGTCCGAGCATCCGGTCGGGGGCCTCGACCCCCGCGGTGCGCAGCAGTTCCAGGGACTGGGCGACCAGGGTGACGAGGTGGTTGGCGCCCAGGGCGAGGGCCGCGTGGTACAGCGGGCGGTTCTCCTCGGCGATCCACTCGGGCTCGCCGCCCATCTCGATGACGAGGGCCTCCGCGGCCAGCCGCAGCTCGTCGGGCGCGGTGACGCCGAAGGAGCACCCGGCGAGGCGCTGCACGTCGAGGGGGGTACCGGTGAAGGTCATCGCCGGGTGCAGGGCGAGGGGCAGGGCTCCGGCCCGCAGGGCGGGGTCGAGGACCTTCGCGCCGTACCGTCCGGAGGTGTGCACGAGCAGCTGGCCCGGCCGTACGGCGCCGGTGTCGGCGAGACCGGCGACCAGGCCGGGCAGGGCGTCGTCCGGGACGGTCAGCAGCACCAGGTCGGACCGCTGCAGGACGTCGGCGGGCGGCACCACCGGCACACCGGGGAGCAGCTGCTCGGCGCGTCGGCGGGCGGCGTCCGAGACGGCGGCCACGGCCACCGGGCGGTGCCCGGCCAGCCGAAGGGCCGCGGCCAGGGCGGGGCCCACGCGGCCGGCGCCGACGACGCCGACGGTGAGCCGCGCGGGGCGGTCCCGGGGATCGGGCTGTGGGGTTGTGTTCACGCGACGGCGGCCTTCCCGTTCCAGTCCGCTCGGGGTACCGGACGATTTCTCGTCATGCTAACGCGATCGGTTGCGGGGGCGTCCGGTTGTCCACAGGCTGTGGGTTTCCGTGCGCCGGCGGGCCCGCACGCGTGCGGTAATGGGGGTGCCCGCGCGGACCGGCGCGCGGGATGATCGCGGGCATGAGTGATACGGCGGAGGACGTGACGGACACGGCGGTGCGGGACGGACGGCCGGGGGCGGACGACGAGCCGGTCCCGACGCTGCGCGAGCGGCGGATCGCGGCCTGGCGCGGCGCCCCGCGCGTGCTCGCGCGCCTCGGTTTCGTCGCCCCGCTCAAGGAGCGGCTGGCCCTGCTGGAGGCGGCGGGGAGCGTGTACGACCTCGACGAGATGTCCGACGTCTACGGCGGCGGTGTCGTCGAGGCCCTGGAGAAGAGGGTCGCCGACGTGCTCGGCACCGAGGCCGCCGCGTTCTTCCCGACCGGCACGATGGCCCAGCAGGTCGCCCTGCGCTGCTGGGCGGGCCGCACCGGCGACCCGAGGGTCGCCCTGCACGCGCTGAGCCACCCCGAGGTGCATGAACGGAACGCGTTCAGCGAGGTCGGCGGGTTGCGTCCGGTGCGCGTGACGGACGAGCCCCGGCCGCCCACCGCCGCCGAGGTGCGCGACTTCGAGGAACCCTTCGGGGCGCTGATGCTGGAGCTGCCCCTCAGGGACGCCGGTTTCGTGCTGCCCACGTGGGAGGAGCTGACCGAGGTGGTGGACGCCGCGCGGGAGCGCGAGGCGGTCGTGCACTTCGACGGCGCCCGGCTGTGGGAGTGCACGGAGCACTTCGGCCGGCCGCTGGAGGAGATCGCGGGCCTCGCCGACAGCGTCTACGTGTCGTTCTACAAGTCCCTCGACGCCTACGGCGGCGCGGCGCTCGCCGGTCCCGCGACGCTGGTGGAGGAGGCACGGGCCTGGCGGCACCGGTACGGCGGCAACGTCTTCCAGCAGTTCCCCACCGTGCTGTCGGCCCTCGTCGGCCTGGAGCGGGAGCTGCCCCGGCTGCCGGAGTACGTCACCCACGCGCGGGTGGTGGCCGCCGCCCTGCGCGAGGGCCTGGCGGCAGGTGGGCTGCCCTGGTTCCGCGTCCACCCCGAGGTGCCGCACACCCACGACTTCCAGGTCTGGCTGCCGTACGACGCCGAGGTCGCCGAGGAGGCGGCGATCCGGGCGGCCGAGGAGACGGGGAACGCGCTGTTCGCCAACCACTGGGGTCCGAAGGGCCCGGGTCTGTCCTGCACGGAGGTGTACGTACGGGCCGCGGGCCTGGAGTGGACGGCCGGCGACGTGCGGGCGGCGGCGGTGGAGTTCGCCCGCCGGCTGACCGGCGGGAACGCGCGGTAGCCCGGCCGGGCGGGAGGCGTCCCCGGACGGCCGGGCCTCCGCCCGCCGCCGAGGGGGCCGTTGACCCACGGGAGCACGCGCGGACCCCGCCGACGCGCGGCGGCCGGGTCAGCCGTGTCCGCCGGCCCGTACCAGACCCGTCTCGTAGGCGAGGACGACCACCTGCACCCGGTCCCGCAGGCCCAGCTTGGTCAGGATGCGGCCCACGTGCGTCTTCACGGTCGCCTCGGAGAGCACCAGCCGGGCCGCGATCTCGCCGTTGGACAGGCCCTGCGCGACCAGCACCATGACCTCGCGCTCGCGCTCGGTGAGCCGTCCCAGCTCCTTGTGCTCGGGCTGCTTGCCCGCGCTGGGCAGCATCGGCGCGAAGCGGTCCAGGAGCCTGCGGGTGGTGGACGGGGCGACCACGGCGTCGCCGCTGTGCACCGAGCGGATCGCGGTGAGCAGCTCGCCCGGCGGCACGTCCTTGAGCATGAAGCCGGAGGCGCCCGCCTTCAGCCCGGAGAAGGCGTACTCGTCGAGGTCGAAGGTGGTCAGGATGAGCACCTTCGGCGGGTCGGTGTCGGCGCAGATCCGGCGGGTCGTCTCCACGCCGTCGAGCTTGGGCATGCGGACGTCCATCAGCACGACGTCGACGGCGGCGGACCGCAGCACCTGGAGCGCCTCGACGCCGTCGCCCGCCTCCGCCACGACCTCCATGTCCGGCTGGGCGTCGAGCACCATCCGGAATCCGGTGCGCAGCAGCACCTGGTCGTCGACGAGCATCACGCGGATCGTCATGGGGCCTCTTCCGTGGGTCGTCCGGTCGGCAGGTGGTGTCACGTGCCGTTACAGGTGTCGGCACAGGGCGCGCAGGGCGTCAGTGCGCGGGTTTGAGCGGCAGCAGGACACTGATGCGGAATCCTCCGCCGGGGCGCGGGCCCGCGTCCAGGGTGCCGCCCACCATGCCGACCCGCTCCCGCATGCCGATCAGGCCGTGGCCCTGGCCGTCGAAGCCGCCCTCCTCGTACAGCTCGTGCGGGGCGCCCTTGCCGTCGTCCTCCACGAGCAGGCCCAGCCCGTCGTCGAAGTACACCAGCCGCACACTGGCACCCACGTCGGGGCCGCCGTGCTTGCGGGTGTTGGTGAGCGCCTCCTGCACGATGCGGTACGCGGTGAGCTCGAGGCCGCTGGGCAGCGGACGGGGGGTGCCCTCGACACGGAAGTCCACGGGCAGTCCGGATGACCTGCACTGCTCGACGAGGTCCTCGATCTGCCGCACGTCCGGCTGCGGCACGTACTCCCCGCCCTCCTGGTGCTCGCCGGTGCGCAGCACGCCGAGCAGGCGGCGCATCTCGGCGAGGGCCTGGCGGCCGGTGGAGGAGATGGTCTCCAGTGCCTTCTTCGCCTGGTCGGGGGCCGCGTCGAGGACGTAGGCGGCGCCGTCGGCCTGCACCACCATCACCGACACGTTGTGCGCGACGACGTCGTGCAGCTCGCGGGCTATCCGGGCGCGTTCGGCGGCGACCGCGACCTTGGCCTGCGCCTCGCGCTCCTTCTCCAGCCGGGCGGCGCGCTCCTCCAACTGCGCGAAGTACGCGCGGCGGGTGCGGATGGAGTCGCCGAGCACCCAGGCGAGGGCGAACGGAACGCTCTGCAGGATCATGAGCGCGATGTTGCCCGCCACGCCCGTCTCCTGACTGGGCCAGCGCAGTTGTGCCAGGGGAGCCGCGCACAGGCCCGCCGTCAGCGCGAGCCGGGAGGCCCAGCGGGCCCCGGTCGCGGCGACCGTGTAGACGATCACCAGCAGGGCGAAGTCGGCGGGCAGCGTCGCCACGTCCGCGATCAGCTGGGCCGCGCCGACCACGACGGCGAGGACCAGCATCCGCTCCGGCATCCGGCGGCGCAGCGCGACGACCAGCGACAGCAGCAGCATGACCGGCACGACGAGGGCCGGCAGCTCCGTCCCGCGGGCTTCCTCGAGATTCGCTCCGCCCATCACCGAAATCCCGAACAGGACCACGGCCCAGAAGCCGTCGACCCACGCCGGGTGCCTGCGGAGGAAGTCATAGAGGCGTTGCACGTAACCCAGCGTAGGGAGGTGACATGAGTGCAGGGGTCAACCGGAGGGCCGATCCCCGGCGGGTGCGTGTACTCCGCAAGGTGGAGGCCCGGCCGCCGCGCGCGCTTAACCTGGGCCGGTGACGAGGGAGGCGGCGGGCGCGTGGGAACGGTGACGGCAGGGGCCGCGGGGGACGGCCGGCACGGCTGGCGTGCGGCGGCCGAGGCCGCCCTGTACGGGCCGGCCGGCTTCTACCGCGGACCCCGGGGCCCGGCCGGGCACTTCCGTACGTCGGTGCACGCCTCCCCGCTGTTCGCCGGGGCCGTGGCACGGCTGCTGTGCCGGGTCGACGAGGCGCTGGGACGGCCCGCGGTGCTCGACTTCGTGGACATGGCGGCCGGCCGGGGCGAACTGGTGACCGGTGTGCTCGCCGCGCTGCCGGCCGGGGTGGCGGCCCGCACACGGGCCCGCGCCGTCGAACTCGCCGCCCGTCCCGCCGGACTCGGCCGCCGGATCGAGTGGTGTGCCGAACCCCCGGAGCGGATCACGGGGCTGCTCTTCGCCAACGAGTGGCTGGACAACGTGCCCGTCGAGGTCGCCGAGGTGGACTCCGCGGGCGTCCCCCGGCTGGTGCTGGTGCGGGAGGACGGGACGGAACGGCTCGGGGCACCCGTCTCGGGCGCGGAGGCCGAGTGGCTGGCGCGGTGGTGGCCGCTGAGGCCCGAGGAGGGGCTGCGCGCGGAGATCGGACTGCCCCGGGACCGCGCCTGGGCGGCGGCGGCCGGAACGCTCGCGCGGGGGCTCGCCGTCGCCGTGGACTACGCGCACACGGCCGGGGCGCGGCCGCCGTTCGGCACGCTCACGGCCTTCCGGGAGGGGCGGGAGACGACGCCGGTGCCGGACGGGTCGTGCGACATCACCGCGCACGTCGCCCTGGACGCGTGCGCCGCGGCCTGCGCGCTCCCCGGCGCACGCCTGCTGTCGCAACGGGAGGCCCTGCGCGCCCTGGGGCTCAGTGGCGCACGCCCCCCGCTCGCGCTGGCGTCCACCGACCCCGCCGGGTACGTACGCGCCCTCGCCGGCGCCGGAGAGGCCGCCGAACTCACCGAGCCGGGCGGACTCGGCGGCTTCGGCTGGCTGGTGCAGCCGGTGGGGATCGCGGACGTACTCACCGGCTGACCCCGGCCAGGGTCACTTGTCGATGTCCCCCACGACGAAGAACAGCGACCCCAGGATCGCCACCATGTCCGCGACCAGCGTCCCCGGCAGCAGTTCGGTGAGCGCCTGGATGTTGTTGTACGAGGCCGAGCGCAGCTTCAGCCGGTACGGGGTCTTCTCGCCCTTGCTGACCAGGTAGTAGCCGTTGATGCCGAGCGGGTTCTCGGTCCACGCGTAGGTGTGCCCCTCGGGTGCCTTGAGGACCTTGGGGAGCCGCTGGTTGACCGGGCCCGGGGGCAGCTCGGCGAGCCGGTCGAGGCAGGCGCCGGCGAGGTCGAGGGCGTTGTGGGTCTGCTCCAGGAGGCACTCGAAGCGGGCGAGGCAGTCGCCCTCCTCGCGCGTCACCACCTTCAGGACGTCGCCGAGTTCGCCGTAGGCGAGGTACGGCTCGTCGCGGCGCAGGTCGAAGTCGACGCCCGAGGCGCGCCCGATCGGTCCGCTCACCCCGTACGCGTGCACGGCCTCGGGGGACAGCACGCCGACGCCGCGCGTGCGGCCCCGGAAGATCTCGTTGCCGAGCACCAGGTCGTCGAAGCGGTCCATGCGGGAGCGCACGTCGGCGACGACGGCCCGCGCGCGCGTGGTCCATCCCGCCGGGAGGTCCTCCTTGAGGCCGCCCACGCGGTTGAACATGTAGTGCATGCGCCCGCCGGAGACCTCCTCCATGACGTGCTGGAGCTCCTCGCGCTCCCGGAAGGCGTAGAAGATCGGGGTGATGCCGCCGAGTTCCAGCGGATAGGAGCCGAGGAACATCAGGTGGTTGAGCACCCGGTTCAGCTCCGCGAGCAGGGTGCGCAGCCACACCGCGCGCTCGGGGACCTCCATGCCGAGCATCCGCTCCACGGCGAGGACCACGCCCAGCTCGTTGGAGAAGGCCGACAGCCAGTCGTGGCGGTTGGCCAGCATGATGATCTGACGGTAGTCGCGGGCCTCGAACAGCTTCTCCGCGCCCCGGTGCATATAGCCGATCACGGGCTCCGCGTGGACGATGCGCTCGCCGTCCAGGACGAGCCTCAGCCGCAGCACACCGTGCGTGGAGGGGTGCTGCGGCCCGATGTTGAGCACCATGTCGGTGCTCTCCGCCGCGCCGCCGATACCGACCACGGTCTCCGTCGTAGGAGTCATGGACACAGTCTCCCCTACGTACGCTGGCCTCATGGAAACGGGGAGCCCGCACGACACGGGGACAGCGGCGGAGGGCGGGGCCGGGCGGGCGGCGGGCCCCGCGCAGGCGCGACGCCCGGCGACCGCCGGGGACGAGCCGGTGTGGATCGCGCTGCCGCCGGGACTGCTGAAGGTGCGACGGCTGATGCTGGTGGTGTGGCTGGGGCTGCTGACCCTGGCCGCCGGGCTGCTGCCGGGGCTGCTGGCCGGGCCCGGCTGGGCCGCCTTCGCGGCGCTGCCGCTCGCCCTGCTGGCCTGGGGCTGGATGCTGCTGGAGCGGAACTGGCGGTCCTGGCGGTACGCGGAGCGCGCCGACGACCTGCTGATCAGCCGGGGCGTGCTGTGGCGCCGGGAGACGGTCGTGCCGTACGGGCGGATGCAGCTGGTCGAGGTCACCTCCGGGCCCGTCGAACGGCACTTCGAGCTGGCCAGCGTGCAGCTGCACACGGCGGCCGCGGCGACCGACGCCACCATCCCCGGCCTCGACCCGGCCGAGGCGGAACGGCTGCGCGACCGGCTCACGGAGCTCGGCGAGGCCCGATCGGCGGGGCTGTGACGGCCCCCGGCGTCCACGAGGACGTACGGGACCGCCCGCCCGTGACCGAGCGGCGGCTGCATCCCGTCACACCGCTCAGGAGGGCGTGGGCGCCCGTCGCGGTGCTGCTCGGGTGGGCGCTGCACGACCCCGACCAGGCACAGCGCCAGCTGACCCGGCTGACCACGACGACCCTGCTGCTCGGACTCGCCGTGCTCCTGCCCGCCGCCGCCCTCTACGGCTTCCTGACCTGGTGGTTCACTCATTTCGCGGTGACCGGGAGCGAGCTGCGCATCCGTACCGGACTGCTGTTCCGGCGCACCGCGCACATCCGGCTGGAGCGGATCCAGGCCATCGACGTCACCCAGCCGCTGCTCGCGCGGGTCGCGGGCGTGGCGAAACTCAGACTCGATGTCGTCGGGACCGACAAGAAGGACGAACTCGCCTTCCTCGGCGCCGGCGAGGCGCGTGCGCTGCGCGCGGAACTCCTCGCGCGGGCGGCGGGCTTCGCGCCGGAGACCGCGCACGAGGTCGGTGAGGCGCCGTCCCGGGAGATGCTGCGGGTGCCGCCGGGCGTCCTCGCCGTCTCCCTGGTGCTGACCGGCGCGACCTGGGGCTGGCTCCTCGTCGCCGCGGTCGTGCTGCCGCTGCTGTGGACGGCCACCCACAGCCTGTGGACGGTGGTCGCCGTGGCCGTGCCGCTGCTCGGCGCGGCGGGCGCGAGCAGTGTGGGCCGGTTCGTCGCCGAGTACGACTGGACACTGGGCGAGTCGCCGGACGGGCTGCGCATCGACCACGGGCTGCTGGACCGGGCGCACGAGACGGTGCCGCCGGGGCGCGTGCAGACGGTGCGGCTCGTCGAGCCGCTGCTGTGGCGGTGGTGGAGGTCCCCCCGCCCGGGCGGAGCCGGGAGCGGGGGAGGCTGGGTGCGCGTGGAACTCGACGTGGCGGGGTCGTCCAATTCGCTGCTGCTGCCGGTCGCTCCGCGCGAGATGGCCGAGTCGGTGGTCGCGCGGGTGCTGCCCGGGGTGAGCGTGCCGCCGCGCGAGGCGTTCGGCCGGCCGCCGCGCCGCGCGCGGTGGTGTGTGCCGGTGTGGTGGCGCGGCTACGGACTGGCCGTCACCGACACCGTGTTCGCCGTCCGCCACGGCCTGCTGCGGCGCAGCCTGTCCCTGGTGCCGCACGCCAAGGTGCAGAGCGTGCGGCTGGTCCAGGGACCCTGGAAGCGGGCCCGGGGCGTCGCGGACGTCCATGTGGACACCGGCGCGAACAAGTCGGTCACGGCCCGGCTGCGGGACGCGGACGAGGCGGCGGAGCTGCTGCGGGCCCAGGCGGAGCGTTCCCGCACGGGCCGCCGGGACGCCGTCCCCGACCGCTGGATGGCGTGAGACACGCCGACGGGCCCCGCGGTGTGCGCGGAGCCCGTCGGTACGGCGGGTGTCCGTCGCCGGGGTCCGTGCCCGGGCCCGCCCGCCGGTGTCTGTCGCCGTGTCTGTCGCCGGTGTCTGTCGCCGGTGTCTTCAGGACACCGCTCTGCGCAGGCCCTCGACGTCGATGTGCTCGGTCTCGTCGTGGGCCGTCAGGTCGATGACCTGACCGATGCCGCGCGCGTCCTCGCCCGCGGGCTTGAACCGCGCCTCGGCCTCGGCCTTGTGCAGCGCGAGCGCCTCCTGGCCGACGACATCGGCGAGGTCCTCGTTGTGGACGGCGTCCGTCCCGGACCGCCCCGTGTCCGTCTTCGTCCCGAAGAAGTCGAATCCGTCGGCGGTCACCGGCCGCCGGACGGGCGCCGTCGGCGGTACGACCGCCACCGCGGTCGGCACGGTGAAGTGACCGGCGAGCTGCCGCGCGGGCGGGGCCGCCGGGGCGGCCGGTGCGGGGGAGGCGGCCGTGCGTTCGTGGTCGCCGGCCGCCCGGGGCTGCCCCTCGGCCTCGTCCTCCCGCGCCGGCCCGGTCCTCTTCGCGGGCCCGGGGCCGTCGTCCTCGGGGGTCCCGTCGCCCTTCGGCGGCTCGTTGCGCTGCGGGGAGCCCTCGCGGCCGGGAGCGGCGCCGACGGGCTGCGCGGCCGTGCGGGTGGGGGCGGCTTCCTTCCCGGCCGAGCCGGCGGCGTCGACGCCGTCCCCGGCGTGGTCGGCGGAGGCCGCGCTCCCGTCAAAGGCCGCGTTCCCGTCAAAGGCCGCGTTCCCGTGAGTGGCCAGTCGCGCCAGTGCCGCACCGGCCTGCCGGAACAGCCTCTTCCCCTCCGGTGAGAAGACCGCGGTGGCGGCCGGCGCCGCCTCGGCGGCCCCGTTCCCGTCCGCCTCCTCCGCGCGCGTCCCGTCCTCCGCCACCGCCCCGGGCGACGTCCCGCGCGCCGTCTCCCCGGATGCCGCCGACGGCCCGGCCGTCAGCGCACGGGCCGGCACCGCGGCCCCTGCCCCGAGCACCCGGCGTTCCTCCAGGACATTCGCCCGGTCGGCCTCCGCCGCGGCGTAGCGCCGCAGCAGTGCGGCGTGTTCGTTGCGCAGCCCGGCGAGTTCCGCGCGCTTGGCACGCAGCCGCTGCTCCAGCTTCATCCGCAGTTCGCGCGACTCCTCGAGGTCCGACTCCAGTTCGGCGACGCGTTCCTCGAAACGCCACTCGTCGCTCGCACGCGCGCGCGTGAGATCGGCGACGCGTTTACCTGCTTGGGTGTCCCAGTGCCGCATGACGACGGCGCCGGCAATCGCCGTGACCGCGGCGGCCGCGGCCAGGACGCGAAGCACCATCGGCTGCGTGAACACCCAGGGCCCCAGGGCGCAGACGAGGGAGACGCCCGCGATCGCCGACGGGGGCAGCATCCTGTGCAGGGGCGGGGAATGACGGTGACGTCCACGTGGCATGGCCAGAAACTTACCGCGCGTAGGCGAATGATGGTGCCCCGCCCCGTAAAAACAAAGCCACACCGAGGGTTTCACAGGGCATCAGCGAACTGGCCCCGCACATGAATAGACGCATTGCCCAATTTCATCAAGATCATTTCTTCGCGGGACGGCAGTTCGGCAGGGAGTCCGGAAGGCAGTTCGGCGGACAGGCGGACAGGCCGGCGGACTGTTCCCAAGATGGCGACGTCCCATCCGGCGCGTTCCCCTCCCGTGGGCCCCGACGGAGCCCCGTAGCCCCAGGTCCGCCCGGTAAGGGCCGGGGCGCACCCCGGCCGCTCGCTGGGCCTACGCTGAACATATGAGCAACCACAGCGGACGCCGGCGGGTCGCGGGCCTTCCTCACTGGGACCGCTGCGCGGTCATGGGAGTCGTGAACGTCACCCCCGACTCCTTCTCCGACGGCGGCCGCTGGTTCGACACGACGACCGCCGTCAAGCACGGCCTCGATCTGGCCGCCCAGGGCGCCGACCTGATCGACGTCGGCGGCGAGTCCACCCGGCCCGGCGCCACCCGGGTCGACGAGGCCGAGGAACTCGAACGCGTCGTCCCCGTCGTCCGCGGTCTCGCCGCGGAGGGCGTCACCGTCTCCGTCGACACCATGCGCGCCTCCGTCGCCGAGCAGGCCCTCGCGGCCGGCGCCGCCCTGGTCAACGACGTCAGCGGCGGCCTCGCCGACCCGGCCATGATCCGGGTCGTCGCCGACGCCGGCGCCCCCTTCGTCGTCATGCACTGGCGCGGCCTCCTGGAAGGCGGCAACGTCAAGGGGGTGTACGCCGACGTGGTCACCGAGGTCGTCGACGAACTGCACGCGCGCGTGCGGGCCGTCGTGGAGGGCGGCGTCGCCGCCGACCGCGTGATCGTCGACCCCGGCCTCGGCTTCTCCAAGGGCGCCGACCACGACCTGGCCCTCCTCGCCCGGCTCGACCGCCTCCTGGCCCTCGGCCACCCGCTGCTCGTGGCCGCCTCCCGCAAGCGGTTCCTCGGCCGCGTCCTGGCCGGCCCGGACGGCGCGCCGCCCCCCGCGCGGGAGCGCGACGCGGCCACCGCCGCCGTCTCCGCCCTCGCCGCACGGGCCGGCGCCTGGGCGGTCCGCGTGCACGAGGTGCGCGCGACCGCCGACGCCGTACGGGTCGCGCACGCCATCGAGCGGGCGCGCACGGCGGCCACCACGTCCCCCGAACCCGGCGCGCACGGCGCAGAAGGAGCCCGGTGAGCGCGCCCCACACCGATGTCGAGCAGGTCGAAGCCGCCAACACGGCCTTCTACGAGGCACTCGAACGGAGCGACTTCGAAGAGGTCGCGTCGCTCTGGCTCACCCCGGCCGACCTCGGCGTCGACGAGACGTACCACGACCCGGCGGACTCCGGCGTGGTGTCCTGCGTACACCCCGGCTGGCCGGTGCTCACCGGCCGCGGCGAGGTCCTGAGGTCGTACGCCCTGATCATGGCGAACACCGACTACATCCAGTTCTTCCTCACCGACGTGCACGTCTCCGTCACCGGCGACACCGCCCTGGTGACGTGCACCGAGAACATCCTCAGCGGCGGCCCCGCCCCGGAGGCGGGCGAGGAGCTGGGCCCCCTGGTCGGCCAGCTCGTCGTCGCCACCAACGTCTTCCGCCGCACCCCGGACGGCTGGAAGCTCTGGTCCCACCACGCCTCCCCCGTCCTCGCCGAGACCGAGGACGAGGACGAGGAGGAGGACGACAACGACACGCCCGCCTGAGGACCACGGCGACCGGGAGCGGTTGGAATCACGACAGCGCGGGTAGGGGTCGCCACCAACCGGTGAGCCCCCGGTCTCCGCGGGGAAGGCGCACGGTGAGGACCCGGGCGCCGGCCCCGCCCCGGCGTCCCGGCCCCGGTGGTGCCCGCGGGTAGATTCGACACCGGGCCGGTGTGCCCGCCCGTACCCGGCACCCACCGGCCGGACCGACGACTGCAGGAGTGATTCGCGTGGATCGTGTCGCGCTGCGCGGCCTGAAGGCCCGTGGGCACCACGGTGTGTTCCCCAAGGAACGCGAGGAGGGCCAGACCTTCATCGTGGACCTCGTGCTCGGCCTGGACACCCGGCCCGCCGCGGCCGACGACGACCTGACCAAGACCGTGCACTACGGCATCGTGGCCGAGGAGGTCGTGGCGGTCGTCGGGGGCGAGCCCGTCAACCTCATCGAGACGCTCGCCGAGCACATCGCCCAGGTCTGTCTGAAGCACGACGTGGTGCGGGAGGTCGAGGTGTGCGTCCACAAACCGGACGCACCGATCACCGTGCCCTTCGACGACGTGACCGTCACCCTCACCCGGAGCCGCGTATGACCAGGCCGTCCACCCCGGGTCACACCGACCCGACCGTTCAGCCCGTCCCCGCCTCCGTGGTCGAGCGGGTCGACGCCGCCGACACCACCCTGCACGACCCGAAGCGGGCCGTGGTCTCCCTCGGCGCCAACCTCGGCAACCGTCTGGAAACCCTCCAGGGGGCCGTCGACGCCCTGGAGGACACCCCGGGCATCCGCGTCAGGGCCGTCTCCCCGGTGTACGAGACCGAGCCGTGGGGCGTCGAGCCCGGCAGCCAGCCCTCGTACTTCAACGCGGTCGTGGTCCTGAGGACCACCCTGCCCCCCTCCTCCCTGCTGGAGCGGGCGCACGCGGTCGAGGAGGCCTTCCACCGGATCCGGGACGAGCGCTGGGGGCCGCGCACCCTGGACGTGGACATCGTCGCCTACGCGGACCTCCGCAGCGACGACCCCCGGCTCACGCTCCCGCATCCCCGTGCCCACGAGCGCGCGTTCGTGCTCGCCCCGTGGCACGACGTGGAGCCCGGGGCGGAGCTCCCGGGCCGCGGCCCGGTCGCCGGACTCCTCGAACAGGTCACCCGCGAGGGCGTCACCGTCCGCGAGGACCTGGAACTCCGGCCGCCCGAGTAGCCGTTAAGGTCGACACGACCACTTTCCGGGGAAACCGGTCCGGGGAACGCGAAGGGACACCGTGAGAGAGCTGCGCATCAGGGTGCTGGCCGGCGTCTTCGTCGTCGCCGGAATCCTGTCCTGGGCCGGCGCCCGCCTGTGGAACTCCTTGGGGACCCTCCCGAGCGTGCCCGTGGCCGCGCCCATCGTCCTCGCCCTGATCGCGGTGGTCCTCGCGGCCACCGCGCTGTCCATCCGCTCCCGCCTCAAGGCCCAGCGCGAGCGGCAGCACGACGCCAAGGGCGTCGACCCGCTGATGGCGGCACGCGCGGTGGTCTTCGGCCAGGCCAGCGCCCTGGTCGCCGCCCTCGTCGCCGGCATGTACGGCGGCGTGGGCGTCTTCCTGCTGGAATCCCTCGACATCCCCGCCCGCCGCGACCAGGCCGTCTACGCCGGCTTCTCGGTCCTCACGGGCATCGCCGTCATAGCGGCGGCCCTCTTCCTGGAGCGCGTCTGCAAGCTCCCCGAGGACGACGACCACAACACCACGGGCACGGCCCCGGCCGCGTGAGACGGCGGCGTCAGCGGGCCATGATCAGACTCATCGCCTCGTTGCGCGTCGCCGCGTCCCGCAGCTGACCGCGTACGGCCGAGGTGAGCGTCTTCGCGCCGGGCTTGCGGATGCCGCGCATCGACATGCACATGTGCTCGCACTCCACGACCACGATCACTCCACGTGGCTCCAGGATCTCCATCAGGGAGTCCGCGATCTGCGTGGTGAGTCGTTCCTGCACCTGCGGGCGGCGGGCGTAGACGTCCACCAGCCGGGCCAGCTTCGACAGCCCGGTGATCTTCCCGCTGGTCGCCGGGATGTACCCGACGTGCGCCACACCCCGGAAGGGCACCAGGTGGTGTTCACAGGTCGAGTACACCTCGATGTCCTTGACCAGCACCATCTCGTCATGACCGATGTCGAACGTCGTCGTCAGCACGTCCTCGGGCTTCTGCCACAGCCCCGAGAAGATCTCCCGGTACGCCCGCGCCACCCGCGCCGGGGTCTGCTGCAGACCCTCCCGGTCCGGGTCCTCCCCGACCGCGATCAGGAGTTCGCGTACGGCCTTCTCGGCCCGCTTCTCGTCGAACTCACCGACGGGCGTTATGCCGTCGTCCAGCGTCACGGGGTCGGTCATGGGTGCCTCGTTCCTGTGCCTTCGCGCGTGAGGGGCACGCGCCTCAACCGCGGACACACACGATGCCGCGCCCCCCAGGCTAGAACCTCGGGGGGCGCGGCATCCATTCCGGGCCCGGCGGAGCGCCGGGAGCCCCGGGATCAGCTCTCGGGGCGGTCCTCCGGGGTCCGCTCGGGCGCCGGGGCGGACTCCGCCACGGTGCTCTTCGCGGTGGTGATGGCCGGTGTCGCGCCGTTCGACCCGTTCGTCAGGGCCAGCTCCTTGGGGGAGAGGACCGGCGGGCGGGTGGACGGCGTACGGCGCGAGGAGCCGGTCCAGGCGGGCCTGGGCGGGCGCTTGACGATCGACGCGAAGATCTCGGCGATCTCCTCCTTGCCCAGCGTCTCCCGCTCCAGGAGGGCCAGGACGAGGTTGTCGAGGACGTCGCGGTTCTCGACCAGAATCTCCCACGCCTCGTTGTGCGCGGTCTCGATGAGCTTCTTGACCTCTTCGTCGACCAGCGCGGCGACCTCTTCCGAGTAGTCCCGCTGGTGAGCCATCTCACGGCCGAGGAACGGCTCGGTGTTGTCGCCGCCGAACTTGATGGCGCCGAGCCGCTCGGTCATGCCGTACTGGGTGACCATCGCGCGGGCCAGTCCGGTGGCCTTCTCGATGTCGTTGGCGGCACCGGTGGTCGGGTCGTGGAAGACGAGCTCCTCGGCCGCGCGGCCGCCCAGCATGTAGGCGAGCTGGTCCAGCATCTCGTTGCGCGTGGTCGAGTACCTGTCCTCGTCCGGCAGCACCATCGTGTAGCCGAGGGCACGGCCCCTCGACAGGATGGTGATCTTGTGGACGGGGTCGGAGTTCGGGGAGGCCGCCGCGACCAGGGCGTGTCCGCCCTCGTGGTACGCGGTGATCTTCTTCTCCTTGTCCGACATGATCCGGGTCCGCTTCTGCGGGCCCGCGACCACACGGTCGATCGCCTCGTCCAGCATGTGGTTGTCGATCAGCTTCTGATCGCTGCGAGCGGTCAGCAGTGCGGCCTCGTTGAGCACGTTGGCCAGGTCGGCACCGGTCATGCCGGGGGTGCGGCGGGCGACGGCCGAGAGGTCGACGTCCGGCGCGACCGGCTTGCCCTTCTGGTGCACCTTGAGGATCTCCAGCCGGCCCTGCATGTCCGGGCGGTCGACCGCGATCTGCCGGTCGAAGCGGCCGGGCCGCAGCAGGGCGGGGTCGAGGATGTCGGGCCGGTTCGTCGCGGCGATGAGGATCACGCCGCCCTTGACGTCGAAGCCGTCCATCTCGACGAGGAGCTGGTTCAGGGTCTGCTCGCGCTCGTCGTGACCACCGCCGAGGCCGGCGCCGCGGTGGCGGCCGACCGCGTCGATCTCGTCGACGAAGACGATCGCGGGAGCATTGGCCTTGGCCTGCTCGAACAGGTCACGGACCCGGGAGGCACCGACACCGACGAACATCTCGACGAAGTCGGAACCGGAGATCGAGTAGAACGGCACGCCCGCCTCGCCCGCGACGGCCCGCGCGAGCAGGGTCTTGCCGGTGCCGGGCGGGCCGTAGAGCAGCACACCCTTGGGAATCTTCGCCCCGACGGCCTGGAACTTCGCCGGCTCCTGCAGGAACTCCTTGATTTCGTGGAGTTCCTCGACCGCCTCGTCCGATCCCGCGACGTCGGCGAACGTCGTCTTCGGGGTGTCCTTGGTGATGAGCTTCGCCTTGGACTTGCCGAAGTTCATGACGCGGGAGCCGCCGCCCTGCATCTGGTTCATCAGGAACAGGAAGACGACCACGATGAGGACGAACGGCAGCAGCGAGAGCAGGATGCTCACGAACGGGTTCTGCTTGGACGGCGAGACCGTGTAGCCGTCCGGGATCTGCTCGTTCTGGAACTTGTCCTGCAGCGTACTGGCGATGGTGACGCCCTGGTCACCGATGTAGCTCGCCTGGATCTTCGAGCTGCCCTCGACCTTCTGGCCGTCCTTGAGCGAGACCTTGACGGTCTGCTCGTCGCCGGTGGTCAGCTTGGCCGACTCGACCTTGTTCTCATTGATCGCCTGGACCACCTGGCCCGTGTCCACCGTCTTGTAGCCGCCGGACGAGCCGACGACCTGCATCAACACGACCACGGCAAGGACGGCCAGCACGATCCACATGACCGGCCCACGGAAGTATCGCTTCACGTCCATCCATACGGAGCGGTGCCGCCCCGTCCCTCCTGCCATAGTGAGTCTGATAAAGGCTGTTCTTCGGACGGTACCCCAGCATTGCCCCCCGAAGCTGCGGGGGACGGCCGGGGATGGTGTCCACGCATGCTCCAACGCGGCGGACCCCGCCGGGGTTCCCGATCACCGTACGGCGGCGCGGGCCGAGGGCTCAGCCGCCGTAGACGTGGGGCGCGAGAGTACCGACGAACGGGAGGTTGCGGTACTTCTCGGCGTAGTCGAGGCCGTAGCCGACGACGAACTCGTTGGGGATGTCGAAGCCGGCCCATTCCACGTCGATGGCGACCTTGGCGGCCTCGGGCTTGCGCAGCAGCGTGCACACCTTGAGGGAGGCGGGCTCGCGCGAGCCGAGGTTGGAGATCAGCCAGGACAGGGTCAGCCCGGAGTCGATGATGTCCTCGACGATCAGGACGTGCCGGCCCTTGATGTCGGTGTCGAGGTCCTTGAGGATCCGCACCACACCGGAGGACTGGGTGCCCGCCCCGTACGAGGACACGGCCATCCAGTCCATGGTGACGGGGGTGGACAGCGCCCGGGCGAGGTCGGCCATCACCATCACCGCGCCCTTGAGGACACCGACGATCAGCAGGTCCTTGCCCGCGTACTCCGCGTCGATCTTCGCGGCCAGCTCCACCAGCTTGGCGTCGATCTCTTCCTTGGTGATGAGCACCTTCTCGAGGTCGGCACCCATGTCTTTCGCGTCCACCCGCATCACTTTCGGTCGTCCCACCGGCCGGTCCGGTCCGTCCCGCGACTCGTACGGGCCGGTGGGTCCGGATTCAGCCCTGCCGAATCACCAGTCTGCCACCCTGCCGACGGGCCACGACCCGGCCGGGGAGGTTGATGGCCCCCTGGCCGCGCCAGCCGGTGATCAGCCGGTCGATCTCCTCGATGTGGCGGGCGAACAGCGAACCGGCCGGGGCACCGGCGTCGATGGCGGCCCGGCGCAGTACGCGGCGGCGCACGGCGGGCGGCAGGGCGTGCAGCCCGGCGCACTCCAGCCGGCCGTCGGCGTCGCGGACGCCGGCCTCGGCCCGGCCGGCCCAGGCGTCGAGGGCGTCGGCGTCGTCACGGGAGAGCTGGGCCGTACGGGCGAGGGCCTCGACGACGCCCTTGCCGAGGGCCTTCTCCAAGGCGGGCAGGCCCTCGTGGCGGAGCCGGGAGCGGGTGTAGGCGGGGTCGGTGTTGTGCGGGTCGTCCCAGACGGGCAGTGACTGGACCATGCAGGCCTTGCGGGCGGTCTGCCGGTCGAGCTGGAGGAAGGGGCGCCGGTAGCGGCCGTCGGCCCCCGAGACCGCGGCCATTCCGGACAGGGAGCGGATGCCGGAGCCGCGCGCGAGGCCGAGCAGGACGGTCTCGGCCTGGTCGTCGCGGGTGTGGCCGAGCAGGACGGCGGCGGCGCCGTGCCGTTCGGCGGCGGCGTCCAGGGCGGCGTAGCGGGCGTCGCGGGCGGCGGCCTCGGGCCCGCCGCCGCGGCCGACGGTGACGGCGAGGGACTCGACGGGGTCCAGGCCCAGTTCGCGCAGGCGCAGGACGACTTCGGCGGCGCGCCGGTCGGAGCCGGCCTGGAGGCCGTGGTCGACGGTGACACCGCCTGCGCGGATGCCCAGCCGGGGGGCTTCGAAGGCGAGGGCGGAGGCGAGCGCGACGGAGTCGGCGCCGCCGGAGCAGGCCACGAGCACGAGCGGGGAGGGGGGCTGCTCGGGTGCGGGGCGGCCCGGGGCCGGGCCGGGATGGTCGAGGATGTCGTTCAGGACGCGGCGGACCGCCAGGCGTATCGCCGCGACCGCAGGATGGGGACCCATGTCCGGTTCCCTTCATGAAGTTGTCGGGGGGTGGACCCGAGATCGGTCACTCAGAGTACGTAGATGGTGACAGAAACGGGTGGTTCCCCGAGCATCGCACGCCTACTCATGACTCACGGTCCCTCGGACGGGTGATTGAAGGGGCGTCCGTCTGCCGTCGGCGGGACGCGTCGCGTGACGGGGCGCGGGGCTCACGCTTCCGGTTTGCGGTGCACCCGGGTGATCCAGTCCGCCGGTTTGGCGATCTCCGCCTTAGTGGGGAGCGTGTTGGGGGAGGTCCACACGCGGTTGAAGCCGTCCATGCCGACCTCCTCGACGACGGCGCGCACGAAGCGTTCGCCGTCGCGGTACTGACGCAGCTTGGCGTCCAGGCCGAGCAGCTTGCGCAGGGCGAGGTCCAGGCGTGAGGCGCCCTTGGCGCGGCGCTGCTGGAACTTCTCGCGGATCTCGGCGACGCTCGGCACGACCTGGGGGCCGACGCCGTCCATCACGAAGTCGGCGTGGCCCTCCAGCAGCGACATCACGGCGGTGAGCCGGCCGAGGATCTCGCGCTGGGCGGGCGTCTGCACGATCTCGACGAGGGAGCGCCCCTCGTCGCCCTCCTCGCCCTCGGGACGGCCGCCGGCGAGGGACTGGGCGGCCTCGCGGACGCGCTCCAGGACGGTCATGGGGTCGACGTCGGTCTCCCCCAGGAACGACTGGATCTCGCCCTCCAGGTGGTCGCGCAGCCAGGGCACGGCGGTGAACTGGGTGCGGTGGGTCTCCTCGTGCAGGGTCACCCAGAGACGGAAGTCGTGCGGCGCGACGTCCAGTTCGCGTTCGACGTGGACGATGTTGGGGGCGACGAGCAGCAGCCGGCCGCCGCCGTTCGCACCACCGGGCAGGTCGCGGGCGGCGGGGGCGAAGGTCTCGTACTGGCCGAGGACGCGGGAGGCGAGGAAGGACAGCAGCAAGCCCAGCTCCACGCCGGTGACCTTGCCGCCGACGGCGCCGAGCACCGCGTTGCCGGCGCCGCCGCCGCGCCGTTCCTGCATCTTGTCCAGGAGCGGCTTGAGCAGTTCGCGGAAGCCCGCGACGTTGGCCCGGACCCAGCCGGGCCGGTCGACGACGAGCAGGGGGGTGTCGTGGGTCTCCTCGGTGCCCAGACGGGTGAAGCCCCGGACGTGTTCCTCCGAGGCCTTGGCGTGCCGGCGCAGTTCCGCGACGACGGCCCGGGCCTCGTCGCGGCTCACGTCGGGGCCCGGCCGCATGAGCCGGGTCGCGGTCGCGACCGCGAGATTCCAGTCGACCATCCCGGAAGAGGCACCGATGCTCGTCATGCGTCAACCGTACGTGAGTGCACCGGCTCGGGGCAGGGCGGCGGGACAGCCGGGCGGGCGGTCACCGGCAGCCGCACGCCGCCAGCGCGGTGGCCGCTTCGTCCAGGGCGGACTGGGCCGCCGCCGGGTCGCCGGTGCCGTTCGCCAGGAAGGCGAAGGCCAGCAGCCGGCCGTCCCGGTCGACGACGGTGCCCGCCAGGGCGTTCACGCCGCTGAGCGTCCCGGTCTTGGCGCGTACGACGCCGGCCGCGCCGTCGGCGTAACGGCCGGCCAGGGTGCCGGTGAAGCCGGCCACGGGCATCCCGGTGAGGGCGGGGCGCAGCTCGGGGTGGGCGGGGTCGCCGGCCGTGACGAGCAGGGCGGTGAGCAGGTCGGCGCTGAGCCTGCCGCGCCGGTCGAGGCCGCTGCCGTCCTTGACGTCGGCGCCCTTGAGCGGCAGGCCGAGCCGCTGGAGCCGGGCGGTGATCGCGGCGCCGGCGCCGGCGAAGTCGGCGGGCCTGCCGGTGGCGAGGGCGGTGTGCCGGGCGAGGGCCTCGGCGATGTCGTTGTCGCTGTCGGTCAGCATCCGTTCGACGAGGGCGGCGAGCGGGGGCGAGGAGACCGTGGCGAGGGTGGAGGCGCGGGTGGTGGCCTTCGACGGGCCGGGGGGCGTGGCCTTGACGCCGTGCTTCTCGAGGAGGTCGCCGAACTTCCGCGCGGCGTCGGCCGCCGGGTCCGCGACCCGCGGGGCCGGACCGCTGGTGGAGTCGTCGGCGCGGGCCTCGTCGACCATCAGGGGAGTGACGGCGGCGAGGTTCGGGTTGACCCCGATCGGGTGCGCCGTGGTGCCCCGGTAGAGGGTCGTGTCGTAGGAGAGGGTCACCTCGCGCACGCCGCGCCTGGCCAGGGCGGCGGCGGTCCGCTCGGCGAGGCCGGGCAGGCCGGCCGGTCCCCCGGCCTTCTCGCGGGCGGTGAGCGTGGGGTCGCCTCCGCCGACCAGGACGACCTCCTCGGTGTCGGGTTCGTAGACCGCGCGGGTGGTGAGGCGGTGTTCGGGGCCCATCGCGGAGAGCGCGGCGACCGCGGTGGCGATCTTGGTGGTCGAGGCGGGTGTGAGCGCGTTCCCGGAGCCGGTGCCGTACAGCCGTGCGCCGGTGGCCACGTCGACCACGGCGGCGGAGCGGCGGCCGAGCGCCGGGGTGTTCAGCAGCGGGCCGAGGATGCCGGTGAGGGCCTTGGTGCCGGGCGCCGACCGTACGGTGGTGGCGGTGCCGCCGAGGCCGGTGAGCACGGAGGCGGCGGGCGCGGCGCCCCACGGTCCGCGGGGCGGCGTACCGGCGTGGGCGCGGGCGCCGCCGTGATCTGTGCCACGCATGGCCTGCAGGGCCACGGCCCGCTGCCGCTCGGCCGTACGCTGACCCGTGGAGTCCCAGGGGCCGGCGGCGGTCGCCACTCCCGCGGCCAGCGCCAGACCGGCGGTGGCCGCGGTCGCGGTGAACCGCCAGGTCTTCGGTCGCGTAGCCCGCGGGACCCGCGGTGATCCCGGCCGGCCCGGCCGCGCCGGCCACGGCCCGACGGCCGCGGCCAGGCGCGCCAGACGTGGTCGTGCGCTCTCCGCGGCCCGGGTGAGACGCGGCCGTACGGCGTCCGCGATCCGCGCCACACGCGGTCCCGCGGCCCGCCAAGGCCCCAGCTCCGGCACGACCACCAGCCCCTTTCGCGATCACCCACCTGCGTGAGGGACACTTAACCACCAGAACTATGTGCTGATCATGGAGGAGCGTCCGGTGGAGTTCGACGTCACGATCGAGATCCCGAAGGGTTCGCGGAACAAGTACGAGGTGGACCACGAGACGGGTCGGATCCGCCTGGACCGTCGCCTCTTCACCTCGACCGCCTACCCGACCGACTACGGCTTCGTCGAGAACACCCTCGGCGAGGACGGCGACCCGCTGGACGCGCTGGTCATCCTCGACGAGCCGACCTTCCCGGGCTGCCTGATCCGCTGCCGCGCGATCGGCATGTTCCGTATGACGGACGAGGCGGGCGGTGACGACAAGCTGCTGTGCGTCCCGTCGACGGACCCGCGCGTGGAGCACCTGCGGGACATCCACCACGTGTCCGAGTTCGACCGCCTGGAGATCCAGCACTTCTTCGAGGTCTACAAGGACCTGGAGCCGGGCAAGTCGGTCGAGGGCGCCAACTGGGTGGGCCGGGTGGACGCCGAGGCGGAGATCGAGCGGTCCTACAAGCGCTTCGAGGAGCAGGGCGGCCACTGAGTCCCGCGCCGGACACGACGGGCCGCACGCGCACGCGTGCGGCCCGTCGTGCTGCGCCTGCGCATACTGAGGCCCTACGGGGCACGCGCAGGGACGGTGTCGTACAGGGAGAGCGGAGCAGGTGAGGGACGCGGAGGACCGCAAGCCGCAGTCGGACGAGGCGAGGAGCGCGTATCTGCCTCCCGCCGGCGTCGTGGCGGCAGACACCGAGTCGTCGACGACGTCCGAGTTCGCCGTCCCCGAGGGGCTGGCCCTGCCGAGGACCGGTACGGAGTCCGAGACGACGTCCGAGTTCGCCGTGCCGAACGGCCTGGGCGTGGCCCCGCCGCATCCGGCCGAGGCGGAGGGTTCGGCGTTCACCCCGCCGAGCACCTACAGCGCGAAGCAGCCGCCGACGGCGTTCACTCCGCCGAACGGGATCCCGCTCGTCAGCCTGACCAGGGACGTTCCCTGGCAGGACCGGATGCGCACGATGCTGCGCATGCCCGTGACCGAGCGGCCGGCGCCGGAGCAGGTGCACCGGCACGACGAGTCGGGGCCGGCCGTTCCGCGCGTGCTCGACCTGACCCTGCGCATCGGCGAGCTGCTGCTGGCGGGCGGTGAGGGCGCCGAGGACGTGGAGGCGGCGATGTTCGCCGTGTGCCGCTCCTACGGCCTGGACCGCTGCGAGCCCAACGTCACCTTCACCCTGCTGTCGATCTCCCACCAGCCCTCGCTGGTCGACGACCCGGTGACCGCCTCGCGCACGGTGCGCCGCCGGAGCCCGGACTACACGCGGCTGGCGGCCGTGTACCGGCTGGTGGACGACCTCAGCGACGTGGAGACGCACCTCTCCCTGGAGGAGGCCTACCGGCGGCTGGCGGAGATCCGCCGCAACCGGCACCCCTATCCCGGCTGGGTGCTGACCGGGGCGAGCGGACTGCTCGCGGGGGCGGCGTCGATGCTCGTCGGCGGCGGCTTCCTGGTGTTCCTCGCCGCCGCGGTCGGCGCGATGCTCGGCGACCGGCTGGCCTGGCTGTGCGCGGGGCGGGGGCTGCCGGAGTTCTACCAGTTCACGGTGGCCGCGATGCCGCCGGCCGCGATCGGGGTGGCGCTGACGCTGGCGCACGCGGACGTGAAGGCCTCCGCGGTGATCACCGGTGGGCTGTTCGCGCTGCTGCCCGGGCGGGCGCTGGTGGCGGGCGTGCAGGACGGCCTGACCGGCTTCTACATCACGGCGTCCGCGCGTCTGCTGGAGGTCCTGTACTTCTTCGTGGGCATCGTGACCGGGGTGCTGACGGTGCTGTACTTCGGCGTGCAGCTGGGGGCCGAGCTGAACCCGGACGCGGCGCTCGGCGTCTCCGAGCGGCCGGTGTGGCAGATCGGCGCGTCGATGCTGCTGTCGCTGACCTTCGCGGTGCTGCTCCAGCAGGAACGGTCCACCGTGGCGATGGTGACCCTCAACGGCGGCGTCGCGTGGGTGGTGTACGGGGCGATGCACTACGCGGGCGGCATCTCGCCGGTGGCGTCCACGGCCGTGGCGGCGGGTGTGGTGGGCCTGTTCGGGCAGTTGCTGTCCCGGTACCGGTTCGCCTCGGCGCTGCCGTACACCACGGCGGCGATCGGGCCGCTGCTGCCCGGTTCCGCCACGTACTTCGGTCTGCTGGGCATCGCCCAGAACGAGGTCGACTCGGGGCTGGTGTACCTCACGCAGGCCGTGGCGCTCGCCATGGCCATCGCGATCGGGGTGAACCTCGGGTCGGAGATCTCCCGGCTGTTCCTGCGGATCGGCTCCGCCGAGAAGCGCCGGGCGGCGAAGCGGACGCGGGGCTTCTAGGGCCTGCCCGGCAGGCCCCGGAAGCCCCGCGCTCCCCGGTCCGGTCAGTAGCCGCGGTCGTACGGCTGCTGGTGGTTCTGGTTCTGGTTCTGGTCGTAGTACGGGCCGTTCCCGTACGGCTGCTGGGGCGGCTGCTGCTGCGGGTATCCCTGGCCGCCGTACTGGTCGTTCCCGTACGGCTGCTGGGGCTGCCGGGGCTGCTGCTGCGGGTGGCCCCGGTGGCCGTAGTGCTGCTGGGGCGGCTGCGGGGCGCTCGGGGTGATGCGGCGCAGCTGGGTCGTGGCGTCGTCCATGGCGGGCGCCCCCGGGTGCTGGGCGTGCTGGGCGTGCTGGGCGTGCTGGGGCACAGCGGCCGGGGCCTCGGCGGCGGCGCGCTTCTTCTTCCCGCGCTCGCGCAGGTACTCGACGATGATCGGCACCACGGAGATGAAGACGATCAGGATGAGGATCGGCTCGATGTTGGTCTTGATGAGTTCGATCTGGCCGAGCCAGTAACCGGCGAGGGTGACGCCGCATCCCCAGGCGACACCGCCGATCAGGTTGTACGTGAAGAAGGTGCGGTACTTCATGCGGCCCGCGCCGGCCACGATGGGGGCGAAGGTGCGCACGATCGGGACGAAGCGGGCCAGGACGATCGCCTTGGGGCCGTACTTCTCCATGAACTCGTGGGCCTTCTCCAGGTTCTCCTGCTTGAAGAGCTTGGAGTTGGGCCGGTTGAACAGCTTCGGGCCGAAGAACTTGCCGATCATGTAACCGACTTGGTCGCCGATGACGGCGGCCAGCACGATCAGCGTGCACACCAGCCACAGCGGCTGGCTGATGTAATTGCCCTCGGCCACGAAGAGACCCGCCGTGAACAGCAGGGAGTCACCGGGCAGGAACGCGAAGAGTCCGGATTCGGCGAAGACGATCAGCAGGATGCCGGGCAGGCTGAAGGTCTCGATCAGGTAGTCCGGGCTCAGCCACTCGGGGCCGAGCGCAAGGGTGGTCACGGGATTGTGGCTCCTGCTGCTGGGGGGAGACGGGTAGGGACTGGCTACCCAAACGTATCAACGCAGCCGTGGGGTTCCAGGTTCCACCGGCCCTCCGGGGGTGCATGCACCGGGCGGCGGTGCTCGCGGCCCGGGAGCGGGACCCGGGCCGCGAGCACCGCTCAGGAGGTGTGCCGGGCGGCGTTCGCGAGGATCGCGTCGCGCAGGTAGGCGGCGAAGCCCGGCCGTGCCTGGTCGAGGTTTCGCGTGAAACGCTCGTCCGAGACGTACATCTCCCCCAGGCAGGTGTGCATCTCGTACCCGCAATCGTAGTGGTTGCGGGAGATCCCCTGCCGGTGCTCCTCGGCGGCGTCCATGGCCGCCCCGGAGTCCGCGGGCTCACCGGCCTCCATCAGGGCGACGAAGCGCCGGGTGAGCTCGTCGGCCTCGTGCCGGACGCGCTGCCAGTCCTCCTTCGTGTACGAGGCGGTCCGCTCCCGTGACTGCCGGTAGGCGTCGGTGCCGCCCCAGCGTTCCCGCACCTCCTCCTCGTACTGGTCGGGGTCGAAGTCCCCGAAGACCTCGAACTTCTCCTCGGGCGTGAGGTTGATGCCCATGTTGCGTGCCTCCATGGCGTGCTCCACGGCCGCCGCCATCTTCTGCAGTCTCCCGATCCGGGCGGTCAGCAGTTCGTGCTGCCGGCGCAGGTGCGCGCGCGGGTCCGCGTCCGGATCGTCGAGCAGGGCGGCGACCTCGTCGAGCGGGAAGCCGAGCTCCCGGTAGAACAGGATCTGCTGCAGCCGGTCGAGGTCGGCGTCGCTGTAGCGCCGGTGCCCCGCGTGGCTGCGCTCGCTGGGTACGAGCAGGCCGATGTCGTCGTAGTGGTGCAGGGTGCGCACCGTCACGCCGGCGAAGCCGGCCACCTGTCCTACGGAGTAGCTCACTTCCGCTCCCTTCCGGGTACGCACTCCACCCTGGGTCCTCACGCGACGTGAGGTGCAAGCCGGTGACGGGAGCGGACGGAGGCCGAGGGAACGAGTGGACGTGGGTCAGCAGGCGGTCAGGAGGGGAAGCCGCCACTCCTGACCGCCGTGACGAACGTCGACCACGCGGACGCCGGAACGATCACAGCCGGGCCGTGGGGGTTCTTGGAGTCGCGCACAGGAACGCCCCAGCGGGGGCTGTCGAGGACCTCGAGACAACTGCCGCCCTGGTCGTTGCTGTAGGAGGACTTACGCCATGCCGACATCGCCGAGGGCGTCCAGCTCGACATGGCCGCCGGTCTGCTCGCCCACCTCGCGGGCATGCTCCACGACGACGAGCACCTGAGCGCCGTCCAGCTCCGTCACCTCCTTGCCCGCATGGGCGAGGCCCTGACCGACGTGTGCCGCATCGCGGAGAGCAGGGGCGCCCGCCTGAGCGTGTACACGGACTTCGACGCCGGTACGGGTCCGGGCAGTTGAGGTCACCTCACCGGCTCAGCCGCGCGCACCGCCGCACCGCCGCACCGCCGGCCGGAAGAACACCGCGAGCGGGGCCGGCGGCCAGGCGACGGCGGCCCACACGTGCCCCGGCGCCCCGGCGCCCCGCCACGGCGGGCTCAGGAGCCGAGCTCGTCGAGCAGGGCGAAGACCAACATGTCGAACGGACGCGTGGTATCGCTGTAGGTGTTCACCGTCATCACCACCGCCGTTCCGCTCTCCCGGTCGAACGCCGCACAGGTGCTGAAGCCGTAGGTGCCGCCGTTGTGCCACCTCATCGTCCGGCCGTCGGACAGCGTGCCGAAGTGCCAGCCGAGGCCCAGCCGCAGGCCCGTGGCGGGATCGGTGAAGTGGTGCCGCTGCGTCAGCTCGATCGCGTCCCGCAGCGGCGAGCGCTCCGGGTGCAGCTGGGCATCCAGGTACCGGAGCATGTCGTCGGCGGTGCTGTAGATCGAGGTGCCCGCACCGCTGAGGACGCGGTCGCGCCAGTCGGGGACGGCCTCCCCGGCCATGTGGCCGACGGCCCTGCGGGAGGCCATGTCCGGTCGCAGGGTCGTGGTCGTGTCCGGCAGGCCCAGCGGTGCGGTCACACGGCGCCGCAGCATCGCGTCCACGCGGTCGAAGGCCAGCGCCTGGCCGAGCAGCCCGAAGCCCAGGTTGGAGTATGCGTACGTGCTGCCCGGCTCGTTGTCCAGAGGGGTCTGGGGCAGACCTGTGGCCAGGTCCTCCAGTGTGTAGTGCGCGTACGGGTTGTACGGGTCCGCCCCGGCCAGGAGGTTGGCGGGGAGGCTGGGCAGGCCGGAGGAGTGGGTCGCCAGGTCGCGCAGGGTGATCCGCCGGGTTTCCCCGCGCGGGACGGTGAATCCGGACGGCAGGCTGAGCGGCGTGTCCAGGCGCACCGTACCCGCGCCCACCGCGCGCGCCAGCGCGGTGGCGGTGAGCGTCTTGCCGATCGAGCCGAGCTGGAACACGGTTCCGCCGTCGGGGGCGGGGCCGTCCTGGCCGGCACCGGCCACGTACCGCCGGCCACCGCGGATGACACCGAACACCGCGCTCGGGGCGCCGGTGGCCAGCGCGCGGTCGAGGTAGGGCCGCACCCGCGCGGCCAGTCCGTCCCCGGCCGCCATGGCCCTGCCCGGTATCAGCGCCGCACCGGCCGCGGCCGCCGCGGTGCCCAGCAGTCTTCGTCGATCCACGGTCCACCCCTTCGTCGGCCGGCGCCGCCCCGTATCGCGTACGGACGCGCACCGGCTTCGGCCACCCACATCAACAGTCACTTCGGACGCACGACCACACGCGGTGGACCGGAGTCCACCACGCAGCGCGCCGCCCACGACACCACCGCGACCAGGCCCGCCTCAGCCATTACGAACGACGCGGACACAGCCCCTGAGCACCGCCCATCACTCGGAACGAGCACCGTTGCGCCACTAGAACGGGAAGTCGCTCCTGCCGTGCTGCACCGAGATCCACTTCACCGTGGTGAAGACGTCCAGCATGGTGTCGCCGTTCAGCCGGCCGATGCCCGAGTGCTTCTCGCCGCCGAAGGGGACGATCGGCTCGTCGTGCACGGTGCCGTCGTTCACGTGGAACATGCCGGTGTCGATCCGCCGGGCGAAGTGCACGCCCCGCTCGACGTCCCCGGTGTGCACGGCGCCGCTCAGCCCGTAGGGGGTGTCGTTGACGATGCGTACGGCCTCCTCCTCGCCGTCGAACGGCACGAGGAAGGCGACGGGCCCGAAGACCTCCTGCCGCAGCAGGGCGGAGTCGGCGGGCAGGCCGGTCAGGACGGACGGCTCGACCAGGTTGCCGGTGCGGCTGCCGTGCACCAGGGCGGTGGCACCCTCGGCGAGCGCCTGCGCGACGACGCCGGACAGGGCGTCCGCCTGCCGGGAGTTGATCACCGGTCCGATGACTGTCTCCGGGTCGCGCGGGTCGCCGGCCTTGAGGGACCTGACCCTGGCGACGAACTTCCCGGTGAACTCCTCGGCCACCGAGCGGTCCACCAGCACACGGTTGGCGGCCATGCAGACCTGCCCCTGATGGACGTACCGGCTGAACACGGCCGCGTCCACGGCGTAGTCCAGGTCGGCGTCGTCGAGGACCACCAGCGCGCTGTTGCCGCCGAGTTCGAGGACCGAGCGCTTGAAGTGGGCGGCGCAGACGGTGGCCACGTGGCGGCCCACCTCGTCCGAGCCGGTGAAGGAGACGACCCTCGGGACGGGGTGCTCCAGGAAGGCGTCGCCGATCTCCGCGATGTCGGTGATGAGGACGTTCAGCAGACCGCCGGGCAGTCCCGCGTCCTCGAAGATCTTCGCGATCAGGGAGCCACCGACCACCGGCGTGTCCTGGTGCGGCTTGAGCACCACCGCGTTGCCGAGTGCGAGCGCGGGGGCGACCGACTTCAGCGACAGCAGGAAAGGGAAGTTGAAGGGGCTGATCACGCCGACGACGCCGACGGGCACCCGGTAGACGCGGTTCTCCTTGCCGTCCACCGGCGAGGGGATGATCCGGCCCTCGAGGCGCAGCGCCAGACGGGCCGACTCGCGCAGGAACTCCTTGGCGAGGTGCAGCTCGAAGGCCGCCTTCAGGCGCGTGCCGCCGAGTTCGGCGACGATCGCCTCGGAGATCTCCGCCTCGCGCTCCTCGACCAGCCGGAGCGCCTTCTCGAGCACCGCGCGGCGGGCGTACGGGGTGGCCGCCGCCCACTCCTTCTGCGCGCGGGCGGCCGCCCGGTAGGCCTGATCGACCTCGTCGACGGTGGCTGTGGTGATCGACGCGAGCTTCTCGCCGTCGTAGGGGTTGAAGTCGATGACGTCCCAGGAGCCGCTGCCCGGACGCCACTCACCGTCGATGTACTGCTGAGCCAGGTCGGTGAAGTACGGAGACATGTGATCCCTCGATCCCTTGCCGCGTCAGCAGAGCACTGATCGACCGCACGGTCTGATGGCACGTCATCGTACTTATGTCTGTGGGAAGTTGACGGAATCCCCGGGGATCCCGGGATCCCCGGGCTCCTCAGGAAAGTTGCAGCAGGCCCCGGAGGAGGTCCCGGCTCTCCGCCGGACCCGGGCTGTCGTGCTGCAGTTCCTTGAGCGCCTTCTCGTACTGGGCCACGTCCTCGGCCTTGTCCAGGTACAGCGCGCTGGTGAGCTGCTCCAGGTAGACGACGTCCGACAGATCGGGCTCGGGGAAACCGAGAATGGTGAACGCGCCCGACTCCCCGGAGTGACCGCCGAGGCTGAAAGGCACCACCTGCAGCCTGACGTTGGGCCGCTCGGAGACCTCTATCAGGTGCTGGAGCTGGCCGCGCATCACCGCGCGGTCGCCGTACGGCCGGCGCAGGGCGGCCTCGTCGAGGACGACGTGGAACTCGGGGGCGTTCTCGGAGACCAGGTACTTCTGCCGCTCCAGACGCAGCGCCACCCGCCGCTCGACGTCCTCCTCGTCGGCGCCCTTCATGCCGCGCCGCACCACCGCGCGGGCGTACTCCTCGGTCTGCAGCAGGCCGTGCACGAACTGCACCTCGTAGGCGCGCAACAGCGAGGCCGCGCCCTCCAGGCCCACATAGGTGGGGAACCAGCTGGGCAGCACGTCCGAGTAACTGTGCCACCAGCCCGCGACGTTGGCCTCCCTGGCGAGGGAGAGCAGCGAGGTGCGCTCCTGCTCGTCCGTGATGCCGTACAGCGTCAGCAGGTCCTCGACGTCCCTGGTCTTGAAGCTCACCCGGCCCAGCTCCATCCGGCTGATCTTCGATTCGGAGGCGCGGATCGAGTAGCCCGCCGCCTCGCGCGTGATGCCCCGCGCCTCACGCAGTCGCCTGAGTTGTGATCCGAGCAGCATGCGCCGCACCACCGATCCCGGCTCTCCCGCGCTCACGTTCGCCAGCCTCCCCAACGTCCTCAGGGCCCGCAGTCTGCCACTAAAACACTTCGAGCAGTACTCGTCCGGTTACGGAAACGGAATCCAGCCGGTGAATCCGCGCAGGAAGGAGCACGGGCGGAGCAAGGAGGAGGCAGGGGACAGCGGGGCGGAGACGTGAAGATGACGGAAAAATTGGCCAACGAACCCGTACGGACGGTCTCATTTCGGTCAGCTGCACGTGCATCTGCCCTTGCATCTGCTGTGGGCATCCGAAACCATGGTCCCCGCACCACCGCCGCCGCGCTACGACCGCGAACCACCGGGAGTGCCTCGCATGGGAACGAACGGATCGACCATGCTCGCGCCGTTACGGCAGGGCCTTCCGCCGCTGGACCTCGCGGCCGCGTCCGACGCCGCCTCCTGCGCCCTCCACGCCCGCTACGAAGCGGTGCGCGAAGCCCGGCGGTTCACCCGCGGGACCCTCGGCCAGTGGGACCTGGACGACCGCTTCGACGACGTGTGCCTGGTGGTCTCCGAACTCGTCACCAACGCCCTGCGGCACGCGGTGCCGGCCGGCACCGCGCGGCTGACGGCGCAGGAACCGCCGGTGCGGCTGTACCTGATGCGGTGGAGCGAGCGGCTGGTGTGCGCGGTGCGCGACCCCAGCGACGCCGGTCCCG
Organism: Streptomyces sp. NPDC016640; assembly: GCF_043076215.1. Taxonomy (NCBI): domain Bacteria; kingdom Bacillati; phylum Actinomycetota; class Actinomycetes; order Kitasatosporales; family Streptomycetaceae; genus Streptomyces; species Streptomyces sp. NPDC016640. The sequence goes on from NZ_JBIBRG010000011.1 coordinate 70,863, forward strand.
TCACCCGTGACGCGGACGACTTCTCCGACGAGTCGGGCCGCGGGCTGTTCCTGGTCGGCTCCCTCAGCGACGGCTGGGGCTGGCACCCCAGGGCGGGGACGCTCGGCGGCAAGGTGGTCTGGGCGCTGTTCCGGCTCCCCCGCCCCGGCGTGTGAGGAACCGCGGCGCGTCCGGGCGCCGCGATCGTCCGCGCGTGGCCGCTCCCCGGCCTCCCCCGCCCCTCCCGAGTCGTCCGCGGGGCCGGGCCGGCGCCCCCGGAGTGCCCCGGATCGCGTTCGTCCCGCGCTCGGCCGCGTCAGCCGGCGACCAGGTGGTCGAACTCCCCGTCCTTCACGCCCAGCAGCATGGCCTCGATCTCCGCGCGGGTGTAGACGAGCGCGGGGCCCTCGGGGAAGCGGGAGTTGCGCACGGCCACCTCCCCGCCGGGCAGCCGGGCGAACTCCACGCAGGACCCCTGCGAGTTGCTGTGCCGGCTCTTCTGCCAGGCGACCCCGCCCAGCCCGGCGGCGGCCATGCCGTTGTACGCGCCGGACGCGTCGGCACCGTCGTACACGTCACCGTCGTACACGTCGTGGTCCACAGGTCGCTCCCCGCTGGTGCACTGGCTGGCGTGGCCATTGATGCAATGGTCAACTGATCCGGATCATAGCTTTGTTCATGTGCTGATGCATGAGCAGATGCACGTGCACGCGGGGTGGTCCCGTGGTTACGGCGCCGGTGTCCCGCGGTGGTCCGTCCGGCCGGCGCTCACCGGGCCCCGCTGTCCTTGGAGACGCACGCGGGGCCTTTTGTGTTCCCTCGTGTTCTCCCGTGTTCTCCTCTTCTCCTCTTCTCCTCTTCTCCTCGTGCCGGCGCGCGGAGCGCTTTTCGGTTCAGCGGGTCGAGTACGGCAGCAGCCCCATCTCCCGGGCGTTCTTGACGGCCTTGGCGAGCTGCCGCTGCTGCTGGGAGGTCACCCGGGTGACGCGGCGGCTGCGGATCTTGCCCCGGTCGGAGACGAACCTGCGCAGCAGATCGGTGTCCTTGTAGTCGATGTAGGTGATGCCGGCCTGGTCGAGGGGGTTGGGGCGGGACGTGACGGGCCTGCGCTCGGGCTTGCGGGGCATGGTGGTCAGACCTCCAGGAGGGTGTCGAAGGAGTGCGGCAGGTGCTGCCAGGCGGCGGGCCCGGCGGCGTACTCGGCGTCGGTCAGCAGGCAGTGCTCCAGGAGCCGTTCGAGCCCGTCGCGGTCGAGGCCGGGTGAGGTGAAGACGAGGTGCTGGCAGCGGTCGGCGTGCTCGGGGTGCCAGTCCAGCGCGGCGGCGGCCCGGCGGACCGGCGGGACCATCTCCCAGGCCGCGTCCGGCAGCGCGCCCAGCCAGGGGCCGGCGCTCTCCACGCACAGGGCGCCGCCCGCCGCGTCCCAGTGGAAGAGCGTGTCGGGCTTGTCGGCGAGCCAGAACCGGCCCCGGCTGCGCGCCGCCGCGCAGGTCAGGTCCTCCAGCGCGGCGTACAGCCGCTCGGGGTGGAAGGGCCGGCGCCTGCGCCAGACGAGGGTGGAGACGCCGTGCGCGTCGGCCTCGGCGGGCAGCAGCGCGCACGCCGGGTGCTGGGCGGCGGCGGCCGCCTCCACGTCGAAACCGGCGAGCGCGGCCGCCACGAGGAGCGAGCGGCCGCCCGCCGGCGCCTCCTCGCCGATCGGGACCCGGTGGGCCGTCGGATGCAGCTGGGCGAGCAGCTCGCGGTCCTCGTCGTCGGCCTCCGGGGAGTCGGCGAGGGCCAGCACGGGCGCGTACTCCAGCTGGCGCGCGAAGGTGTCGGCGACCGTGCGCCGGTCGGACGGCGCGGCGGCGAGCCCGCCCTCGGCGAGGTCGTCGCCGTTGCCCAGGTACGGCAGCAGCAGTGCCGGGTCGACTGCGGTGATCACCCCGGTGACGGTGAGACCGCCGGCGGCGACCACCTCCGCCATGGCCTTCGGCTCGACGGAGTCCCACAGTTCGACGATCGCGAGCGGGGTGTCCCCCGCGTCCGCGAGCCGTTCGAGCTCGGGCACCAGGTCCTCGCGCAGGGCGCAGCAGGCGCAGTCGTTGACCAGGGGCGCCTCGCCGGCGGACAGCAGCCCGCCGGCGTCCCGCACGGTCCGTACGACCGTGCCCGCGGTGGCCGTCTCCAGGTCGTGGTGGAGTACGACGCTGCCGGGGACGCCGGCGAGCAGCCGCGCGACGGCCGCCCTGCGGGCGTCGGCGTGCAGCCCGCCGACGATGGCCACGGACAGCGTCACTCCGCACCCCGCTTGCCGTACCGGCGCTCGAAGCGCTCCACGCGGCCGGCGGTGTCCATGACGCGCGCGGTGCCGGTGTAGAAGGGGTGGCTGACGTTGGAGATCTCGACGTCGACGACCGGGTAGGTGTGGCCGTCCTCCCACTCGACCGTCTTCTCGCTCGTCATGGTGGAGCGGGTGAGGAAGGCGTGGCCGGCGGCGCGGTCACGGAAGACGACGGGGCCGTAGGCGGGGTGGATTCCCTTGCGCATGGCGGTGTTCAGCGCTCCTCTCGGAAGTCGACGTGGCGCCCGACGCGGGGGTCGTACTTGCGCAGCGTCAGGCGGTCCGGGTCGTTGCGGCGGTTCTTGCGGGTCACGTAGGTGAAGCCGGTGCCGGCGGTGGACCGGAGTTTGATGACCGGACGGAGTTCGTTGCGTGCCATGCTGATACCTTACTGAAAACGATTCCCATTTACATAATGATGTGGGAACGGCTTTCGAGAGAGGTGCATCACTCGTGTCCGCGCACTGCATGCTCACCGGGGCCCGGCCGGGCTTCGGCAACCGGATCTCGCACTCCCACCGGCGCACGTCCCGCCGCTTCGACCCGAACATCCAGTCCAAGCGCTACTGGCTGCCGAGCGAGGGCCGTCACGTACGGCTGCGGCTGAGCGCCAAGGGGATCAAGACGGTCGACACCATCGGGGTCGAGGCGGCCGTGGCGCGCATCCGCGCGCGCGGCGTGAAGGTCTGACGGAGCGGGCGGAGGAACCGGCATGGCGAAGAAGAGCAAGATCGCGAAGAACGAGCAGCGGCAGGAGACCGTCGCGCGGTACGCCGCGCGACGGGCGGAGCTGAAGGAGATCATCCGGCGGCCGTCCGCCACCGCGGAGGAACGGGCGGCGGCGCAGCGTGAGCTGCGCCGGCAGCCGCGCGACGCGAGTGCCACGCGCGTGCGCAACCGCGACCAGGTGGACGGCCGTCCGCGCGGGTACCTCCGGACATTCGGCCTCTCCCGCGTGAACCTGCGGGGACAGGCGCACGCGGGGTATCTGCCGGGGGTCCGCAAGGCGTCCTGGTAGCGGCTTCCGCAGGGGCTCCGGCGGGGGCGGGGCGCGGGGCGTGTCACTGGGGCTGGTGGACCGGCGGGTGGTTCCTGTTGGCTGACTGCCGTCGTCCGGCCGACGGGGCCGGCCAACGGCCAGGGGGCTCGCAGTGATCTCGCAGGCTTCGGTGACGTACTCGCCCGCACCGCCGGTGCCGTACGCGTCGCGCCCCCGGCGCGCACGGGCCGTGGCCGTGGGCCTGGCCGGCGCGCTCGCGCTGACGGCGTGCGGCGGGGGCGGCTCCGAGGACCCGGGCGGGTCCGCGGCCGCCCCCACCCCGTCGGCCGCGGCGACCGCGGACTCCGGTGGCGGCACGGGCGGTGGCGGCGCGGGCGGTTCCGGCGCGGGCGGGGCTCCGGCGGGCGAGCTGGACGGCAGCCGGCTCACCACGGCCGGGGGCAAGGCCGTGGCCCTCATGGTCGACGGCGAGGAGGCCGCCCTCTTCGCCACGGGCGGCACCGTGTGCGGCGGCACCGCGCGGAAGGGCGCCGGAACCCACACCATCCGCCTGAGGTGCACCGACGGCGCCGAGGACCGGGCGAACGGCACGGTCGACTCCACCGGGAAGGCCTCCCTCGAGGTCACCTGGGAGAGCGCCCTCGGCACCGAGACCTACACCAAGGCCGAGGGCGGCAGGCTCCCGACGGGACTCCCGACGGCGGGACCGGCGTCGTGACCTCGGCCCCGGCCGGCGGGGAACCGGCGGTGCGTACGTGATGATGATCCACAAGCCCGTCCACGAACCCGGAGGACCACCCATGCGCGCCACGCCGATCGCCGCCACCGCCGTCGCCGGCCTCCTCCTGCTGACCGCCTGCGACGACGCGGAGAGCGACGGGAAGCGGACCGGCGCGACCCCCTCGCCCGACGGGGTGAGCATGGAGGTCGGCCCGGCGAGCGTCGCGCCGGCCGCCGGGGACATCGGTGAGGTGCCCGTCAGCTTCACCGTCCAGGGCGCCACCTGCACTCTGAACGGCTTCCCCGAGGTGCGGCTGGCCGGTGCCGGCGACCCGGCCACGGCCGAGGTGCCGCCGGCCGAGGGCGCCACGGCCCAGAAGCTGACCCTGGCCGAGGGCGAGTCCGCGTCCTTCACCCTCACCTACGAACGCGGCACGCGCCGCCAGGGCGGCTTCGACGCCGAGAACCTGCACGTCGGCGTGGACTGCGGCACCGGCGGTGGCGGCACCCGGATCTTCCCCTGGTCCTACGGTCCGGTCGCCGCCGACGGGCGGGCCGGGTACAAGGTCTCCGTGAGCGCCTACCAGCGGATGGGCGACTAGCCGCCGCTTCCGGGAAGCCGCGGGCGTGCCCCGACCCGGGCGCCGTCCGCCGCCCGCGCCCCCTCCTCCCAGCCCGCCGCGTCGCTCACCCCGCGCAGCCGCGTGGTCGTCGTCTCCGGGAACAGGCGGTCCGTCCGGTCGGTGACCGCGACCGCCCGGGAGGCGAGGACCGGCAGCAGGTCGTCGCTCACCCGCGAGGTGGCCGACTCGGCGGCGGCCGCGAGACGCGTCCCCACGCGGTGGGCGTACGCGGCGAGGAAGGACTGCCGGAAGGTCTTGGTCCGTTTCCGCCCGCCCGCCCTCTGCGCGGCCTCCGCCTCGGTCATCGCCGTCGTGGCCTGTACCAGCAGGGAGGTGTAGAGGAGTTCCACCGCCTCCAGGTCCGGGGCGAAGCCGACCACGGTGGAGAAGCCGAGCGGTTCGTTCCACACCGCCCGGCAGTGGTTCGCGGTGGCGACCGAGTCCAGCAGCACCGCCTTGGCCTGCTCGTACGGCGGCTCCACCCCGATCCGGCACGCGCCCGGCGTCTCGGCCGAGGGCGCCCGGGCGGCGAGCAGCGCCTCGTCGACGCTGTGCCGCGCCATCAGCTCCTGCGCCTTGGCGCTGAGCGCCTCCGCCTCCTCGGGGAACCCGGTCGCCTCCGCCTTGGCGAGCAGCGCGCGGATGCGGCCCAGCACGCGCGACTCAGGCCGCCGGTCCCGCGGGCCCGGGGCCGCCGCCTCGTCGAGGGGTTCGAGGGCGGGCAGGCGCAGCAGCAGTCGGTACAGCTCCAGCACGGCCGTGGCGTACGAGAAGCGGTCGGCGCGCGGGGCGGGCTCCTCGCCCAGCGCGGCGAGCTGGGCGCTCCAGCGGGGCCCCCGGGGCCGGTCGTCGTGCGGTGCCTGGGCGCGGATGAGCGCCGAGACGATCCCCGCGTGCGCGTCGTCCAGCTCGCGCCGGACGATCCGTACGACGTCGGCCGGCTGCCAGCCGCGCCGCCAGGCGTTCGCCACGAACTCCTCACCGCGCCGGATCAGTTCGGCGTCGGCCGCCGGATCGGCGGCGAGCAGGGAGGCGCCGGTGTCGAGGGCGGTGTCGGTGGCGTCGTAGAGGGCTGCCCGCAGGGCGCGGTCGACGGTGCTGGACGTACTCACGAGCCGATCGTGCCATGCCGCGCGGGTTCACCCGAAGGTGTCAACTTCGGGTTGACACTCTCCCGCTGTCAACCTACGGTTGACAGATGACGACGAACCCAGCCATCAAGTCATCCGTGCGTCTCGACGACCTCATCGCGGCCATCAAGAACGTCCACGAGGAGCCCCTCGAACAGCTTCAGGACGCGGTGCTCGCGGGTGAGCACCTCGGCGACGTGGCCGACCACCTGATCGGCCACTTCGTGGACCAGGCCCGGCGTTCGGGTGCCTCCTGGACGGACATCGGCAAGAGCATGGGCGTCACCCGGCAGGCCGCCCAGAAGCGGTTCGTGCCCAAGGAGGGCAACGACCTCGACCCGAGCCAGGGCTTCGGCCGCTACACGCCCCGCGCCCGCAACACGGTCATGGCCGCGCACAACGAGGCGCAGGCCGCGCGCAACGCTGAGCTCCTGCCCGCGCACCTGGTCCTGGGTCTGCTGGCCGAGCCCCAGGGGCTGGCCGTGAAGGCGCTCACCGAGCAGGGCGTCACCGTGGAGGCGGTCCGTGAGGCCGCCCGCGCGGCGCTCGCGCCGGCCGTCGAGGACGCCCCGGAGCTGGTGCCGTTCGACCCGGCGGCCAAGAAGGTCCTGGAACTCACCTTCCGCGAGGCCCTCCGCCTCGGCCACAACTACATCGGCACCGAGCACATCCTGCTCGCCCTGCTGGAGCACGAGAACGGCGAGGGCCTCCTCAGCGGCCTGGGCGTCGACAAGACCGCCACCGAGCGGTACGTCGCCGACCTGCTGGCGCAGTACGTCGAGACCCGGACGGAGGGCGAGAGCGCGGACGAGAGCGCGGGCGCGGGCGAGAGCGCGCAGGAGGGCTGAGCACCGGGACACCGGTCGGCGGCCGTTGTCGGACCCCCCTGCCACACTCGCGGTATGACCGGCCGGTGGGCGCTCGCTCCGGCCGAGGACGGTGGCGTGGACGTCGCCCCCCTCGGTCCGGACGGGCTGCCCGCGGGCCCGGTGCTGCGGGAGGCGGACCTCGCCGAGGCCGTGCGCGGCCGTCCAGGTGTCACCCGGTGGGTGTGGCGGTCCACCGCCGAGGTCTACCCCCGCCTGCTCGCCACGGGGGTGCGGGTGGAGCGGGGATACGACATCGAGGCCGCCGAGACGCTCCTCCTCGGTCACGAGGGGCGCTACGGGCAGCCCCGTTCGGCCGCGGCCGCCCTGGCCCGGCTGCGCGGCGGTCCCGTACCGCCCGATCCGCCGCAGCGCCCCGCCGCCCCGGGTGCGCAGTCACCCCTCTTCGAACCGCGGGCCGCGCGGGTGCCCCTGCCGGACCTCCTCGCGGTCTACGCCGGGCAGCAGCGGCGGACCGACGCGACCGCGCACCCCGACCGGATGCGGCTGCTGGTGGCCGCCGAGTCGGCGGGCATGCTGGTGGCCGCCGAGATGAACCGCGCGGGGCTGCCCTGGCGGGCGGACGTGCACCGCGCGCTGCTGCACGAGCTGCTCGGCGAGCGGTACGCGGGCGGCGGCGAGCCACGCCGGCTGGCCGAGCTCGCCGACGAGGTGTCCGCCGCTTTCGGCCGCCGGGTGCGGCCCGATCTTCCCGCCGACGTCGTCAAGGCCTTCGCCCAGGCCGGCGTCAAGGTCTCCTCGACCCGCCGCTGGGAGATCCGGTCCGTCGACCACCCGGCCGTGGAACCGCTGCTCGAGTACAAGAAGCTGTACCGGATCTGGGTCGCCCACGGCTGGTCCTGGCTGCAGGACTGGGTGCGCGAGGGCCGCTTCCGGCCGGAGTTCCTCGCGGGCGGGACCGTGACCGGCCGCTGGGTGACCAACGGCGGGGGCGCCCTGCAGATCCCCAAGGTGATCCGCCGTGCGGCCGTCGCCGACCCGGGCTGGCGGCTCGTCGTCGCCGACGCCGACCAGATGGAGCCGCGGGTGCTGGCGGCGATCTCCCGCGACCCCGGGCTGATGGAGGTGGCCGGCCGGGAGACCGACCTCTACCAGGCGGTCTCCGACCGCGCCTTTTCCGGCGACCGCGCCCAGGCCAAACTCGCCGTCCTCGGCGCGGTCTACGGCCAGACCTCCGGCGACGGCCTGAAGAACCTCGCCGCGCTCCGGCGCCGCTTCCCCAAGGCGGTGGCGTACGTCGACGAGGCCGCCCGCGCGGGCGAGGAGGGCCGGCTCGTACGCACCTGGCTGGGCCGCACCTGCCCGCCGGCCGCCGGTACGGCGGACGACCCGGCGGAGGAGGCGGGCATCCCGGCCGCGGAGGAGGAGCAGGCGGCCGGCTCCCGTCCGTGGACACCGGGCCACGCCTCGTCCGGCTCCCGCGCCCGCGGCCGCTTCGCCCGCAACTTCGTGGTCCAGGGCAGCGCCGCCGACTGGGCGCTGCTGCTGCTCGCGGCACTGCGGCAGGCCCTGAGCGGCATGGCGGCCGAACTGGTCTTCTTCCAGCACGACGAGGTGATCGTGCACTGTCCCGCCGAGGAGGCGGAGACGGTGACGGAGGCGATCCGGCGGGCCGCGGACCTGGCGGGCCGCCTCACGTTCGGGGAGACACCGGTGCGCTTCCCGTTCACGACGGCGGTGGTGGAGTGCTACGCGGACGCCAAGTGATCCGCCTCGTCACAGGGGGCGGGCGTCCCCGCGGTCGCCGGCGTCCCCGGCCGCGCGCTCGCGGGCGAAGTCGCGGACCAGGTCGTGCGGGACGTAGCGGCCGTGCGCCGTCTCCTCCATGAGGGCCACGTCGACGAGCCGGTTCAGCGCGGCCTCGGCGCGGTGTTCGTCGGTGCCGGTGAGACGGGCCAGCAGGGGCGCGCCGTAGGCGGGCAGGTCCAGGGCGCCGATGTGGCGCAGGACGAGGGCCGCGTCGCGGTCGGCCTCGCGTTCGGAGGCGGTGAGCGCGTCGTGTGCGACGGCCAGCGAACGGCGCACGCTGAGGTCGTCGTACTCCAGGTGCGGCAACCGGCTGCCGGCGGCGGACAGTTGCCCGGCGAGTGCGTCCGGGGTGAGGGCCCGGCGAGCGGCGAGGCGGGCCGCGACGACGCGCAGGGCCAGGGGGAGGCGGCCGGTGAGCGCGACGAGGGGGTGTCCGGCGCCGAGCCCGTCCCGCCCGGAGGCCGCGCGCAGCAGGGCGGCGCTGTCCTCGTCGGAGAGCGGGGCGAGCGGGAAGCGGGCGGCCCCGTCGAGGGCGGTGAGGGGCGAGCGGCTGGTGACGATCACCGCGCAGCCGGGACCCGCGGGCAGCAACGGCCGTATCTGCGCGGCGCTCGCGGCCTCGTCCAGCACCAGGAGGGTGCGGGTCGGCGCGAGCAGGGTGCGCAGCAACGCCGAAGCGGCATCCGGGTGTTCGGGAATGTCGCGGGGTGCGGTGCCGAGGTCGCGGAGGAGTGCGGTGAGGGCCCGGGCGGAGGTGAGGGGGGCCGTGCCGGGGCTCGCGCCGTGCAGGTCGAGGTGCAGCTGACCGTCACCGAAACGGTCCTTCAGCGTATGCGCGACCTGCAGCGCGAGCGCGCTCTTGCCGATGCCGGCCGTACCGCTGATGACGACGACGGGGGCGGGAAGGGCAGGTCCCGGATGCCGGCCGAGCACGCGGAGCAGTTCCTCCCGTACGTCCGTGCGGCCGGTGAAGTGGGCGGGTGGGGGCGGCAGTTGCGCGGGACGGGGCACGGCGGGCCCCGGAGCGGGGCACGGCGCCTCCGCTTCCGCCGCCGCGTCGGGGCCGGCCCCCTCGCCGCTCCCCCGCAGCACCTCCACATGGGCCTCGCGCACGCCCGGCCCCGGTTCGACGCCGAGTTCCTCCACCAGACGGGTCCGCAGATCGCGGTGGACCACCAGCGCCTCCGCCGGACGGCCGGTGCGGTGCAACGCGAGCATCAGCTGACGGTGGTACGCCTCCCGCCGCGGATGCTCGGCGGCCAGCGCCGCCAGCTCGGGCACGAGCCCCGCCAGACGCTCGCCGCCGAGGGCGAGTTCGGCGTCGTACCGCCACTCCAGGAGCAGCAGCCGCGCCTCCCGCAGCCGCCGCACCAGGGCGTAACCGCCCACCTCCGGCGGCAGTCCGGCCAGTGGGGTCCCCCGCCACAGCGCCAGCGCGGCCCCGCACTCGCCCACCACGCGCTCCCAGTCCCGGCCGGCGTGCGCGGCACGCGCCGCGGCGGTGTGCGCGTCGAAGACGTGGAGGTCCACCTCGCCCTCACCGACCCGCAGCAGATACCCGGTGGGCACGGTGACCAGCCGATCCGGGCCGTCGAGCAACCGCCGCAGCCGGGCCACGTGGTTGTGCAGCGAGGGCTGCGCGGAGGCGGGCGGTGCCCCGCCCCACATCGCGTCCTTCAGCGCCTCGGCGGAGACGACGCGTCCGGCGTCGAGCAGCAGCGCGGCGAGCAGGATGCGCAGTTTGGGGCTGCCGACGGCCCGTACGGACGCCGCGCGTCCGCCCTCGGCGGGCTCGGCGGGGAGACCGGGGCCGTTCCCGGAGCCACCGTCGTACAGGACCGGCGGCCCCAGCAGTCCGAACCGCAGCCCGCGCCGTGTCACGCCGCACCACTGCCTTCCGGGTGCCTGAACCGAGTGCCAACGGCCACATGTTAGCCATCCGTTGGCAAGATCTGATGTGATCACTACATCGGATCCGGCCCCGGGGGCGCGCGCGTAAACGCGCAGCTCGGGGGAGTGACGCCGCCGCGGCCCGGTCCGGCCACGAGGGTCCCCGGTCGGCAGTGCGATCGACCGGGCCCCTCGCCTTTTTGCCTGCGGGGTCGGACGACCGGCGCCCGGCGGGCTCCCGCAGGCCTTCCAGGAACCCGCCGGACCAGGCCCGCGCCCACGGGCCGGCCGCATCCGGTTCCGGGCGTCCGCCCGGGGGCGGATACCGCACCCGGGCGAACGCGGGGCCCGCCGCGTACCGGAATGGACCGGATCCCCGGCGGCGGAATTCCCGGCCCCCGGGACCGGGCACGGGAATTCCCGTCCCAGGGACATTCGGCAATTCTCCTCGACCCCCTCCACCGCAATGACCGATACCCTATATTCGACGCACTGCACGAACGCATGCCCTGACAACAGGGCCGGTTCACCCGGGGGAATGACGGTGCGTTGTCTGCCTCCGCACGAGGGAGGATCGCTGTGGGATCACAGAGTTCCGGAGCACCCGAGGAAATTACCGGGGAAGGCCCGGGCCTGCTGTCCCGCCGGGCTCTGCTGCACCGTTCGGGTGCCGTCGGGCTGGGGACGCTCTGGCTCGCGGGCGAGCAGGGCCCGCTCGGCGGCGTCGCGCACGCCGGCGAGGGCGCGGCCGGTGAGGCGGCCGCCACCGGCCTCGTCCGGGTCGACACCCAGGAGAGCGCCAACCTGTGCGCCGCGCTGTCGCCGGACGGCGGGACGCTCGCCATCGACGCGCTCAACGCGATCTGGCTGCTGCCGGCGGCGGGCGGCACGGCACGCCGGCTCACCGGCGACGCGCTGGACGCGACGCAGCCGCACTGGGCGCCGGACGGGAAGAGCCTGGTGTTCCAGTCCTTCCGTGAGGGGACCTACGACCTGTGGCGCATCGGCGTCGACGGGTCCGGGGCGCGCCGGCTGACCACCGGCGACGGATACGACCAGGAGCCCAGGTTCTCCCCGGACGGCCGCCTGGTCGCCTTCGCCTCGGACCGGGACAACACCGGCCGGATCGAGGTCCTGGACACGGCGACCGGTGCCCGGCGGGTGATCACCCGGGGGGACCGGAACGTGTCGATGCCGACGTGGTCCGCCGACGGACGGCGGGTGGCGTACGTGGCGGAGTACGGCTCGATCGAGTCCGTCGACATCGCCACGGGCGCGACGCGCACGCTCCTGACCGGCCCCTCGGACGCCGCCCTGTACGCGCCGTCGTTCGGTCCGGACGACCGCCGGCTCGCCTACGTCCGGGTCACCGGCGCGCGCGCCGAACTCATGGTGGACGACCGGGCCCTGACGGAGGACGAGGACGTCTTCCCGCTCGCCCCGGTCTGGCTGTCGGCCGGCGAACTGCTCTACACGGCCGACGGCCGGATCCGCCGCCGCCGTCTCGGCGGCGGCCGTACCGAGATCCCGTTCACCGCCACGGTCGAGGTGCGGCGGGTGGACCACGACGGGCGGAAGGGCCCGGACCTCACCGGCGACGGCCCCCGGGACGTCCTGGGCCTGGCCGACCCGGCGCTCTCCCCCGACGGCCGGAAGATCGCCTTCCGGGCGCTGAACGCGCTGTGGCTGCTCACCGGTGCGGGGCGGCCCGTGAGGATCGCCGCCGACGGCTACTTCAACTCCTCCCCCGACTGGGCGCCCGACGGCCGCTCCCTCGTGTACGTCAGCGACCGGGCCGGCACGGCGAACCTGTGGCGGTACGACATCGCGCGGGGCGCCTCCGAGCGGCTCACCGCCCTGCCGAACGCCCAGCTCTCGCCCCGCTGGTCACCCGACGGCTCGCGCATCGCGTACCAGGACGAGAGCGGTGCGACCTGGGTGCTGACCCTCGCGGACGGCTCGGTCACCCAGGTCGTCCCGGCGCTGTACCAGCCCGGCCCGCCCGCCTGGTCGCCGGACGGCCGGATGCTCGCCCTCGCCGCGGCCGCCCCGTACTCCAGGCGCAGCGGCAACGGCGTGAACCAGATCCTCACCGTCGACCTGACCACGCACGAAGTGCGCTACCAAGCCGTGGCCCCCGGGCGTTCGGTCTCCACCCGCAGCGGCGACGGCCCGCTGTGGACGCCCGACGGCCGGTACCTCGTCGTCGGGATCGAGAGCCAGGCGTGGAAGGTGCCGGTGGACACGGCCGGCCGGATCACCGGCGAACCGGTGCGGATCACCGAGGAGACCGCCGACTCGCTCTCCGTCGCCACGCGCGCCGGCACCCTGCTCTACCTCTCCCTGGGCCGGCTGCGCACGGTCGGCCTCGACGGCGGTACGCCGCGCACCGTACCGACCCGGCTCACCTGGACCCGCCGTCCGGCCCCCGCCGGGCGCACCGTCGTGCGCGCGGGCGCGGTGTGGGACGGGACGTCCGGCTCGCTGCGGCACGACGTGGACGTCGTGCTGCGCGGCGAGGGGATCGAGGAGGTCGTACGCCGCGGGAGCGTGCGGGGCGACCGGGTCGTCGACGCCGCGGACCTCACGGTCGTGCCCGGCCTGATCGACACCCACAACCACTGGCACTGGCGCGGCCCCCAGTGGGGCGACCGGCAGGGCCGCGCCTGGCTCGCGTACGGCGTGACCACCAGCCGTACCCCCGCCGACCCCGCCTACCAGATGGTCGAGACGCGGGAGGCGCTGGCGTCCGGGGCCAAGGTCGGGCCGCGCTACTTCGGTTCCGGCGAGGGGTTCGAGGGAACCCGCGGGCGCCACCGCTCCATGCGGCCGGTGTTCTCGCGCGACCAGCTGGACCGGGACCTGCGGCGCGCGCTGGCCCTCCGCTACGACCTGCTGAAGTCGTACATCCGGCTGCCGGTGGAGTACGAGCGGGAGCTCGTGGCGCGCGGGCACGCCGCCGGTGTCCCGGTGACCTCGCACTACCTCTACCCGGCCGCCCGTACCGGCCTGGACGGCATGGAGCACACCGGGGGCGGCAACCGCCTCGGCTACTCGCGGACGCTGAGCTTCGCCGCCGGGCGGACGTTCCAGGACTCGGTGGACCTGCTGGTGGCGAGCGGGATGTGGATCTCCACGACGACCCTGTTCGCCTCCGAGCTGTTCGTCGAGGACCGCTCGCTCGTCGAGGACGAGCGGACCCGGGTGCTCTACCCCGAGTGGGAGTACGCCCGGCTGCTCCGGAAGGCGGCGGACGCGGCGTCGGACAGCGCGGAGGCCCGGCTCAACCACGCCTGGACCGTCGGGGACTGCGACATGCTGCTGCGTGTGCACCGGGCCGGGGGGCTGGTCGTGGCGGGCACGGACGCGGCCCTGGACGACATCGGCATCAGCCTGCACCAGAACCTGCGGGTCCTGGTGAAGTACGGCTTCACCCCGCGCGAGGCACTGCTCACGGCGACCGGGAACGCCGCCCGGGCGCTCGGCCTCGGCGGCAGACTGGGCCGGGTGGCCCCGGACCACCTGGCCGACCTGGTGTGCGTCGAGGGTGACCCGCTCACCGACATCGGCGCCGCGGCGGCGGTGCGCCGGGTCATGGTCGGCGGCCACGCGTACGACGTGCCGGAACTCCTCGAACCGTTCCGTCCGTCCGCGGCGGCCGCGGTCGCCGGCGACGGCGACGGCGCACCCGGCAACAGGGTCCGGGCCGCGGCGCCCAGCGCCCGCGGGAACGCCGCGCACTACTGGCACGGGGCGGAATGGCGGCACGCGGGCTGCTGCCGCTCCCGCTGAATTCGGGAGCGCCGCACCGGAAATCCCTCGGAATTCCCCCCGCACAGGCGCGGGGGGGAATTCCGGGGGGACGGCGCGCACGCCGGTGCCGTACGTTCCACCGGAATTCCCCACCGGAATTCCGGGGAATGCGAGAGCACCCCGAAGGACCCGCCCCGTACCCGGCGGTGGAATCCTCCGCGGGTGCCTTCGCGTTTCTCACCCCGCCCCGCGTTCCCGGGTCACTCCGTTTCCGGTGATCCCTCCCCGGCCGGCGGGTGCGCCGACGGGAGCCGCGACAGCATCAGCAGCGCCCGCCCGATGTCGGCCCCCTGGCGGCCGAGTTCGCCGGCGTACCGGGCCAGTACCCCGTTCTCCCAGGCGAGTTCCGACACCGGAAGGCCCGACAGCCGCCGCAGCGCCTGATCGTGCCGGGCGAGTTCGGCCCGGCGCAGCACCAACGAGATGATCTGGCCGTCGAGGTCGGCGAGGACCGCGCGGACCTCCCGTTCCCCTGCGGCCCCGGGGACCGCCTCCGGCCCCGGCACCGGGAGCGCCACCTCCAGGGCCGGGCTCACACGTCCACCGCCCCGGCCGGCACGGACGCCCCCTCGGCCGAACCGGCGACGACGGCCGCGGCCATCGTCCCGTGGTCGACGACGACGGCACGGTCGGCGAAGAGCAGCGCCGCGTCCGGGGTGGGCGCGGTGTGCGCGGCGGACGCCCCGGCCTCGGCCTTGAGTTCGCAGCCGAGGTAGCCGACGTAGCCCAGGTTGAAGCCGAACGGCAGCCCGGGGTCGGCCGGCAGCGCGCGCCGCCGTGACTCGGCGTCGAGGTAGTCGAGGAAACCGCCGGCCACGAGCTCGTCGGGGCGGCCGGCACGCTCGATCCGCACGGTGCGGGTCGCGACACGGTAGGTGAGGTACTCGGCGAGCGGTCCGCTGCCGTCGCCGAGGAAGGAGAAGCGGGAGTCGCCGTCGGCCCGGGAGGCGCTGTCGAGCACCTCGCCGAGGAGTTGATGGAGGTCGTAGGTGAACGAGTCGTAGTTGTCCACGAGCAGCGTGCGGACGGGACGGTTCATGACGCGATGTCCCCGACCGGCCGCCGGTCACCCGTGTCCGGTCCGTCGATCGCGTCGATCACGAGGTCCTCCACGCGGCAGGTCTCCTCGATGATCAGGTCGTACAGCCGCCGCAGAAACGTTCCGTCGACGCCGTGCTCGGCTCCGTAGCGGGCGGCGCGCTCCTGCACGATGCCGATCCGGTGCGGCTGCATCATCGGGACACCGTGCTCCCGCTTGTACTCCGCGATGCGCACGCAGATGTCGATCCGGGCCTTCAGGGTGTCGAGCAGTGCGGCGTCGACACCGTCGAGTTCGGCGCGCAGACCCGCCAGACCGACGTCAGCACTCGGGGTCGTCGTCATGCCTGTGCCTTTCCGAATGTCGTGGTGGAACGGGCCGGTTCCTCCGGGTGTGGCGGCCTCCGGGCCGCTGGGCGGCTCGGCGGCGTCGTCCGGGCGTGGCCGGCCCCATGGGTGTCGCGCAAGGTCTTGGCCATGAGGGGGACGCGGTGCTGCGGCGTGCCGGTCGGGCGCGGGCGGCTCCTTCCGTGCGGATGTCGGTCCGGGGCATGCAGGGGGGTGGCGGCGCGTGGGACGACGGTGCCGTCCGCGAGCGGTGCGCGCGGCCCAGTACGGCCGTACGCCCGGCGATCGCGGGCAGCGGGATGTACCTCCGAGCGGGTGGGCGGGCGGGTGCGGGGACTCGGTGCGGCAGGTCGCGCGGCGCCTTTGCCCGCGCCCTGCCGACGTGGCGCTGTGAGCCAAACACACCGCGAGGAGAGCTCCCAAAGGTTTTAGCTGTGGCTAAAAGCGCCTCCGGACAGGCGGTACCGACGGGCGGCCCGGACCGAGGACGGCGGACCTCGGACAATGAGCCACGGACCTCGGACGACGGTCAGACGACGCGGCCGACGGAGCGCCCGGCACCGCGGACGAGCGCCTCGCCCGTCTCCGTGAGCGAGTGGATGACCCGCTGCCCCGACCGGTGGCTCGTGATCAGGTCACAGCTGCGCAGCACCGAGATGTGCTGGCTGATGGCCCCCGGGGTGACGGCGATCCGGACGGCCAGGTCGCCCGTGGACGCGGGGGTGACGAGGGCCTCGAGCACCTCGGCCCGGACACCGCCGAGGAGCGCCTTGAGCGGGCTGGGGCGCTCCTCGCCGTGGTGGCGCCAGAGGTCCACGACCCCGGGCCGCGGGTACACCACCATCGGCTGCAGCGGCGGCAGCATGGTCAGCACTTCCGGACCGCAGAAGACACTCGGCACGAGGACGATGCCCTGGCCGCCGAGGGTCTCCTCGAACGCGTAGCTGCTGCGGACGGTGAGGCGGTCGTCGTGCCACCCGATGCGCTCGTTGAGGGTGGAGAAGACGGAGGCCGCCCCTGAGCTCTGCATCACCCGCATCCGGGAGCGTATGTCGGACGCGAGCCCGCCGTGCAGCCTCTGCCAGTACGGTTCGAGGGCCACCTTCCAGTAGGTGCGCAGCAGTTGGGTGATCTGCCTGAGAGCCTTCTCGGGCTGGTCCAGCATCCGCTGGTGCAGCGGCGCCGCCTCCCGGCGCCAGGCGGCCGGCGTCCCGGTGTCCCCCACCAGCCAGGCCACCTCGTCGACGAAGTGCGCGGGACGGGTGGCGCGCACCGCCTCCAGCTCGTCCTCGATGCTCGAGGGCGTGCCCGTGGGCGCCGGCGTCAGGAAGTCGGGTACGTATCCGGTCGGCGGGATCACGGCCCGCAGCGGGTGCAGGCGGAGGTCCTTCAGCCGGTGCAGGACGTCGTCGACCCACGGCTGGTGCTGCCTTCTGCGCTCCGGCGAGGCCAGCATGCGGAAGCTGTAGACGGTCTCCCCCAGCGGAGACATCGAGAACCGAACCCTCGCGACGTCGTCGGCGGTCGCACTGTAGCTGATCAACGTTCCCCCGTTTCTCTGCGTACCGGTCCGTCCCCACCGCTTCGCGGCCGCCCCGCGCCTCGTTCCGCCCCCGGTGGAGAGGTGCCCGTGCACGGTAGGCCGGAGAAGGTACGCATGCGCAACGCGATCCGGACACCCACACCAACGTAGCCGCAACGGGACACGTCCCGCCCGTGACGAAAAGACCGTGCGCCCCCGCCGTTCCCGGCACGGGCGCACGGCCTCGGCGGGGCCCGGGCCTACCTCGCCGGGGGGCCGGACGGGAACGGGCGCGAGGGCCGTCTCCCCGGTCGCGGAACCAGGGACGCCCCAGACGGAACCGGCCATGAACACGGCTGGAAATGGTACCTTCCCCGGCCCCCCGCCGCCGAGGGACGGGCACCGTCCTACTCGGTCCCGGCGGAGTCGACCTCCCGGGCGAGGACCGCGTAGACGTACTCGCTGCCCCAGCCCCGGTCGTCGCGGTCGTTCTCGATCAGATGGGCCTCACGGCGCATCGACAGCCGCTCGCAGAGCCGCTCGGAGGCCGTGTTGTCCGCGTCGATACGGGCGAACAGACGGTGCACGCCCAACTGCTGGAAGGCCAGGTCACGCAGGGCGAGCGCGGCCTCCGTGGCATAGCCCCGGCCCCCGTGGTCCGGGTGGAAGACCCACCCGATCTCGGCCTGGCGCGCATACGCGCTGGAGAGGGTGACCTGCACCTCGCCGATCACCCCGGGGACGTCACGGCGGCACACCGCCAGCGTGAGGTTGTCGCCGTCCTCCTTCCAGGACGTGCCCTTCCCGATGCGTTCGATGACCTCGGCGCAGCGCCCGCGGTCCCGCGGCGGCCGGTAGAGGAACCTGGCCACTTCGGGGAGCCCCTGGTAGGCGTGCATGTCGTCGAGGTCGTCCGCCGTGAACAGCCGGAGGACCAGCCGCTCCGTCGTCACCGGCCGGGCCATCACGGTCGCGTCCATATGCGTTCAGCTCCGTAGTCAGGGGATTGACACTAAGTCACCAGCAACTTAGACTCCACGGCGCCGCCTGGCCAGTGGCACTTGCAACGGGGGAAACATGACGCGATGCGGTGACGTGCACGGTCCTGGGCACACGTCAGGACTCACAGGACTCGTACACAGCCGGAATCCGACCACATCCCACAGCCGGCTCACAGCGGACGAATAAGCGGCGGGGCAGTACCCCCACCGTCGTCCGGCCGCGAGCGGCCCGCCCTTCGTACCGCGTTCCACGCCCTTGTGGCAGGCGTGCGCGCGGTGGCGGACAGCCGCGGCGACCCGGGTCCGGACGCGACCGCCCCGGCGGACGTCCGCGGCCGGCGTGAGCGGCTCGCCGACCCGCTGCCGGACGGGCCCCGTCCGCCCCGCGAACCCCACACCGACACGGCGCAGGCCCTCGACCCCGTCGACGGCTTCGCCCGGGACGTCACGACCCGAGTGACGGTCCCAGCCTCCACGACATCCCGCACCACATCCCTATCTCACGGCCGGAGCACGCCCTGAGCGGCGCCGCCCTGCCCGAGGACATAAGGAGAATCATGCACGCTGGGCCACAGCAGAGCGCCGTCGTCGTCGGCAACGGGGCGGTCGGCGCCTCGATCGCCTACGAGCTGAGCAGCCGCGGCTTCCAGGTCACCCGCGTGGGCCGGGAGAACCGGCCGTACGCCGCCTCGCTCGCCGCCGGCGCGATGCTCGGCTGCTTCGGCGAGGTCACCACCTCGCTGCTGGCCAGCGAGCACGGCCGGGCCAAGCTCGACATGGACCACCGGGCCCGCCGCTACTGGACCGAGTGGGACGAGCGCCTCAGCCAGGACTCGGGCGACTCCCGCACGCTCTTCAGCGCCGACGGCACGTTCGTCCTGCTCAACACGATGGGTTCGGCCGCCGTCGACTCCGGCAACTTCCGCGCCATCGAGGCGACGCTGCGGGAGTACGAGGAGCCGTACGAGACCGCCGACCCCGAGGACCTCGACTGGCTGGAGCCGAACGACCTCTCGCGTTCGCTGCGCGGCCTGTTCATCCCCGGGGAACACGCGGTGGACTCCCACCGGTTGCTGGTCAAGCTG
Organism: Streptomyces sp. NPDC016640; assembly: GCF_043076215.1. Lineage (NCBI taxonomy): Bacteria > Bacillati > Actinomycetota > Actinomycetes > Kitasatosporales > Streptomycetaceae > Streptomyces > Streptomyces sp. NPDC016640. Next base: position 89,974 of record NZ_JBIBRG010000011.1, read on the forward strand.
GACCAGGCGCTGGTGAAGGCGGGCGGCAGGATCGTCGACGCCGAGGCGCTGCGCGTCCGGGTGGCGGGCTCCCGCGCGACCGGTGTCGAGCTGGCGAACGGTGAGTTCCTGCCCGCCGACCACGTCGTCGTGGCCGCCGGCGCCAGGTCCCTCACGCTGCTGGACGAGGTGGCCGAGGCACGCGACCGGATGCCGCCCATGGTGAGCGGGTACGGCGTCTCGGCCCTGGTGGAGACCGAGGACCGCGCGCTGCCCTCGTCCGTGGTGCGCACCCCCAACCGGGCCTTCGCCTGCGGTCTGCACGCCGTTCCGCGCGCCGACGGGGTGCTCTACCTCGGCGCCACCAACATCATCTCCGAACAGCCGCGCCGCTTCGCCGCCGTCGGCGACCTGCAGTTCCTGCTCGGCTGCGCCGTGGACCAGCTGCACACCAACCTCGCCGAGTCCTCGCTGCTCTCCGTGCAGGTCGGCAACCGGCCGGTGCCCGCCGACGGCTTCCCCCTGATCGGCGGCGCCGGCGCGGAGGGGCTGTGGCTGGCCACCGGCACCTACCGCGACGGACTGCACCAGTCGCCGCTGCTCGCCCAGCACATCGCCGCGCTCATCGAGAACGGCACGAGCGAGTACGACTTCCTGTCGTCCTTCTCCCCCGTGCGCGCCCCGCTGGCCGGCGGGACCCGCGAGCAGGTCGTGACCACGGCGGTGGAGCACATGATGGCCACCGGCTACGAGTACAAGTGGAACGTCACGCCCGAGTGGCCGCCGCGCATCGAGCGCCACCTGCGCCGGTTCTACGGCTCCCTGGTGGAGGAGCTGCACCCGGCGTTCACTCCCCCGGCCGAGCTGGTCGCCGCCATGACCGACGGCATCCGCGCCTCCCTCACGCGCTACTACGCGGCGTGGTCGCGGTGACGGCGCAGCGCACGCGGTCCGTCCACGACGCCGCCCGGGCCCGCCTGACCGAGGCGGGCGTGTGGGACGTCGAGGGCGACCTCGCCGCGCTGCGGGAGCGTTTCCTGGCGGTGGAGACACCGGCGGCGCTGGCCCGCTTCGAGACCGCCGTGGCCGAGCGCTGCCGGCGCATCCCGCTCGGGCACATCACCGGTTCCACCGAGTTCGACGGGCTCGAACTCGTCGTCGGCAGCGGGGTGTTCGTGCCCCGGCGGGAGAGCACCACGCTGGTGGCCCGGGTGGCCGAGGACACGACGCTGCCGTACCGGGGCACCGTGCTCGACCTGTGCTCCGGCGTCGGCGCGCTCGGTCTCGCCCTGTCGCGGCGCCGTCCCGACGCGGCGGTGACGTGCGTGGAGCGGGACGACACCTGCCTGCAGTACCTGCGGCGCAACGTGGCGCGGAACGAGGCCGTGCTGGGCGAGGTCACCGTGCTCGCCGCCGACCTCACCGCGCCGGGCTGCCTCGACGCGTACCGTGGCCGGACCGACCTGGTCATGGCGAACCCGCCGTACGTCGCCCCCGATGTGCGGCTGCTGCCGGAATGGTCCGAGCACCAGCCCCGGGCCGCCGTCTACAGCGGCGCCGACGGCCTCGATCTGATACGCCGGATCGCCGTCCTCGCCGCCGCGGCACTGCGCCCCGGCGGGAGGCTGGCGCTCGAACACGACCGGGCGCAGCCCGAGCAGGTGCGCGAACTCCTGCACGGTCACGCCTTCGAGGAGATCACCACGTGCGTCGATACTGCCGGCGAACCACGGATCACCGTCGCACGCCGCACCGACCAGGAAGGAACCACGTGAGCACGCCCCGGACTTCACGGAACTGGCTGACCAGCCGCAGGGACCGCACCTCCTCCGCCCTGGACCAGTGCTTCGCCGAGGGGCTGACCGGGCACACCGTCGTCTCCCGCGACCGCAAGCGCGTCACCCTCCAGGACGGCACCACGGTCACGGAGTTCGTCTCCTGCTCCTACCTCGGCCTCGAGTCGCACCCCGCGCTGGCGCAGGCCGTCGTCGAGGCCGTCGGCCGGTTCGGCGTCCACCTGTCGTCCTCACGCAACCGGATGCGGCCCTCCTACCTCCCCGAGCTGGAGGAACTCCTGGCGCGCATCTACCCGGGCGCCACCCCCTGCGTGTTCACCTCCACCAGCAACGTCCACCTCGGCGTACTGCCGCTGCTGGCTTCGAACTCGCTGCCCAGCTACCCGGTGCGGGGCGGACCCCACCTGTTCGTGGACCGCACCGCCCATGCCTCGATGCAGGTACTGCGCGGGATCTTCGAGCAGTTCGGCCCGGTCGAGAGGTTCCGCTCCGACGACCCCGCCTCGGTGGCGGAGTCGCTGAACCGCGCGACCGCGGCGGGACGCACCCCCGTACTGCTGGTGGACGGGGTCGGCTCGATGAACGGCCTGATCGACGTGCGGGACCTGGCGGAGCGGACGGCGGCCGCCGGCGGGTACCTCTACGTCGACGACGCCCACGGCATCTCCATCGACGGCGCCTGGGGCTGCGGCTACGCCTTCGACGCGCTGGGCGGCAAACTCCCCCACAACGTCGTCCTGGCCGGGTCCCTGTCCAAGGGCTTCGGCGGCTCGGGCGGCTTCCTCCTCGTCTCGTCCGGCGAGGACGTCGCCGTCGTCAGGAAGCTCGCCAATCCGCTGGTCTTCGGGCACTCGGTGATGGTGCCGATGATGGCCGCCAACGTCGCGGCGGCCCGCATCCACCTCTCCCCCGAGATCGCCGGACTCCAGGCGGACCTGTGGGCGAACGCCGCCCGGCTCGACGAACTGACCGGCGGCAAGCTGTCCAACGCCGGGCTCCGGACCCCGGTGCGCGGCGCCGTGTTCGGCTCCGAGGCGGAGGGGCTGCGCACCGTACGGCGCCTCAAGGAGCGCGGAGTGATCATGCTCCCGGCGTTCTACCCCACGGTGGCGCAGGGCCGGTCCCTGCTGCGGTTCGCGCTCTCCGCCCTGCACAGCGAGGAGGACCTGGCCCTCCTCGCGGACACGCTCGAGGAGAGCGGGCACTACGGCAGCGGTCAGGAGCTCCACGGCCGTGACTGAGCAATCCACTCCGCCGGCCGCGGCGGAACAACCGGGTCCGCCGCGCCCGGCGCTCGGGCCGCTGGTGCGTCCCATCGCCGTGTCCCACTTCATCACCTACCTCGGCGACGGCCTGTTCTACGTCTGCGCGGCGCTGTACTTCACCCGGGTGGTCGGACTGGACGCGGTCACCTACGGGGCGGCGCTCACCGCCTCCTGGCTGCTGGCCATGGTGCTCAGCGTGCCCGTGGGGCATCTCGCCGACCGGTTCGAGTCCCGCACCGTCGCCACCACCCTGCTCGGGGTGGCCGGCCTGTCGGTCTGCCTGTACCTGGTGACCTCGAGCGTGCCGCTGTTCTTCGTCGGCGCCTGTCTGCTGGCGGTCTCCACCCAGGGCACCCAGTCCGCACGCTCCGCCCTGGTGTCCCGCTCCTTCCCCGCCGATCAGGTCACCCGGGTGCGGGCGGTGCTGATCTCCACGGCCAACGCCGGGCTGGCGGTGGGCGCGGCGCTCGGCGCCCTCGTCATCACCGTGGACACCGACACCGCCTACCGGCTGGCGTTCGGGCTGGACGCGCTGACGTTCTTCGTCGCCGCCGCGCTGCTGCTCAGGGTCCCGCCGACGCTGCGCGCCAGAACCGCCTCCCCGGCCGGGGAGGCGCCGGCCCCGGCGGTCAAGGGGTCACCGCTGCGGGTGTTCCGCGACCGCGGCTACGTCGCCGTCAGCGCCGTCAATCTGCTCCTGACGCTCCACGTGCCGTTGATCGACGTGGCCCTGCCGCTGTGGATCGTCCAGGAGACACAGGCTCCCGAGTGGAGCATCGCCGCCGTCTTCGTCGTCAACACCGCCCTGGTGGTGGCCCTGCAGTACCGGGTCTCCCAGAACGTGACCAGCATCGACGCCGGCCTGCGCAGCCTGCGTATCGGCGGACTGCTGCTGTTCGCGGGGATGGCGCTGTACTCCCTGTCCGGGCTGCCCTCCTCGCCCTGGGGGGCGGCCGGGCTGCTCCTGCTGGCGGTCTCCGTCCTCACCTTCGGGGAGATGCGGCAGACCTCCAGCATGAACGAGATCAGCTTCCGGCTCGTACCGGACGGCAGGTACGGCGAGTACCAGGGCTTCTTCGGCATGGGTTCCACCATCGCCGAGGCGATCGGCCCGCTCGCCCTCACCTGGCTGCTGTTGTCCCACGGCTCCTGGGGCTGGCTGGTGCTCGGCGCCGTCTTCCTGGTCGCGGCCTTCGCGATGCAGTACTGCGTCGCCCTGGCCCGACGCTCCCCGCTGGTGAGGGAGAACGCCCTGTGACGTCCCACGCGGACCCCCGCCGCCCCGTGCTCCTGCTGCTCAGCGGCAGCCGCAGAGTCCTCGACAAGGCCCTCGGTCTCGGCCTCGACGTGGTGCACCTCCAGGCACCCACCATGGCCGACGCCTCGCTGGACCCGCTGTGCCTGCGCTCGGAGCGCGTCGACCTGCTCGATGTGCCCGGCGTCGTGGCCCTCGCCCGTTCGCTGCACGAGGAGTTCGGCTTCGCCGGGGTGTGCAGCAATCACGAACCCGCCTGCGCCGCCGCCGAGGCCGCCGCCCTCGACCTGGGGCTGACCGCACCCGGCACCGGGGTCGCCGCGCTGCTGCGCGACAAGGCCAGGACCCACGAGGTGCAGGACGAGCACCCCTCGCTGCGCACCCCCTGGGCCCGGCTGACCGGACCCGAGGACGCGCTGCGGGTCGCCGGGGAGGCCGGCTGGCCGCTGATCCTCAAGCCCGTCGACGGTTCCGCCAGCCTGGGCGTGCTCAAGGTCGACGGCCCCGACGGCCTCGACGACGCCTGGCGGCGGGTGCGGGACACCCTGCGCAACGGCCACCGCTACCACGAGGTGCTGCCCGTGACCGGCTACCTCGTCGAACCCTTCGCCGACGGTGAGGAGTTCAGCGTCGAGACGTTCAGCCGCGGCGGGCGCCACGAGGTGCGGGCGGTGGTCCGCAAGCTCGTCGGCGGCGCGTTCGTCGAGACCGGACACGTCGTCCCGGCCGGTCTGGACGCCGAACGGCACCGGGCCGTCACCGACCGGGTCACCGCCTTCCTCGACCATGTCGGACTGCGCGAGGGGCCCGCCCACACCGAGGTCATCGCCGGCCGGGCGGGCATCCACCTCGTCGAGTCGCACGCCCGTACCGGCGGCGACGAGATCCCCGCCCTCCTCACCCTGGTCACCGGGCGGGACATGGAGACGGACATGCTCGCCCACGCCTGCGGCCTGCCGCTGCCCCCCGCCGTGCCGCCGCTCGGCGCGGCGGCCGTCAAGCGGTACCTTCTGGCGGACCGGGCCGGCCGGGTCGCCGCGCTCGACGGCGTGGCGGAGGCCGCCGGACTGCCGGGCGTGCACAGCGTACGGATCTGGACGAACCCCGGCGACACCGTGCGCCCGGCGACGGCGAGCTGGGAGCGGCTCGGCGAGGTCGTCGCCGTGGGACCGGACACCCGGACGGCCGCCGCGGCGGCCGAGCGGGCCTGCCGGACCATCACCCTACGGATGGAGGAACAGTGAGGCTCCTCGCCGATCTCACCCCGCCGCGCCCGGAACTGCTGAGCGTCCAGGCGGACAACCTGACGCTGATGCGCGAGGCCGTGCACCGGTCACGGACCTGTACGGCGCTGCACCCGTACGCGGACTCGCTGACCCCCGAGGGGCTGGAGAAGGTTCCGCTCACCACCCGCGACCGGCTCGCCGAGTGGTCCGCGGACCCCCGCACGCCGAACCGCGTCACCGAGGGCGACATCCGCCTGGTGCTGCGCTCCAGCGGCTCCTCCGGGCGGGTGCGGACCCTGCTGCACGACCGGCCCTTCAACGAGCGGGTCGAGGCCCTCGGCGCGCGCGGCCTGTGCACCGACGGGCTCGGCACCAACCCGTTCGTCCTCAACTCGCTCGCCCCGGGCGACCTGTTCGGCGGCTTCGGCTTCGCCGACGCGGTGCTCTCCCGCCGCGGCGCGGCCGTGCTCCCGGCCGGCACCTCCATGCCCGCGCCCCATCTCGCCGAACTGATCACCGACCTCGGGGTCGGCGCGATGGTCGGCCTGCCGGGCTACGTCGAGCGCCTGCTGGCCGAGATCCCGGCGGCCATGCGGCGCCTGCGCACGCTGTACTACCTGGGCGAGCGCATGACGGGACCGGCCGCCGACGCGCTCGCCGCGGCCGGCTGCGCCGTCCGCTCCTTCGCGTACAGCACCACCGAGACCGGACCCATCGGGTACCAGTGCGCCCACCTCACCGGCAGCGATCACCACGTCCACGAGGACCTGGTGATCGCCGAGGTCGTCGACGACGACGGCCGGCGGCTGCCGGACGGTGTCCCGGGCGCGCTCGCGGTCACCGTACTGGCCGACACCGGCACCGCGCTGGTGCGCTACCTCGTCGGCGACCACGCCACCCTGCGCCCCTCCGACTGCCCCTGCGGCTCCACGGCCCGGGTGCTGCGCATCGGGGCCCGCGACGACGTGTCGGCCAACCTGGACGGCACCCTGGTCACCCGTTCCATGTTCGACACCGCGCTGGACCTTCCGGCGGACGCCCGGTACCAGGTCGCGTTCAATTCACGGCGGGGACTGCTGCGGCTGACCCTGCGCGGCGCCGCCCTGCGCGGCCTCACGGACGAGGCGGCGCGGAGCGCCCTCGGCCGGCACCAGACCCTGCGCAAGGTCGTCGGCTCGGCGCGGTTCGCCGGCCTCACGGTCGACGCCGGGACGGCACCGTACCTCACCCCCCGGGCCAAGGCCCCGTTCTTCTGGAGTGAAGAGGACAGAGATGACCAGGCCTAGTGCGGCACCCGACGAGGCCGAGGCGGCGACGGTGCTGGGTCCCCTGCGTGACCGGCTCGACGACATGGACCGCCGGCTGCTCGAACTCATCGTCCAGCGGATGGACCTCTGCCTCGACATCGCCCGGCTCAAGTCCGAACACGGCATCCCCATGATGCAGCCCTCGCGCGTCGGCCTCGTCGTCGGCAGGGCCCGCGCCCACGCCGCCGCCCACGGCCTGCCCGAGCGGTACCTGGGCGACCTCTTCGAGCGGATCGTGGCCGAGACGTGCACCCAGGAGGACGTACTGATGGCGGAACTGAAGGGAGGCGGCGACCGGTGAAGGTCCTCATCATCGACAACTTCGACTCCTTCACGCTCAACATCGCGCAGTACCTGTACGAGGTGACCGGCGAGCAGCCGCTCGTGCTGCCGAACACGACCGCCTACGACGCCCTGCCGCTCGACGAGTGCCGCGCCGTCGTCCTCTCGCCCGGGCCCGGACGGCCCTCGCGGGAGGCCGATTTCGGTGTCTGCCGCGAGGTCATCGCGCGCTGCGCGCTGCCGATGCTCGGCGTCTGCCTGGGACACCAGGGGATAGCCGAGTTCTTCGGCGGACGCACGGCCTACGCGCCCGCCCCCGCGCACGGCCTCGTCGACACGGTCGCCCACCTGGGCACCGGCCTGTTCGCGGGACTGCCGCAGGACCTGCCGGTGGTGCGCTACCACTCGCTGGTCAGCACCGATCTGCCGGACACCCTGGAGCGCACGGCCTGGACGCGGGACGGCCTGGTGATGGCCGTCGCGCACCGCAGCCGGCCGGTGTGGGGGGTGCAGTTCCACCCGGAGTCCATCGAGTCGGCCGGCGGCCACGGCGTCCTCGCCAACTTCGTCGCGCTCGCCGCCCGCCACCACGCCGGGGACGGCGCGGCGCCCCTCATCCCGCGGGCGGCGGGCGGCGCGCCGGGTGAGGTGCCGGCCGTCGCGGCGTTCCGGAGGGCGGGCGGCTCGCTGCGGATGCGCCTGGAAGCCGAGACCGTACCCGCCCCCGGCCCGCCCGCGGACTTCTTCCGGGAGCACTACGCCGGGCGCCCGTACGCGTTCTGGCTCGACTCCGAGGGCAGCGAGCACCCCGGTTCCCGTTATTCGCTGATGGGCGCCTGGGGCGAGCGGGGGGACGTCGCCCTCGCCTACGACCTGGCCGGGCGCCGCCTCGCGCTGCACGGCCCCGGCCGCACCGAAGAGGTCACGGGCGACGTCTTCACCCTCCTCGAGGACATCGTCGACGCCGTGGAGGTCACGGCGCCCGCGGACTGGCCCCTGCCGTTCCGCGGCGGCCTGGTGGGCTGGTTCGGGTACGAGCTCAAGGCGCTCACCACCGGCGACGAGCGGCATCCCGCACCGGAACCCGAGTCGTGGTTCCTGCACACCCGCGCCTTCACCGTCTTCGACCACCGCGGCGGCACCGCCCTGGCCTGCCGCCTCGTCCCCGTCGACGGGGACGGGGACGGACACGGGCACGGGGACGACGGCGGGGCCGGGGTGGCCTCACCCACCGCGCGGGACGTCCCCCCGGCTCCGACCGCGGACGGCGCGTCCGGCCCGGACGCGACCACCTCCCCGTACGCACCGGGGCCGGTCCCCGAGCGGCTGCTGAACCTGCGCGACGACCGTGAGACGTACCTCGCGAAGATCAAGGAGAGCCAGCGCCTCATCACCGACGGCGAGAGCTACGAGATCTGCCTCACCAACCACGCCGAACTGACCGGCGTGGGAGCGGGGCTGCCCGCGTACGAGCGGATGCGCACGGTCAGCGCGATGCCCCACGCCGCCTATCTGCGCGCCGGGGACGTCGAGGTGCTGTGCTCCTCGCCCGAGACCTTCCTGCGGGTGGACGAGAGCCGCATCGTGGAGTCACGGCCCATCAAGGGCACCCGCCCGCGCGGCGCCACCCCCGAGGAGGACGCGGCGCTGCGGGAGGACCTGCTGTCCTCGCAGAAGGACCGCGCCGAGAACCTGATGATCGTCGACCTGGTCCGGCACGACCTCAACTCGGTGTGCGTACCGGGCAGTGTCCACGTCCCGCGCGCCTTCGCGATCGAGAGCTACTCCTCCGTCCACCAGCTGGTGTCCACCATCCGGGGACGGCTGCGGCGGACCGAGTCGGCGCTGTCGGCGGTACGCGCCTGCTTCCCGGGCGGCTCGATGACCGGCGCGCCCAAGAAGCGGACCATGGAGATCATCGACGAGCTGGAGGGCTCGGCCCGCGGCATCTACTCCGGCGCCCTGGGCTGGCTGTCGTTCTCGGGCGCGCTCGACCTGAACATCGTCATCCGTACCGCGGTGGTGCGCGACGGCACCGCCCGCTTCGGCGTCGGCGGCGCGATCACCGCGAAGTCCGACCCCGACGAGGAGTACGAGGAGACCCTGGTCAAGGCGAGCGTGCCCTACTTCGGGCTGCGCGGCTGGCAGCACGGGGACGAGGCGTGAGCGGCCCGGCCGCGGGCGCGGCGGCGCACCGGAGGATCGTGCTGCTGGGCGCCGCCGGCACGGTCGGCCGCTGGTACCGGACCTGGCTGACGGACGCCGGGGACACGGTGACCACCGCCGACCTGTCCCCCGGCACGGACCACGACGGCGACGTGCGCACACCCTCCGCGGACCTGCGCGCGGCCGTCGCGGCGGCCGACGAAGTGGTCCTCGCCCTGCCGGAGGACATCGCCGCGGCGTGCCTGCCGTGGCTGGCCGGGTCCGCCCGCCCGGAAGCGGTACTCGTGTCCACCTGCTCGGTCCAGCTGCCGCTGTTCGAAGCCGCTTCGGAGCACGGCCTCCGGTCCCCGCTGCGCGGCGTCAACCCGATGTTCTCGCCCACCCTGCCCCCGGCGGGACAGTCCGTCGTGCTGATCGCCCCGGGGGCCGTACCCGGGGAGCCGGCGCCCGGGGACCGCCCCACCGGCACGGATGACACGGACCCCCAGGTCCGCCGGATGTCGGAACGGCTGCGGGCCGGGTCCATGACGGTCTCGGTCATGGACCCCGCCGGCCACGACGCGGCGATGTCCGTGCTGCAGGCGCTGCCGCACGCCGCGGTCCTGTCGTTCGTCGACGCCCTGCTGGCCGCGCCGGTGGACGTGCCCACCCTGATGCGGATCGCCCCGCCCCCGGCCCGCACCCTGGTGGCGCTGGCCTGTCGCATCCTCGCGGCTCCGCCCGAGATCTACTGGGACATCCAGCGGGCCAACGCGGAGGGCGGCGCCCGCCGCAAGGACCTGACGGCCTCCCTGCGGCGGCTCGACGCGCTCGTCGACGCGGACCGGTCCGCCGACTTCCGCGCCGTCCTCGCCTCGGCGGCGGAGGGCCTGGGCCCGTACGCCGCCGAGGGCGCCCAGGAGTGCCGTGAACTGTTCGAACTGATCCAGCGGCGCAGGACGCGGCAGGACGGCGCCGGGCCGCCGCCGGGCGCCGTCCCCCCGGCGGCCGGCACCCGCCCCGACCACAACGACCAGCCGGGAGACCGATGATGTCCGCACCCACTCCGCCCCCCGCGAAGACCTCGCACCACCTCGCCGTCTTCGGCGACCTCTTCGACATCCCCGACCGGGCCCTCAAGACGCTCGGGGACGGTGTCCGGATCACCCTGTTCGTCCCGCGGTCGCGGCTGGCCGCCTGCGACGGCGCCGAGCACGCCCACGCGGTGGTCGCCCTGGCCGACGACGCCGACGCGGCGGCGTGGACCGCCGCGGTGCGCGCGGTCCACACCGCGGTGCCGCTGACCCATGCGCTGGCCCTCGTCGACCACTTGGCGTACGAGGCGGCCGTGGCGATGGCGGCCGTCGGCGTGCCCTTCCACACGCCGGCGACCATGGAGCGGGTGCGCGACAAGGCCCTGATGCGCCGGACGCTCGACGAACGGGGCCTGTACCCGGTGCCGTTCCGGTGCGCCGCCGGACTCGACGAGGCGCGCGCCGCCGTCGCCGGGATCGGGCTCCCCTGTGTCTTCAAGCCGGTGACCGGCACCGGCAGCGCGGGCGCGGTCATGGTCCGCGACGAGCGTGAACTGGACGCCGCCTACCGCGAGGCGTCCGGGCACGGCCAGGACGTCCTCGTCGAACGGTTCGTGACGGGACCGCAGTTCAGCGTGGAGGCGCTCTCGGAGGACGGCCGCCATCTCGTGCTGGCCGTCACCCGCAAGTACTCCGACCCCGCCACCCTGGTCGAGCTGGGCCATGTGATGCCGGCGCCGCTCTCCGAGGACGAGAGGGCCGCCGTGGCCCGGTGCGCCGAGGACGTCCTGGACGCCGTGGGCCTGACGTACGGGCCGAGCCACACCGAGGTGATCCTCGGCCCGGACGGGCCGGTACCGATCGAGACGCACGCCCGGGTCGGCGGCGACGACATCTGGCTCATGGTGCACGCCGCGACCGGCGTCGACCTGGACGTGCTCCAGCCCGACCAGGCCCTCGGCCGCGGCGTGCTGGACGAGGCGCGCGCCACCCTCGCGGCCCACGCGCCCCGGCGACGCCATCAGGCGGTGTGGTTCGGGGCGGCACGGGAGGCGGGCACGTTCCCGGCCGGGGACCTCCCCGGCGGGGAGCACGTGCACGTCACCGCCCTGCGCTCGGAGGGCGATCCGGTCCGGCCGCTCGCCTCGACGAACGACCGCGTGCTGAAGGTGCGGGCCACCGGAACCACGGCGGAGGAGGCACTGACCCTCGCCCGCGAAACAGCGGCCGCCGCCTGCGCGGCCCTCTCCCTGGACCTGTCCCTGACCGACCTCGCGAACACCGTCTGACGCCCCGGCCCCGACCGGCACCCCGCCACCGGGGCCGCCCGCCCCCGAACAGCAGGAACCCCAGGTCGGCGACCAACCGACCCGGGGTCCGACGGAGCCGCCTCCGGGATCCGGACCCGGCCGATCGGTTCTTGCCGGCCGGCACAACGGCGCCAAGGAACGGAACGAAGATCACCGTCGGCCGCGCACGCACGACGGCGCGAGCCCTGCTGCGTACGGGGCCGGCCGGGCCGGCGACGCCATGGGCAGCGAGTGGAGGTGCACTCCCGCTCGGCGGGCACGCCTGGGTGGGTCGGCTCAGTCCGGAGGGTGACGTTCCGCTCGCCGGTGCGGATGCGCATGCTGATGGCACTGCCCAGGGACGCACCGGTCTTCCGGCCAGGCATCCCGGGCGCGTTCATCCGGGACCCGTACCTGTGGCCCACGGCGCCGAAGGCAAGCGAATGCGCAGTCCCGCACCGCACCCCGGCAGCACCGACGCGCAGGACTCCACAACCCGTGCACGGGCGGTGGAGTTCCGCAAGCGTCGTCTGTCGCCCTGGGTCCGTCCTTGGAGTCGAGGATGTCCTTCGGAGTGGACCCCCCTGACGACGGATCTCGATGGTCCGGGGAGGGATGTCCGGGCGGGACTTCCGTCCGATACGCGACGATCAGCCTGCCGAGAATCGCTTCGGGCCGACGGCTGCCCCGCGCCACGAGAGATCACCACGGCAAGCAGTGGGTGAGATGCGACGGCCACCGCCGCAGGTGCCGGTACGCCTGGCGTCCGGCCCGCTCACGCGGCGCCCATGCGGAAATGGCCTGCGCCCGGAGCGAGCGGGCGCCAGGCCGCCGTGAAGGCCAAGCGGGTGAAGCCCAAGAAGCAGGTCGTCGAGCCGCTCCGCTCACGCAAGCACTTCCACGGCATCCCCACCGTACGGCCCGCCATGCCCCAGGCATGAAAAAACCCCAGGCCACGGCGAGTGAGTCCTGGGGTAATTCCGAGCCGCCTTCGGGATTCGAACCCGAGACCTACGCATTACGAGTGCGTTGCTCTGGCCATCTGAGCTAAGGCGGCGCGCCGTGCGCACCATGGTGCGATCAGCAACGCCGGTAAGTCTACACAGTTTCCGAGGGTGCTTCGTACCGGCCCCGGAGGCGGGCCCGAGCGGCCGCCTCCGGGTGGTCGCACCGGCTATGAGCAGCGCTTGCCGTCCGTGGGCGGGGTGCCGCGGAGCAGGTAGGTGTTGATCGCGGAGTCGATGCAGGAGCTGCCGCGGCCGTAGGCGGTGTGGCCGTCGCCCTCGTAGGTGAGGAGGCGGGCCGAGGACAGCTGGCCGGCCAGGGCCTCGGCCCAGCGGTACGGGGTCGCCGGGTCGCGGGTGGTGCCGACGACGACGATCGGGGCCGCGCCCCTCGCCTCGATGCGCCGGGCCTCGCCCGTGGCCCGCACCGGCCAGTACGCGCAGTTCAGCGAGGCCCACGCGAGGCCCTCGCCGAAGACCGGGGACGCCTTCCCGAAATCGCCGAGCGCCTTCCGCACCTCGTCCGGGGAGTCGAAGGCGGCGGGGAGGTCCAGGCAGTTCACGGCCGCGTTGGCGAACATCAGGTTGCTGTAGCCGCCGTCCGCGTCACGTTCGTAATAGCTGTCGGCGAGGGCGAGCAGTGCGGCGCCGTCGTTCTCCCGCATCGCGCCGTTCAGCGCCTCGCGCAGTTGTTCCCAGGCGCCCTCGTCGTACATGGCGGCGATCACGCCGATCGTCGCCAGCGACTCGGTGAGCCGGCGGCCGCCGGCGTCGCCGGCGGGGATCGGCCGGGTGTCGAGGTCGCCGAAGAAGGCCTTCAGGTTCTTGCCGGCCCGCGCGGGAGTGGTCTTCCGGCCGCCGAGGGGGCAGCCGCTCCGCCGCACGCAGTCCTCGGCGAAGGCGGTGAACGCCGTGCCGAAACCCGCCGTCTGCTCCAGGCTGAGCCGCCGCGCGGGCAGCGAGGGGTCCATCGCGCCGTCCAGCACCAGCCGGCCCGCCCGGTCCGGGAACAGACCGGCGTACGTCGCGCCGAGGAAGGTGCCGTACGAGGCGCCGACGTAGTTCAGCTTCTCGTCGCCCAGCACGGCCCGCACGATGTCCATGTCGCGGGCCGCCTCGACGGTGGACACATGACGCAGCAGCTTCGGCGCGTCCGCCCCGCAGCCCTCGGCGAACTTCCTGTACGCCGCGACCAGCGCGTCCGTCTCCCCCGCGTCGTCCGGTGTGACGTCCGTGCGCGTGTACGCGTCCATCGCGGGCCCGTCCAGACACTCGACGGGCTCGCTGCGGGCCACGCCCCTGGGGTCCACGGCCACCATGTCGTAGCGGGCGCGCACCTCGGCCGGGTAGCCGACACCGGCGTACGCCTGGACGTAGCCGATCGCGGAGCCGCCCGGTCCGCCGGGGTTGACCAGCAGCGAACCCAGCCGCTTCCCGGGACCCGTGGCCTTCTTGCGGGTGACGGCGAGACGGACGTCGCCGGCGGACGGTTCGGCGTAGTCGAGCGGTGCCTTCAGCGTGGTGCACTGGAAACCGGGGGCGCCGCAGTCGCGCCAGGCAGGGCGCTGCCCGTAGTACGGCGCGAGGGCCGCGGGTGTGGAGCGGGGCAGCGGGGCGAGGGCGGCCACCGCCTCCTCCGCGGCCGCCGCCGAGCCGGCGGAACTCGCCGTGCTCCCGGAGGAGCAGCCGGAGACCAGCAGCGCGGCGGCGAGCAGACAGGCTCCGGCGCGGGCTGCGGTGCGGGTTCGGGTTCCGGTTCGGGTTCGGGTTCTGCGGAGGGTACGCCTTGTGTACATGCCCGCGAGCGTAACTCTCAGCGACAGCCTGGATGCTCTGCGCACACGGTGTGCCTCGTACGAGTGATGCCGCCGAGCGGGCATGGCGGTCGCCGGGTGGGCGCCTCAGCCCGCTCTGAGGGCCATGGCCATCGCCTCCACCGCGAGGAGCGGGGCCACATTGCGGTCGAGGGCCTTGCCGCAGGCGGCGACCGCCTCGATGCGGCGGAGGGTGGATTCCGGGGAGCTGCCGCGGGCCAGGCGCTCCAGCGCGTCCTCGGCGTCCGTGTTGGCGAGGGCGATGCGGGTGCCGAGCTGGAGGGCGAGGACGTCGCGGTAGAAGCTGGTCAGGTCGGTCAGGGCGACGTCGAGACTGTCGCGCTGGGTGCGTGTCCTGCGGCGCTTCTGCATCTCCTCCAGGTCCTTGACCACGCCTGCCGTGCCGCGTGGCAGGCGGCCGCCCTGGGCCGCGCCGAGTGCGGTCTTCAGTTCCTCGGTCTCCTTGCCGTCCATCTCCTCGGCGAGCTGCCTGGCGTCCTCGGCGGCGGCGTCGACGAGTTCCTGGGCGGCCTTGAGCGCGCCGCCGATCTCCTCGACCCGCAGCGGCAGTCTGAGCACCGCGGCGCGGCGGGCGCGGGCGGCGGGGTCGGTGGCCAGACGGCGGGCCCGGTCCACGTGGCCCTGGGTGGCGCGGGCGACGGCGGCGGCGACGTCCGGCTCGATGCCCTCGCGCCGTACGAGCATGTCGGCGACGGCGTCCACCGAGGGCGTGCTCAGGCTGAGGTGCCGGCAGCGCGAGCGGATCGTCGGCAGGACGTCCTCCAGAGAGGGGGCGCACAGCAGCCAGACGGTGCGGGGGGCGGGCTCCTCCACCGCCTTGAGGACGGCGTTGGCGGACTTCTCGTTCAGCCGCTCCGCGTCCTCGACGAGGATCACCTGCCAGCGGCCGGTCGCCGGGGCGGTGAACGACTTGCGGACGGTGTCGCGCATGTCCCTGACGAGGATCTCCGCGCCGACCGCGGCGACCGGGCTCACGTCGGCGTGGGTGCCGACCAGCGCGGTGTGGCAGCCGTCGCAGAACCCGCAGCCGGGGGATCCGCCCAGGGCGCGGTCGGGACTGACGCACTGCAGCGCGGCGGCGAAGGCACGCGCCGCCTGGTTGCGCCCCGCGCCGGGCGGGCCGGTGAACAGCCAGGCGTGCGTCATCCTCGACGTCTCGGGCGGGGGCGCGTCGGCCGCCGCCGCGGTGACCAGCGCGTCGGCGTCCCGGGCGGCGGCGGCGAGCTGCTCGCTCACCCGCTCCTGCCCGACGAGGTCGTCCCACACGGTCATGGGTCAGCCCGCCCTTCCGTCACGTCCGGCCACGTCCGTCCTACGGCGTCCATTGTGCGGGTGGGCACCGACAACGGCCGGATCCCCGGTCCGCTCAGCGCCGACGGCCCCGGCCACCGTCGTCACCGTCGCCGTACTCGTCGTCGCGCGGGCCCAGCAGCTCGTCCGCCAGCGTGGGCAGGTCGTCCAGCGGGGTCTCCTCGGCCCAGTCGGGGCGCTGCCGGCGCCGGCGGGACGTGTCCTCGGCGTCGACCTGCGGCAGCTCGCGCGTGCGGTCCCGGGCCTCTTCCGGCCCGTCGTGGCCCTCGTGACCGTCGTGGCCGCCCGCCGGGCGTTCGTCCCGGAAGTAGCCCGGCGGAACCCGGTCCGCGGGCCCCTGCTCGTCCCCGCGCACCGGAGGCAGCACCGCCGTCTCGTCCGCGGCGCCCGGCGCGACCTGCGGCTTCGGAAGCTCGGTCGTCACCTCGGCATCGGCCGTCCCGAAGGCACCGGCCCGCCGCCCGGGCTCCTCCTGCGCCACCCGGGGCAGCACCGCCGTCTCGTCCACCGGTCCGCCGGACGCGTTGGTCGGCGTCACCACCGGCGTCGGCACGGTCAACGCGTCGTCGACGGCCCCGGGTCCGGAGGACCGGGGGTCCGCGGGGGAACGGTCGGCCTTCGGTCCCGCCTCCGCCGCGGCCGCCGCGGCCGCCGCCCGTTCGGCCAGCCGCCGGGCCTCCTCCGCGCGCAGCAGCGCCTCCTCGGCCTTGCGCTGCTTCTCCCGGCGCAGTGCCTCGGCCTCGGCGCGCAGCCGCTCCTCCTCCTCGGCCTGCTTGCGGCGGCGTTCCTCCTCGGCCCTGCGGCGGGCCTCCTCCTCGGCGCGCGCCTTCTCCTCGGCGAGCAGCCGCTGACGCTCCGCCTCGGCGCGCCGGCGCGCTTCCTCGGCCCGCTGCCGGGCCTCCTCCGCCTGCCGTTCGGCCTCGCGCCGCTGCGCCTCCTCCAGCTCGCGCTGCTTGCGCTCCTCCTCCTCGGCGCGCAGCCGCGCCAGCTGCTCCTGGCGCTCGCGCTCCAGGCGCTCCTCCTCGGCCTTGCGGGCCGCCTCCTCCTCCGCCTTGCGGCGGGCCTCCTCCTCGGCCTTGCGGCGCGCTTCCTCGCGGGCCTCGATCTCGGCCTCGGACAGCGGCAGCACGTGGTCGAGCCGGTGCCGGATCACCGCGGTGACCGCCTCCGGCTCCTGGCCGGCGTCGACCACCAGGTAGCGGCCGGGGTCGGCCGCGGCCAGGGTGAGGAAACCGGCCCGCACGCGCGCGTGGAACTCGGCGGGCTCCGACTCCAGCCGGTCCGGCGCCTCGGTGAAGCGCTCCCGCGCGGTCTCCGGCGCCACGTCGAGGAGCACCGTCAGCTGCGGGACGAGGCCGTTGGTCGCCCAGCGGTTGATGCGGGCGATCTCGGTCGGCGACAGATCGCGCCCCGCGCCCTGGTACGCCACCGAGGAGTCGATGTACCGGTCGGTGATGACGACCGCGCCGCGCTCGAGGGCGGGCCGTACGACGGTGTCGATGTGCTCCGCGCGGTCCGCCGCGTACAGCAGCGCCTCCGCGCGGTGCGAGAGACCGGCGCTGGAGACGTCCAGCAGGATGGACCGCAGCCGCTTGCCGACCGGCGTCGCCCCGGGCTCGCGGGTGAGGACGACCTCGTGGCCCTTGGCCCTGATCCACTCGGCGAGGGCTTCGGCCTGGGTGGACTTCCCGGCGCCGTCGCCGCCCTCCAGGGCGATGAAGAAGCCGGAGGCGGCGGGTGTCTGGTCGGGGTCGTCGCCGCCGAGCAGCGCGTCGCGCAGGTCCTGCCGCAGCGGCACCCCGGAGCGGTCGTCGACCTTGGCCAGCACCAGCGCGGCCACCGGCAGCAGCAGCGCGCCGACCAGCATCAGCGTGAAGGCGGCGCCGCCGTGCGCGAAGACGAACCGGCCGTTCTCCAGCCGGTGCGGTCCGATGCCCGCGGCCACGACCGGGGCGATCACCGCGCCGAGCGCCACGAAGACCCGGACCACCGCGTGCAGGTGCCCGGTCGTGCGGGCCCGGCGCTGCTCCTCGGTCTCCTGGTCGAGCAGGGTGTGTCCGGTGTTGGCGGCCACGCCCGCGCCGACGCCGGCCAGCGCCGTGATCAGCAGCACGCTGGTGACGTCCGGGACGAGGCCCGCGGCCAGCAGCGCGACACCGGTGAAGGCGAGGGCGAGCGCGAGCAGCCGGCGGCGCGACAGGGCGGGCAGCAGGGCGGGGGCCGTCCGGATGCCGACGACCACGCCGCCGGTCAGGGTGGCCACCAGCAGGCCGTGGAGCACAGGGCCGCCGCCCAGGTCCCTGGCGTGCAGCACCGCGACGGCGACCGCGGCGGACACCGCGCCGGCGACGGACGCGGAGGCGATCACCAGCAGCGGCATCGCGCCGGTGCGGCCCCTGTCGGAGCCGCCGGCGCTCTTCGGGCGGCGCAGCCCCTCCAGCGGCGACCGCGCGCGGGGGGTGCGGGTACCGGGCAGTTCCAGGAAGGTCAGGACGGACAGCGACGCGGCGAACAGTCCGGCCGCGACGTACGACGCGAGGGCCGCCTGGTGCTCGGCGAACCAGTCGACGCCCGTGCCCAGCAGGTTGTTGAACAGGGACGCGACGACGAGGACGACGGCCGCGAGCGGTATCGCCACGAAGCCCGTGCGCAGCGACAGCCGGCGCAGCGCGTCCATGTGGTCGGGCAGCGGCCGTACGGTCGCGCCCTCCGGGGGCGGGGCGGGCAGCAGCGCGGGCGCGGCGCTCTCGCGGCACACCGTCCAGAACCGCTCGGCGACACCGGTCACGAAGACGGTGACCAGGAGAACGGCCAGAGCGTCCGCGGGCGTCCAGTCGATCCACAGCGGCGCCACGATGAGCAGCGCGGTGCGCAGCCCGTCCGCGCCGACCATGGTCCAGCGACGGTCCAGCGGTCCGTCCTGGGAGGTGAGCGAGGTGAGCGGGCCGAGGAGTACGGCGCCGAACAGCAGCGTCGCCAGGATGCGCACCCCGAAGACGGTCGCCACTGCGAACGCCGCTCCCCGGTAGCCCCCGCCGAAGGCCCCTTCGGCGACCGTCGCCTGCAGGGCGAGGAGGACCAGCACCAGGAGGGCGAGGACGTCACCGACCCCGCCCACGAGCTGCGCGCTCCACAGCCGTCTCAGCTGAGGTCGGCGCAGCAGGGCGCGGACGGCACGCTCTCGTGAGTCCGCGACAAGGGCGTCGTCGGGGGCCGGTCGAGGGGCCGTTGGCTGCTCGGCTCGCGTCATGCGTTCAGCCT
This sequence comes from Streptomyces sp. NPDC016640, assembly GCF_043076215.1. Lineage (NCBI taxonomy): Bacteria > Bacillati > Actinomycetota > Actinomycetes > Kitasatosporales > Streptomycetaceae > Streptomyces > Streptomyces sp. NPDC016640. The sequence continues at coordinate 108,963 of NZ_JBIBRG010000011.1, forward strand.
ATCGGCCCGCGCGCACGGCCCGGCACGACGCGCCTGGCATGCACACGCCTCGACACCGAAGTGTTGCCGGAGCGTTCGCATGGCGAACCCCCGGCAAAGGTTCAGAAGGCACGGAACGCCCCGGATGTCCGGGACGCATAGGGCATCCCGGACATCCGGGGCGTTCCGAGGGGACTGCTCAGTCGTCCGCCGCGTTCGAAGCGGTCACCTTCGTCGCGGTGGTCTTCGTCGCGGTGGTCTTCTTCGCCGCCGTCGCCTTCTTCGCGGTCGTGGTCTTCTTGGCCGCGGTCTTCTTGGCGGCCGTCGTCTTCTTCGCCGGCGCCTTCTTGGCCGTCGCCGTCTTCTTGGCGGTCTTCTTCGCCGTCTTCTTGGCGGGGCTCTTCGCCCGCTTCTCCGCGAGCAGCTCGAACCCGCGCTCCGGCGTGATCGTCTCGACGCTGTCGCCGGAGCGCAGGGTCGCGTTGGTCTCGCCGTCGGTGACGTACGGGCCGAAGCGGCCGTCCTTCACCACGACCGGCTTCTCGCTGACCGGGTCGGTGCCCAGCTCCTTCAGCGGCGGCTTGGCCGCGGCACGACCGCGCTGCTTGGGCTGGGCGTAGATCGCCAGCGCCTCCTCCAGCGTGATCGTGAAGAGCTGCTCCTCGGACTGCAGCGACCGCGAGTCCGTGCCCTTCTTCAGATACGGCCCGTAGCGGCCGTTCTGCGCGGTGATCTCCTGGCCCTCGGCGTCGGTGCCGACCACCCGCGGCAGCGACATCAGCTTCAGCGCCTCGTCGAGGGTGACCGTGTCCAGGGACATCGACTTGAAGAGCGAGGCGGTGCGCGGCTTGACCGCGTTCTTGCCGGTCTTCGGGGTGCCCTCGGGCAGGATCTCCGTGACGTACGGGCCGTAGCGGCCGTCCTTGGCGACGATCGCGTGGCCGGTCGCCGGGTCGGTGCCCAGCTCGAAGTCGCCGCTCGGCTTGGCGAGCAGTTCCTCGGCGAGCTCGACGGTCAGCTCGTCGGGCGCCAGGTCGTCCTGGATGTCGGCGCGCTGGTGCTGCTCGGTGTCCTTCTCGCCGCGCTCGATGTACGGGCCGTAGCGCCCGACCCGCAGCACGATGTCGTTGCCCACCGGGAACGACGACACCTCGCGCGCGTCGATCGCGCCCAGGTCGGTCACCAGCTCCTTGAGGCCGCCGAGGTGGTCCCCGTCGCCGTTGCCGGCGTCGGCCGCGTCACCGTTGCTGGCGCCCTGGCCGAAGTAGAAGCGCTTCAGCCACGGCACGGCCCGCGCCTCGCCGCGCGCGATGCGGTCGAGGTCGTCCTCCATCCGGGCCGTGAAGTCGTAGTCGACGAGCCGGCCGAAGTGCTTCTCCAGCAGGTTCACCACGGCGAAGGAGAGGAAGGACGGCACCAGGGCCGTGCCCTTCTTGAACACGTAGCCGCGGTCGAGGATCGTGCCGATGATCGACGCGTACGTCGACGGGCGGCCGATCTCCCGCTCCTCCAGCTCCTTGACCAGCGACGCCTCGGTGTAGCGGGCCGGGGGCTTGGTGGCGTGCCCGTCGACCGTGATCTCCTCGGCGGTGAGGGCGTCGCCCTCGCCGACCTGCGGCAGCCGGCGCTCGCGGTCGTCGAGCTCGGCGTCCGGGTCGTCGGCGCCCTCGACGTAGGCCTTCAGGAAGCCGTGGAAGGTGATCGTCTTGCCGGACGCGGTGAACTCGGCGTCCCGCCCGTCGGACGCCGCGCCGCCGATCCTCACGGTGACGGAGTTGCCGGTGGCGTCCTTCATCTGCGAGGCGACGGTCCGCTTCCAGATCAGCTCGTACAGCTTGAACTGGTCGCCGGTCAGGCCGGTCTCGGCGGGCGTGCGGAAGCGGTCGCCCGAGGGGCGGATCGCCTCGTGCGCCTCCTGGGCGTTCTTGACCTTGCCCGCGTAGGTGCGCGGCTGCGGCGGGAGGTAGTCGGCGCCGTACAACTGCGTGACCTGGGCGCGGGCGGCGGTGATCGCCGTCTCGCTCAGCGTCGTCGAGTCCGTGCGCATGTAGGTGATGTAGCCGTTCTCGTACAGCTTCTGCGCGATCTGCATGGTGGCCTTCGCGCCGTAGCCGAGCTTGCGGCTCGCCTCCTGCTGCAGCGTCGTCGTACGGAACGGGGCGTACGGCGAGCGGCGGTACGGCTTGGACTCGACGGACCGCACGGAGAACCGCGTGTTCTCCAGGGCGGCGGCGAGGGCGCGGGCGCCGGCCTCGTCGAGGTGGAGGGTGTTCGCGCTCCTGAGCTGTCCCAGGGAGTCGAAGTCGCGGCCCTGCGCGACGCGCCTGCCGTCGACGCTCTGCAGGCGGGCGACGAGCGACGCCGGGTCGGAGGCGTCCCCCGCTCCCCCCGTGCGAGCGGGGCCGGGGGCAGTGGAGAAGGTGCCCGTCAGGTCCCAGTACTCGGCGGAACGGAACGCCATGCGCTCGCGTTCCCGCTCCACCACGAGCCGTGTGGCGACGGACTGGACACGGCCGGCGGACAGCCGGGGCATGACCTTCTTCCACAGGACCGGCGAGACCTCGTAGCCGTAGAGGCGGTCGAGGATGCGGCGGGTCTCCTGGGCGTCGACCAGCTTCTGGTTGAGCTGGCGCGGGTTGGCCACGGCCGCGCGGATCGCGTCCTTGGTGATCTCGTGGAAGACCATCCGCTTGACCGGGATCTTCGGCTTGAGCACTTCCTGCAGGTGCCAGGCGATGGCCTCGCCCTCGCGGTCCTCATCGGTGGCGAGGAAGAGTTCGTCGGACTCCTTCAGCAGGTCCTTGAGCTTCTTGACCTGGGCCCGCTTGTCCGCGTTGACCACATAGATCGGCTGGAAGTCGTGGTCGACGTCCACACCGAGGCGACGGACTTCGCCGGTGTACTGCTCGGGCACCTCGGCGGCGCCGTTGGGAAGGTCGCGAATGTGCCCGACGCTCGCCTCGACGATGTAGCCAGGGCCGAGATAACCCTTGATCGTCTTCGCCTTGGCGGGCGACTCGACGATGACGAGTCGGCGGCCGCCCTTCGCGGTCTCGCTGGTCGGGGACAACTTCGCTCTTCTCTCCGGTCGACGCTGGGGTTCCCCAGGCGCTCTCGCCGGGGTCGGGTCATGGTGACGCTGCGGAGTGTGACGGTACATCCCGCCCCCGTGTCAAACGGGAAAAGCCCGCAACGGCCACTCGAACGGTAACCCGACTACCGCCGTTCCTGCCGCCCGGAGTGTCCGTACTCCGCCCGTCCCGACGCGGAGCGCGGTCCGTCGCCGACCGGCGGCGGCTGTGCTCCCGCGCTCCTCACAGGCGGGTGAAGCACCATGCGCCGAGGGCCAGGGAGATCATCGCGGCGAGGCCGGCGGCGGTGACCGATGCGATGGGGCTCACACCCTGGGCGACGGGCCGGCGCTGCCACGCGCGGGTCGCGGTCCACATCAGCAACCCGGCTCCGAACAGGCAGAACACCATCCCCGCGAAGATCGCCGGTCCGCTTTCCATGGTCCCGCGGTCCCCTCTTTCCCGTTCGCCGGTACCGGTCCGGGGATGACGCTGCCACCCCCGGGCGGCGCACGGGCGAACCGGAGGTGAACGCGCGGACCGCGGGTCGCGGCGCGCGGCCGGAAACCGGCCCGAAAACTCTTCGGCGGAAATTCCGGATCGATGCGGAAAGGCCGGACGGCGGCTGATACCGGTGGGGAAGGTGTGGCTCACGACAGTGACGGGCCGCAGGGGAACACCGCGGCCCGAGCCGCCCGGTGCGCCCCGGCGCCCGGCCTGCGTCAGCCGCCCGTCCGCCCCGGCCGGCCGGTCCGCCTCAGCCGGCCGGCTCCAGGAACCCCTGCTCCACCAGCAGCCGGATCTGGGCCGGCGTGCGGTCGCGCAGCAGCACCGGGTCCTCGCCCAGGAGCTGGGCGATGGCGTCCAGGATCCGGCCCGCGCTCATGGTGCCGTCGCACACGCCCGCGAAGCCCGCGCCGATCGTGTCCACCCTGGTGGCCCGGCGCATCCCGCGGTTCTGGCGCAGCACGACGTGCTCGGGGTCCTCGGCACCGGGCAGCCCCACCTGTTCCTGCACCACCTCGGCGGCCAGCCTGAAGTGCGCCTCCAGCAGCGCCGCGTCGTCGTGCGCCCGCAGGTAGTCCAGCCGCTCGAAGTGCGCCCGGACCGTGGCGCCGAGCGGCTGCTCGACCGGGTGCGGCCACTCCTCCACCGTGACCGACTCCGCGGCGGAGCCCGACTTGCGCAGGGTGATCCAGCCGAAGCCGACCGCCCGCACTCCGCGCGCCTCGAACTCGTCCAGCCACGCGTCGTAGCGCGCCCGGTACGCGGCCGGGTCCCCGCGGTGGTCGCCCGCGTCCCGCAGCCACAGCTCCGCGTACTGGGTGATGTCCTGCACCTCGCGCTGCACGATCCACGCGTCGCACCCGCGGGGCACCCACGACCTGAGCCTGTCCCGCCAGTCCTCCCCTTCGACGTGCTGCCAGTTGGCGAGGAACTGCGCGAACCCGCCCTCGTTCAGCCGTTCCCCCGCCTCCTGAACGAGCACCCGGCACAGATCGTCCCCGCCCATCCCGCCGTCGCGGTAGGTGAGCCGCGCCCCCGGCGAGATCACGAACGGCGGGTTGGACACGATCAGGTCGTACGTCTCGTCGGCCCGGACGGGCGTGAACAGCGACCCTTCGCGCAGGTCGGCGGCCGGGACCCCGGAGAGGGCCAGGGTGAGCGCGGTGATGTGCAGCGCGCGCGGGTTGACGTCGGTGGCCGTCACGCGCGTGGCGTGCCGGGCGGCGTGCAGCGCCTGGATGCCGGAGCCGGTGCCGAGGTCGAGCGCACGGGCCACGGGCGTGCGGACGGTGATGCCGGCCAGGGTGGTGGACGCGCCGCCGACGCCGAGCACGACGCCTTCGTCACGGCTGCCGATGCCCCCGGCGCCGCCCACCGCGCACCCCAGGTCGGACACGATGAACCAGTCCTCGCCGGCCGGCCCGCCGTACGGCCGTACGTCCACGGTCGCGGCGAGTTCGTCCGCGCCGGCGCGCGTCAGCCACCCGCCCTCCAGGCAGACGTCGACGGGCAGGACCTCCGCCACACGCGCGTGCGGCACCGGCTGCTGCAACAGGAACAGCCGTACGAGCACCTCCAGCGGTGTGGTGCCGCGGGTCGCCCGGAGGGCGGGCACGGTCTCGCTGCGGGCCAGTGCCGCGTACGCGGGGGCGCCGAGCAGTTCGAGCAGTCCGTCGGCGGTGAAGGAGGCGTCGAGCAGGGCGGCCCGCAGCCGGGCGACGGCTTCGGGACGGTCGGACGAGGGCAGGGGTGGCAGGCTGGCGTCACTCACGCCCTCCATTGTGGCCGCCGTCCCCGCCCGGCGCGTCCCGCTCCGCCGTCCCGGCGTCAGCCCCGGGTGGCCTGGCCCGGCGCGGTGGCCGTCCGGCAGCTGGACTGCCGGGACATCGCCTCGCCGACCTCGCCCTCCTCCAGCGCGCCGAGGGCGTCGCTGCCGCTCTTGCTCAGCTTGTCCAGCTCGGAGGCGATGTCCTTGAGGCCGTCGGCGAACTTCCCCTGGTCGTCGGTGTCGAGGCCGTCCACCTGCTTCCTCAGCGAGGAGTACGACGCGGAGATGCCGTTGAGCTCCTTGACCGCGTCCGTCTGCTTCTTCTGGCCATCCTCGACTTCCGGTGCCCCGGCCTTGGTCACGGCGGCGCCGATCGCCTTGTAGGCGTCGGACATGTCCTGGAAGGCCTTGGAGTCGGCCTGCTGGACCTCCTCCGGCGTGCTGTTGTCCGAGGTCTCCTTCTGGATCGCGGCGTTGGCCGATCTGATCTTCGCCGCCTGCGGTTGCACCGCGTCGCAGACCTGCTTCGCCCAGGCGTCCAGCTTTTCGTTGGTGTCGTCGCCGCCGCATCCCGTCAGCGCCAGTACCAGTACCGCACCGCCGGACAGTGCGGCCGCGAGCTTCTTGTTCACCGGTTTGGTCCCTTCCATGGCTCTCGGCCCCGGAACATACACGCCGGATGGGCTACACCCATCCGCCGGACGTCCGTTAAGGAACTTTTGAAGCCATTTGCACCAAGAGAGAGAAGACTCACGGCCGTGGACACGTGCCCACGGTGCGGGCGGGCGGCGCGTCAGAACGCCCCGCCCGCCCGCACCGTGATGCGCCGTCCGCTGTCCCGCCCTAGGAAACCACCGCCGGATCCGCCGACTTGGGCTCCGGCTCGGGATTGCCCTCGTCCCCCATGGCGATACCGCGCCGCTTGGACACGTACACCGCGCCGACGATCACGACCAGCGCCAGGACCGCGATGAGCACCCGCATCCCCACGTTCCTGTCCGCGCCGTAGGAGAACTTGACGACCGCGGGCGCGATGAGCAGCGCCACCAGGTTCATCACCTTCAGCAGGGGGTTGATCGCGGGTCCCGCGGTGTCCTTGAAGGGGTCGCCGACGGTGTCGCCGATGACGGTGGCCGCATGGGCCTCGCTGCCCTTGCCGCCGTGGTGGCCGTCCTCGACGAGTTTCTTCGCGTTGTCCCAGGCACCACCGGAGTTGGCGAGGAAGACCGCCATCAGGGTGCCCGCGCCGATGGCACCCGCGAGGAAGGCGCCCAGGGGGCCGACTCCGAGGGTGAACCCGATGAGGACGGGCGCCAGCACGGCGAGCAGACCGGGGGTGGCGAGCTCCCGCAGGGCGTCCCTGGTGCAGATGTCGACGACCTTGCCGTACTCCGGTTTCTCGCTGTAGTCCATGATCCCGGGCTTCTCGCGGAACTGCCGCCGTACCTCGAAGACCACCGAACCCGCCGACCGCGACACCGCGTTGATCGCCAGCCCCGAGAAGAGGAAGACGACCGCCGCGCCCGCGATCAGGCCGACGAGGTTGTTGGGCTGGGAGATGTCCATCATCAGGCTCATCGGCGCGCCCTCGCCGCTGAGCTGTTCGCCCACGTCCCGCGCCCCCGTGGTGATGGCGTCCCGGTAGGAGCCGAACAGCGCCGCCGCCGCCAGGACGGCCGTGGCGATCGCGATGCCCTTGGTGATGGCCTTGGTGGTGTTGCCGACCGCGTCCAGGTCGGTGAGCACCTGCGCGCCCGCCCCCTGGACGTCGCCGGACATCTCGGCGATGCCCTGCGCGTTGTCGGAGACCGGACCGAAGGTGTCCATGGCGACGATCACACCGACCGTGGTGAGCAGTCCGGTGCCGGCCAGCGCCACCGCGAACAGCGCCAGCATGATCGACGCACCGCCGAGCAGGAACGCCCCGTAGACGCCGAGGCCGATCAACAGGGCGGTGTAGACGGCGGATTCGAGACCGAGGGAGATGCCGGCGAGGACGACGGTGGCCGGGCCGGTGAGCGAGGTCTTGCCGATGTCCCGCACGGGACGGCGGGTGGTCTCGGTGAAGTAGCCGGTGAGCTGCTGGATCAGGGCGGCGAGCACGATGCCGATGGCCACCGCGACGAGCGCCAGGATCCGCGGGTCGCCGTCCTTGCCCCGGACCGCCGCGTCGGTGACGCCGTCGAGGCCCGCGTAGGACGACGGCAGGTAGACGAACACGGCGATCGCGACCAGGAGGAGCGAGATGGCCGCGGAGACGAAGAACCCCCGGTTGATCGCGCTCATGCCGCTGCGGTCGGCCCGCCTGGGGGCCACCGCGAAGATGCCGATCATCGCGGTGAGGACCCCGATCGCGGGGACCAGCAGCGGGAACGCCAGCCCCACGTCGCCGAACGCCGCCGAGCCGAGGATCAGCGCCGCCACCAGCGTCACCGCGTACGACTCGAAGAGGTCGGCCGCCATGCCCGCGCAGTCGCCGACGTTGTCGCCCACGTTGTCGGCGATGGTCGCGGCATTGCGCGGATCGTCTTCCGGGATGCCCTGCTCCACCTTGCCGACCAGGTCGGCGCCGACATCGGCGGCCTTGGTGAAGATGCCGCCGCCGACCCGCATGAACATCGCGATCAGCGCGGCGCCCAGACCGAACCCCTCGAGCACCTTCGGCGCGTCCGCCGCGTAGACCAGCACCACGCAGGAGGCGCCCAGCAGGCCGAGACCCACGGTGAACATGCCGACGACACCGCCCGTGCGGAAAGCGATCTTCATCGCTTTGTGCGACACCGCGGTGAGATCCTTCTCCGGCTCTCCCGGGGCCGGAGTGGCTTCGCGTGCCGCCGCCGCGACCCGCACGTTGCTGCGCACGGCGAGCCACATACCGGTATAGCCGGTGGCCGCCGAGAACGCCGCTCCGATCAAGAAGAACACCGACCGCCCGGCCCGCTGGTTCCAGTCGTCCGCGGGCAGCAGCATGAGCAGGAAGAACACGATCACGGCGAATACGCCGAGCGTGCGCAGCTGCCGGGCCAGATAGGCGTTCGCGCCCTCCTGGACCGCTGCCGCGATCTTCTTCATACCGTCGGTGCCCTCGCCGGCCGCGAGCACCTGGCGCACCAGGACGCCCGCGACCACCAGCGCCGCCAGCGCGACGACGCCGATGACCACCACGAGCAGGCGGTTGTCGTCGGTCAGCACGGCGGCTGCGAGGGATGTGGGCCGGACCGGCTCAGAGGAGAGGAAAAGTCCCGCCATTCGTCCTCCTTGACGCTTGGGCTGAGCTCAAGATGCGGACGGGATCGTAGGTACCGGAACCAAATCTAAAGAGAGCGCACGAAATGTAAATGGCCCGCACGCACTCTTCTCGGTGATCGCCGAAAATCGGCGCCACGGATATCGGTAATGCCATGGAAGCATTCACGTGATCACATTTCCGCAGCACGATCGATCGTGAATCAATTCACGCGATCAACCGCACGAGACCACTGTAAGCGCGGTCGCCGGCACCCGCACATGACGAAGGGCCCCACGAGGGGGCCCTTCGGAAAAACAGTCGCCGTCCGGGTGAACCGGGTCAGGCGAGGAGAGTGGCCGGCGGCATGGTGGGCCACCTCATGAGGATGGATCCGCCGTGTTCCCCGGCGCTGACCTCCACGTCGTCCACGAGGCCGCTGATGACCGCGAGGCCCATCTCGTCCTCCTCGGTCTCCCCGTCGGCGTCGCCGGGCCCGTCGCCGGGGGCCGCATGGGGCGCCTCGTCGCCGACCTCGATGGAGAACTGCTTCTCCTCCTCGATCAGCAGCACCTTCACGGGTGCCGAGATGCCGCCGTTCCGGTGCAGCCCCACGGCCCGGGTGCACGCCTCACCGACGGCGAGCCTGACCTCGTCGAGGACGGCCTCGTCCACCCCGGCCCTGCGCGCCACCGCCGCGGCCACGAGCCGAGCGGTCCTGACATGCTCGGGCAGCGCGCTGAAACGGAGTTCAACGGTGGCCATGCATCCCCCTCGCAACTACGGGCGTGCTGTGGAGAGGCCGGGCCGCCGAACGCCCGGCCCTCCTCCTGTCTCGCTTCTGCCGCCCGGACGCAACGGTCCGGGAGCGGGATGGTCAGTCGGTCGCCGCCACCGCTTCCTCGACCGAGGTGTGGATCGGGAACACCTTGGTGAGGCCGGTGATACGGAAAATCTTGAGAATGCGCTCCTGGTTGCAGACCAGGCGCAGCGAGCCCTCATGGGCTCGAACCCGCTTCAGGCCGCCGACCAGCACGCCGAGTCCGGTGGAGTCGAGGAAGTCCACACCTTCCATGTCGACGACAAGGTGGAAACTGCCGTCGTTCACCAACTCGACCAGCTGCTCGCGCAGCTTGGGCGCGGTATATACGTCGATTTCGCCACCGACCCTGACGATCGTGCGATCGCCCATGGTCTCGGTCGACAGGGACAGGTCCACGGATCCTCCAGCACCTAGCTATCGAGCGGTCGCCCTTGGGGCATCTCGGCCAAGCCCCCGGGACGGTTCGCCAGCCGCGATGGCATTCAATCACTTACCGGCAGGCGTGCACGACGCCTTGGCCCCATTGTCCGTCACGCCAGTGACACACTCGGTGCCGATGGCCGAGAACCACCGACCCGATCACCCCCCGGCGGACACCCCGTCCAGGCCCGTGCCGCGCACGGTCCTGGACCGGCTCGCGTCCGGACCGAGCCGGGCTTCGCGCATCACTCATACGGAGCACTTGCCCCCGCGCGCGGGTCGCCATGCCGTCTGGCCGGACCGGATCCGGCCGGAGGTCGTCGCCGCCGTACGGGCCGCGGGCATCGGGCATCCCTGGGCCCATCAGGCACGCGCGGCCGGGCACGCCCTGGACGGCGAATCGGTCGTGGTCGCCACCGGCACCGCGTCCGGCAAGTCCCTGGCGTACCTCGCACCGGTCCTGTCCACGCTCCTGGACGGCGCCGAGGCCCCCAACGGCCGCGGGGCGACCGCGCTCTACCTCGCTCCCACCAAGGCGCTCGCGGCGGACCAGTGCCGGTCCGTGAAGGAACTTTCACAACCACTGGGCCATTCGGTGCGCGCGGCGGTCCACGACGGCGACACTCCGTTCGAGGAGCGCGAGTGGATCCGGCAGTACGCCAACTACGTCCTGACCAACCCGGACATGCTGCACCGGGGCATCCTGCCCTCCCATCCCCGCTGGTCCTCCTTCCTGAAGTCGCTGAAGTACGTCGTCGTCGACGAGTGCCACACCTACCGGGGCGTGTTCGGCTCGCACGTCGCCCAGGTGCTGCGCCGGCTGCGCCGGCTGTGCGCCCGCTACGGCGCCTCGCCCGTGTTCCTGCTGGCCTCCGCGACCGCCGCCGAGCCCGCGGTCGCGGCCCGCCGCCTCACCGGCCTGCCGGTGGTGGAGGTGACCGACGACGCCTCACCCCGCGGTGAACTGGTGTTCGCCCTCTGGGAGCCGCCGCTGACCGAGCTGCACGGCGAGAAGGGCGCACCCGTCCGCCGCACGGCCACCGCCGAGGCCGCCGATCTGCTGGCCGACCTCACCGTGCAGGGCCTGCGATCGATCACCTTCGTGCGCTCCCGGCGCGGCGCCGAGCTGATCTCCGTGATCGCCCGGGAACGCCTCGCCGAGGTGGACCGTTCGCTGGCCCGGCGTGTCGCGGCGTACCGGGGCGGTTATCTCCCCGAGGAGCGCCGCGCCCTCGAACGCGCCCTGCACTCCGGCGAGCTCCTCGGCCTCGCCGCGACCAACGCCCTCGAACTCGGCGTCGACATCTCCGGCCTGGACGCCGTGGTGATCGCCGGTTATCCGGGCACCCGGGCCTCCCTGTGGCAGCAGGCCGGCCGTGCGGGACGGTCCGGGCAGGGCGCCCTCGCCGTCCTGGTCGCCCGCGACGACCCGCTGGACACCTTCCTCGTCCACCATCCCGAGGCCCTCTTCGACCGGCCCGTGGAGTCCACCGTCCTGGACCCCGACAACCCCTACGTGCTGGCCCCGCACCTGTGCGCGGCTGCCGAGGAACTGCCCCTGACGGAGGAGGACCTGGCCCTCTTCGGCCCGGCGACCGCGGAACTGCTCCCACAGCTGGAGGCCGCGAAACTGCTGCGCCGGCGGACCAGGGCCTGGCACTGGACCCGCAGGGAACGGGCCGCGGACCTGACCGACATCCGGGGTGAAGGCGGCCGGCCGGTGCAGGTCGTCGAGGCCGGTACCGGCAGGCTGCTCGGCACCGTCGACGCGGGGGCCGCGCACACCGGCGTCCACGAGGGCGCGGTCCATCTGCACCAGGGCCTGACCTATCTCGTCCGCTCCCTCGACCTGGAGGACTCCGTCGCCCTGGTCGAGCAGGCGTCCCCGGCGTACACGACGGTCGCCCGGGACACGACGGCGATCTCCGTGCTGGAGACGGACACCGAGATCCCGTGGGGCGACGGCCGCCTGTGCTACGGCTCCGTCGAGGTCACCAACCAAGTGGTCTCCTTCCTGCGCCGGCGGGTCATCACCGGCGAGGTGCTCGGCGAGACGAAGCTCGACCTCCCTCCCCGTACGCTGCGCACCCGCGCCGTGTGGTGGACGGTCACCGAGGACCAGCTGGACCGGGCCCGGATCAATCCGGAGATCCTCGGCGGTGCCCTGCACGCCGCCGAGCACGCGTCGATCGGGATGCTGCCGCTCTTCGCGACCTGCGACCGCTGGGACATCGGCGGCGTCTCGGTCCCGCTCCACCCCGACACCCTGCTGCCCACGGTCTTCGTCTACGACGGCCACCCGGGCGGCGCGGGCTTCGCGGAACGCGCCTTCCACACCGCCCGGTCCTGGCTCACGGCCACCCGCCGGGCCATCGCCTCCTGCGAGTGCGACGCCGGGTGCCCGTCCTGCGTCCAGTCCCCCAAGTGCGGCAACGGCAACGAGCCTCTGCACAAGCGGGGCGCGGTACGGCTGCTCACGGTGCTGCTGGAGGGGGCGCCGGTGGAGGAGCCGGAGGGGGCGGAACCGTCGGCGGGAGCGGACGGGGCGGCTCCCGGCCGGGGTCCCGAGGCGGGTCCCGGGGCCGCTCCCGGCCCGGGAGCGGAGGTTCCGCCGGGCCGGCCGGCCCCGCCCGTGACCTGACCTCCACGGCGAACGGCCCCCGGCCCGACGCCACCGACACGTCCGACACCTCGCCGACGATCACGCACCGCACGAGCCGCGTGCCCTGGGCGCGGGCCACCCGGTCCGCCCGCGCACAGGCCGCCGTACCGCCCCGCGTCCAGTGGTCCGCCGCGGCGAGCGCCGCCAGGTCCGCGCCCCCGGCCGCCCGGTGCCGGACCACCACGGCGTGCCCGAGGGCCGCGACCACGCCGAAGACGACACACAACACGGCGATCGCCCCCACGCTCCAGACGGTGGCCGACCCACGGTCCGCACATCGCCCGGGCGCACGGTCCGGCCCCCCACCAGGCCCGCGCCCGCCCGACGGCACGAGTACCGACATCGGCCGCCGGCTGCGCGCATCACCCCTCACGCCCCCTCCCCCACGGTCTCCTCCGCCGCCGCGACGGCCTCCTCCCGCACCTCGAAGGGCAGCCCGTGCAGGACCGGGGGCCTGGCCACGACGACCACCCGGACCCGCTCGGCCTCCCGGGTCACCGTGACCCTCGCGCCGGGCGGGGCCGCCTCGCGGGTCACCTCGGCGACCGCGTCCGGCGGATCCTGCCGGGCCGCCGCGCGGGCACCCGCGCGGGCCGCGTCCACGCACTGGATCTGCGCCGCCACCACCAGCAGGCCCCAGACCAGTGCCGTCGCGAACATCACCAGCACGGGCAGCACCACGGCCGACTCCGCCGTCACGAACCCGCGGTCCGCGCGCCACTCACATCCGGCCATCGAGTGCCTGCTGCACGATGTTCCGCAGCGCCGTGCCGACCGGCCCGCTGGTGACCACCTTGTAGAGCACCACCGCGAACGCCACCGCCGCCACGATGCCCATCGCGTACTCCGACGTCACCATTCCGGCGTCCCGCCGTACCGCACGCACCTTGCACACCAGGGCACACACGCGTGCCCGTACCGCCTGATACATCTCAACCCCCGTGAGGAAAGGTTCCGCTGTTCTCCGGCCGTCCTGTTCCGGTCAGTCCGGTCAGTCCGGTCAGTCCGGTCAGTCCGGTCAGTGCTGTCAGTCCTGTCGCCTTCGTCGGCCCGTCACGGACCACCACCCCCTCCCAGCACTCCGCCGGCGAGCCCGATCACCACGGGCAGCACGCCCACCGCGACGAACGCGGGCAGGAAGCACAGCCCCACCGGCGCGCTGACCATGACGGCCGCCCGCCTGGCCCGTGCCGTCGCCGCGCGGGTCCACTCCGCGCGGGCCTCGGCGGCGATCCGGGCCACCGGGGCGGCCAGGGGCAGTCCGGACACATCGGCCCGCTCCAGCAGCCGGGCCAGGGGTGCGGCGCCCGGCAGCGAAGCCAGCCGGCGCCAGGCGGCGGCCGGTTCTCCGCCGAGCCGTACCTCCGCCGCCCCGCGCGCCAGCGCGTCCCCGACCGGACCGCCCAGGGCCTCTCCCACGGCCTGTGCGGCCGGCGCCGGGCCGGCGCCCGCCGCGATGCAGGCGGACAGCAGATCGGCGGCCAGGGGAAGTTGGCGTACCGCCGCGGCGGTATCGCGCTCCCGCGCTTCGGGAGCGGTGGCCTTCCGACGCTGTCGCCACCGCCACAGACCGGCCGCGGCGACCAGTCCCACCACCACTCCGGCGATGCCGCCCACCAGCACCCACCCGGCGCACACCACGCCCGCGTGGGGCAGCCCGCCCCGCACGGCGCTCAGCCGCGTGAGGCGTGAGGCGGTCGCCGTCCGTTCCAGGGCCAGCACCTCGGCCAGTCGCCGCCGTACCCTCCGCTCGCTCCGCGTCCGGTCCCACCACCCCGTCAGCCAGAGGAGCACCGCCACCGTCCCCACGACCGTCCCCAGCCTGTGGACAACGTCCCCGCTCATGCCGTCACCTCCTCGGCGCCCCGCATGATCCGCAGCGCCCACCACAGCCCCAGGCCCTCCAGCACCCCGCCGGCCGCCAGACACACCAGTCCCGACGACGTGTGGAGCAGGATGTGCAGCGGGTCCGCACCGAGCGCCGCGCCGAGCGCCAGCCCCACGACCGGAAGCCCGGCGAGCATCACCGCCGTGGCACGGGCACCGGCCAACTGGGCGCGCAGATCGGCCCGCTGGTCCCGCTCGGCACGCAGCGCCGCTTCCAGCCGGTCGAGCCCGGCCGCGAGCCCGGCGCCCTGGTCCACCGCCACCCGCCAGCACGCGGCCAGTCCCCGCAAGCCTTCGGCCCCCGGTTGCCGGGCCGCCGCCACGAGCGCGTCCGGGACGTCCCCGCCGAACCGCGCCGCCGCCAGCACCGCCGGCTGCATGGCGCCGAGTCCGCCGGAGTCCCGCGCGGCCGGCGGCAGCGCCGCACCCGGCTGCCGCCCGGCACGCACCTCCCCGGCGAGCGCCCCGCACAACGCGATCACCGCGTCCCCCCGGCCCTCCCGCGCCCGGCGCTCCCCGGCGGCCCACCGCACCCTGCGCAACAGGGGCACCCCGGCCGCCCCCACGGCCACCGGAAGCACCGACGCGCCCAGCACCGCCAGTACCGCGCCGACGGCCAGCGACCACCACTCGGCCCGCAGCCGCCCGCGGACACGCCCCCACGCGCCCACCGTCCGGGGCCACCGCGGCGGCCCGCTCCCCGCCGAAGCACCGCCCGCCCACAGCAGCCGCGCCCGCCCGGCCCCGCCCCGCCCGCCGCCGAGCAGCCAGGCGGCGGTCCCCAGACACGCCACGGCCGCGCCCGTCGAGACCTCGGTCGTCCCGTTCATCCCCCGGTCCTCTCCCGCGGCCCTTCACCGTTCGCCTCGCCGTTCGCCTCGCCGTTCGCCTTCCGGAGCAGTTCCCGCAGCCGTTGCCAGCCCCGCTCGGCGGTGAAGGCCCCCTGCCCCCACCGCAGCGCCGGTACGGTGCGCACCAGCCCCGAGGGGTCCCGTTCCAGCACATGCACCTCCGCGATCCGCCGCCGGCCGTTGCGGTCCCGTACGAGGTGCAGCACGACCGAGAGGGCGGCGGCCAGCTGGCTGTGCAGTGCGAAGCGGTCGAGGCCGGCCGCCGTACCGAGCGCCTCCAGCCGGGCCGGCACATCGGACGCGGCGTTGGCGTGGACCGTGCCCGAGCCGCCTTCGTGGCCCGTGTTGAGGGCGGCCAGGAGGTGGACCACCTCCGGGCCGCGCACCTCGCCCACGACCAGCCGGTCGGGCCGCATCCGCAGCGCCTGCCGCACCAGGTCCTCGAGGGTGACGAGGCCCGCGCCCTCCTGGTTGGCTGGTCTGGTCTCCAGCCGCACGACGTGCGGGTGATCGGGCCGCAGTTCCGCCGAGTCCTCGGCCAGGACGATGCGCTCGTCCGGCCCGACGAGTCCCAGCAGCGCGCTCAGCAGGGTCGTCTTGCCGCTGCCCGTTCCCCCGCTGACCAGGAACGACAACCGCGCGTCCAGCAGTGCCCGCAGCACCCGGTCCCCACCGGGCGGCACCGTCCCGGCCGCCACCAGTTCGCCGAGGGTGAAGGCGCGGGGCCGTACGACCCGCAGGGACAGGCAGGTGCAGCCCACGGCCACCGGGGGCAGCACCGCGTGCAGCCGGGTTCCGTCGGGCAGCCGCGCGTCGACCCAGGGCCGGGCGTCGTCCAGGCGCCGGCCGGCCACGGCGGCGAGGCGCTGTGCCAGACGCCGGACGGACGTCGCGTCCGGGAAGTGGACCTCGGTGAGCTCCAGCCCTCCGCCCCGGTCCACCCAGACCCGGTCGGGCGCCGACACCAGTACGTCGGTCACCGACGGGTCGGCCAGCAGCCTCTCCAACGGCCCGCTGCCGACCAGCTCCGACCGCAACTGCTCGGCCGCCCCGAGCACTTCGGCGTCCCCGAGCACCCGCCCCTGGTCCCGCAGCGCCTGCGCCACCCGCGCGGGCGTGGGTTCGGCCCCGCTCTCGGCCAGCCATCGCCGCACTCCGTCGAGCAGACCGGGAGGCGTTCCCGCCCCGGTCACCGCCGGCGCCCTCATGCGGTCCTCGTCTCCGCCAGCGCCCGCTCCCAGAACTCCCGGCAGAAGCGGGCCAGCGGGCCCCGGCCCGACGCCCCGGGTGGCCGTCCCGTCTCGCACGGGCGGTGCAGAGCGGGCTCGGCGGGCACGTCGCCGACGAGGGGCAGTCCGAGCAGCCGGGCGACCTCACGGTCGTCCAGGCCGGGTGCGTACGGGCCGCGCACCGCCACTCGCAGATCGCGCAGCACCATGCTCACGGCGGAGGCGACGCGCCCCGCGGCCGCGACGGCGCGCAGCTCCGCGGGAACCACCAGGAGCCCGAGGTCGAGCTGGGCCAGGACCTCCGCGACTCCGTCGTCGACGCGGCGCGGCAGGTCGACCACGACGGTGCCGCCGCCGCGCCGCGCCGCGGCGAGCACCGCGCGTACGGCCCGGGGCGGTACCGCGAGGCAGTCGCCGCGGTCCCAGCTCAGCACCCGCAGCGAGTGCAGCTCCGGCAGTGACTCCTCCAGGGCCCCGCCGCCGACCCGGCCGCGTGAGGCGGCGAACGCGGGCCAGCGCAGTCCCTTGACCGTCTCGCCGCCGAGCGCCACGTCCAGTCCGCCGCCCAGCGGATCGGCGTCGACCAGGAGGGTGCGCAGTCCCTCACGCGCGGAGGTGACGGCGAGCGCGCACGCGAGGGTGGACGCTCCGGCGCCGCCCCGGCCGCCGATGACGCCGACGGTCAGGGCGGGCCGTCCGACGCCCTCGGCCACGTCGGCGATGCGGTCGACCAGCCACTGCTCGCCGTCGGGCAGCATCAGCACGTGGTCGGCGCCGATCTCGACGGCCCGCCGCCAGATCCCCGGATCGTCCTGATCGCGCCCCACGAGCACCACCCCGGACCGGCGTGCCGCCCCGCGCACCCGCCGCGCGGCGTCGTCGCCGACCAGGACGAGTGGTGCGGTCTCCCAGCCGCCCCTCGGTTCCGGCACGCCGTGCCGGACCTCGGGGGTGGCGCCCGCCGCCGCGCATAGGCGCAGCAGGTCGTCGAGGAGTGCGGGGTCCTCCGTGACGATCAGCGGTGACCCCGGCCGGCCTCCTCGGGAAGTGGGCGGCGGATCGTGCGTGATGGTTCCGGCCATGTTCGTCCCCTGCCGTATCTCTCGCGCAGCCCTTGCGGCCCCGCGATTCCCAGACGCGGAAGAACCGGCGAGCGGCCTTCCTGTAAACGGCCGGCGGAAACCGGCCGCAGGCGACCCGGCAAACGCACCGGACGTGAACTCGCGGTGAGCGGGACGCGCTGGAATCACGGTGCAGTGATCCGGAAAAACTTGTGGATCTTGGTGGAAAACCGTGGACACGTCGACAGTTGTGAATATCGCGGTCACCCATACCGGTGAGCCGCGCGCATCGCCTGTACGCGCCTCACGGAGCAGCCCGACGGTTACCCTGAGTAACTGAACGTGCACATGACAGGCCGGCGGCCCGACGGCGCCGCGACGCCGTCCCAGCCGTGGAGAGAGGAGAGAAAACCCACCCGGACATGCGACGACCCCCGCCGGGGGGGAGAGCGGGGGTCGTCCCCACGGCCGACTCGGGGGGGGAGGAGTCGGACCGGGTTAGCACGGTCGCGAACGATCCGTGACTTCCATGGTGTACCCGAGAGCCATCTCAGGCAAACCCACACGCCCCACCTTACGCCGAATGGGCTCCCCTATGCTCTGGGATGTGGAAAACCACTCGCTGCCCCGCGCCGCCGCCTTCTTCGACCTGGACAAGACGGTCATTGCGAAGTCGAGCACACTCACGTTCAGCAAGTCGTTCTACCAAGGCGGCCTGATCAACCGCAGGGCGGTCCTGCGCACCGCGTACGCCCAGTTCGTGTTCCTGGCCGGTGGCGCGGATCACGACCAGATGGAGCGGATGCGCAAGTACCTCTCCGCACTGTGCCGCGGCTGGAACGTCCGGCAGGTCAAGGAGATCGTCGCCGAGACGCTGCACGACCTGATCGACCCGATCATCTACGACGAGGCCGCCACCCTCATCGAGCAGCACCACACCGCGGGGCGCGACGTCGTGATCGTCTCCACCTCGGGCGCCGAGGTCGTCGAGCCGATCGGCGAACTGCTCGGCGCGGACCGGGTCGTGGCCACCCGCATGGTGGTGGGCGGGGACGGGTGTTTCACCGGCGAGGTGGAGTACTACGCGTACGGCCCGACCAAGGCCGAGGCGATCAGGGAGCTGGCCGAGTCCGAGGGGTACGACCTGGCACGTTGCTACGCCTACAGCGACTCGGTGACCGACGTGCCGATGCTGGAGTCCGTGGGCCGGCCGCACGCCGTGAACCCGGACCGCGCACTGCGCCGGGAGGCCCTCGCGCGGGGATGGACGATCCTCGACTTCCACCGGCCGGTGCGGCTCAAGCAGCGTTTCCCCGCGTTCTCCGTGCCGCCGCGTCCCGCCCTGGTCGCGGCGGCCGCCGTAGGAGCCGCGGCGGCCACCGCCGGCCTCGTCTGGTACGCCAGCCGGCGCCGTCCGACGGCGGTCTGACCGGCCCCTGGTACCGTCCGCCGGCACCGGGCGAAGGCGCGGCGGGGGGGGACGTGCGGGGAGGACGTGCGGGGGCGTACACGCGGGCGAAGATCCGCGCAGGGGCGGCCCGGCCGGACCCCGCGCAGGAGGACGACGGCCGACCGGATCCGCGCGGGACGACGGCGGTCCACCAGCCCCGCGCAAAGCCGCCGTGCGGGACACCGTCGGCCGCGCGCCCCATCGGCCGGCACCCGTTCAGGACTTCTTCACCGTCATTGAAGCCGGAAGTATTGAAGCGAGAAGTAAAGAAGAGCGGCCAGGACTACCGCTCGTCTCGGACCCGGAGTACAAAGGACTTGACGGCCCGCGAGACCAAGGGCATCCGAGAGGATCACCTTAACCACGCATTTGGCCCCACGGACCGAGCATGAACACCGTGAACCCACGCGACGTCGACCCGTCGATTACGGGCCAGCCGCACCAGGTGACGGGCAAAGTCCCCGGCCTGATGGGCGTATATCGAGGACGCTTGGTAACGCGGTGGACATGCCAGCGGCGGTACGAGTAATCGTACCGCCGCATCTTTGCGCAAGGCCTTTCCGCGCTTTTTCACGCAGCCCCGCGCTGAAGCGCCTCGCACACCGCCGTCGACTCGCGCGCGCCCAGCTCGACCGCGCGCCCGCAGTGGGCGATCCAGGCGGCCACCCCTTCGGGGGCTCCGGAGACATAACCTTCCAGAGCCTTCAGATAGGCCTCCTGTCCCAGCTCGGCGTGTCCGACCTCGGCGGGACAGACCGACTTCGGGTCGAGTCCGCTGCCGATCAGGACGATGCGCTCGGCCGTGCGCGCGACCAGGCCGTTGTGGGAGGCGAAGGGGCGCAGCGCGAGGAGCTCGCCGTGCACGATGGCGGCCGTCACCAGCGCCGGGGCGGACCCGCCCGCGATGATCAGCTCGGACAGCCCCTCCAGCCGGCCGTGCGCCTCCGCCGCGCTCGGCAGCGGAAGCCCGATCAAAGGCTCGTCGACCGGCTCGCCCTCCCGCCGGGGACGCCCGACCCACTCGGCGCCGACGGCCGCGGCGACCAGGTGCAGCCGGGCCAGCACCCGCAGCGGGGACTGCCGCCAGATGGAGAGCAGCTGGCCCGCCTCGGCGGTCAGCCGCAGGGCCGCGCCCATCGTGCGCGCCCCGTCGCCGCTGAAGTCGCTGCGCCGGCGCACCTCTTCCAGGGCCCAGTCCGCGCCCGACAGCGCCGCCGAGCCACGGGCGCCGCGCAACGCCGCCTCGGAGGTGATCTCGTTGCTGCGCCGCCGCATGACCCGGTGGCCGTAGACCCGGTCCACGGCCTTGCGCACGGATTCCACGGATTCGGCCACGCCGGGCAGCGAACCCAGGGCCGCGAGGGGGTCCCCCGGACCCGGGCCCTTCCGGGAGTTGGGGGGCGGATCGGCGGTCGCGCCTGTCGTACTCATGAGTACGACCCTACGCACCCCGCGTGCCCCGCCCGCGGTGGAGTGGTCTTCTTCACGCCCGGCCGCCCTCCCCACCCACGCCCACGCCCGGCCGCCCCTCCCCCGCCCATGCCCCTCACACACGCCCGGCCGTCACCGCGTCCGTCCGGCGCTCACCCCTTCCCCGCCGGGGCGCCGGGCACCCCCTTGGGGGCGGGGGCCGGGCTGCCGGACAGGAAGGACTTCCAGCCCTGCCCCGGCGCCTCGCCGACGCCCAGTGTGCGCAGTTTCGCCAGGGTCGCCGGGTCCTGGGCGTCCAGCCAGTCCACGAGCTGCCGGAAGGAGACACAGCGCACGTCGGGCTTGTTGCACACCGTCTCGACGACCTCCTCGACGGCCCGCATGTAGGTGCCGCCGTTCCAGGACTCGAAGTGGTTGCCGATGATCAGGGGCGCGCGGTTGCCCTCGTAGGCGCGTTCGAAGCCCTGGAGGAGGCCGTCCCGCATCTGGTCGCCCCACAGGTCGTGCTTGGCGGGGTCGCCCTGGGTGGTGGTGCCCGACTGGCTGACCATGAAGTTGTAGTCCATGGCCAGCTGTTCGTAGGAGTGCCCGGGGAAGGGCACGAGCTGCATCGGCAGGTCCCACAGCCCCTTCTCCCGCCTGGGCCACACCTGGTCGCCGACCCCGCTGGTGTCGTAGCGGAAGCCCAGGTCGCGGGCGGCCTTCGTGAAGTTCTTCCGCCCCTCCAGGCAGGGGGTGCGGGCGCCGATGAGCTCCTTGTCGTAGTCGAAGGGCAGCGGAGCCGCGTTCCCGATGCCGGAGTTGGTCCTCCAGGTCTTCACGAAGCGCTTGGCCTGCGCGATCTCGTCCTTCCAGTCCGCCACCGACCATTCGCCGACCCCGCCGCCGCTGCCGCAGAAGTGCCCGTTGAAGTGGGTGCCGACCTCGTTGCCCTCCAGCCAGGCCAGGCGCAGTTGCCTCACGGTGTCGGCGATGCCCTGCCGGTCGTTGAAGCCGATGGCGGAGCGGCCCGGGGGGTGCCGCGGCGGGTGGTAGAGGCCGCGCTTCTCCTCCGGGAGGAGGTACACGCCGCTCAGGAAGTACGTCATGGTCGCGTTGTTCTCCCTGGCGACCTCGCGGAAGTGGGAGAACAGCTTCTGGCCGTCCTCGCCCGCGCCGTCCCAGGAGAAGACCACGAACTGCGGGGGCTTCTCGCCCGGCTTCAGCCGCTCCGGACGGGGCAGGCGCGGCTGCGCCCCGGTGTACGCGGTGGAGCCGTCGCCGATCAGCCGGACGACGTTCTTCGGGGCGGGGGCCGGCTCGGCCCTCTCCTGGTCCCGCGCCCGCTCGCCGGCGCCGTCGGTACCGGTCCCGCAGCCGGCGAGCGAGGCGACGCAGACCGCGACGATCACGCTGCCCGTGGCGAAACTGTGTGTGGCGGCCATCCGCCCACCTTCTTCCTTCTCTCGGGCCGAGCTCGACGAGGGCGCCGCCGACGCAGTGCCGGAGGCGCCCCCGCCGACAGCGCCGCCAAGCTCGCACGGAACAGGGAAGGAATTAGTACGACAAGCCGCTGAAATGACCACTTCACTCTTCGGAGTGATCGATCACTCCGAAGAGTGGAGGCATCCGGGTGTGAGAGGCGTTACACGGCTTGAACCGGCTCGCTCCGGTGCCCGTGGGAAGGGGTGACCGAGGGGTCCGGGGCCGCGGATCACGGCCCGCCCCGACGTCGCACCACCCGGGCCCGACAGGTCTAAACCAATTTCCCGTCGACCCTTGTCAGCGCACCCCCGGGTCTGATGAGCTGTGGCCTGGGACACAACGGACACCCCGGAAAGGCAGATGCCGTGAGCAATGAAAGCCTGGCCAACCTCCTGAAGGAGGAGCGTCGCTTCACGCCCCCCGCCGACCTGGCCGCGAACGCCAACGTCACGGCGGAGGCGTATGAACAGGCCAAGGCTGACAGGCTCGGCTTCTGGGCCGAGCAGGCCCGCCGGCTGACCTGGGCCAAGGAGCCCACCGAGACCCTGGACTGGTCGAACCCGCCGTTCGCCAAGTGGTTCGAGGACGGCGAGCTGAACGTCGCCTACAACTGCGTGGACCGGCATGTGGAGGCCGGACACGGCGACCGGGTCGCCATCCACTTCGAGGGCGAGCCGGGTGACGGCCGCGCCATCACCTACGCCCAGCTCAAGGACGAGGTCTCCAGGGCCGCCAACGCCCTCCTGGAACTCGGCGTCCGCAAGGGCGACCGGGTCGCCGTCTACATGCCGATGATCCCCGAGACCGCGGTGGCGATGCTGGCCTGCGCCCGCATCGGAGCGGCGCACTCCGTCGTGTTCGGCGGCTTCTCCGCGGACGCACTCGCGACCCGTATCCAGGACGCCGACGCGCGTGTCGTCATCACCGCCGACGGCGGTTACCGGCGCGGCAAGCCGTCCGCCCTCAAGCCGGCCGTGGACGACGCCGTCGGCCGCGTGGAGGGCGTCGAGCACGTCCTCGTCGTCCGCCGTACCGGCCAGGACGTCGCCTGGGACGACTCCCGGGACGTGTGGTGGCACGAGGTCGTCGACCGGCAGTCCGCCGAGCACACGCCCGAGGCGTTCGAGGCCGAGCACCCGCTGTTCATCCTCTACACCTCGGGCACGACCGGTAAGCCCAAGGGCATCCTGCACACCTCCGGCGGCTACCTGACCCAGACGGCGTACACCCACCACGCCGTCTTCGACCTCAAGCCCGAGACCGACGTGTACTGGTGCACGGCCGACGTCGGCTGGGTCACCGGGCACTCGTACATCGTCTACGGCCCGCTCGCCAACGGCGCCACCCAGGTCATGTACGAGGGCACCCCGGACACCCCGCACCAGGGCCGCTTCTGGGAGATCGTGCAGAAGTACGGCGTGTCGATCCTCTACACGGCGCCCACCGCGATCCGGACGTTCATGAAGTGGGGCGACGACATCCCCGCGAAGTTCGACCTGTCCTCGCTGCGGGTGCTGGGCTCCGTCGGCGAGCCGATCAACCCCGAGGCGTGGATCTGGTACCGCAAGAACATCGGCGCGGACCGCACCCCGGTGGTGGACACCTGGTGGCAGACCGAGACCGGCGCGATGATGATCTCCCCGCTGCCGGGCGTGACCGCCGCCAAGCCCGGTTCCGCCCAGACCCCGCTGCCCGGTATCTCCGCCACCGTCGTCGACGACGAGGCCAACGAGGTGCCCGACGGCGGCGGCGGCTACCTGGTGCTCACCGAGCCGTGGCCGTCGATGCTGCGCACCATCTGGGGCGACGACCAGCGGTTCATCGACACCTACTGGTCGCGGTTCGAGGGCATGTACTTCGCCGGTGACGGCGCCAAGAAGGACGACGACGGCGACATCTGGCTGCTCGGCCGGGTCGACGACGTCATGCTCGTCTCCGGGCACAACATCTCCACCACGGAGGTCGAGTCCGCGCTGGTCTCCCACCCGTCGGTCGCCGAGGCCGCCGTGGTCGGCGCGGCGGACGAGACGACCGGCCAGGCGATCGTCGCCTTCGTCATCCTGCGCGGTACGGCCGCCGAGACCGAGGACCTGGTGGCGGAGCTGCGAGGCCACGTCGGCACCACGCTCGGCCCCATCGCCAAGCCCCAGCGGATCCTGCCGGTGGCCGAGCTGCCGAAGACCCGCTCCGGCAAGATCATGCGCCGGCTGCTGCGCGACGTCGCGGAGAACCGCCAGCTCGGTGACGTCACCACGCTCACCGACTCCACGGTGATGGACCTGATCCAGGCCAAGCTGCCGCAGGCCCCCGGCGAGGACTGAGCCGCGGATCGGGCGGACCCCGGCCGATCACGGTCGGCCGGGGCACCGGGTGCGCGCACTCGCGCGCCCGCACGTCCACGCACCCACGCACCCACGCACCCACGCACCCACGCACCCATGTGCCCACGGTGCCGTGGGCCGGTGTGCCGGGGCTCCTGGTGTGTCCTGGAGCACGTTGGATAAACTGAAGAACAGTTGTCTCATGGAGCGCCGGGAAGTCTGGTCGGCACGCGATTCGTGCTGCCCGTCGACCAGAGGATCCCCCCGTGACCGCGCCCCGCACCCCCGGCCCCCGCAAGGTCTTCTCCCGCCTGTCCCTGCCCGAGCGGACCTTCGTCGCGGACGCGCTGCGCACCGAGACCGTCGGTGGCGTCCTGCTGCTCCTCGCCGCCGTCACCGCCCTGGTCTGGGCGAACGTACCCGCCCTGCACGACAGCTACGAGAGCGTCAGCCACTTCCGCTTCGGCCCCGGGGCCCTCGGACTGGACCTGTCCGTGGCGCACTGGGCCGCCGACGGACTGCTCGCGGTCTTCTTCTTCGTCGCCGGCGTCGAGCTCAAGCGCGAACTCGTCGCCGGTGATCTGCGCGACCCCAGGGCCGCCGCGCTTCCCGTCGTCGCCGCCCTGTGCGGCATGGCCGTACCGGCGCTGGTCTACACGCTCACCAGCGGCACGGGAGGCGGTTCCCTGGCCGGCTGGGCCGTGCCCACCGCGACCGACATCGCCTTCGCGCTCGCGGTGCTCGCCGTCATCGGAACGTCCCTGCCGAGCGCGCTGCGCGCCTTCCTGCTCACCCTCGCCGTCGTCGACGACCTGTTCGCAATCCTGATCATCGCGGTCTTCTTCACCGAGGACCTGGACTTCGCGGCGCTCGGCGGCGCGGCGGCGGGCCTCGCCGTCTTCTGGCTGCTGCTGCGCACGGGCGTGCGCGGCTGGTACGTGTACGTCCCGCTGGCGCTGGTTGTGTGGGCCCTGATGTACAACAGCGGCATCCACGCCACCATCGCCGGTGTCGCCATGGGCCTGATGCTGCGCTGCCACCGCCACGAGGGCGAGGAGCACTCTCCCGGCGAGCACATCGAACACCTGGTCCGGCCGTTCTCGGCGGGCCTCGCCGTCCCGCTGTTCGCCCTGTTCAGCGCCGGCGTGACGGTCTCCGGCAGCGCGCTCGTGGACGTGTTCACCCAGCCCGAGACGCTCGGCGTGGTGCTCGGGCTCGTCGTCGGCAAGACCCTCGGCATCTTCGGGGGCACCTGGCTGACGGCCCGCTTCACCCGGGCCTCGCTCAGCGACGACCTCGAGTGGGCGGACGTGTTCGCCGTGGCCACGCTCGCCGGGATCGGCTTCACCGTCTCGCTGCTCATCGGGGAGCTCGCCTTCGAGGGGGACGCGGCGATGACGGACAGCGTCAAGGCGGCCGTCCTGGCCGGCTCGCTGATCGCCACGGCCCTCGCGGCGGTGCTGCTGAAGATACGCAACGCCAAGTACCGCAGGCTGACGGAGGAGGAGGAGCGCGACGAGGACGCCAACCGGATCCCGGACGTGTACGAGCAGGACGACCCGGCCTACCACCTGCGCATGGCGGAGATCCACGAGCGCAAGGCCGCCGAGCACCGGCGGCTCGCCCGGGAGAAGGCCGCCGAACGGGACGCGCTTGCCGACATGGCGGGCGGGGCAGGCGAGGATCACGACGGTCCGGCATGATCTGACGGGACGGTACGAGGGACAGGGCACCGGCGGTCGGACACGACCCGTCGGACACGAGCGGTCGGATGCGGACCGTCAGACGGCAGACTGAACCGTACGCGCAGGTACGAAGACGGTACGCAGGACGTACGCGAAAGAGGGAGACCGCGATGAGCGCACCCGACGGCAGCCCGGTCGGCGCCGAACGCAGCATCGGCCAGTTGTTCGCCTCGGCGACGGCTGACTTGTCGGCGCTGGTGCACGACGAGATCGCGCTGGCGAAGGCGCAGCTCAAGCAGGACGTCAAGCGGGGCGCCACCAGCGGGGGCGCGTTCATGGCGGCGGGGCTGCTGCTGCTGTTCTCCCTGCCGATGCTGAACTTCGCCCTCGCGTACGGCATCCGCACCTGGAGCGGGTGGAACCTCGCGATCTGCTTCCTGCTCTCCTTCGCGGCGAACGTGCTGATCGCGCTGGCTCTCGCGCTGATCGGCGTCGTCTTCGCGAAGAAGGCGAGGAAGGGCCGGGGCCCGCAGAAGGTCGCCGCCTCGGTGAAGGAGACGGCGGGCGTGCTGCAGAAGGCCAAGCCGCATCCGCGCCCCGAACTGCCGGAGAACCGGGTCCCCCAGTCCGTCGAGCCTGTGGCACGCTCATCCTCATGACGGGCTCCTCCCTCCCTCCGGGGCAACTCCCACCGGGGCAACTCCCACCGGCGCAAGCCGCTTCCGGGCAAGCCGCTTCGGCCGTACGCCCCGGGATCCCCGGCGACGTCGCGGTGACCCACCGGGACGTCGCCGCCAACGGTGCCCGCTTCCACATCGCGGAACTGGGCGACGGACCGCTGGTGCTGCTGCTGCACGGTTTCCCGCAGTTCTGGTGGACCTGGCGCCACCAGCTGACCGCGCTCGCCGACGCCGGGTTCCGGGCCGTCGCCATGGACCTGCGGGGCGTCGGCGGAAGCGACCGCACACCGCGCGGTTACGACCCGGCCAACCTCGCGCTGGACATCACCGGCGTGGTCCGCTCCCTCGGCGAGCCGGACGCCGCGCTGGTCGGCCACGACCTGGGCGGGTACCTGGCGTGGACGGCGGCGGCGATGCGCCCCAAGCTCGTACGGCGGCTGGCGGTCGCCTCCATGCCGCATCCGCGGCGCTGGCGGTCGGCGATGCTCTCCGACGCCAGGCAGTCCGCCGCCATGTCCCACATCTGGGGCTTCCAGCGGCCCTGGATCCCGGAACGCCGGCTCACCGCGGACGACGGGGCGCTGGTGGGCAAGCTCATCCGGGACTGGTCCGGTCCCCGTCCGCCGGAGGAACAGGTGCTGGAGACGTACCGGCGGGCCATGTGCGTCCCGTCCACGGCGCACTGCTCGATCGAGCCGTACCGCTGGATGGTGCGCTCCCTGGCCCGCCCGGACGGTATCCAGTTCAACCGCAGGATGAAGCGGCCCGTGCGGGTGCCGACGCTGCATCTGCACGGATCACTGGACCCCGTGGTGCGCACGCGCAGCGCCGCCGGGTCCGGGGAGTACGTCGAAGCGCCCTACCGGTGGCGGCTGTTCGACGGGCTCGGACACTTCCCGCACGAGGAGGATCCGGTCGCTTTCTCCACAGAACTGATCAACTGGCTGAAGGATCCGGAGCCGGATCGGTAACCGACCGAACGCTCCGGGTCCCGCTTCCGGCCCCCGCGACTGAACGCTTGTCCGACGAACGCCAATTGCCCGGCGCATAGGCCAATTGGACGCGCCCGAGGCGGTTATCGACCATGAGGCGGGGGCACACGTCGGGGTATGGGCTGGACGCACGACTACAGTGACGCAAGCCGCAATCGCCGCTCGGCGGGCGGCGTGGGTACCCACCAGCGAGGCGGTGCATCACAGATGGCAGGCAGGGACCCCCGGGTGGGAATTCCGCGCATCCTCCGCCGCCGGGCCCGCTGGGTCTCGGTACGGCTGCGTCACCCCCGCGGCTGACGGTCCGTACGGCCCGCTCCTCCCGCACCCCGGCCGCTTGCCCGTGAGGGCCTACAGCGCGCAGCTGTCGCTGTCCACCTGCTGGTTCGCGGTGCGGCCCTTGGCGATGTCCTCCTGGATCTCGTCCACGGTGAGCGCGTAACCCGTCTCGGCGTCGTCGAGCGACTTCGCGAAGATCACGCCGTAGACCTCGCCGTCGGGTGTGAGCAGCGGGCCACCGGAATTGCCCTGACGGACCGTCGCGAACAGGGAGTACACGTCGCGGCGGACCGTGCCGCGGTGGTAGATGTCGGGGCCGTTGGCCGTGATGCGTCCGCGCAGGCGGGCGGCGCGCACGTCGTACGCCCCGTTCTGCGGGAAGCCGGCGACGATCGCGCCGTCACCGCTGCTCGCGTCCTCTCCGGCGAACCGCAGCGCGGGCGCCCGCAGGTCGGGGACGTCGAGGACGGCGATGTCGCGCCGCCAGTCGTACAGGACGACCGTCGCGTCGTACTTCCGTCCCTCGCCGCCTATCTGCACGGTCGGCTCGTCGACGCCGCCCACGACATGGGCGTTGGTCATGACGCGGCGGTCGTCGAAGACGAAGCCGGTGCCCTCCAGGACCTTGCCGCAACTCGGCGCGGTGCCCATCACCTTGACGATGGAGCGCTGCGCGCGGACGGCGACGGGGCTGCCCGCCAGGGCCGGGTCCGGGGGCCGGACGTCGGTGATCGGCTCGTTGGAGAACGGGCTGAAGACCTGGGGGAATCCGTTCTGCGCGAGGACGGAGGAGAAGTCGGCGAACCAGGTGTCGGCCTGGCCGGGCAGGGCCCGCGACACCCCGAGCAGCACCTTGGAGCTGCGGACCTCCTTGCCGAGCGTCGGCAGCGTCGTACCGGCGAGGGCGGAGCCGATCAGCCAGGCGACCAGGAGCATCGCGACGACGTTGACCAGGGCCCCGCCGGTGGCGTCCAGCGCCCGGGCCGGGGACCAGGTGATGTAGCGGCGCAGTCTGCTGCCGAGGTGGGTGGTCAGGGCCTGGCCGACGGAGGCGCAGACGATGACGACGGCCACCGCGACGACGGCGGCGGTCGTACTGACCTCGGAGCCGTCCGTCAGGACGTCCCAGAGGACCGGCAGCGCGTAGACGGCGGCGAGTCCACCGCCCAGGAAACCGATCACCGACAGGATGCCGACGACGAAGCCCTGGCGGTAGCCGACGATCGCGAACCACACGGCGGCGACCAGCAACAGGATGTCCAGCACGTTCACCGCTTCACGCCTCGCCTCGTCCTACCCAGCACGGCGCCCACCCTGTCATGACCTCCAGTCCAACGGGACCCGCTTGTCCGGATCCCAGGGGCGCTCCCACCCCGCGAAGTGCAGCAAGCGGTCGATGACCCCCGCGGTGAAGCCCCACACGAGGGCCGACTCGACCAGGAACGCGGGACCCTGGTGACCCCTGGGGTGCACCGCGGTGACACGGTTGTCCGGATGGGTGAGATCCGCCACGGGGACGGTGAAGACCCGCGCGGTCTCGTTCGGGTCCACGACGCCGACCGGGCTGGGGACGCGCCACCAGCCCAGCACGGGCGTGACGACGAAGCCGCTGACCGGGATGTAGAGCTTCGGCAGGACGCCGAAGAGCTGGACGCCGCACGGGTCGAGCCCGGTCTCCTCCTCGGCTTCGCGGAGAGCGGCCCGCAGCGGTCCGTCGCCGTGCGGGTCGCCGTCCTCGGGGTCGAGGGCGCCACCGGGGAAGGACGGCTGCCCGGCGTGCGACCGCAGCGAGCTCGCCCGCTCCATGAGCAGCAGCTCCGGCCCGCGCTCGCCCTCGCCGAAGAGGATGAGGACGGCGGACTGCCGCCCCGTGCCGTTCTCCGGGGGCAGGAAGCGGCTCAGCTGTCGCGGCGCGACCGTCCGCGCCGCGTGGACCACCGGGTCCAGCCAGTCGGGCAGTCCCTCGCTGCTGAGCGTCACCGGGCCGCCCCGGGCACCGCTCGTCCGTGTCATCGCCACCCCCGTCGTCCGGCGACCTCTCGCGCGGACAACGCCCGGCGGCCCCGAGATCGTTCCGCGGGCCGCGTACGCCGCCCCGTCACCGGGCCCCCAGCGGCGGGGCCGGCCGCCCGCCCGCGTCCAGGTAGGCCTGCGGCGGGTTCAGCCGCTGGCCGGGGAGGCCGCCCTTCTCGTACTTCAGCAGCTTCTTCGCCTTCTCCGGGTCCGTCTCGCCCTCGCCGTAGGCCGGGCAGAGCGGTGCCACGGGGCAGGCGCCGCAGGCGGGCTTGCGGGCGTGGCAGATGCGGCGGCCGTGCCAGATGACGTGGTGCGAGAGGTCGGTCCAGTCGCTCCTGGGGAAGAGCGCGCCGACGGCCGCCTCGATCTTGCCGGGGTCGGTCTCCCCGGTCCAGCGCCAGCGGCGCACCAGGCGCTGGAAGTGCGTGTCCACGGTGATGCCGGGGCGCCCGAAGGCGTTGCCCAGCACGACGAAGGCGGTCTTGCGGCCGACGCCGGGCAGCTTGACGAGGTCCTCGAGCCGCCCCGGCACCTCACCGCCGAAGTCCTCCGTCAGCGCCTTGGAAAGCCCCATCACCGAGCGGGTCTTGGCGCGGAAGAACCCGCACGGGCGGAGGATCTCCTCCACCTCCTCGGGGTTGGCGGCGGCCAGGTCCTCGGGGGTGGGGTATCTCGCGAAGAGGGCGGGGGTGGTCTGGTTGACGCGCAGGTCGGTGGTCTGGGCCGAGAGCACCGTGGCGACGAGGAGCTGGAAGGGGTTCTCGAAGTCCAGTTCGGGGTGGGCGTACGGGAAGACCTCGGCGAGCTCACGGTTGATCCGGCGCGCCCGCCGGACCAGCGCGGTACGCGACTCGCCCTCGGCCTTCTTCACCGCGGACGCAGCCCTCGTCGTCCTGACGGCCGCCTTCTCGGCGGTGCTCTTCCCGCTCGCGCGGGCCGTCGGTTTCTTCTCCACCGCTGCCCTCTTCGTCGTTTTCGCCGTTTCCCTACCGCCATCGGAGACCTGTTCGCCCTCAGCGGAATCGCGGCGTACCGCCACCGCTCAGCCCCCCTCGGCCTGTGCTCCCACCGGCGATTCGGACACCCGGCCAGCCTACGACCCGCCACCGGCATCCGCCCCGGACCCTGGGGATCGGCCTCCAATTGGACCCCTGCCGCTTACCCCGCCCGGGCCGTGCGGCATCCTTGTGACAGATCACACTGTTTGGACCGTCCGGCAGCATGGGCACCTAGGTCCCCTGGTACACGGGGGAACAAGATCCCCTGAGCAGGTCGACAAGGAGAGAACTCGTGGACGACGTTCTGCGGCGGAACCCGCTTTTCGCGGCGCTCGATGACGAGCAGGCCGCGGAGCTTCGCGCCTCCATGAGCGAGGTGACCCTGGCACGAGGGGACTCCCTGTTCCACGAGGGCGACCCCGGCGACCGCCTCTACGTGGTCACCGAGGGCAAGGTCAAGCTCCACCGCACGTCCCCCGACGGCCGCGAGAACATGCTCGCCGTGGTCGGTCCGAGCGAGCTGATCGGCGAGCTGTCGCTCTTCGACCCGGGCCCGCGCACCGCGACCGCCACGGCGCTCACCGAGGTCAAGCTGCTCGGCCTGGGCCACGGCGACCTGCAGCCCTGGCTGAGCGCCCGCCCCGAGGTGGCCACCGCCCTGCTGCGGGCCGTGGCGCGGCGGCTGCGCAAGACCAACGACGCGATGTCGGACCTGGTCTTCTCGGACGTCCCGGGCCGTGTCGCCCGCGCCCTGCTGGACCTCTCGCGCCGCTTCGGCGTGCAGTCCGAGGAGGGCATCCACGTCGTGCACGACCTCACGCAGGAGGAGTTGGCCCAGCTGGTCGGCGCGTCCCGCGAGACGGTCAACAAGGCCCTGGCGGACTTCGCCCAGCGCGGCTGGCTCCGCCTGGAGGCGCGCGCGGTGATCCTCCTGGACGTCGAACGCCTCGCGAAGCGCTCCCGCTGACCCCCGGCTCCGGCTCCCGCCCGCCCCGGGCCGCCCCGTCCGACGGGATCCGGTCCTAGATGAGGCCGTGCTCGCGCAGGTAATCCAGTTGGGCCCGCACCGACAGTTCGGCGGCGGGCCACAGGGAGCGGTCGACGTCGGCGTAGACGTGGGCGACGACCTCGGACGGGGTGCGGTGGCCGTCCTCGACGGCCGTCTCGACCTGGGCGAGGCGGTGGGCGCGGTGGGCGAGGTAGTACTCGACGGCGCCCTGCGCGTCCTCCAGGACGGGACCGTGGCCCGGCAGGACGGTGTGCACGCCGTCGTCGACCGTGAGGGACCGCAGGCGGCGCAGCGTGTCCAGGTAGTCGCCGAGGCGCCCGTCGGGGTGGGCCACGACGGTCGTACCGCGGCCCAGGACGGTGTCCCCGGTGAGGACCGCCCGGTCGGCCGGGAGGTGGAAGCACAGGGAGTCCGCGGTATGGCCCGGGGTCGGGACGACCCTCAGCTCCAGGCCGCCGACGGTGATCACGTTCCCGGCGGCCAGCCCCTCCTCGCCGAGCCGCAGCGCCGGGTCCAGTGCCCGTACGTTCGTGCCGGTCAGCTCGGCGAAGCGGGCGGCGCCCTCGGCGTGGTCGGGGTGACCGTGCGTCAGCAGGGTGAGGGCGACGCGCTTTCCGGCCCGCTCGGCCGTGCCGATCACGTGCCGCAGGTGTCCCTCGTCCAGCGGGCCCGGGTCGACCACGACCGCGAGGCCGGAGTCCGGCTCCGACAGGATCCAGGTGTTGGTGCCGTCCAGGGTCATCGCGGACGGGTTGGGGGCCAGCACGTTGACGGCACGGGCGGTGGCCGGGCCGGAGAGGGATCCGGCGCGCGGCCGGCCGGGAAGGGTGCTTGCGTCCGTCATGCGGGGGCTCCACCGGTCGGGATGTGCTGGGTGAATTCGTCGTGCCCCGGCCAGGAGAGCACGATCTCGCCCTCCACCAGGCGCGCGGTGGCCAGCACCGGCGCGAGGTCCCGCGCGGGCGCCGCGTCGAGCGCCTCCGCGACCGTGGCGTGCGCCGCGAGCTGGCGCAGGGTCGCGATCGTCGGGGGCATCATCAGCAGCTCGCCCCGGTCGTACGCCGCGGCGGCCTCGCGCGGGGCGATCCACACCGTGCGGTCGGCCTCCGTGGAGGCGTTGCGCGTGCGCTGCCCCTCGGGGAGCGCCGCGACGAAGAACCAGGTGTCGTAGCGGCGGGGCTCGAACCGGGGGGTGATCCAGCGCGTCCAGGCGCCGAGCAGGTCCGAGCGCAGCACCAGCCCGCGGCGGTCGAGGAACTCGGCGAAGGACGTCTCCCGCGCGACGAGTGCGGCACGGTCGGCCTCCCAGTCCTCGCCCGTGGTGTCGCCGACCACGGAGTCCGGGGCCGGTCCGGCCAGCAGGACGCCGGCCTCCTCGTACGTCTCCCGGACGGCCGCGCAGACGATCGCCTGGGCTCCCGTCTCGTCCACGCCGAGCCTGTCCGCCCACCACGCGCGCGGGGGGCCCGCCCAGCGCACGTGCCGGTCGTCGTCACGCGGGTCGACACCGCCGCCGGGGTAGGCGTACGCGCCCCCGGCGAACGCCATGGACGTACGCCTGCGCAGCATGTGCACGGCGGGCCCGTCACCGGTGTCCTTGAGCAGCATGACGGTGGCCGCGCGCTTCGGCGTGACCGGTGTGAGGCTGCCACCCGCGAGCGCCCGGATCCGCTCCGGCCACTCCGGCGGGTACCACTGTCCACCAGCCCGCGCATTCGCCATGGCCGGAGGCTATCCCGTGACGGCCGGATGTTCGAGTGCCCTCCCGTGACGGCCACGGACCACTCGGCGGGAGGACGGGCGTGGGCGGGGCGACCGGGACCGCACGGGACGGCACGGGACGGCACGGGACGGCACGGGACGGCACGGGACGGCTAGGGTCACCCGGATGGTCCCGCCGTCCACCGGTCGTCCGGACGGGTGCCCCGGCCGTGAGCGTCCGCAGCCGCGCGTGCGGCGCGCACCGGCACCGCGGCCCGGCCGCCCGGTCGTCCAGGCCGTCCGGCCGAGGTGTCCGCGCGTCGCACGCGCGGGAGCCACCGGCGGCCGGTCCGGAGCACCGGCGAACGGAGCCCGGCCGGCGCGGGCCCGTCCGCTGCGCCGGCGCCCTCCGGACACAGCGGGCCCGGCCCGGCCCGGCAGCCGTGCGCCACGCCCGCCTCCGCGGGCCCGCCTCCGCCCGAGGCCTACGCCTCGACGAGTTCCACCTGGATCTCGACCTCCACCGGCGCGTCCAGCGGCAGTACCGCGACGCCCACCGCGCTGCGCGCGTGGACGCCCTTGTCGCCGAGGACCTCGCCCAGCAGTTCGCTCGCGCCGTTGAGGACGGCCGGCTGGCCGGTGAAGTCCGCGGCGGAGGCCACGAAGCCGACGACCTTCACCACGCGCGCCACCCGGTCCAGGTCCCCGGCGACGGACTTGACCGCGGCGAGGGCGTTCAGCGCGCAGGTGCGCGCCAGCTCCTTCGCCTCCTCCGGAGTGACCTCCGCGCCGACCTTGCCGGTCAGCGGGAGCCTGCCGTCGACCATGGGCAGCTGGCCGGCGGTGAAGACGTACCGGCCCGACCGCACGGCCGGCTGGTACGCGGCCAGCGGCGGGACGACCTCCGGCAGGCTCAGGCCCAGCTCGGCCAGCTTCGCCTCGACGGCGCTCATCCCTGCCTCTCCCGCTTCAGGTAGGCCACCAGTTGTTCGGGGTTGTTCGGCCCGGGCACGACCTGGACGAGCTCCCAGCCGTCCTCGCCCCAGGTGTCCAGGATCTGCTTCGTTGCGTGGACGAGCAGCGGCACAGTGGCGTATTCCCATTTGGTCATGCGGCCGACTCTAGCCGCTGCCGTCGCCGGTCCCGGCGGCCGGCCACGACCGCGTTGTCCGCCCGGCGCGCGGGGCGCGATTGCCGGGAACCGCCACCCGGAGCCGCCGGACCGCGCAGCGAGGATTTAGGCTCGAGGACGTGAGCAGGCTCCAGGTCGTCAGTGGCAAGGGCGGAACCGGCAAGACCACGGTGGCCGCGGCCCTCGCGCTGGCCCTGGCCACGGAGGGGAAGCGGACGCTTCTCGTCGAGGTCGAGGGCCGGCAGGGCATCGCGCAGCTCTTCGAGACGGAGGCGCTGCCGTACGAGGAACGGAAGATCGCCGTCGCACCGGGGGGCGGCGAGGTGTACGCGCTCGCCATCGACCCCGAACTGGCGCTTCTGGACTACCTCCAGATGTTCTACAAACTCGGCGGCGCCGGCCGGGCCCTGAAGAAGCTCGGCGCGATCGACTTCGCCACCACCATCGCACCCGGTGTGCGGGACGTCCTGCTGACCGGCAAGGCGTGCGAGGCGGTACGGCGCAAGGACAGGAACGGACGGTTCGTCTACGACTACGTCGTGATGGACGCCCCGCCGACCGGCCGCATCACCCGCTTCCTCAACGTGAACGACGAGGTCGCCGGACTCGCCAGGATCGGCCCGATACACAATCAGGCGCAGGCGGTGATGCGGGTGCTGAAGTCGCCGGAGACGGCCGTGCACCTGGTGACGCTGCTGGAGGAGATGCCGGTTCAGGAGACCGCGGACGGCATCGCGGAGCTGCGCGCGGCACGGCTGCCGACGGGACGGGTCATCGTGAACATGGTCCGGCCGCGGGTGCTGGACGCGGACGCCCTGGAACTCGTGGCGGCGGTCCCTCGTTCCTCTGTCGCGCGGGCACTGTCGTCCGCCGGCCTCGGCGGCGCGCGGCGCGGTGGACACGCCGAGCGGCTGGTGGACCCGCTGCTCGCACAGGCGGAGGAGTACGCCGAGCGGTACACGCTGGAGACCGGGCAGCGGGCCGTGCTGGCGGACCTCGGCGCGCCGTTGCACGAGCTGCCGCTGCTGACGGAGGGCATGGACCTGGCCGGGCTGTATCGAATGGCCAGGCAGCTGCGCGAACAGGGCGTGTCATGACCGGCCCCGGCCGGTCCGCCGTCCTGGACCGACACCGCCCCACCGCCCCCGTCACGAGTCGGAAGCACCGGAAGCAGGGGATGTCATGAGTCGTCGTCCGGAGCCGGCGCGGACCCGCGAACCGGCCCGTCACCATCTCTCCCCCACCCGCACGCTCGACATCGACCCGCTGATCGGGGACCCGGCCACCCGGATCGTGGTGTGCTGCGGCTCGGGCGGGGTCGGCAAGACGACCACCGCCGCGGCGCTCGGCCTGCGCGCGGCCGAGCGGGGACGCAAGGTGGTGGTCCTCACCATCGACCCGGCCCGCAGGCTCGCCCAGTCCATGGGGATCGACTCGCTCGACAACACACCGCGCCGGGTCAAGGGCATCGACGACTCCGCGGGCGGCGAACTGCACGCGATGATGCTCGACATGAAGCGCACCTTCGACGAGATCGTCGAGGCGCACGCGGACCCCGGGCGGGCCTCCGCGATCCTGGGCAACCCCTTCTACCAGTCGCTCTCGGCGGGCTTCGCGGGCACGCAGGAGTACATGGCGATGGAGAAGCTGGGCCAGCTGCGGTCCCGGAACGAGTGGGACCTCATCGTGGTCGACACCCCGCCCTCCCGTTCCGCGCTGGACTTCCTGGACGCGCCCAAGCGGCTGGGGTCGTTCCTCGACGGCAAGCTCATCCGGGTGCTGCTGACGCCGGCGAAGGTCGGCGGCCGCGCGGGGATGAAGTTCCTGAACGTCGGGATGTCGATGATGACCGGCGTGCTGGGCAAGGTGCTCGGCGGGCAGCTGCTGAGGGACGTGCAGACGTTCGTGGCCGCGATGGACTCGATGTTCGGCGGGTTCCGTACGCGCGCGGACGCCACGTACCGGCTGCTCCAGGCGCCCGGGACGGCGTTCCTGGTGGTGGCGGCCCCGGAGCGGGACGCGCTGCGCGAGGCGGCGTACTTCGTGGAGCGGCTGGCCGCGGAGGACATGCCCCTGGCCGGTCTGGTGCTCAACCGGGTCCACGGCAGCGGCGCGGACGGGCTGTCGGCCGAGCGGGCGCTCGCCGCCGCGGAAAATCTTGAGGACTCCCGCATTGTGGATCAGGAGGACGGGAAAGCTGGACTTCGTAACTCTCCCGACACGTACGGCAGTTCAGAATCACCCGCTGCATCCCCCGCTTCCGGTAAACCGGTTGAGGACGTTCCCGACGGAGGCTCCCCCGCCACCGCGAACGGCACCGGCCCCGGCACGGGCGCCGGCGCGGGTACCGACGGCACGGCAGCGGACACGGACGACTCGGCCCCGGACTCGGACCCGGATTCGGAGCGGTCCGTCGACCTGCTCACCGCGAGTCTGCTGAGGCTCCACGCCGAGCGGATGCAGGTGCTCTCGCGCGAGCAGCGCACGCGTGACCGCTTCACCGCGCTCCATCCCGAGGTGGCGGTGACCGAGGTGGCCGCGCTGCCGGGCGATGTGCACGACCTCGTGGGGCTGCGGGACATCGGCGACCGGCTCGCGGCCAATCGGCCGGAGCTGCCCGATACGCCCTGACCCGCGTCAGTGCGGTCCGGTGACGGTCCAGTACGCGCCGGCCACGCTCGCGTGGCCGGGCGGAGAAGCGGGCGGGGGCGAAGCCCTCCCCTGGGCTCCTCAGCCCACCGCGGCGTAGTTCTCGTACACCTCGTCGTCGTCGAGGGGTACGACACCCGTACCGCGCTCGTACTCCGAGCGCGCGGTCTCCAGCAGCCGGCGCCAGGAGGTCACGGTCGGCCGCCGGCGCAGCAGTGCGCGGCGCTCACGCTCCGTCATGCCTCCCCACACGCCGAACTCGACACGGTTGTCGAGCGCGTCGGCCAGACATTCGGTGCGTACCGGGCAACCGGTGCACACCGCCTTGGCCCTGTTCTGCGCTGCTCCTTGAACGAACAGTTCATCCGGATCGGTAGTGCGGCAGGCAGCCTGCGCACTCCAGTCGGTAACCCAGCCCATACCGGCGCCGTCCTCTCCCGAATCGAGGCTCCCCCACGGCGGCAGCGGCATATTCACCGCCGCCAGTTGAGGACGTTACGGAAGGTGGGCACAGCGCAACACCCCCAGCGGGCCCAATCTTGAATGGCCCGAACGGACTATGGGTAAGCGGCAGATCACCCGGGGGAGTGAGGGGGCGACATACGCGACGATCCCGGCATTCCAGGTCAGTTCCGTCACGCCACAACGGGCACCGCATGACACACGAGGCGGATCCGGACACGGGCTCAACACTCCTCGACCCCACGCGTACGCAGCTCGCGCGAAGAAGGTCGAGGGGATCCGGAACGATTCGGGGTCGCCGGACGTATTGATACGTGGCCTCACTGCTGTGACAGTCGAGAGCAGCTTAGGCCAAGGCATATACGCTTGTCCGGCAAATGAGAACGTAGGCTGCTCCCATGCCAAAGAAGCGCTCGGGCGGTGGTCTGTCGTCAACACAGCAGGCCGCCAAGTTCCTCGGTGTCAGTGTCCTCGCAGGAGCCGTCATGGCCGGCATCGCGTTGCCCGCCGTGGGCGCGCTGGGGCTGGCGGCCAAGGGGTCCGTCGAAAGCTTCGACGAGCTCCCGGCCAACCTCAAGACGCCGCCGCTGAGCCAGCGCACCACCATCCTCGACGCCCAGGGCGGCCGGCTCGCCACCGTCTACTCGCGTGACCGCACGGTGGTCGAGCTCAAGGACATCTCGCCGTACATGCAGAAGGCGATCGTCGCCATCGAGGACTCCCGGTTCTACGAGCACGGCGCGATCGACCTGAAGGGCGTCCTGCGCGCGCTCAACGCGAACGCGCGCAGCGGCGAGGTCTCCGAGGGCGCCTCCACCCTCACGCAGCAGTACGTGAAGAACGTCTTCGTCGAGGAGGCGGGCGACGACCCGACGAAGGTCGCGCAGGCCACCCAGCAGACCATCGGCCGCAAGATCCAGGAGCTGAAGTACGCGATCCAGGTGGAGGAGGAGCTCGGCAAGAAGAAGATCCTCGAGAACTACCTGAACATCACCTTCTTCGGTCAGCAGGCGTACGGCGTCGAGGCCGCCTCCCGGCGCTACTTCTCCAAGGCCGCCAAGGACCTCGACCTCCAGGAGTCGGCCCTCCTCGCCGGCATCGTCCAGTCACCGAGCCGCTACGACCCGGTCAACGACGAGGCGGAGGCGAGGGAGCGGCGCAACACGGTGCTCCAGCGGATGGCCGAGGTCGGCGACATCTCCCGGGAGCAGGCCGCCGAGGCGGCGCAGCAGCCGCTGGGACTGAAGGTCAGCAGGCCGGACAACGGCTGCACCGCGGCGGTCAAGGACGCCGGGTTCTTCTGCAACTACGTGAAGAACGTCTTCCTCAACGACCCGGTCTTCGGCAAGGACCAGAAGACCCGGGCGAAACTGTGGAACCAGGGCGGCCTCACCATCCGCACCACCCTCGAGCCGCAGGCCCAGAACTCCGTCCAGCAGTCGCTGAAGGACCACGTCGACAGGAGCGACGAGGTCGCCGCCGCGGCCACCCTCGTCGAACCCGGCACCGGCAAGATCGTGGCGATGGGGCAGTCGAAGCCGTACGGCTCCGACGCCACGCAGCACGAGACCGAGATCAACTACTCGGTGGATCACAGGATGGGGACGAGCAACGGCTTCCCCACGGGCTCCACGTTCAAGCCGTTCGTGGCGGCCGCCGCCCTCGAGGAGGGCCGCCCGCCGACCCAGCAGTACCCCTCGCCGTACGAACTGACGGTCCCGAGCCCCATCCAGACGTGCGGCAGGCCCTACACCAACGAGGACGGCGCCAAGATCCCGAACGAGAACGAATCGGAGAAGGGCCCCTACCCGCTGCAGGAGGCGATGGCCCTCTCGGTCAACACCTACTTCATCGAGATGGTCGCGGACATCGGCCTCTGCCCGGTCACCAAGATGGCCGAGAAACTGCACGTCCGACAGGGCAGTGGCAAGAAGATGCCCCAGGTCCCGTCGATCGCCCTCGGCACCGAGTCCGTCTCCCCGCTGACCATGGCGTCCGCGTACGCCGCCTTCGCCAACCGCGGCATGTACTGCACGCCCATCGCCATCGAGGCGGTCACGCAGCGGGTGGGCGACACCAGCAGGAGCCTCGGGGTGCCGAAGTCCACCTGCTCGCGGGCGATGTCGGAGAAGACCGCCGACACCATCAACGCCCTGCTCGAGGGTGTGGTCGACTCCGGTACCGGCCAGCAGGCCGGCCTCGCCGACCGGGACAACGCGGGCAAGACCGGTACCACCGACGAGCGCCGCAACGCCTGGTTCGTCGGCTACACCCCGAACCTCTCGGGCGCCGTCTGGGTCGGCAGCGCCAGCCAGCAGGTCAAGATGCAGAACATCACCATCGGCGGCGTCTACCACGACCTCGTCTACGGCGGCGACACCCCGGGCCCGATCTGGAAGGACGCCATGACCGGCGCCCTCGAGGGCAAGGAGGCCGAGTCCTTCGTCCCCGTCGACATCCCCGACCCGGTGGCGGAGGGGAACGGGGACGACCGCGACGAGCCCGGCCCCGGCCGTGACGACAACGGCAACGGCGACGGCGACGGCAGCGGAGGCACCAGCGGCGGAGGCGACGGCGGCGGGGGCGGGGGCGACGGCTTCCTCGGCGGTCTGACCGGCGGTCTGACCGGCGGCGGGAACGGCGGCGGCGGCACGGAGCCGACCTTCCCCGAGGGCTTCATCCGCGGCAATGGGAACGGCGGAGGACGCTGGTGACGGCTCCGTCGGGCTCGGCACCCGTTCGCCTCCTCTTCTCCGGGCTGCCCGCCGAACACCCGCGTCGGCCCACCCGGGTGTTCGGCGGCGACGGGTCCGGCTGAGCAGCAAGCCCGTCGCGACGCCGGGGACCGCGGAACGGAGGAGGGGCCCGCCTTGTTGGCGGGCCCCTCCTCCGTTCCGCGGTCCCCCTCTGTGTCCTGGCGTAAGCTCCCTTCTCACTCAGGTTCACACCCCGGCGTGGTTCCACGGACCCGGTCCGTGCCGGAGCGGAACGCGCCCGCCGGCACCCCGGACCGCGGAGGCGACGGCCGGGAACGACCCCGGCCGCCGGTCGTACTCAGCCGGCGAGCAGCTTCTTCACCGCCGCGGCCACCCGGCCGCCCTCCGCCCGCCCGGCCACCTTCGGGTTCACGATCTTCATCACGGCGCCCATGGCCCGCGGCCCTTCCGCACCCGCCGCCTTCGCCTCCTGAACGGCCTGGGCGACGATCCCGTCCAGCTCCTCGTCGGACAGCTGCTGGGGCAGGTACTGCGCCAGCACCTCGCCCTCCGCCTTCTCCCGCTCGGCCTGCTCGGGGCGACCGCCCTGCGCGAAGGCATCCGCCGCCTCACGGCGCTTCTTCGCCTCGCGGGTGATCACCTTCTGCACCTCGTCGTCGGAGAGCTCACGCTTCTCCTTCCCCGCGACCTCCTCCTTGGTGATCGCGGCGAGCGTCAGCCGGAGCGTCGAGGAGCGGAGCTCGTCGCGCTCCTTGATCGCGGTGTTGAGGTCGTCCTGCAGCTTCGACTTGAGCGTGGTCATGGCGTGATTGTCGCAGGTGCCGGAGCACGGACGCCTGCTGATTAAAGCCCGGTGCGTCAACGGGCGCCGGGAGTGATCCACCGACCGCCCTCGAGGCGCTGCGGTCCCGCCGGGTCTGACACGATGGACGCATGCGCGCGCGATACGGAATCCCCCTGGGAATCACGGCGGCCGGCGCCGCCGGACTGCTGTACGCGGCGGGCTTCGAGGCCCGCTCCTTCCGCCTGCGGCGGGTGACGATCCCCGTCCTGCCCTCCGGGATGCGCCCGCTGCGCGTGCTGCAGGTCTCCGACATCCACCTGGTGAGCGGCCAGCGCAAGAAGCAGCGCTGGCTGCGCTCCCTGGCGGGGCTGCGCCCCGACTTCGTGATCAACACCGGTGACAACCTGTCCGACCCCGAAGGCGTACCGGAGGCCCTGGACGCCCTCGGCCCCCTGATGGAGTTCCCGGGCGCCTACGTCTTCGGCTCCAACGACTACTACGGCCCCAAGCTGCGCAACCCCGCCCGCTACCTGATCGAGAAGACGCAGGGCCGTCACGGCCTCAACGGCAACGCCCCGGCGGTCGGCGTGATCCACAACCCGTGGGAGGAACTGCGGGACGGCTTCGACGCGGCGGGCTGGCTGAACCTGACCAACACCAGGGGCACGCTGAAGATCGAGGGCGCGTCCATCGAGCTGACCGGCCTGGACGACCCGCACATCAAGCGGGACCGCTACGCCGAGGTGTCGGGCGGCCCGTCGGACACCGCGGACTTCTCCATGGGCGTCGTCCACGCCCCCTACCTGCGCGTCCTGGACTCCTTCACGGCCGACGGCTACCCCCTGATCCTGGCCGGCCACACCCACGGCGGCCAGCTCTGCATCCCCTTCTACGGCGCCCTGGTCACCAACTGCGACCTGGACACGGACCGCGTGAAGGGCCTGTCCACGCACACGTCGCAGGGCCGTACCGCCTACCTCCACGTCTCGGCCGGCTGCGGCACGAACCGCTACACCCCGGTCCGCTTCGCCTGCCCCCCGGAGGCGACGCTGATGACCCTGGTGGGCCGGGACTGACCACGCCCTCCGGGGCCACGGGGCCACTCGCCCGCGTGACCCGTTCGGCCCACCCGCATCGCCCCGGACGGCACCTCCGCCCACGCTGGGGTGCATGACCGCCCCGATACCCAGGGACATCCCGGACCTCCCCGCCCTTCCGGGGACGCGGCCCGCGCTGTTCCCCTGCTCCGCCCCCGCCAGAGCCGTCGTCCCGCCGGTGCGCCGCCCGCTGACAGCGGCGTACCGCCTGGCCCTGGCCCTGGTGGCGGCGGGCGCGGTGGCCATCGCGATCCTGACCGGCGGCCCGGCCCGGGTCCTGGGCAACTTCGCGGTGCAGAGCACGATCCTGCTGGCACTGGTCACGCTCGCGTCGGCCCGCCGCGCCTGGAACGCCCGCCACCCGCTGCCGGGCGCCGTCACGGGACCGGCCCTGCTGTACGTCGTCATGGCGGGCCTGGTCCACCACGTCCTCCTGGCCGACGCCGCCCCGCGCTTCTCCCTGACGGGCGAGACCGCCGGCACCCCGTGGCCGGCGACCCTCGCCGGTCACGCCATGCACACGGTGCTGCCGCTCGCCGCGGTGCTGGACTGGCTCCTCCTCTCCCCGCCGGCCCGCACCCACCTCCGCCAGGCCGCCACCTGGCTGCTGTACCCCCTGGCCTACCTGGCCTTCACCCTGGCCCGGGGCGAACTCCTCCCCGCCTCTCCGGACCGCTACCTCTACCCCTTCCTCGACGTCGCCCGGCACGGCTACAAGAGCGTCCTCGCCAACGCCCTCCTCCTGGGCCTCGCCCTCTACGCCCTCGCCGTCCTCCTCGTGGCCCTGGACCACGCCCGCCCGAACCCGGTCCGCCGCCGCTCCAGAACCGGATTTCGTCTCCGGCCACCAGTGGGCTAAAGTAAACGTCGTCGCCGCGACAGCAGCGACGATCGGGGTGTAGCGCAGCTTGGCAGCGCGCTTCGTTCG
Source organism: Streptomyces sp. NPDC016640 (assembly GCF_043076215.1). Taxonomy (NCBI): domain Bacteria; kingdom Bacillati; phylum Actinomycetota; class Actinomycetes; order Kitasatosporales; family Streptomycetaceae; genus Streptomyces; species Streptomyces sp. NPDC016640. The sequence goes on from NZ_JBIBRG010000011.1 coordinate 152,242, forward strand.
GGACGAAGAGGTCGTGGGTTCAAATCCCGCCACCCCGACAGTGAAGTACCAGGTCAGGGGCCTGATCCGCATCGCGGGTCAGGCCCCTGAGTGGTTCCTGGGGTCGTTTTGGGAGCCGCTTGGGAGCCGAGGTCGGGATCCAGCTCCCGGCGGCTCCCGTTTCGTCCACACGGAGGCAGCGTCCGGCTCATCACGGGGAAGGGGCGAGCACATCCGTCCCGTCGGCACAGATCCGCGACGAAGTCCTCGGACTCGCCTCCCGACATCGTGTCCACCTCGACGAGGAACCGGTGACCGGACCTGAGGGCTCCACCTGCCGTCACTGGTGATCACGTCCTTTGAACAATCGGGTCGTACGCCATAGCCCCCACCCTCCTAGGGCACCCCCAACGAAGCGAGAAACGAGCCCGCCGACGAGGAACCGCCAGATCGCCTGCCAGAACACGCCCAGCAGGACGAGGCAGTCCGCCGCACCGATCAAGCCCGCCCTGAGGCGCTGCGCCCGGTGCTTCCGCGCTGCGGATCGACGCCGCTTCCGTGCTGCCACCCAAACCTCCCCATTTCCTGAGCAGCAGTCTCGGCAGCTCTGTGGGCCAGTGGCCGATGTGATCCCTTCGGTGGAACGACCACCGTGGATTCGGAACCAGCCTTTGCAGAACGGGTGTTCATATCCTTGCCAGCACAACCGTCTTGGCGTGTTGCCGATCCGGCCTATGCGGCGCACATATCACGCCATTCTCCCGGGACGCGTTGTCCTGCCTGCCTGGCACCCTCATCCTGAAATGTTCGCCATCAGCCGAGGGGAGCAAGGTGAACGTGCCGCGACGTGTCGCGAACGACCCTGACGTCATTGGACAGACCACCGGTCTGCTGGGCTTCCTCAAAGAAGTTGTGCAGAGCAGCCATAACCGTCTACGCGACGACCGCCGCTCACGGGAGCGCATGTGGCTGGCTAACCTGCCCGCATCCGTACGACGCCCGTCAGCTCGAGTAGACGGCTTGCTGCTCACACTCGAGCACGTGCCGCAGACGGCACCACCGCCCCTGCCAGAGGTGCTGGATGGATGGATTTCCGCGGAACAGTGCCAGGACGCTGATGGCGGTGATCCGCCGCTAGCACTCGAAGGGCCGGGGCGTGAGCTGGTGCGAGCCGCGGACGGCCGTCAGTGGTGGGAGGAGGCGGAGGACCACAGCGTCCGCCGAGAGGATGCAGCCGAAGTGCTGCGGGCCTATGGTCCGTGGCTCGACCGCTGGCGCCGGTGGGCAGAGCGCGAGCGTGCGGAGCGATCCCTTCGGGAGTTGTACGAGCAGATCTACCACTGGCACCAGAAGCTGACCCAGCAGGACGACCAACTCGAACTCGTCCTGGCAACCGGCCTGTTGACTTGGAGTGATCCGCGCGGCGACGCCGTCCATCGTCATCTGCTCACTCACCGGGTTGAGACGTCGGTTGAGCGCAAGACCGCCCGGCTGACAGTGCGGCTCATGGCCGAAGGCGCGGTGCGACTCGAGGATCAGGCGTTTCTCGACACCGATGACGGCTGGGCTCCCGAGCGCTCGGCCGCGCTCGCGGAGGAGATAGCTTCCCGGTCGCTGCACCTGCTCGGCACGGAGGCACTGGAGCAGTTGGTCCAATGGCAGGAGCAAGTGCTGCAGCGTCCGGTCGCGTTCAGCGCCGAGTGGCAGCCTCCACGCGAGCCGGAGGCAGGCGCGCGACTGACCTACGCTCCAGCCCTGGTGTTGCGTCCGCGGGACCGAAACGCCTTGCTGAGCTTCTACGACCGAATCGCGGACAGTGTGGCCCTCGAGGCGCACGCTCCCCTGGGGCTCGCTCAGCTGGTGATGACACTGGATCCGGAGGAGCGCGCGAACTGGGGTGACCGCGAGATCCCACCCCTCTTCGGGGACGACCCGCTCTTCCCTGGGAAGACCAACGAGCGGCAGCGAAGTGTGCTCAGGCGCCTGGAGCACGACACAGGTGTAGTGGTGCAGGGTCCGCCGGGGACCGGCAAGACACACACGATCGCCAACCTGGTCTCCGCCCTGCTCGCACAGGGACAGCGGGTTCTCGTGACCAGTGCCCGCGATCAGGCTCTGACGGTTCTACGAGACAAACTTCCGCCTGCGGTGAGGGACTTGTGCGTTCTCCTGCTCAGCTCCGCGCGGCAGGACGGGGCGGATGAACTGGAGCGCACGATCAATGCCCTGACTGACCAGGTCGCTGCCAGTGATCCCGAGCAGCTTCAGGACGAGATCCGTCGACTGACCGCGCGCCGTGAAGAGGTGCGGGGAAGGATCAGCACGCTCACCGAGCAGGTGATCGCGCTACGGGAGAACGAGGTCTACCGTCACCGGGAGATCGCGCCCGGATACACCGGCACCCTTGCCGCAATAGTGCAGCGCGTCCAGGACAACGCCGCGCGTCACTCCTGGATCGGCCTGGTTCCGGATGAAGGACCGACACCCTCCATTCCCCCGCTCTCTCCCGCGCAGGCAGCGGAACTGCTGAGCCTCCTGCGTGACAGAGCGGCTGAGCCACGCGCGGGTGGCACTCTGCCGGATCCGGACAGCCTGCCGTCACCCGAAGATCTGGCCCAGGCCCTCGCGGCCGGCCGTATCACCGATGACGGCCTGTCCTCGGAAGCGACTGGCATTCGCGACGATCTCGCCCAGCTCGACATGTCCGTCACCGGTGAACTGACCTCGCTCGCCGGTGGCTGCCGTACGGCGCTGCACCGTCTCGGTCTGCCGACATCGGCCGACCAGTGGGATACAGCCAAGTGGACCACCAAGGCCCTCTCGGACCGGCTCTCTCGCGAGAACCTCCTCCTGTGGCGTCGAGTGTCCGGATTGGCAGAACACCTCGCCGTCATGTCCCGGCAGTTGGACGAGCAGGGAATGAAGCGCATCATCATGCCCGAGCAGCTCTCCGTCGAGCGAGCCGATGCGATGGTCGCGACCGGCTCTGCGCTGCGCGAGCATCTCGCCTCGGGTGGCAAGCTGCGCGCTCGCGGCAGCTTCCGTGCGTCGAAGGCGCAGAAGGCCGCTCAGGAGCTGCTCGATACGTGCACCGTAAACGGTCGCCCGCCCGAGACACTGGAGGATCTCGACTCCGTCCTCGTCCGCGTGCGCGCTCACTCCGCTGTCGCCACACTCGCGGAGCGGTGGGCGCAGGCCGGGGTCTCCATACCGGAAGGGCCGGTGGAGCTACGTCCGGCCTCTCTGGCAGAGGCTTTCGCACGCCTGGAGCACATCGACGCCTTCGGCGCTGCACGCGAGCGCATCGACGAACTGCTCGTAGGCCACGGCCTGCACATCGCCCTCACTTCCCGCGCGGCCTGGCAGGAGTTCACCAGCGCGCTGGCTGCCCTCTCCGGTCGGCGGGCGGCCGATGAAGCCATGGCTCAGCTGGCCGCATGGGAGGAGCAGCTTCGTACGCCGGTGGAGGGTTCTCACTCCTCCGCCGAAGCACTGGCCGCCGCCCAGGCCATCCGAGAACAGGACATCGACCGCTACGCCAAGGAACTGGAGGCGCTGCGGGAAGCACATAGGCGGGAGCATCGTCGCCGCCGGTGCGCCGTGCTCCTGGACAGCGTCCGCAGGGCACACCCCCTGCTCGCCGACCAGCTGACGCAGACACCCGACGATCCTGCCTGGGAGGCGCGGCTGGACTCGCTGGCCGAGGCGTGGGCATGGGCTGTGGCTTCCGCGTTCGTACGCCGCCAGCGCACCCCGGGCCGCGAGCGTCGGGTTGAAGCGGAACTGGCCCAGTGCGAAAGGAACCTGGAGGACCTGACCGGTGAACTCGCTGCCACCTGGGGTCGGCTGCACTGCTTGCAGCGCATGACACAGGAGCAGCGGTCAGCGCTCCAGGCGTACCGCAACCACATGGCCTCATACGGCAAGGGCAAGGGTCGCAACGCGGGCAAGTACCGTGCCGCGGCGCACGACGCCATGAGGACGGCGCAAGGAGCCGTACCCGCGTGGGTCATGCCGATCTCTCAGGTGGCCGAGATGGCGCTGCCCAAGCGCGACGCGTTCGACGTCGTCATCGTCGACGAGGCCAGTCAGGCCGGCATGGACGCGCTGTTCCTACTGTGGCTCGCTCCCCGCGTGATCGTCGTCGGGGACGACAAGCAGTGCGCGCCCCCGGTCAGCGGCATGGGTCGTCTTCAGGCGATCCAGGACCGGCTCATCTCTCATCTGCCGGACATGCCACCCATGCTGCGCCAGCTCTACACCCCCGCCACCAACCTCTACCAGTTGCTCTCCACATTCTTCCCGAAGGTGATCCGGCTGGAGGAGCACTTCCGGTGCATGCCCGAGATCATCGGCTGGTCCTCCCAGACCTTCTACAACAACAAACTGCAACCCCTGCGGCAATTCGGCGGTGAGCGCCTTGATCCGCTCGTGACGCAGTTCGTCGAAGAGGCTGTCACCCAGGGCCGCGACAGCCGGCTCCGCAACCCCAAGGAAGCCGAGGCCATCGCCGACTGCCTGGCCCGACTCGTGCAGGATCCCGCCTACCGGGACAAGACCATGGGCATCATCGCTCTGCAGGGTCCGGTCGGCCAGGTCAATCTCCTGGAACAGCTGATCAATGAGCGCATCCCGGCGCCGGTGCGCGAGCGTCACCAGATCCGTGTGGGCAACCCCGCGTCGTTCCAGGGCGACGAACGCCACGTCATCCTGCTGTCGATGGTCGCGACCGACCCGCCGCGCATCGCGGGCGGCGCGCGCAGCGAACGGCAGGCGTACAACGTCGCCGCATCCCGCGCCCAGGACCAGATGTGGCTCTTCTACTCGGTTCCCCCGGACCGCTTGAAGAAGGAGGACCTCCGGTTCAACCTGCTCGCTTATATGGAGAACCCGCCCGCCGCACTGGCCAGCTCCGCCGACATCGGAGAGGTGTCGAGTGAGATCCCGCAGAAACCATTCGAATCACTCTTCGAGCAGCACGTCTATCTACGTCTGAAGAAGCGCGGCTATCACGTCATCCCGCAGTACCCCGCGGGCAACAAACGCATCGACCTTGTCGTCGTAGGGGCACGCGGGTGCCTGGCCGTGGAGTGCGACGGCGAGCGGTACCACTCGACACCCGAGCAGATCCGGCGCGACCAGCAGCGCGATCGTGAACTACAAAGAGTGGGCTGGACGTTCTGGCGCATCCGCGAGAGCGACTTCCGATTCGACCCCGACGAAGCGCTGTCCGGCCTTTGGGAAGAACTGAACCGGCTGGGGATCCATCCGGCCACGTTCGGCGGCGCCGACGACCAGTCCCGCTCGCCCTCCGCATCTGGCACTCCTCGGTGGACCCCGCTCGACCTTTCCTCCGACGAGGGGCTGGCCGAGGATTCAGCCGACGCACCCGACACCCCGGACACGACTGATCCGGTCGCTGCCCTCGACATGACCGAAGACGACGAAACCGACGGCACCAGCACGGAAGGCCCGGCATGACTCCGCAGTCCCCACTCGGCATCCTGGACGCCAACACCCTGGAGGAACTGGCCCGCGTCATCTGCGGCGACGAGCACCTCTACTACCGCAAGGGTTACGAGATCGCCCGCTTCCTGGAGCACGCCGGCTGGCAGCGGGTGCCTGAGTACGACGGCGAGTACCGCAGGGAGTGGACCCTTGCCCGACTCACCGAGCGCCGAGAGGACCCCACGGAGCTGGAAAAGGTCCTGCTTCGGCTCGCCGACCCACGCGAGTACCTCGATGAACCGGACCAGCTCCCTGCCGTCATCTCCGCCGTCAACGCCTTCCTCATCCACGAGGGCGCCCGCCTGGAGAACCCCGGGGGCCGGCCCCGCCTGGTCGCCTGCGACCCCTCTCTCGCTCATCCGGGCAGCCAGGGCCCGGTCGAGCTCAGAGCAGCCATGACCGACCTGATCAGCGACCAGACTATGGCCGGGCTCCTCCAGCACCGCCTAGACGAAGCACGCACCTGCTACGCCAACGGCGCCCACGTCGCTGCCATCATCATGCTCGGCAGCCTCTTGGAAGGCGTCCTCGTCCATGTGGTCCAGGAACGGGACGCGTCACTGCTCGGCAACAAGTCCCCGGACCACGTGAATCTGGACACGCTGATCAAGATCTGTCATGACGCGGGCTGGATCGGCGCCGATGTGGAGCGCTTCTGCCACGAGCTGCGCAAGTACCGCAACTTCGTCCACCCGCGCGCCGAGATCCGAGAGGCGCACACCCCGGACCGCGACACGCTAGACATGTGTTGGCCTGTGGTCAACGCGGTCCTGAACGACCTGGCCGACTCACAGCCCAAGGCGGCCTGACAACGCCAACCACACCATCCCCGCCCCGGGCTGGGCTCGTCAGACGAGACTCAGCACGGGGCGGCTGTCCGGCATCCCCAGCAGTTCCCGCACGCGGGCTGGCTTCCATGCCAGTTCCGCAGCCAGCTCGCGCTCGAACGCCTTGCGCAGCATCACGCGCTGCTCACCCGGAAACCCGCGCACGGACTCGGGCGCGAAGCCTGGTTGGCCGCTGAGGCGGAAGCTGTATACGCGGGGCCGCGTGGTCGACGCCCGGTTGGACAGTGAGGCCATACAGCGAGTGGGTGCTCACAAGTGGATGGTCAGGAAAGAACCCCCGAGCGCCTCGCCAAACCGGTGGAGGAGATCAACCCAGGGAGGCGCCCGCGAGACCGCCGCGTCCTCAGTCCGGACTACTACATCGACAGTCTTCGACACCGAGCCCCGGACGCCCCTAGAGCCGCTGGCTGACTGCGATGCCACCCCATCTGTAAGCACCCTGTGGGCGGCAAGATGGTCAGAGCGTCGGACTGTCGTGGTTTCGGGCGGTCTTGAAGGGACTCGGGGAGCGGGTTGGTTCCCAGCCGTTTGGGAGCCGACTCGGTGATCCGGCTCCCAAACCATGGAGACTCGCAGTCCGGGATGGACTGTCGGTAGCTGTGGTTAGCCTGCTGCCATGGCCATCCAGACCCTGACGCTGAGCGTCCTCATCGCTTCCCCAGGCGACACCGCTCCTGATCGCGATGTGGTGGAGGACTCCATCCGCAGTTGGAACAGCGACCACACGATGCGGCGCAAGGTCCACCTCCTTCCTCTTCGATGGGAACTGGGGGCAGTGCCGCTGGTCGGGCAGGGCGACGCGCAGGAGGTGATCAACGCACAGTTCGCCGACGAGGCGGACATCGTCATCGCGGTGTTCAACAGCCGGCTCGGCCAGGCAACGAAGCGTGCGGTCTCCGGTACGGCCGAAGAGATCCTCAGAGCCCGTGATCGCGGTGCGGCCGTCCACGTCTTCTTCTCCGACGCGCCAATCCAGCGTGATCACGATCCGGAGCAGCTCGCTGCTCTCAATTTGTTCCGCAAGGAGCTCCAAGAGCACGGCCTCACTGGCACCTACGCATCGGCGGATGATCTCAAGGCAAAGGTGCGGACATGCCTGGAGCACGATGCGTATGCGGCTGGCGCCCCAAAGAGTGACACGTCAGAAAGCCCACGGACGGGTGCGCTCCTCCGCTCAAGCTTCCAGTGGGACACCGAACCTAAGCAGGACAGCAAAGGTCGGGTCAGGATGCGGCGTGTGAGGGAGCGACTGCGCGTGGAGAATCTGGGTGACGTCGCTGCCGAGAACGTCGTCCTGGAGATGAAGCCCGTCGGCGAGGGCCGCAACCCGCACGTATTCGACGAACTGACCGCCGACCGCATCCCGTCCAAGTCTTTCGTTGATTTCCTCCTCGCTTCCGATATGGGGACCTCTCGTCAGGGGACGATCGTGCACCGATGGACTGAGTCGGGCACGCCGTGCGAGGAAGAACAGACGATCTCCTGGCTGTAGGCACATAGTGCGCTGAGGGCTGCTCGGGGGTGAACCCGAGCAGCCCTTGGTCTACCGGCGTGCGCGCAGAAGATCGTTGAGCGCCCGCACCGGCGATGCCGGACACATCGCCAGGCGCGCGTCGAGCATCGCCTCCCACTGTTCGGTCAGGCCAGCCATGAGGCGGCGGCGCATGCCTGGGGTGACGTGGGCGTACCGCGCCGAGACCGAGCCGTCGATGTGCCCCATCCGTTCGTCCATAAGAACCTTCTCCGTTCCGAGGTCCTCCATCATCGTCCGGTGGGTGTGGCGAAGGCCGTGGGGCGTGAGTCCCTTGGCTATCGGGAGCCAGCAGGCGTCGGCCCGGTCGCTGGCACCCCGGCCCCGTGCCGGGACACCGGGCCACGGCTCGCCGAGTAGGGGCACCGGCCGTGGCTCCTGTGGTGCCTTCTTCGGGTACCAGCCGGAGACCGCAGGCGTGAACAACCAGGTCGCGAAACCGTTCCTGCGCCAGTGGGCGGCATGCTCCGGCACAACACCGCCTCGCACGAACCCGAGATCCGCGATGGCCTGCTCGACCTTCGCGCGCGTGGCTTCGGCGACGCGTTCGGGGTGGTTGAGGACGTTGGACACCGTGCCCGTCGAGACGCCGGCACGACGGGCGACGTCGACGAGCTTCGCGCCCTGGTGGCCCCCAGTACGGGCTGCACCCTGCCCTCGGAAGACATAGGTCTTGCCGTGGCAGGGGCAAGGCTTGGGCTTCGTGCGGGCGACGTGGTTGGCGACCAACGCGGACAGCCAGTCCATCGAGTCGATGGTGCGGTAGCTGTCGTCCTTCGGCGGGCAGCGCACCAGCTCCCCCGTGTCGAGCTCGTACAGCTGCCACTCGACCCGGACGGCTCCAGGGCGGACGAACGCGGTCTCCAGGCCGACGATCTCGCCCCAGCGCATCCCTGTGTACGCCTTGAGGACCACCGCGACGAACTCGTCGTCGCGGCCGGAGAGCAGGGCGGCGCGCTCGGCGGTCAGCAGGATGCCGAGCGCGTCGGTGACCACCTTCTCCGGACCACGGTCTCGGGAGCGACCGGCGCGCTTACCCCGTCCGCGCCTGCGGGCGGCTGGGTTGGACGTGATGAGGCCCTCGTCGATCGCGTCCTCGAAGATCAGGTGGAGCGTTGAGCGCCAGGTTTTGACGCTAGAGGTGGCATAGAGGGCCTTCTCCTTCTTCTCCCACAGGTCGACGTCCGTGCGCAGGATGCCGGCGAGCGCCTTGTCCTCGAAGTCGGGGAGCAGGTGCTCCTCGATGTGGCGCTTGTAGTTCTGCATGGTCGAAGCCGCCAGGTCTTGGGCCTCGTACCAGCGGTTCGCGTACTCCCCGAAGGTCTCCTGGCCGAGTGCCGGGTCGCGCCAGTCGCCGCGGCGGTACCTGTTCTCGGCCTCGGCCGCTGCCCGTTGGGCCTCGCCCTTGGTGGCGAACCTGATCGCCTTGCCGTTCTCGTCGACGACCGTGTTGTGCTTGCCGGGCGCGACCTTGTACCGGCCGCGCCAGTAGCTTCCGCGCTTCTCCGCGAAACCCAAGTCCTGCTGTCCCCTGTTCCTCGTCCTCGGCTACGGCAGATGCGATCGAGTCAAGCAACAGCGCTGTACTGCTGCTGTCGACGCGGCGGGCGGGCCCGCAGGCGAGTCGCCGGTGCCACGGCAGGGCGGCGACGTCGCGGGGAGCCGATCTGCGTACCGGGCTCAGAGAGCGGATCGGTCGCCCCCAAGGCTGTCTGCGCAGGCTGTGCCGGCCGCTCCTCGTGGAGGCGGATCATCTCGGCAAGGTGCTCGGCGGTGAAGCGGTAGGCGCGGCCGACCCGGGTGTGCGGGATCAAACGCCGTCGCGCTCGGTCCTTGACCCACCAGGCCGAGCAGCCGAGGGTGTCGGCGATCTCCTCGGGGCGGTAGAGGCGGGGTGCGGGGGTGTCGGACGGCCTGTGGGGGACGGACGCGGGCGTGGGTCGGTGCAAGGGGCAACTCCTGGTCGCGAGGGCGGGAGGGATGCGAGGGCGGCTCAGGTGGCGCGCGGGCCCTGAACGAGGGCAAGGGGTGATACCTGCAGGGATTCGACGATGGCGACGCGGCCGTCGACATTCATCGCCGCTTGGCGGATTCGAGGCGGGACAGCATCGTGCTGGACATAGATCGGCTCAAAGCGGTACATCACGCGGCGAGTGGGCATGGCTCAAGGCCGCGCTCCGTGCGAATGATTTCGGTGGTGTGAGCCGTCAGCATTCCTGCGGGCCTCACTTCCAGAGATCGTGTTGTCATGGCTCCACTTGTAGCGCGCATTCGCCGGTTTGGTTAACCGGCGATTGTCGGCTATGTTGCCCCGCGCTCAATCGGTGAGCGAGGCGGTCGGGGTGCTACGTAAGGCAGGATCCCCGAATGAGCCCCCACAGCAGAGACCCTCCCTGACGTGGGGTGTTGTGTTGTAGCTTCGCCGCTCGCAAGACGTCAACGGCTTGCCGATGTGATGCTTCTGGCTCGGGATGCAGGGCAACTATTTGGTCGACCGGCGATCGTGCCCTACCGTTTTCGCACCGCCCTCTCCGTCTCGATTTCCGGCGGAGTTTCTGCCGTGAGAGATTGCGCCGGTAAGGGCTGGACTTGCGCGCCGCGGGTGTGGCTATGTTGACGACGCCCGGAAAGCGCAAGCGGCCATCAACGCCCCGCGCCAACGGCCGGACATCCCCACCCTTCACACCCGTCCCCGCCCCCGACCGACGGTGAACCGTGGGCATCCAGCCCACCGGCCACCGAGTGAGGACCGCCCCTCTTGGCACGAATCCGCACCATCAAGCCGGAAGCCTTCGTCTCCGAGTCCCTGGCCTCTGTCTCCCTGACGGCCGAGCGGACGTTCTTCGGACTGCTCACCCAGGCCGATGACCAAGGGCGCCACCGCGACCACGCCGCGATCATCGCCGGGCAACTGTGGGTCCTGCGCCCGGAACACACGCCCGCCGCTGTCGAGAAGGACCTCGCCCAGCTCGCCGACGCCGGGCTGATATGCCGCTACAAGGGTCCGGACGACAAGCGCTACCTGCACATCGTCACCTGGCGACAGCATCAGAAGATCAACCGCCCCAGCGCGAGCCGTCTTCCTGCTTGTCCGCATCACGACACGCAGGCTCGCACCGTGCCCCGCGTCGAGCCGCCTGTTGGAGTGGGCGTCACGGAGCCCGCACCAGGGTGTCACGGAGCCCTCCGTGACAACCCCAGGCGAAAACGCGAGACTGCGATGAATTCGGTCGCCGATGAAGAAATAGCAGGTCAGAGCCATTTCAGTGAGCCCTCCGTGAGGCAGCGGGGAGGGTTCGGCGAGGGAGCGGTGACACCTCACGGTCCGGATCTAGGACCTAGGATCATGGATCTAGGAGATACCCCTTCGGGGGGCGCAAGCGCACGCACACCCCGCCCCGTCTCAGCCAACGAGCTCATCGCCGAGTACGCCGCCGCTTGCACACACCGTCCGCCCAAGGACGTCCTGGGCCATCTCGGACGGGAGGCACGCAAGTTGCTCGAGGAAGGCATCGCGTCTGGTCACGTCCGGGCCGGACTCGACCTGCACCGTGCCAAGGGCCTGCACCCCAGCACTCTGCCGAGCCTCGTGCACGAAGCCATGAACGGCTCCCCCACGGCGCCCATTGCCCACAGGGCGTGGACGAATCCTGCCGATGCCGAAGCCGCCTACGGAGGTGACCTCTGACCGCCACTCTCAACCGCGAGCCCGGCCGCGTCGGCCCGCTCGCCGACCGGCTCAACGGCATCCTTGCCGACCGCGGCATCGCCCCCACCACCGCAACCGCGGATGAACCGCCGGCCGAGCGGATCACCGCCCTGGAACTGGCCGACGCCCGCATCCCCGCCCGCTACCGCCGTGCCTTGGCCGACCGCCCCGAGACGACCGCTTGGGCCGACCAGATCGCCCGCGCCGGACGTCCTGGCCCCGGCGGGCCGGGCATCGCCGAAGGCCCGTCGCTGCTGATCGCCGGCCCCACGGGCACCGGCAAGACCCACCTTGCGTACGGCGCCATCCGCACCCTCCTCGCCCGTGGCGTCCGCCTGCGCTGGGAAGCCACCACCACCGCCGACCTCTACGCCCGCCTGCGCCCCCGGGCCGGCCACGACACCGAACGCGACCTGCGGACCCTGGCCCGGAGCCCGCTCCTGTTCCTGGACGACCTCGGCGCGGCCAAGACCAGCGAATGGACCGAGGAGCTGACCTACCGGCTCATCAACCACCGGTACGAGCACATGCTCCCCACCCTCATCACCACCAACCTCCCCACCGCCGAACTCCGCGCCACCCTTGGTGACCGCGTCGCCTCTCGCCTCGCCGAAATGACCGACCGCGTCATCCTCACCGGCCCCGATCGACGCCGCCACCACCCGGCCTGACCTCCATGAGGTCAGTCCCCGCACTCCCAAATCCGGAGTGCGCAGCCTTCCGGAAACGGGGGACCGGCCTCGTCACCATCGGGGACCGAACCAGGGGACCGGGGACCGGGGGGACCGGGGACCGGTCCGCAACGGCATGGGGACTAACCGGGACCGACGCAGCAACGACGCGGGGACCGGTCCCCACTCCGACAGCGGCCGGTCCCCTTCGATTCCGGGACCGGTCCCCAACGGACTTATCGGATACGGGGACCGGGACCAGCTGTCTCCCGCATTTCCAGGGCCCCGAACCGGGATCGACAGCACACGGTCCCCGAGCGTGATGAACCACGGGGACCGGGGACCGGTCCCCGCCCTGAGCCTGACCCGGCGCAAGGACTGACCCGACCGTCCCGGTCCCCACCCCTTCCTCCCGTGCCAACCCCACCGCCCGCAGTGCGAGGCACGGACCAAACCACCCACCCAGAGAGCATCCATGCACCAGGCACAGCACGAATTCGCCGACACCCGCTCGAAGACCACCTCCCCGGCCCCCGGCGGAGCAAGGTATGGCGTTGGACCGTCCAAGGGCCGGTCCAACGCGGAAGCCTCCGCCCCGGGGGTGGCGGAGGCAGGTCCCCGGCGCGGGGGCGCACCGGGGACAGGGGTCGTGCGTGCCGCTGACGAGGCCGCGCTACACCGTGTCGCCCGCCGCCGCGCCCGCCAGGACGTGCAGCGCAAGGAGCGTGTCGACGTCCGCTACAGCCTCGAAGAGAAAGCCGAGATCCTCGCCGAGGCCCAACGACTCGGCCTGGCCGGTGCACACCTCGTCGGCGCCGTCGTCATGGCCCACCTCAGCGGCGACCTCATCTTGCCCGACCGACGCACAGCGACCGACGACCTGATCGACGAACTGGCCGCCCTCCGCACACAGGTCTCCAAGATCGGCACGAACGTGAACCAGATCGCCCACCGCCTCAACTCCGGTGGCGACCCTCACCCCGTGGACGCCGCTGTACTCGCCGAGGCCGGACGTGTCCTGGCCAAGGTCAGGCAGGCGGCCACCGCGATCGACGCCGCCGCCGACACCACCGCCGATGCGGCCGCCGCACAGCGCCGGGCGGTCTGATTGATCGCGAACATCGTTAAGCCCGGCCACAAGACCAGGGGCGTCCTCAACTACCTGTACGGGCCTGGCCGAGCCAACGAGCACACCGACCCCCACCTCGTTGCCTCATGGGACGGCTTCGCGCCCGACCCCGGCCGCGACCCCGAGGCCACCCTCGCCCAGCTCGCCACCGTTCTCGACCTACGCGTCAAGCAAGCCGGCCACAAGGCGCCGAAGAACCACATCTGGCACTGCTCGATCCGCGCTGCCCCCGAGGACCCGATCCTTTCGGACGATCAGTGGGCCGCCATCGCCCAGCGCGTCCTCAACGCCACCGGCATCGCCCCTGCCGGCGACCAAGACGCCTGCCGATGGGTCGCCGTCCGCCACGCCGAAGACCACATCCACATCGTCGCCACCAAAGTCCGAGGCGACCTCCGCCCGCCTCGGAACTGGCACGACTTCCTGCGTGCGGACAACGAACTCGTCGCCATCGAGAAGGAGTACGGCCTGCGCCAAGTCCCGCGCGGCGACCGGACCGCCGCCAAGCGGCCCACCCGCGCTGAGCAGGAGAAGGCCCGCCGCACCGGACGTTCCATCACGGCTCGCGAGCGGCTGCGGACCACCGTGCACACCGCCCTGACCGCGGCCACCGGCATGGACCAGTTCTTCGAGATCCTCACCGGCACCGGTGTGCTGGTGGACATCCAGTACTTCCCCTCCGGTGACGTCCGCGGGTACAAGGTCGCTCTCGAAGACGACACCAACAAGGACGGCGAGCCCGTCTGGTTTTCCGGCTCCACCCTCGCCCCCGACCTCTCCTACCCCAAGATCGCTGACCGCCTCACCGCCAGCGACCCCGGCCCGGCGGCCCCGACCGAGTCCCACGCCTGGCGACGACTCACCCAGGCTGTCGACCGGATGCCCGACCACCTCGCCCACAGCAACGACGGGGCCGGACAGGCACACATCGCCGTCCTCGTCGAAACCCTCGACGCCCTGCCCCTGATCGCGCCGACCGACCTACGGCCTGCGCTCTTGCAGGCGGCTGCCGCGTTCGAACGGGCCAGCCGTTCCCGCGTCCGCGCCCGCCACCAGCAGGCCCAGGCCACCCGGCGGGCAGTGAAGGCCATCCTGCGAGTCCCCCCGCCCAAGGACGGAGCCCTCCTCGCGATCCTTCTCGATGCCGTCCTCCTGGCGGTCGTCGCCGCCCAGCACTGGCACCGCACCCGTGCTCACGACCAGCAGGCCGAAGCAGCCCGACAGGCGGCCGAGCGCCTGCGCCCCGTCTACCAGGCCGCAGCAGCGGAACCGCTGGCCGTGCTCCATCAGCGTGGAAACCGGATGGCCGAGTCGCTTCGCCGCCACCAGGCAACCGTCCTGCGCCAAGCGCTCCCGGCGCTGGCGGACGAGATCCTCGCGGAGCCCGGGTGGCCTGCCCTGGCAGCCACCCTCGCCAAGGCCCGATCAGCGGGACACAACCCCGGCACCCTCCTCGCCGAAGCCGCCACCCAGCGAGAACTCGACACAGCCACCAGCCTCAGCCGGGCCCTCACCTGGCGCCTCCACCGCCTCGCCGACCTGCCCCAGCACACCGCAAACACCCCGGCGCCCCTGCAGGCCGCGGCCCGGGTCGTCCATCCCACCACCCAGCAGCGCCGCGCACGCTGAATCTGACGGCACCGGACAAGGAGCACATCGAGAAGATCCACCCCACCGCCGACGTGTTCCCGAGGTCAGGCGGTCGGCACGACCGCCAGTCCCTCAGTCGGCCGCTCTCCCCACCAGCGCAGGAGCCAGCAGCTCCAGCGCCTCCTCCCATTGGAAGCGGTCCGCTCCCCCGCCCGTCTTCGGCCGGTGCGGCTCGTACGTCCCCACCAGCACTCCCATCTCCCGCAGCTGGTCCAGACTCCGGCCATACGCCGGATGGGCGGCCATGGCGGCGTTCACGTACGGCAGGACAGCGATCGGTACACCCATCCCGTACGCCTCGCACAGAATGCCCAGGGCGAGGGTGTCGGCGAGGCCGGCCGCCCATTTGTTGACCGTGTTGAACGTGGCCGGCGCGACG
Source organism: Streptomyces sp. NPDC016640 (assembly GCF_043076215.1). NCBI lineage: Bacteria > Bacillati > Actinomycetota > Actinomycetes > Kitasatosporales > Streptomycetaceae > Streptomyces > Streptomyces sp. NPDC016640. The sequence continues at coordinate 167,646 of NZ_JBIBRG010000011.1, forward strand.
GCGATCGCGTCGGCGGGCGGGAGCGGGCGTGGGTCGCCGGGGCTGTGCCAGGCGGAGCGGATCGGGTGGCCGGTCCGGGCCTCGATCGCCTCGGCGTCGAGGAAGCCGAGCCCTTGGGGGGTGGCTATGACGCCGACGCCCCATCCTCGCTTCTGCGCAGCGCTGATCAGCTTGTGGGCGTCGCCCGCGATGCCAGCGGCGCAGACGACGACATACAGGAACGGCTGCTCTGCGGTCACGCGGGGACTCCCAGTCGGCGGCTGAAGCGGTGGAGCTCGGGCAGGGTACGTCGCCGGTCGCGGGCGGCCATGTCGGCAACCAGGTCTCGTACGGCGGGCCGGCGTACGTCCTGGGCGGCGCAGGTCTCGGCGATCCGCAGGGCCTGGTAGCCCTCGGCCAGGCGGCCCTGCTGGTTGTAGGCGCGGGCGGCCTCGATCCACAGGGCCGCTCGGCGTTCGGGGACAGGAATGTGGCGGCGCATGAGGGGGGCGGCGGTGTTCAGGGCAATGCCGGCGTCGCCGAACGCAACCGCCGCGCTCACCGCGTGGAGGGCGACGTTAGTGGGGCTGAAGTTCGCCCAGGCGTCGGGCCGGTCAAGTGCGACGTAGCGGGCGACGTCCTGGGCCTCGGCGAGGAATTCGCGGGTGGCGGCACGGTCGCCGGCGGTGCTGGCGGCCGTGACGCCCCGCAGGAGAAGCAGGCCCACGGCGGCGAGGTAGCGAGGGGAGCGTCGGTCGTAGGAACCGGCGAGCTGTCCCGCCGTATGGCGGACGAGGGTGACGGCCTGGGTGGTGTGCTTCTCGCGGGCCAGGACGTGGGCATGCACGCGGACGCTGGAGGCGAGGACGACGGGGTCGCCGGAGCGCTCAGCCTCGGCCAGGGCGCGGCCCACCGCGAGCCAGGCGTTGCCGTGGTCCCCCTGTTTGAGCAGCAGGCTGGTCGAGGTCTGGTACGCGGTGGCCAGGAGTCCGGCCATCTCGGCCTCGTTGCGGTGGTCGCCCGCGGCTTCCCGCAAGTCGGCGAGAAGGCCGGGCAGGACGGCCTCCAGCTCCGCGTAGTCGCAGGTGCAGAACAGGCGCCGGGCGGCAGCAAGGCGGGTTTCCAGGGAGCCGGTGTCTGCGGAGCCAGTCTCTGCGGCGCCTGCCTGACCGGAAACTGTCCGCGGACTGGGGAGGAGGGCACGGACAAGGTTGTCGTGAGCAGCCGTGGCAGGGGCGGTGGGGGCCGTGAGGGAGGCGATGCTCGCGGCGAGGAAGGTGCGGCGGCGCATGTCTTCCGTCTCATGATCGTCGGTCGGTGCTGCTGACGGGGCCGGGTCTCTCAGGCCGAGGATGTGGAGGGGAATGCCGAGTTCGGCGGCGACGGCACGTAAGACCCGGGTGTCTTCCGTGCCTCGTCCGCTCTCCAGGCGGCTGAGCTTCGACTGGTGGTAGCCCAGCGCGGTGGCGACGTCCGCCTGCGAGCGGCCGGTGCGCCGGCGGGCGTGCTTGATCGCCTCGCCGATCCTCCCGGCTTCGGTCTTCACGTCTGCCATCCATGCCCTTCCGTCCGCGTCGAGCATGCCCCTGCGGTCGAGCGTAGGCGAGCGGTGCGGGAGCGTCATGCAGCTTCTGCATGGACGATGCGGTGCGGGCACGAAGTGTCGCGACCGGGGCGTCCGGGGCGGTTCCTTGGAGTGGTCGATCCGACTTCTGGAGGCCGCTCGTGGAAGCGCACCAGCTCACCTTCACCCTCCCGCCGACGCCGGTCGCCGTGCCCACGGCACGACGCCAGGCGCGAGAGGCCATAGCCGCCTGGCCGGCGGTGACAGCGGTGCCGGAAGCCGTCCGGACGGCTGAGCTGGTCGTCAGCGAGCTCGTCACGAACGCGGTCCGATACGCCGATCACCAGCCGATCAACGTCGTCATCCAGTTCTGCGCAGCGGTCCTGCGGGTGGAGGTCAGCGACGCGAGCCCCACTCTGCCGGAACCGGCGCTGCCGGACGAGGACAGCGAGAACGGACGCGGCCTCTTCCTCGTCGGCGCACTCGCAGACCGCTTCGGCGCGGCGGCGACGGCCTCCGGCAAGTGCTGCTGGGCCGAGATCGACACGGCTGCCCGACCCCCGGCTGGTGCTGCCGCCTTGTCCCTTCCTACGCAGAGGAGTTGTACGTGAGTACCCGCGTCCCCGCAGTCACGTCCCAGGTCATCGCTGTCCGGCCCGGCCGGCCTCTCTCCGGCACCGTGACGGTCGATGGTTCGAAGAACGCCGCGCTACCGCTCGTAGCCGCTGCGGCAGCCCTCCTTCGCCCGGTCCGTCTGGACAACGTCCCCGCCAGCTCCGACGTCCAGACCCTGCTGGACCTGCTGCGCCAGGCTGGCTGGAACACCGCCCACCCGGTCGGCGACGACCAGACCGTCCTCGTCCTTCCCCGCGAGGCGGCCCCGACGCCCGACGGCCTGGGCGAGGCCGCGTCCGGCATCCGCGCCTCGTACTACCTCGTCCCCGCTCTGATCGCCCTCTGCGGCCGGGCCCGGCTTCCCTGGCCGGGCGGATGCCGGATCGGGGACCGCGGCATGGAGCAGCACTTCAAGGTGTACGAAGCCTTCGGCGACCGCGTCCGCGTGGACGACCACGGGTACGTCGTCGAAGTCGGCAAGGCGGTCCGTGGCACGGTGTCGCTGGTCCTGCCCTTCCGCTCGCGCGGAGCGACGATCGCCGCGCTCCTGCGCGCCATGGTCGCGGGTACTCCGCTTCGGCTCGGACAGCCGAACCTCTCCCCCGAGGTTCTCGGCGTCCTGAACGCGCTTATGGCAGTGGGGTACGAGTGCCGTGCCGGCGAGCGCGTCCTCACTCTCGCGCCGCCGTCTTCCGTCTCGGAAGAGGACGTACCCGTCTGGAAGGTGCCGGGAGACAAGATCGAGGCGGGGACTCTGGCCTGCGCCGTGGCCGCAACCGGCGGCAACGCGCGGATCGAGGGCGTCCACGGCCCCGATGTCGCGCCGCTCGTCGCAGCCCTCCACAGGATGGGCATTCCCACGGCCGGCGAATCGAAGACCCTGGTCGTCCACGGACGGGAGACCCAGCCGACCGGCCGCTCCCTGCGGGCCATGGCCACGCTGGCGCCAGGCGGCCTTGACGCCGACTTCGAGCCGCCGCTCCTCGGCCTGGCCCTGGGCTTCCCCGGCACTCACCTGTTCTCGGACCCGATCAACCCCGGCCGCCACAGCAACCTCATCCCGCAGCTCGTCCGCATGGGCGGCGACATCACCGAGCTGTCCACCACCGAGTGCCGGTTCACCGGACCGCAGCGGCTGACGGGTGCCGGAGTGGAGGCGACAGACATCCGCACGGGTTCAGCACTGATGGTCGCCGGCCTCACCGCCCGCGGCGTCACGACCCTCGGCGGAGTCGACCAGATCCGCCGCGGCCACGCCGACCTGCCCGGAAAGCTCCTCGCCCTCGGAGCCGACATCTGCGAGGTCACCCCATGACCGCCGTCAGACGCTTCCAGCGGATCATCGCCACCACCGACGTCCACTCGTCCTTCGACGACGCCGTGCCGATGCTCGCGCACCTGCACGCGATGAGGCGCGACAGCTTCGTCGTCGACTGCGGGGACTTCTTCGAGGGCACGGGCTACTACCGGGTCGGTCAGGGCCGGATCGAGCAAGACGTTCTCATCCGTCTCTACGACGCCGTCGTCCCCGGCAACCACGGCTGGGGCCACCACTTCGAGCCCGGCCTGTACGACATCACGGTGTGCGCGAACGCCGTCGCCGACGAGACCGACGAGTTGCTCTTCCGCCCGGTCCGTCTGGTGCACGTCGGCACCCGCCGTGTCGCCGTCACGGGCGTCATCGGCCCGCAGGCGTTCAACGCCATCCCGGCCGGCCAGCGCGTCGGCCACCGTGTCATGGAGCCGGCCCGGGCTCTGCGCGAGCTGATGTTGGCCCATCACCACCAGGCCGACTCCTGGGTGGTGCTGAGCCACTCCGGGTTCGACGAGGACCTTAAGCTGGCCACAGCCTGCCCGTTCCTGGACGTCGTCTTCGCCGGCCACTGCCACAGTGAACGCCCGGACCCGGTGCCGGTCGGGGACACGCTCGTTCTGAAGGGGCGTGAACTCGCGGCCGGTTACGCGCTGGCCGAGCCCGTGGGCGCGGACTGGGCCGCCCAGGTGGGCTCCTTCCCGCCTGAGGGCGTTCTCCCCCGTGAACTCGCTCTCGTAGGGAAGGCCATCGACGCCATTCACGAGGAGCTACGCACGCCGCTCGGCCCGCTCCGGGATCCATACGGGAACGGTCCTCTCGACCGTCGCGCCCTGCTCTCCGACGTCGCCCACCGCCTCCACAGTGGTCTGGGGGCCGAAGCCGTGCTGCTGAACGAGACCGCTCTTCGGTCTCCCCGGTTGGGGGCCGTACTCACGCAGGGCGATCTCCTCTCCATCGAGCCCTTCGACAACCAGCTCGTGCACGCCCACGTACCCGAGCACTTCTCCGCAGACCCGACGGCCCTCCTCACTCACCTCGGCCAGCAAGCCGGTCCGATCGTGTCGGCTCCCGATCCCCTGCCCGACCGTCTGCCGACCGTGCTGACCACCGGCTATCTCGCCGACACCTACCTCGGATGCCGTACCCGGCAAGCCGGGGTCCGTCTCAGTCAGGCCGTGCAGCACACGCTCACCGATGGAGACTCCCGATGATCCTCACCGGTCCCGAGATCACCCAGGCCGCGGCCGACGGCCGCATCCGCATCTCCCCGTTCGAGCCGACGCAGGTCAACCCGAACAGCTACAACGTCCGGCTCGGCGGCACCCTGCTCACGTACGTCGCCGACACGCTGGACGCTCACCTGCCGAACGCCACCGTGCCGATCGAGATCGGGCCGAACGGTTTCGAACTCCGGCCGGGCCAGCTCTACCTCGGCCACACCATCGAGGAGGTCGGCTCCGACACGTTCGTGCCGCTGCTCTTCGGACGCTCCTCGGTCGGCCGCCTCGGCCTATTCGTCGAGATCACCGCGCCCATCGGCGACATCGGCTTCCACGGCCAGTGGACGCTCATGCTCTCCCCGATCCGGCCGCTGCGCGTCTACCCGGGCATGCGGATCGGGCAGATCATGTTCTTCGTGTCCGTCGGTCCGGTGGCGCTCTACACGGGCAAGTACCAGTCCTCCACCGGCCCCCAGCCCTCCGCGTACTGGCGCGACCTCGCCGCCCTCGGGGCGGTGGCCTCGTGATCCTCACCGGCCCCGCCATCGCCGCCGCCAAGGCCGCCGGCGAGATCACCATCGAGCCGTACGAGCCGAAGCGGATCTCCCCGAACGCCTACGACTGGCGTCTGGGCGACACTCTGCGCTTCCACGACGGCTCCCTCGACGCGGCAAAGCCGACCGAGTTCCAGGAGGAGCCGATCCCCGACGCGGGCTACGTACTGCGGCCGGAGGTCCTCTACCTGGGGACGACCTACGAGCGGACCGGCTCGGAGACGTACGCGCAGTTCCTCAACGGCGACCGGACCATCGGTGCGCTCGGCATCTGGGTCCACGTGTCCGCTCCCCTCGGTCACCAAGGCCACGCCATCCGCTGGACGCTGGAGATCCGCGTCAGCCGACCGGTCCGGGTCTACCCGCGCATGACGTTCGGCAAGCTGGTCTTCCTCCAGGCCCTCGGCGCCATGGCCAGCTACCAGCACCACGGCCTGAAGTACCGGTCCAGCCAGGGCATCGAGACCTCCCGCCTTTACGAGGAGAATCCGGGAGGGCCCGCATGAACCTCACCGTCGTCACGGCCCTCGACCTGCCGTTCCCGAGCCCCGGCGGAAGCGTCGAACTCTTCCTCGACCTGTACACCGGCCGCAGCCCGCTCCTGCCCGCACGGGCCTTCATGCTCGCTCCGGAGAACAAGGGCCTGCGGCCGGCCGCGCCAACGGGTCTGGACCTCGTACAGGCCCCGGGGAAGTGCCTGACCGGATACGCGTTCCGCCGTTACGTCACCACACTTCAGCGGGCCCTCGTGGACGCGGTCGACCCAGGCGAGGTCGGGGTTCTCCACCTGCAGCACCTTGCCTTCGGCGCCACACCGGCCCTGCTCCGCGCCTTCCCGAAGCGCCCTCGGATCGCCCTCGTCCACGGCACCGACCTGCTGTTCGCGGAAACGCACCCGGAACAGCTCGCCACCCTGCGCGAGGCGGCCTGGGCGGCAGACGTGATCGTGGTGCCGACCGGCGCGATGGCCGACCGCCTGCTTCTGCTCGCCCCTGACACCCATCGTCGCAAGGTGGAAAAAATCCCCTGGGGCATCCCGGACCGCCTCATCGCCAGCCCTCCCCCACGACGCCGGCACCAGTCCTCCAGTCACCTGCGGATCCTGTACGCCGGCCGCCTCACCCCCGAGAAGGGCTTCGACACCCTCCTCTCGGCCCTCCCCCTCACCCAGTCGGCCGAGCTGTCCGTCGCCGCCCCCAGAGCCGAGTTCCAGGCCCTTCGTCCCCGCCTCCACCAGTACGGCGTACACGTCCACTACCTCGGCTGGCTCCGCCGTCCACAGCTCTGGAGGGCCTTCGCCGACCACGACGTGCTGGTCATGCCCTCCACGACACTGGAGGCCATGGGCCTCGTCGCGCTCGAAGCCCAGGCATGCAGCCTCCCCGTTCTCTACCAGCCGGTTCCCGGCCTCACCGAAGCACTGGGCGCCACCGGCCTCGCCACCGACTTCGCCAACCCGCACGCCGTCGCCCGCGCAATCAACCGCCTCCGCGCCAGCCCCGACCTCCTGTCGGCGCTCCGCGCGGCCGGCGTCACCAACGCGGCCCGCTTCCCCTTGAGCGCCACCGCCACGGCCCTCGCCGAGCTCGGCGGGCGTCTCGCCTGACCACCCGTGGCGCACCCCCACCAGGGGCAGCAGTCTCACTACGATCGGAGCACCATGACGCTCGACATCCCGCGCATTGAGCAGCTCCTTGAGGACGGCGTCCGCGACCGGGTCTATCCTGGAGCCGTCTGGGCCGTCGGCGACGCCTCCGGTACGACGGCGAGCGGGGCAGTCGGTCTCCTCGACCCGACCGCCCCCGACGAGCCGATGCGGCTCGACACCGTCTTCGACATCGCCAGTCTCACCAAGATCGTCGCCGTATGGGCCGTCATCGGCACCTTCGTCGAAGAGGGCAAGCTCCAGCTCCACACCCCGCTCGGCACTTTCTGGCCCGAGGTCACCGGCCACCCGCTCGCCCAGGTCACCACCCACGAGCTCCTGACCCACACTGCCGGTCTGCCTCTCCGCGCCAACCTCAAGAACCTCTACGGCACCGACCCACAGGACATCCGCGACGGCGTCCTCCACGAAGCCCTCCACCGCGCGCCCAGCGAAGCCGTCGAGTACACGGATCGGGCCGCCCTGATCCTCGGCTACCTGGCCGAGCACCTCGGTGGGAAGCCCTTCGACAGCCTGGCCGCAAGCCGCATCTGGGAACCTCTCGGCATGACCGAGACCGGCTTCGGCCCTCTCCCTCCGGACGCGGTCGCCCGCTGCGCCCCCACCGAACTCGATGAGGAAACCGGCACCCACCTCAAGGGAACCGCCCACGATTTCTCCGCCCGCCTCCTCCGCGGCACCTGCGGCATCGCCGGCGCGTTCTCCACCCTCACCGACCTTGGCCGCTTCCTCCGCCACATGCTCGCCCCGGCACAGACCGCCTTCGGTCCGTCGTGGATCGCCGACTCCCTCCGTGTCCGCACCGGGGAACTCACCCCCGCCCGCGGCCTCTTCTGGCACCCGGCACCCGGCACCGAACTGCACGAGGACGTCTGGGTCCACTACGGCTTCACCGGCACGGGCATGTGGATCAGCCCCACGGAACGGCGCTGGGCGATCCTCCTGACCAACAAGCTCTACTTCACCCGCGACCGGGAGCCCTTGACCCGCGTCCGGAACACCTTCCGAGCCGCGGCCTTTGCCTAACCTGCACACAACCACGCCGGCACCCGCTTGCGGCCAAACAGACACCGAGTCCGTATCCCATCGGGCGGGCCCGATCACCTTCACCAAGATCCGTCAGAATCCGCGCGGCGCACCACCTCGCTCGGCCCTCAGGGCGACGGCGGAACGCATGGACTGATCTAGAACGCTCGCCCACTTCCCGAGGTGCTCCTTACCGCAGGAAAGGACAACACTCCTGCCATTGCGCAAAGGAGCGCCCGGTATCAGGAAACGCCCCGTAGGACGCGGGACCAGTGGCTAGCGTTTGACCTTATGACTGCTGCCGCACCCGCGCGGGTGGAGCTTCTGACGTCCCTGCACCGTCTGGAGTTACGTTTCGACTCCGCTGCGTCTCTTGTCGCATCGGACGCCCACGACGATCCGGCGACGCTGGAGTGGGGCTGCCGTGCTGTCCTGCCTCTGTGGGAGCCGGACGACGAGGATGCCATGGCCGACAACGCCCGCCTCCTGGGTCCGGACGTCTCGCTGGCCCAGACGTTCCAGGGACAGCGCCAAGAGTTGACAATCCTCTCCATGTCCGGCCTCACGCTGAACCTGTGGCGCATCGGCCACATCTACGCGTCCCTGGACTCACGCAGCAGCAACTACGAGCACTTCGCCCCGCTCTTCGACGAGTCCGGCGATCTCGGCCTCCACAGCGACTTGGAGGAGGGCCTGGTAAGCGGCACGCACGTCGTCATCATCAACCGGGTACTGATCGCGCCGGCGTGGCGCGGCCTGGGCGGCGTCGGCCGGCTATTGATAGGCCGCATGCTCCGGTGGGTGGCCAGCCAGGCGGCGCTCGTGGCGACACATCCCTACCCAATCGACATCCCTGTCATCGAACGGGACGACAGGGCGACGATGACTCGGGAGAAGGCAGTCGCCTAACACACCTGGCAGTCCTTGGGGTTCGAACCCTTCTGCGAGGACCTGTGGGTGATGCAGCCCCATATGAGTGCTCACGACGATGCCGTCAAGCGCCTGGAGACGGCCTTCGGCCGCTACCTCTGAGCCCACCCGATCAACACGCGAGAGGACGCACCGGTACCGCGATGCGCGAGTTCACCAACTACAAGGCACAGCAGAGGCTCGGCGTTCTGCACGCCATCTACCTGGAGACCTTGAACTTCTCCGGAACACATCCTGGGGCGACACTGGCCGACTTCGAGCGCCACTTGCGTCAGCGAGTGGACGCCATGGAAGCGGAACTGGAGGCAGGCGAGGAAGCAGCCGAGGCGGCCGTCGTCACCAAGCCCCTGTCCGGCCCACTCGCCGATCCCGAGCGCCAGCGAGCCTTCCGTCAGCTACAAGAGTCGGGGGCACCGACGTCAGGGCCCGAAAGGGAAGCCTGGTGGAACCAGCGCAGGGCGGTACTCGACGAGATCAAGGCAAGAGGGGTAGCGGAGGCCCTCGACTGGGAGTGCCGCGACTGCGGCGCCCCGGTTGGGGTCGCGTGCCGTACGAGGGGCGGAAGGCCCAAGAAGGAGCCTCACTTCCTCCGGGCCACCGACGCCCAAGCGCCCTATAACCACGCGTACGGGCTGCGCTGAAGGCCAGGACGGTAAACGGTGTCCTGGCCTGACTTCCCAGGTCGTAAGAGCGAAAGCGCAGGGCGACATTGGAACTGGCAAACCAGCTGGCAGCCGCTGGGTGAGCGGCGCCAGTCCCTTCGCCAGCGCTGCGTCAGACAAGTCGCAGCACAGGACGGCTGTCCGGCATTCCCAGCAGCTCACGCACCCTCGCCGGCTTCCAAGCAAGTTCCGCGGCAAGTGCGGGGATCGTTAGTCCAGTGTCCTGTTCCGCCAGCTCGAACGCCTTGCGAAGCATCACCGGCTGTTCCCCGGGGTATCCACGAACTGATTCCGGAGCAAAGCCCGGCTGGCCGTTTAGGCCCCGAAGTCGCTGGTAAGCGCGGCTGATCGTCGCGTCCGAGACCAGTCCGAGTTCCCTATACCGGTAGATGAGCGAACTTACCGACACGCCCCAGGTCTGGGACATGCCAGCCAACTGTGCCAGGTCGACCCGGCGCGGCAGCAGAGGAAGGATCGACTTCTGGGGAGTGAGGAACTCGGCGGCGAAAGCATCCGCCTCCCGCTCCAAACGACTGTCGCCGGTGGCACCCGCGTGGAGGACCAAGTGCCCAAGCTCGTGGGCCGCGCTGAAGCGATATCGGTAGACATCATCAGCGCGATTGGGTGTGAGTACGACGACAGGGCGCAGCAGTCCTGAGCTGGAGAAAGCGTCAACCTTGGATGCTGCCTCGTCGGCCTCCGTAGGCGCCACCACGATAAGACCGTGTGACTCCATTCGGCGTGCTAGGTGGCGAACCGGCCCGTCGCCCAATCCCCAGTGACGCCGGAGCGCTCGCGCAGCGCCCACGGGATCGCCAGGTAGGTCCGTCCCGGGATACACCTCGCCACCCGTGAAGCCCGGAAGGTCCACAGGTGGCAGCTGTACCCGCTTCTCGAGGGCATGAGTCAGTTCCCATACCTGTTCGATGAAGCCGAGAGCTCGCTCGCGCTGGGCCCCGGAGGTGGAACGCAAGGCCCGGAAATGCGCCATTGAGGTATCGACCTTGCCCATCGGCCGGCCTGCGACGAAGAACTGCATCGGCACATCCAACACTTCAGCAAGGCGAGGGATCAGTTCAGGACGAGGGCGGCTGGTACCCGCCTCATACTGACCTACAGCAGCTGCCGACACACCAATGCCGTCTGCGACCTCACGCTTCGTGAGCCCGGCAAGACGTCGCGCCTGTGTCAGCCGGGGCGCGTGGAAGCCGTCCCAGACAGCTCTCGGCGACGTACCACCCAGGCTCGTTCCCGGGAGTAGTGGTTGCTCAATCTTCATTGCCCTCAACAGCGTTTACGAACGCCTCGTACTCGGTCTCACTCTGCGGCGGAGTCCCCGTGGCACGGGCCGCCTCACTGCGCGTGGATAGCGGGACCTCGGGAAGATCACCAGAAGCGAAGTTATCCCCTGCACGCTGATCCGGCACGGCGTAGAGGCGGCTCTCGGCTCCGGTCGTGAGGAGAGACTTCTCGGTCACCCACTGAAGGTTTCCGGCCTCGTCCAGGAGGTTAGCCTGTCCCCACCAGGCTCGTTGCAGGCCACTCATGTTCATCTCGTACGGGATGAGGACCAGACCGGGGCGCGGGTCCCGCTCAGCCAGATCAGCCAGGGATCGTCGTAGGACCAGCTCCTCGCCTTCCACCTGCAGCAACGGATCGGCGACCCAGCGTGGCGTCGGGGCGTCAGTGACTGCGAACAGTTCCCGCATCACCCTCGACAGCTTCTTCGGCCACTTGTCACCCGGCTCGAAGCCGTCGACCGACTCCACGCGGTAGGGACAGAGGAGGGTGTTGTGCACCAGCACGAGTTCATAGAAGGTGCCCGGCTTGATCAGCTCAGTGCCCGGGATGCCGAGGTCAAGCACATGCTCGGCAATCCGGTCGTACTGATTGGTCATGCGAGCCGCTCCCGCGGCGAACTTGTGCTTGGACCGACCGGCCACATGTGACTCGAGCATCGCCGACTCAGTGTCGAGAAGCCCCATCTGGATCGCCAGTCTAAGTCCGGCGACATCCTCCCCAAAGCGAGCACTGGCCCAGGCCGGCATCGGCCCGTCGACGTTCGCGTCCACGCATCACTCCGATTCACGACAGCTTGCGTTGCTCCGAAGATGCTACCGCATGAGCTTTAGTTGATCTCCATGTCTTTGCAACTCTGCTACTCCTCCTCGCCCTCACGGCGGCAAGTTGCCACTCCAGCCTCTGCGACCACGCAAGTCGTGCGTCCTCGCCGTACAGCGTGGAAGTGAGCTGGCGCACCAATCGCGCCGAACTCATAGCGCAGGGGGCCCGCAGTAGCAGACCCACCGCCCGGCCTCATGTCGTGTGGGCACAACTCCGCGTGGAGCTCCTGGGGAAGGTTGCTGCCGCGATGCCGCCCTGGAGATGGGGCCCACAGCGACGGCAACAGTCCCGAAGCGTTCGACACCCTGACCGCCGACTGCATCCCATCCAGGTCCTACCTGGGCTTTCGTCTTGCTCTCGACTAGGAGACATCTCGTCATGGGGCGGTTGTCCACCGGTGGACCCAAACCCGGCAGGCCATGCGCCGAGGAACAGACAAGCTCCTGGACATCGGACGTAGCGAACCCAGGGCACCTCGGTTGCGAGCTTGGTGTCAGCGCACTGAACGGAGGTAACGCTGCACCGTTCGTCTCGAGCAGCCAAGCACGTGCGCGATGTCGTTGACTCGCCATCCGTCTCGGCCCAGACGAATCGCTGTGAGAGCCCGGTCCGGCAAGGGAGTGGTCTCAACGGAGAGCCGGAGCATAGCCGCGATGCGGTCGCGGTCTGCCGGGCCGAGCCCGCCGTACCACCCATGACGGGTTTCCGCGTCCTCCGCGCGCAACGCGAGGGCAAGGCATTGCAAGCGGTCCCCGCAGGCGACGCATGCGGCCAAGAGGTCCTCAGCGGGCCGCTCCCCGTCTTCCGGATGGTAAAGATTTACGTCCACGTCCCTGCATGCCACAGGGACTGGGTCCCAGTGCTGAGGCGATTGGATCAGATTGCGAAGCTCCTGTTCGCGGCCGACGAGGAAATGCAGGCTGTCCATCGAGGGCTCCCAGCCCGTGGCCATGTCCGGTCCACAGTGAATAGCCAGGGTGAGCTGGGAATTGTCCGGCGCACCCACTTGATGTCTTCCGGGTCACGCCCGGTGTGACGGCAAGCGGCAGCGGATCGCAGTTCGGCCCCGAGGCGTACCGGCTTCCCGAGGACCAACCTCGGGTAGCCGGCGTTGCCGCCCTCGCCCTAGCCGGGCGGGTGGGCCTCATCGTCTGTCCGCGTCGCATTTCCCTACGCGCTTCTGGGTTCTATACCTGTCTAAGAACCCGGGAGCCACGAGAGATTCAAGCAACCTCGTCCTGAGACGGGGTGTCTTCGTCAGTCGGCTGGCCCTCGAACTCGTCGGCCGGTTCCTCGCCTTCCTCATCGTCACCGTCTGCGTCGAGGTCGTACGGGTCTTCGGCGATGATCCCGTGCCGCTGTACGCTTCGCTGTTGCCAGACGGGCAACTTGAACAGCACGTCCTGCAGGATGTTCCGCCACGCCTCACAGTCGGCCCGGTCGGCGCCCAGCGAATCGATAGCACGGGTCCCGTCGTCGGCCCTGACCGCCTCTACAGCCTTGACCGCACCCTCAACAGCCTGAATCGAAGTGGCCAGGTCGTGCAGAGCGTTCCCGAGAACCTCAGCCGCGTTTTGGGGTGCCGGTGTCAGCGATGGGCCTTCGCCAGCAGCTGGGAAGGTGCGACGGAGATCTGCGTCGGTGACGAGGATGTCGCGACCGTCTTCGTTCTGTGTTACCTGGCCCGTCTCGTCGACCTTGCGGGTCCTACGGCCCGCCGCAGAGTCGAGGAGCGTCTGCTTCAGCTGGTGCACGCCGTGCGGGGTACTGCGCATGCGGTCGATGACCTCGCCTGGATGCCGCCGGTCGGGTTGATCGTTGTTCTTCGTGCCACGGTCACCCGTAAGCTGGCCGTTGATCACCAAGGGATAGGCACTGCGGGCCGCAAGCTCCCGGGTCGCCACGCCTGGTTCTCCCTTTGTCACCTCCGCAAGTGCGGCTTGGGCAAGCTCCTCCGTACCGCGGAACGTGGCCTCCCAATCCTTGGCCAACTCGCCCGGGAACGCCGACTTCAGGTACTTCCGCATCCGCTCGCGCCGACGGGAGTCCTCTTCCGAAACCGAACGCATGACCAGAGAGGAAGCCACGTCGAGCAGCAGTTTGGTGGTGATGTTTTTGCGGGTGCTCTGTCCGGTGATGGCAACCCGCACAGCGGCGTGAATCGACTGATCGCGTTCGGTGAAGAGCCGGACGATGGCGGCCGCCCGGACGGACGGGTCATCGTTGAATCCGGCGGCCTTCGCCTGATCAGGGGTGAGGGCACCGCGTAGCCAGTCGGCCTTGCTGGGAGTGATCAGTGTCCGCCGCTCGATCTCATCCACCACAGCGTCGGCGAGGGCCTCGTTCTCCGCAGCCTCACCCCAGGGCTTGGGCGAGTCAACGTGCCGGAGCGCAACCAACGACTTCACGGCAACGCCGAAGTCAGCGGTGGTGCCGTCGTGCGGCTCGAAACCGACGAGCAGCAGCGCAGGAAGCCGTTCACAGCGCACAGTGACTGCCACTTCGGGGTCAACCTGTGCTGGGTCACCCGCGGTCGCAATCGCTTCGTTGAGCTTGCGGATATGGGAACGCAATTTCGCCGTGTCCTGAATGTAGGGAACGTCGGCGGACCTGAGGGCGAGCAGGTCATGGGCGCACGTCACACGGCTCGACCCCTCGACGGTGACCGGCACCGTTACACCGGGTGTCTTGTCCTCGTGCTGGAAGGCCGTCGCGGCCAGCCACACCTCCGTCATCACTCCCTGGTGGCGGAGGGACTCGCGCCAGTCGTTGTGGTCGAGCACGTACTCCTTGGACAGTTGCGCCGCCCACGCAAGGTGTTCCTGATTCGCGAGCCTCTGCACGAGTTCCGGGCGACCCCCTGATGCCGCGATCGGCTCAGTCAACGGGCGGAAGCGCGTGCTCTCGCCAGTGCCGATCAGGTTCGAGGCCGGGTGCCGGCGCGACGGACCGATTCGGGGATTTCGCGGGTCCGGGATGATATGGCGCGCCCATACCTCAGCCCGAATGGCCAGAATCACTCCGCCGGGCACCCGCAGCCGCTCCGGGGACTCTGCTGCCCGACGGGCGGCAGACGGGTCGACGACAGCCTGCGCAAGGGCCAAAGCGGCAGGCTCGCCCATGGTGAAGTGCTCGGTGAGTTTGTCGGCGAGCTTCCGTGTTGCGGACGCCAACGCAGGAAGGGGTAGCGCTTCGACGGGGCGGGGCAGCACGGTCTCGCCCGCGCCGGGTGACGTCTCCATCAGGTGTTCTCCGATCTTCGTCCCTGTGTCCATCCAGGTACGCGCCTGGACGCCGTGGTCGTCCAAGGAGATCGGTCACACTGTTTCCCGTTCTCCCCCTCGGCTCGCCCGGGCAAGACCCGATGTGTCCGAGACGGCATCAGCACACTCGACCGCACTTCCGAGACGTACCGGCTTCGTCTGCCGGCGTTGCCGCCCACCGCCAACATGGCGAAGGTGAGGAGCGTGAGTCCGCTGATGTGACTGCCTGAAAGACGCTAGCAGCAGGGGTGACACACACTCAGATTTTGTCGAACGACCACTTTTTGGGCGAGATCTTGTGCTAAACAGCCAGGCTTCCTGGCGCATGTCCATAGGGAAGCGTCCACGATGTCGGCCCATCCTCCGCACGGGCTACGTCAACAGCCTTCGGAGCCGGGCCGCGGACAACGCATAGGACAGCAGAGCGACCACGCGTCCGAGTGACGGGGCTCTCTGGGAGCCATCTGGGAGCCAACCCGCTCTTCGAGCCACTTCCAGACCCCGCGACACCAACTGAGCCCACCCATCCGACCTGCGGAATAGCGGTCGGGGCTGGCAGGCTCGCCAACCGGACCTCGTTCGGGACGAAGAGGTCGTGGGTTCAAATCCCGCCACCCCGACAGAGAAACACCATATGAGGCACCTACTCAATTGAGTAGGTGCCTCACATGTTTCGTCTGCGTGTCCATCCGCGTGACTACCGGTTCCCGCGTGTCAGACAATCGCGATGCGCACGTCCATCGGATGCGGCGAGCGCACGTAGCGGCGGAGCTCCAGGAGCTTGGAGCGGTCCTTGGTCCTCCTGATGTGCCCGCAGAGCTGGTCCTTGGCGTCGCCTTCACCCGGGACGGGCCCGGGAAGGAGAAACCCCGGCTCCTGGTGCGGACCCCGGCGGGCACGGAGTGCGGTGAGCCCCGGCGCACCGAGCGCGGCGTGGTCGTGCTGAAGACGGACGCGGGCGAGCTGAGGGTGTCCCCCGCCGGCGCGACGGCGGTCATGGCGGTGGAGGTCTGTCCGGGGACCGCGCAGGGCGGCTGAGCGCGTCCTTCGGCGGTGGCGCGATCCCGTGCGGGGGTTCCGGCCGGCACGGGCCGGGAGCGCGTCGCGGTGTACTACCGTTCAGGAACGCGCGGACTGTGCGGGGGGAGGATCGGTGAGCGCTCGCATTCTGGTGGCCGAGGACGACGAGAAACAGTCCCGGCTGATCCGGATCTATCTGGAGCGGGAGGGGAACGCCGTGCAGGTCGTGGCCGACGGCCGCGCGGCGCTGGAACGGGCCCGTTCGTCGAAACCCGATCTCATCGTCCTCGACGTGATGCTGCCGCTGGTCGACGGGCTGGACGTGTGCCGCATCCTGCGCACCGAATCGGACGTTCCCATTCTGCTTCTCACCGCCCGCACCACCGAGGAGGACATGCTCCTCGGCCTCGACCTGGGTGCCGACGACTACCTCACCAAGCCCTACAGCCCCCGCGAACTGACCGCGCGGGTAAGGGCGTTGCTGCGCCGCTCGCGGAAGACCGCCGGTGCGGCGGAGACCGCGGTGCTGCGGGTGGGCGCGGTGGAACTGGACACCGCGCGCTTCGAGGTCAGGGTGGCGGGCCGGCCCGTGGCCCTGACCGCGAAGGAGTTCGCCGTCCTGGAGGCGCTGGCCCGGGAGCCGGGCCGGGTCTTCACCCGCGCGCAGATCATCGAGCGCGTCTTCGGCTTCGACCACCACGTGCAGGAGCGGACCGTCGACGCCCACGTGATGAACCTGCGCCGGAAACTGGAGACGGATCCCGGACGCCCGCGCCACCTGGAGACGGTGTACGGCCGGGGCTACCGCCTCAACGGAGGACCCGCCCCGGCCTCTTCCTGACGCCCCGGCTCACCCGCGGCCCGCCGGTCCGCCCCGGCCCGCGCCCGCCGGTCCGTCCGCGCCCGCCGGTTCCCCTCCCGGGACCGAGGGCAGGGTGATGGTGAACGTCGTGCCCGCCCCGAGCGTGCTGCGCACCTCGATCGTCCCCCGGTGGTCGGTGACGATCTGGCGGGCGATGGACAGCCCCAGACCGCTGCCGCCGGTCGCCCGGCCCCGGGAGGCGTCCGCCCGCCAGAAGCGGTCGAAGAGATGCGGCAGGTCCTCCTCCGCTATGCCCCTGCCGGTGTCCCGCACTTCCACGACGGCCAGTTCGCCCCGGGGGACGAGGGCCAGGGTCACGCTGCCGCCCGTCCCGGTCGCCCGCAGCGCGTTGCCGAGCAGGTTGCCGACGGCCTGGCGCAGCCGGTCCGGGTCCGCGGTCACGAGGACCGGCCGCGGTGCCTGGAGCGCGAGCGTGACGCCCGCCGCCTCGGCCTGCGCGTGGTGGGCCCGGCGGCCGGCCTCCAGCAGTTCCCTCAGGTCGACCTCGGCGGGGTGGTAGGTGAGCCGGCCGGCCTCCGCCAGCGCGAGGTCCTGCAGGTCGTCCACGATCCGCTGCTGCAGCATCGCCTCCTCGTGCAGGGAGTCGAGCAGTTCGGGGGTCGGCTCGACCACACCGTCCCGCAGGGCCTCCAGGTAGCCGCGCAGATTGGCCAGCGGGGTGCGCAGTTCGTGCGCGATGTCACCGGTGAGGCGGCGCTGGCGCTCCTCGCCGGCCCGGAGGGAATCGGCCATGCGGTTGAAGGCGCCGCCGAGCTGGGCGATCTCGTCCCGCCCCGAGACGGGGACCCTGCGGTCCAGATCGCCCTCGCCGAGTCCCTTCGCGGCCAGCGTCATGGCCCGGACGGGGCGCAGCACGGCCCGGCTCAGGAGCAGGGCGCCGAGGACGGCCGCGAGCGCGACGCCCACCGCGACGGCCACGGTGGGCGCGGCGGCCAGGGTGGGCGGGGACTCGTCCCGGACGCCCAGCCGGATCTCCAGACGCGGCGGGGCGACGGAAGCGGTCCGTTCGTCGAACACCCGCTGCAGGCAGTCGGTGAGGCGCCGCTCGCTCTCGCACCGCCGGACCGCGTCGAGGTCCCGCGCGGTCGGCGGGTTCGCTCCCGGCCTCGGCTCCTCGCACCGCGCGGGCCGCCGGTCGGTGCCGATCCGGGGCACCCCCACGTCGTCCGCGGCGGCCCTCACCTCCGCCCCGGCCCGGGTCAGACAGGCTCCGTACGCCACCGCCGCGCGGTAGTCGGCGATCGCCGTGGCGGCGAGTTTCACCGGGGTCCGCGGTGTGCGGCCGGCCGGGAACCGCAGGACGGGGCGCGGGTCGACCAGGACCGGCGGCTGGCTGCTGGGCGCGCGGGGGTCGCGGCCGGCGAGCGCGTCGGAGTCGGCGAGCAGGACGTCCGACTCCGTGACGATCCGGATGCGCTGGCCGGTGTCCCGGGCGAGTTCGCCCACCGTGGGCGAGAGCCCCTCCCAGGTGCCGTGCGCGAATCCGTACGCGCGCAGTTCACCGGTGATGCGGGAGACCTCCTGGCGGCCGGCCGTGACGGTCTCCTGGACCTGACGGGTCACCTGACGCAGCGTCAGCCACGCCGTGGCGGCGGTGGCGGTCAGCGCCACCAGCATGAGCAGACCGAGCACACGGAGCCGGAAGCTCACCGCGCCCCCTCCATTCGTTTCCGGTTGTCAACAGGGCATCGTCGGTCAACAGCCGCCAGAAATGGCCCATTTACATCACTTGAGCGCTTTCTGGTCTCTGATGAATGAAAAACGGTCACTAGCCGACGGAATTCTTTCTTCACCCTATTTCGGGGGCGATCGTACTGAAGTCCGCTCGCATCCCGGTTGGTGCAGGGGGGCGCCGCCTTCGCTCCGGCCTCGTCCGGCACGCGAGCGCGGCACGGAAGGACAACACAAGGGGGTTCATCATGAAGCGAGTCGCAGCTCTCGTACCGCTGCTCACGGCGGTCGCCGTGGCCGTCCCGCTGTCCCTGGCCACGCCGGCCGCCGCGCACGCCGCGTGCGGTACGACGGTCTCGGACAAGGACGGCAGCTCGTGGGGGAAGACGGCCGACGGGGCCAACCAGCGCAGCGGCTCCAGCACCGGCTGCGTGGCCAAGGGCGTTGCCTACAACACCCACTCGCTGGACTACCACTGCTACACCGTCGGCAACGACGACTACACCTGGACGTACCTGAGAAACGACGCCACCGGTGTCACCGGCTGGGTGCGTGACGACCTGCTGAGCGACGGCGGCAGCTACGTCAGCTGCGGTTTCTGACGGTTCCTCCGTCACATCGGGCAGTTCGCAGTGACGCACCGGCAGGGGCGGTCCCGCACGGGACCGCCCCTGTCCCGTGCGGGACCGCCGGACCGGCCGCCGGACGACTGCGGTCATGTGCCGGACAGTGCCACCGTCGGGGAGAGCCTGCTCGCGCGGACCGCGGGATACAGGCCGGCGACCATGCCGATGACCAGGGTCGAGGCGACGCCCGCCAGGCTCGCCCACGCCGGGACCACCGTCGGCCAGTCGCGGCTGAGGGCGTATCCCGCCGTGATCAGGGTCCCGAGGACCGTTCCGGCCAGACCCCCGATGAGCGACAGCAGCAGTGACTCCGTCACGAACTGCGTGCGGATCTGGCCCTTGGTCGCCCCGAGGGCGCGCCGCAGACCGATCTCCGGACGCCGTTCCAGCACCGAGATGACCATGGTGTTGCCCACGCCCACACCACCGACCAGCAGGGCGACCCCGCCGAGGCCGAGCAGCAGCCCGGTCAGTGCCGACTCGGTGGCCTCGCGGGCGGCGAGCGCGTCGGAGGGCCGTGAGATGCGCACCTCGCCCGGATTCTCGGGGTGTGCCGTGGCCGGGAGCACCGCCCGGACCGCGCCGACCCGGCTGTCCTCCGCCCGGACGTACACCGTCGAGGGATGGCCGTCGAAGCCTAGATGGGTCCGGGCCGCGGGCCATCCGACCAGGGCGGCGCCGTCCAGTTCCGGTGCCAGCGGTACCGGGTCGAGGACGCCGATCAGCGAGAACCAGCGGCCGCCGAGCCAGACCCGGGTGCCCGGGGTGTACACGTCGAGCCGCTGGGCGGCGGTGGCACCGAGCACCACCGCCGGGTACCCGTCCGTGGCGGAGTCCAGCCAGCGTCCCGTGCGGACCCGGCCGCCGACGGCCGGCAGCAGTTCGGTGCCGGCCGCGAGGACGGTGAGGGAGCCGGTCCGGCCGATGGCGATGTGGTCGTTGCGGTAGACGTGCGCGTCGGTCGCGCCGGTGGCGGCCACCTGCCGCACCGGCGGGATGCGACGGACCATCGCGACCGCCTCGTAGGGCAGTCGGGCGCGCTCGCCCGTCAGTGACTCGCCCGGCGCCACCCGCAGCAGATTGGTGCCGAGGGCGTCGAGCCGCCGGTCCACCTCCGCCTGCCCGGAGCCGGAGATGCCGACCACCGCGATCATCGCGGCGACGCCGATGGCGATCCCGAGCGCGGAGAGGAAGACCCTCAGCGGACGGGTCCGCAGTCCCGTTCCGCCGAGCCGTACGACGTCCGCGGGGCCGAGCCGCGCGGCCCGCAGCCGGCCGCCGGACTCCTCCGCCCGCCGGCGCCGCCGGCCGCGGGCCGGTGCGGCCGGCGCACGCCGGCCGGGCGACGCGGGTTCCGTGCCGGGCGGGTTCGGGGTGCCGTCCGTCATCGCGACGCTCCGGCCGCCGTGCCACTGCTCTCCCCCGCCGCCGGCCCGGCCGCCGTGTCGGCGACCAGGCGGCCGTCGCGCATCTCGACGCGTCGCGGGAGTCCCGCGGCGATCTCGCGGTCGTGGGTGATGACCACGACGGTGGTGCCGCCCGCGTGCAGTTCGCGCAGCAGGGCGAGTACGGCGGCTCCGGACGCGGAGTCGAGGTTGCCGGTCGGCTCGTCCGCGAGCAGCACCGAGGGCTCACCGACCACGGCACGGGCCACCGCGACCCGCTGCCGTTCCCCGCCGGAGAGCTGGTGGGGCAGGTGCCGGACGCGGTGGCTGAGCCCGACCCGCTCCAGCGCGGCCCCGGCCTTCGCCCGGCGGCGCCGCAGCGGGACGCCCGCGTAGAGCAGCCCGTCCGCCACCGAGTCCAGGACCGGGACGCCGACCGCGAGATGGAACTGCTGGAAGACGAAGCCGATCCGGGTGGCCCGCAGCGCGGAGACCTCGCGGTCGGACAGCTTCGCCACGTCGTGGCCGTCGACCAGGACGCGGCCCGCGGAAGGCCGGTCGAGGCTGCCCATGAGGTGGAGCATGCTGGACTTGCCGGAGCCGGACGGACCGACCACCCCGACCAGTTCCCCGCGCCCGATCCGCAGACTCACGTCACGGACCGCGGCCACTCCACCGGGATACGTCTTGGAGACGGCGTCGAACTCGACGACGGCCTGGGACCCGCCGCTCACTCCGGAATCCTCACTTTCAGTCCCGCGCGCACCGCGGGCCCGCTCACTTCCACCCTGCCGTCCGCGAACAGTCCGGTCTCGGCGGCGACGAAGCGTCCGTCCGCCGTCTCCAGTCCGTGGCCGCCCTCCGCGAGGGCGACCAGCGCGGCGACCGGGACGGTCAGCACGTCCTTCACCTCGCGGCCGACGTACTCGACGGTGACGGGGCCGCCCTCCAGCCGCCCCACGGACTTCTGGTCCCTGATGGTGACGGTCACCGGCAGGGTCGCGGCGCCCTGCCCCGAACCCTCCTCGCCGGTACCGCCCCCGGGCGCCACGGCCTGCCTGCCCACGGACGCCACCTCGCCCTCCACGGTCCTGCCGTCGGGCAGCCGGACCCGTACCGCCGTGCCGCGTACGGCCCAGGACGCGTCCGCGGCCGAGGCGTTGACGACGACCTTGCGTGCCGTACCGGTGTACGTGAGGGTGTTCTCGCCGGCGGCCTCGCCGAGCCGGACACCCGGCCGGCCGATCCTCACCTCGCCGGCGGAGTAGACGACGTCCCCGATGCCGACCGTGCCGGTCTCTGGCACCCCGAGCGACTTCTGCCAGCGTTTCACCGCGCCTGCCGTTCTCGCCGTGAAGGACTCGTCCACCGTGAAGCCGGTGTAGCCGAGCGCGGCCAGGTTCGTCTCGAACTGCAGGACGTCCATGCCCTCGATCTCCGTCGTCGCGGTGGTCCCGGCGCCCGTCGGCTCCGGTGCCGTGGGGGGAGTGTCCGCTGCGCCCTTGCCGGTCCCGCCGTCCGGTTGCCCCGCGCCGGATCCGGGGGCCGCGGTCCCCGCCGCGGTGCCGGTCCCGGAAGTCCCGGTACCGGGGGTGTCGCCCCCCGTGGCGGTGCCGCCGCCGGTCGTGCTCCCGCCACCGGCCGCCGTGGCGGCCGGCCCCAGATCCCGGTACATGGGCAGCGACCCGTAGAGCAGGACCACCGGGCGGTCGTCGACACGCAGCAGCGTGTCGCCGCGCTCCACCCGGGCGCCCGCCTCGGGCAGCCAGGTCACCGTCCCGGTCGCCTTGACCGGCAGGGGTATCTCCGTTCCGTACCCCAACTGGCCGTCCACCTGGGTGCGTTCGGTCAGGGTGGCCCGGGTCACCGGGACCAGCGAACCGGACCGGGGCGGCGCGCCCGGCCCCTCGTCCCCGCCGCCGCCGAGCCCCAGGGCACCCACCACGGCGACCGCCGCCACGACGGCCACGGCGAGGGCGGTCAGCGCCGCCCGCCGTCCCCGCCCGCCGCGCGGCGGCTCGGAGGCCGTACCGGGCTCGTCATCGGTCTGCGCCACCGTCTCCGCCATGATCAGCCCTTGCCGGGTCCCGGGTTCTCCGGAACGCCCACGATCGGCCCGCAGATCCGGATGGCCCGCTTCGCACCGGCCGAGCTCTGGTCCCACTCGCCCTGCCCGAGACCGTCGGGGCCCGGGTCGGGGAAGTCGGCGGCCCCGTTCTCCTGCATGCACCGCGCGTACCGCTGCTTCACCTCGATCTGCTCGGGGGTGAGCTTGTTCTGGTTGCCCTTCTCGAGACTCTCGGGCACGGCCGCCAGGAGGTCGGCGCACTTCTCCGTGGCGGCCCGGAACTTCGCGTCCTTCTTCAGGGTCGCGTCGCCGCCGAAGTCGATGTTCCCCTTCTCGTCCGGGTCCGGGGCGTCGACCCCGTTCTCCCGCAGGCACTTCACGTACTCGCGCTGCGCCCGCACGTAGGCGGCCACGTCGTCCCCGCCGCCCGCCCCGTCCGACCCCGCGGACGGCGTGGTCGCGCCGCCGCTCGCGGCCGTCGGGATGTCCGACTCGCCCCCGTCGCCCCCGCAGCCGGTCAGCGCCAGCACCACGACCGAGGCCGCCGCGGCCAGCAGTACCCGATTCGTCCTCACCGGTTCTCCCGCTCTCCCGTCGGGCCCGTCCGCGGACGCGGCGGGCGGACCGACCGTAGGCCGGAGCCGATGAAGAACCCTTGAAGAACCCGTCAGCCGCCCGTTCGACCGCACGCCGCCCCGTCACGACCGGCGCCGGGGCGGCCCGCGCCCACACCCCTCCCCCGAAGAGGACGCGGCCCTCACGTCACGCCGGAAGGGCCGGTGTGCGGGCGATCGGCGGCGTGAACAAGAACCACAGGGCACTCGTCCACCGCGGACGGCGGGCCGCTTCCCGGACATCGGTCGTGCGACGAGCCCGCCGACGGGGACGGATGCGCGCTCGTGCCGGGTACGGCAGTCTTGGGGCCGCTCACATTGCCGACAGCGGCCACGGTCTGGTGTGGTGGTTGGGTGGGCCGCGGCCCGGGAAGGATCACATCATGATCATTTTTGGTACCAAAGGGTACTTGTACCAGCTCGCGATACTGACGCTCGTGTGCGCGCAGTGTGGGAATCCCTCCGCGCACACGCTGAGGAAGCGGGTCACGAAGTTCACGCTGTTCTTCGTGCCGCTGTTCCCGGTCTCGACGAAGTACACGACGCAGTGCACGTTCTGCGGCGCGGAGCAGAAGGTGACCCAGGAGCAGGCCGAGCAGCTCCAGGCGCAGGCCCTCGGCGGGCCGGGCGGGCAGGGGCACGGGCAGCCCCAGCAGCAGCCGTACCAGTCCTGACCCGGGGACCGGGGGCCGGTGGGCGCCGGCGGCTCAGCCGTTCCACGTCCCGTCGTACGGATCGGCCGGGGGCGGCACCGGCTCGGCCCGGACGACCTCGACGTACGGGACCGGGCCGTCGTTGACGGGGTCCTTCGTCCGGCGCGGGGTGTAGGTTCCGGTGATCTCCAGCCAGGTGTCCGGTTGCAGGACCGGGGGGATGGAGCCGGTCAGGGCGATCTTGACCGGCTGGGCGTCCGCGGCGCAGCAGTTGAGGCTCATGCGGACCAGATACGGGGCTCCGGCGCGGTCCAGCGCCACGAAGCCGGTGATGCGCAGGGGGCGGCCGCGCAGGTGACGGCCGTTGTCGTGGACCGCGCGGGCCGCGTACTCCGCCACCCCCAGGCGCAGGGGGCCCCGCGCGGGGAGGTCGGGGAAGCCGGGGGGTTCCCGCAGGGCCGTACCGGTGCGGGTGGCGCTGTAGGAGCCGAGCGGTGGCGGGGCCACCAGGATCAGCGCGAAGAGGGGGAGGGCGAGGAGCCAGCTGATCCGGGGCTCCCGGTGAGGGGCGTGCCCGTCCTCCCGGGGCCGGCGGCGCCACTCGTACCGGACCGTCGCCACGGCCGTCGCGATCAGCACCGCGCCCGAGAGCAGGAGCAGCGGGCGCAGGCCCGCCCTGACGTAGCGCAGGTGCAGGTCGGTCAGGCCGGTGTGCAGCACCGTCACGCCGAGCAGGAACAGCAGGGCCGCCTGGGCCTGGCGGTTCGGGTGCGTCGCCGCCGACCGCCGCTTCGGCCGAGGCCGCGACCGCGGCTCGGGCTTCACAGCAGGACCGCTCCCGTCAGGGCCGAGACCGCCACCGCCAGGACGAACGTCGCGGGGGCGAAGCGCAGGGCGAAGGCACGGCCGAACGTGCCCGCCTGCATGGCGAACAGCTTCAGGTCGATCATGGGGCCCACGACCAGGAAGGCGAGCCGGGCCGTCGGCGAGAACTGGGTCAGCGACGCCGCCACGAACGCGTCCGCCTCCGAGCAGATCGACAGCAGGACCGCCAGGACCGCGAGCACCAGCACCGACAGCACCGGGTGGCCGGCCGCCGCGCGCAGCCACTCCGCCGGGACCACCGCCTTCAGCGTCGCCGCCGCCATCGCGCCGGCCACCAGGAAACCGCCCGCGTGCGTCACGTCGTGCCGCACCGAGCCCCAGAACGCCGCGCCCCTGCTCCGCCCCCCGGAGGACGAACGGGCGGGCGGGCGCAGCCAGTCGGTACGGCCGTGGCGCTGCCAGAGCCAGCCCATCGCGCACGCCACCAGCAGGCTCGCGACGAAACGGGCGAGGACCATCCCGGGGTCGTTCGGGAAGGCCACCGCCGTCGCCGTCAGCACGATCGGGTTGATCGCGGGGGCGGACAGCAGGAACGCCAGGGCCGCCGCCGGGGCCACGCCCGTGCGTACCAGCGCGCCCGCCACCGGGACGGACGCGCACTCGCACCCCGGCAGCACCGCGCCCGCCGCGCCCGCGACCGGTACGGCCAGCGCGGGACGCCCCGGCAGGGCGCGGGCGAAGAACGACGGCGGGACGAAGACGGCGATCGCCGCCGACAGCAGGACGCCGAGCACCAGGAAGGGGAGGGCCTGGACGAACACCGCCACGAACACCGTCATCCAGCTCTGCGTCACCGGGGCGGCCAGGGCCCGGCGGACGGGTTCCTGGAACATCACGGCCGTGAGCAGGACGAGGGTGAGGAGGAGGGGGGAGTCGAGGTGGCGGGACTCCTCGGAGGGCGTGCCGGGTCCGGACGCGCCGGGCCCGGGGACGTCGGGTCCCGGGACGTCGGCCACGGGGTCGTCAGGTCCGGGGCCGTCGGGTCCGGGGGCGTCGGCGGGTCCGGGGCGGCCGGTTCCGCGCGGGGCCGATCCGGTGAGGGCCACGGGCCGGGTGCACCTCCGGACATGCGCGCGGGCGGGCGGGGCCACCGCTCGGGCTCCCTGCCCATGGATACGCGGGAGGGGGGCCGGCCGTTCAAGCCCGGCCGGTCCCCTCTGGAACCACCCGCCGGCATCGGGCAGTCTCTCCCCCCGTGGTGAGCCTTCTTCCCGAACCGGCCCTTCCCGACGACCCGTCCACGCACATGGTGGTGTGCGGTGACGACGGGCTGGCGCACCGGCTCGCCGCCGAACTGCGCGGCGTGTACCGCGAGCAGGTGACCCTCGTCGTACCGCCGGCCGGGCGTCGCGTGCGGCAGCCGATGGCCGGGCGGGCCCGTGCGGTCTCCGCGGCCCTGCTGGGCCGGGTCGTGACCGCCGTCAACCGGGGCAACGGAACCGCCGCCGCCGGGGAGCGGGTGGTGGAGGCCGCCGAGCCGACGGAAGCCGTGCTCGCCGAGGTGGGAGTGGAGCGGGCCGCCGCGCTGGCGCTGGTGTACGACGACGACGAGACCAACATCCGTGCCGCCCTGACCGCGCGCCGGCTCAACCCCCGGCTGCGGCTCGTACTCCGGCTCTACAACCGGCGGCTCGGGCAGCACATCGAGGAACTCCTCGATCAGGCGGCCGAGCTGGCGGTCGGCGCCGAGGCCGTACGCGGGGGCGCGGACGCCGACATCGCCACCACCGTGCTGTCCGACGCCGACACGACCGCGCCCGCGCTGGTCGCCACCGCGCTCGTCGGCACGAGCAAGGTCGTCGACGCGGAGGGGCTGCTGCTGCGGGCGGTGGAGCGCCGTCCGCCCCGGCCGGGCGAGGTGGCCGACCCGGGGCTGTGCACCCTGGCGCTGCTGTCCGCGACGAGCAACGACCCGGCGGGAGCCGAGGGTTCGGAGGACAGCGGCGACCAGGGGCCACGACTGCTGCCCGACGCGGCGACGGTGGCGGCGGCGACCGGGCGCGGCGCGGTCGTGCTGGAGCAGGTGTCGTACTCCGGGCCGCCGTTGCCGGCCGGGCGGGGCGTCGTGCCGCCGTTCGGGTCGCTGTTCTCGCTGCGGCTGCGGTGGTCGCTGGCGGGTCTGGTGGCGGCGGTGGTCGCGCTCGCGATCGCGCTGACCCTGATGACACGGGATCACCCGCTGCACGCCACGTACGTCACGCTGCTCGACCTGTTCGGCATCAACGATCCCGCGCACCACGACTCCACGGGACGACAGGTGCTGCAACTGCTGTCCGGCCTGGTGGGGCTGTTGCTGCTGCCGGTGCTGCTGGCGGCGGTACTGGAGGCGCTGGGGACGTTCCGTACGGCGTCGGCGCTGCGGAAGCCGCCGCGCGGGCTGGGCGGGCACGTGGTGCTGCTCGGACTGGGCAAGATCGGGACGCGGGTGCTGACGCGGCTGCGGGAGCTGCACATCCCGGTGGTGTGCGTGGAGGCCGACCCGGAGGCGCGGGGGATGGCCACGGCGCGGCGGTTGCGGGTGCCGGTGGTGGTCGGTGACGTCACGCAGGAGGGCGTCCTGGAGGCCGCGAAGATCCATCGCGCGGACGCGCTGCTCGCGTTGACCAGCGCGGACACGACGAACCTGGAGGCGGTGCTGTACGCGCGGTCCGTGCGGCCCGATCTGCGCGCGGTGCTGCGGCTGTACGACGACGACTTCGCCCAGGCGGTGTACCGGACCCTGCGGACCGCGCATCCCGGTGCGCTGACCCGGAGCCGCAGCGTGTCCCACCTGGCGGCACCCGCGTTCGCCGGGGCGATGATGGGGCGGCAGATCCTGGGTGCGATACCGGTCGAGCGGCGGGTGCTGCTGTTCGCGGCGGTGTCCGTGCGCGGGCTCGCGCAGCTGGAGGGCCGGACGGTGGGCGAGGCGTTCCGGGCGGGCGCGTGGCGGGTGCTGGCGCTGGACACGGCGGGGCGGGGGGACGGGGCGGCGGAGCCGGGGCCCGGGGCGCCGGGGGCGGGGCTGGTGTGGGACCTGCCCGATACGTATGTGCTCCGCGGGGAGGACAGGGTGGTGCTGGCCGCCACGCGGCGGGGGCTGGCGGAGCTGCTGGGACGGCGGGGACGGGACCGGGCGGGAGCGTAGGGGTGGGGCCGCGGCGGAGGGCCGCCGTCCCCGCCGCCCTCACCCGCGCCCCTCCCCCAGGGCACCGCCCCCGGCCCCCCGCGGGGCTCCGCCTCCCGGCACCCGGCGCGTGGCCGTGCTATCCGCGCAGGTGGCGGTCGGCGAAGTCGAGTTCCAGGCGGACCTGCTTGATGCGTTCGTCGACCACCAGGGAGCCGTGGCCGGCGTCGTAGCGGTAGACCTCGTGGACCGCGCCCCGCGACTCCAGGCGCTTGACGTAGTTCTCGATCTGGCGGATCGGGCAGCGCGGGTCGTTGACGCCGGCCGAGATGTGGACCGGGGCCCTCACCTCGTCGACGTAGGTGATCGGGGAGGACGCCTCGAAGCGGTCGGGGACCTCCTCCGGGGTGCCGCCGAGCAGCGTGCGGTCCATCGCCTTCAGCGCCTCCATCTCGTCGTGGTACGCCGTGACGTAGTCCGCGACCGGCACCGCCGCGATGCCCAGCGCCCACGCCTCGGGCTGGACGCCCAGGCCGAGCAGCGTGAGGTAGCCGCCCCAGGAGCCGCCGGTGAGGATCAGGCGGTCGGGGTCGGCGAGGCCGGAGCCGACCGCCCAGTCGCGCACCGCCGCGATGTCCTCGAGTTCGATCAGGCCCACCCGGTGCTTCAGGGCGTCCGTCCAGGCCCGGCCGTACCCCGTGGAGCCGCGGTAGTTGACGCGGACCACCGCGTAGCCGTGGTCGACCCAGGCCGCCGGGCCCGCCGCGAAGGAGTCGCTGTCGTGCCAGGTGGGGCCGCCGTGGATGTCGAAGACCGTCGGGAGCGGGCCGCTCGCGCCGGCCGGCTTCTGCACCAGGGCGTGGATGCGGCCGCCGGGTCCCTCCACCCACACGTCCTCCACCGGCACCGAGCCTGGCGACTTCATGCCGGGCGGGTCGAGGACGACACCGCCCGCCGTGGAACGCACCGCCGGCGGTTCGGCCGCCGAGGACCACAGGTACTCGACGCTGCCGTCGGGCCGGGCCGTCGCGCCCGAGACCGCTCCGCGCGGGGTGGGGATCTCCACCAGCCGCCGCGTCCGCAGGTCGTAGCGGAACAGCTCGCCGCGCGCCTCGAAGCCGTGCGCGACGAGCAGGCCGGAGCCGTCCGGGTACCACTCGGCGCTCACGTCGCCGGGCAGCTCCAGCGCGAGGTCCGTCTCCTCCCCCGTCGCCACGTCCCACACCATCGGCTCCCAGCGTCCGCGCCGCTGGTGGCCGACGAGCAGCCGGGTGTCGCCCTCGACCGGGGCGAAGCCCAGCACCTCCAGGCCCAGCTCCCGCGTGCCGCCCTCGGTGTCGTCGAGCTCGGCGACCGTCGTGCCGTCGGGGCGCAGCACCCTGAGCGCGGAGTGCATCGCGTCGCCGTGCTCGGTGTGCTCCACGGCGATCAGCGAACCGTCGTGGGAGAGGTCGCCGACACCGGCCGACTCGCGGTGCCGGTACAGCTCCACGGGCACCTCGCCGGTGCGGGCCAGGTGGATCGTCGTGCCGTCCTCGTCCGTGGAACGGCCCACGACCGCCGTACGCCCGTCCCGGCCCAGCGCGAGACCCGCCGGGTAGGAGGGGTCCAGGCCCGGTGCGGCGAGCTCGTCCTCGCCGCCCGCGAACCGCTGGCGGCGCCAGACGCCGAACTCGTCGCCGTCCTTGTCGTCGAACCACCAGATCCACTCGCCGTCCGGCGAGAGCACGCCGTCCGTCGTGCCGTTGGGCCGGTCCGTCACCTGGCGCTGCCCGCCCGTCGCCCGGTCCCAGGCGTACAGCTCGTACGTCCCCGTCGCGTTCGACACGAACAGGCAGCGGTCGGGGGCGTCCTGCGCCCAGTCGGGCAGGGACACCCGGGGCGCACGGAAGCGCTTCTCCCAGTCGGGCATGTCCTCGGTGTGGTCCGGCCGGTCCGGCGCGCCGGACCCGTTGCTCTCAGTCATGACCCCATACTGCCCGCCCGGGAGGGCATCGCGCCGCCGAGGTCCCCGGCCTGTGGACAACTCCGACCGGATCCTTCACCGGCCCGTCCCGCCGGGGCACGCCGCGGGCCGACCCCCGCGGGACGGGAACGGCGCGCGCACCCGTACCGTTGAGGGCGTGTACCGGTTCCTGCTGACGCCCCGCTGGTGGGGGATCAACGTCTTCGTGCTGCTCGCCATCCCCTTCTGCGTCTTCATGGGGTCGTGGCAGCTCGGCCGGTTCGAGGACCGGGTGGACGACCACCGCGACGCCGAGGCGCGGGCCGCCTCGGACAAGCGGGAGGCGGCCCGGCCACTGGACGAACTGCTGCCCGTGACGAAGGCCACCTCCGGCAAGCAGACCACCGCGACCGGCCGGTACGACACCCAGCTGCTCGTGCCCGGCCGGAAGCTGGACGGCAGGGACGGCTCGTACGTGCTGACCCTGCTGCGCACCGGCAGCGGCCGCGCGCTGCCCGTCGTCCGGGGCTGGCTGCCCGGCTCCCCCGATCCGGCCGAGGTGCCCGCGGCGCCCACCGGTGAGGTCACCGTCACCGGCGCGCTCCAGGCGTCCGAGACACCGGGCAGCAACGGCGTCAGCGCCCGCGGCGGCCTGCCGGCCGGCCGGACGGCCGCGATCAGCGGGGCGTCGCTGGTGAACCTCGTGCCGTACGACGTGTACGACGCCTGGGTCACGCTCAACCGCGGGGACTCGGGGATGAAGGCGGTCCCGGCGTCCGCGCCGGGCGGCACGGGCCTGGATCTGAAGGCGTTCCAGAACCTGGGCTACACCGCCGAGTGGTTCGCCTTCGTGGGCTTCGTGGTCTTCATGTGGTTCCGCCTGCTCCGCCGTGAGCTGGAGTTCGCCCGCGACGCGGAACTGGGCCTGCTCCCCCGGGAGGACCGGGAGGAGCGGGAGGAGCGGGAGGACCGGGAAGAACACGGAGACCGGGACGGGGCGCGCGAGCGCGAGCGGCCGAGTCCGTCCGGGGTCTGACCCCGGGGCGGCCCCGGCGTCACATCGCCGTCAGCAGGCCCGTCCAGTAGACCGTGCCCGCACAGGCGTTGCCCACCGTCGCGGTGGCCGAGCCCGACCCCGTCGACGCCGTGTACGTCACCGCCACGCTGCCGTCGGCCGCGCCGTCCTCCAGGACCAGCTGGGCCGTCGTACCGCTGTCGGGGCCGGCGTCCGCGCCGTTCGTCGTCGTCGGGGGGGCGGTGGGTGTCGGGTCGGGTGAGGGCTCCCCGGTGCCGCCGTCCGTCTCCCCGCCCGGGGCGGGACAGGTGTCGGAGGGCACCCAGGCGAACCTCACCTCGTACGACGTCCCCGGCTTGAGGCCCAGCTGCGCCATCTCCAGGGAGGGGTCGGGCAGGCCGGCCGCCGCGTCGCCCGCCACGTGCCGCGCCGAGCCCACCCTGGTGGCGTCGGCCGCGCCCTGCGCCGTCGCGTTCACGAACCCGGGGCCGTCGACGGTGCAGGTGGCGGTGGAGACGTTGGTAACCCGGAAGGAGCCGTAGACCGCGCCCGTGGAGTCGGGGGCGGAGCTGGTCACGGACGCCGGGCCGAGCTGGGCGGCGGTGCAGGCGGGCAGTCCGGAGGAGGTGCCGGCCGAGGGAGCGGCGCCCTCGGCCGTACCCGTACTCGAGCCGGTGCTCGCGCCGTCGTCCTTGTCCTCGTCCTTCTTGTCGTCCTTGTCGCTGCTCTCGACCCTGTCCGAGGAGCCGCCCGTGGCGCTCTCCCCGCCGCCCCCGTCCTTGCCCTCGCCGGTGCCGCCCTGCGCCTGCGAGGCGTGGCCGACGGCGGAGGGGCTGGCCTCGGAGCCGGTGGTGTGGGAGACGTGGACCACGGCGGGCACCGCCGTGCCGAGGAACAGGGCCGCGGCGGCCGCGCCGACGAGCGCCTGGCGCCTGCGCGCCCGGCGGGCGGGGACGGCCCGGCGCAGATAGTCCAGTGTGCCGTCGCCCGGCTCCACCTCCCGCACCGCTCGGTGCAGCAGGGTGCGCAGTTCCAGCTCGTCCGGGTCGAGCCCCTCGTGGCTCCGTTCGTCCAGGCCGTCGTTCACAGTTCCGTTCCCCGTGTGCGTGTGCTTCGGCTTCTGCTCGTGCGGCATCACGAGCGCGCGCAGCCGTGCCGGTCCCTCCGGCCCGGAGTCCGGCTCGGGCACGTTCCGGGACTCCCGCGCGGCGTCGGACGGACGCGAACCCTCCGGCTCGCGCTCCTCGTCCGAGGGCCGCGCGTCCTTGCCGTCGCTCATGCCGGCGCCTCCATGGCCAGCCGCAGCGCGGCGATACCGCGCGAGCCGTACGCCTTCACCGAGCCCAGGGAGATGCCGAGCGTCTCGGCGACCTGGGCCTCGGTCATGTCCGCGAAGTAGCGCAGCACCAGCACCTCGCGCTGCCGGCGCTGGAGCCCTTTCATCGCCTTGATCAGGGAGTCGCGTTCCAGCTGGTCGTAGGCGCCTTCCTCCGCGCTCGCCATGTCCGGCATGGGCTTGGAGAGCAGCTTCAGGCCGAGGATGCGGCGGCGCAGTGCGGAGCGGGAGAGGTTGACGACCGTCTGGCGCAGGTACGCCAGGGTCTTCTCCGGGTCCCGGACGCGCTTGCGGGCGGAGTGGACGCGGATGAACGCCTCCTGGACGACGTCCTCGCAGGAGGCGGTGTCGTCGAGGAGGAGCGCCGCGAGGCCCAGCAGCGAGCGGTAGTGCGCGCGGTAGGTCTCGGTGAGGTGGTCGACGGTGGTGCCGGCGGCCACGGCCTCGTCGGCGCCGTCACGCTGACCGGGGATGCGGGCGGGGCGCGCAGCGGGCATGGGCGCGATCACCGGCATGCCACCGGACGCACCGGCCCTGCGGGGTCGGAGTGCCTGGCGGGGCGGCCGTAGGGCCGTGCCACGGGGCGCTGTGAAGTCGAGAACCTCTGCCACGCCAGTTGGACACGCTTCCCCCCGTAAGGGTTGTACGTGCCGGGTGTCACTTTTACGGCGGCCCGCGCCGCCGGCCGTCCGTCCGCGTCAGGCGGCGCCCCGGACAGCACTTCGAATGCCCTCATACATCCCGCTCTTCCCCTGTGTCCCATGTGAACGGGCGTCCCCACGCCCGGTTCCAGACGTCCCCACGCCCGGAAAGCGCGTCCCCACGCGCCCCGGAAAGGGTGACCGCAAAGACGCTCCCCGCCCTCCGCGTGGTTGCGGAGGACGGGGAGTACATCCTCGACTCGACTGCCGGACATGCCGGTCCGGTGATCCGTACCGGACATCCGGCCCACGGACTTACCGAGATCCTACAAACGAATCCTCTGTGATCCAGGACTTTCTCCTGGTCGGGACCAGTGGGAGGACTCGGCGGCCACCAGCTCGGCGATCTGCGTGGTGTTGAGCGCCGCCCCCTTGCGCAGGTTGTCCCCGCACACGAAGAGCTCCAGCGCCGTCGGATCGTCCAGCGCCCGCCGTACCCGTCCCACCCACGTCGGATCGGTGCCGACGACGTCGGCGGGCGTGGGGAACTCCCCGGCGGCCGGATTGTCGAACAGCACCACTCCGGGGGCGGTGGCGAGGATCTCACGCGCCTTGTCGACGGTGACCTCGCCCTCGAAGCGGGCGTGCACGGTGAGGGAGTGGGTGGTGACCACCGGGACCCGTACGCAGGTGACCGCCACCGGCAGCGCGGACAGGCCGAGGATCTTGCGGGACTCGTCGCGGATCTTCATCTCCTCCGAGGACCAGCCGTCCTCCCGCAGCGATCCGGCCCACGGTACGACGTTCAGCGCGACCGGCTCCGGGAACGGCCCGGTGTTGTCCCCCACGGCCCGCCGCACGTCACCGGGGGTGGTCCCCAGCTCCGTGCCGGCCACCAGGGACAGCTGCTCGCGCAGGGTGCGCACGCCCGCGTGCCCGGCGCCGCTGACCGCCTGGTACGAGGAGACGACCAGTTCGCGCAGGCCGAACTCGGCGTGCAGCGCGCCCAGCGCGACGATCATCGACAAGGTGGTGCAGTTCGGGTTGGCGACGATCCCGCGCGGACGCCTGCGTACGGCGTGCGGGTTGACCTCCGGGACCACCAGCGGCACGTCCGGGTCCATGCGGAACGCGCCGGAGTTGTCGACCACCACCGCGCCGCACGCGGCGGCGACGGGCGCCCACCGCGCGGCGACCTCGTCGGGCACGTCGAACATCGCGACGTCGACCCCGTGGAAGGCCTCCTCGGTGAGCGCGACGACCTCCACCTCCTCGCCGCGCACGGCCAGCTTGCGGCCGTGCGAGCGCGGGGAGGCGATCAGCCGGATCTCGCCCCAGACGTCCGCCCGCTGGGACAGGATCTGGAGCATGACCGTGCCGACGGCCCCGGTCGCTCCCACGACCGCGAGCGTCGGCCGCCCGGAGCGCCCGGGTCCCTCGGCTTCGGGCATCAGCGGCCGGTGCCCCCGTAGACCACGGCCTCGTCGCTGTCGGAGTCCAGGCCGAAGGCGGAGTGCACGGCGCGCACGGCCTCCGGCACGTCGTCCTTGCGGGTGACGACCGAGATGCGGATCTCGGAGGTCGAGATCAGCTCGATGTTCACACCGGCGTCGCTGAGCGCCGTGAAGAAGTCGGCGGTGACGCCCGGGTTGGTCTTCATACCGGCGCCGACCAGCGAGATCTTGCCGATCTGGTCGTCGTAGCGCAGGGAGTCGAAGCCGATGGCGCCCTTGTTCTTCTCCAGCGCGTCGATGGCCTTGCGGCCCTCGGTCTTCGGCAGGGTGAAGGAGATGTCCGTCAGGCCGGTGGAGGCGGCGGACACGTTCTGCACGACCATGTCGATGTTGATCTCGGCGTCGGCGATCGTGCGGAAGATCGCGGCGGCCTCGCCGGGCTTGTCCGGTACACCGACGACCGTGACCTTGGCCTCGGAGGTGTCGTGTGCGACACCGGAGATGAGAGCCTGCTCCACCTGCTTGTCCCCTTGCTCGATCGGCTCGCTGCTGACCCACGTGCCCTGCAGTCCGCTGAAGGACGAGCGGACGTGGATCGGGATGTTGTACCGGCGGGCGTACTCCACGCAGCGGTGGAGCAGCACCTTGGATCCGGAGGCCGCCAGTTCGAGCATGTCCTCGAACCCGATCCGGTCGATCTTCCGGGCCTTCTTCACCACGCGCGGGTCGGCGGTGAAGACACCGTCCACGTCCGTGTAGATCTCGCACACCTCGGCGTCGAGCGCGGCGGCGAGGGCGACGGCGGTGGTGTCGGAGCCGCCGCGGCCGAGCGTGGTGATGTCCTTGGTGTCCTGGCTGACGCCCTGGAAACCGGCGACGATGGCGATGTTGCCCCCGTCCACCGAGGCCTTGATCCGGCCCGGCGTGACATCGATGATGCGGGCTTTGTTGTGGACCGAGTCGGTGATGACACCCGCCTGGCTGCCGGTGAAGCTCTGGGCGTTGTGCCCCAGGTTTTTGATCGCCATGGCCAGCAGGGCCATGGAGATCCGCTCTCCGGCGGTCAGCAGCATGTCGAGCTCGCGCCCGGCAGGGATCGGGGAAACCTGCTCGGCGAGATCGATCAGCTCGTCCGTCGTGTCGCCCATCGCGGAAACCACGGCGACCACCTGGTGGCCGTTCTTCTTGGCTTCCACGATCCGCTTGGCGACGCGCTTGATGCCCTCGGCATCGGCTACGGAGGAGCCTCCGTACTTCTGCACGACAAGGCCCACGTGCGCTCCTCGCTCAGTCCGTCGTTTTCCACAGTCCGCACACACATGTGTGCGCCGCGGTCGGCTCAGTCTATCGAGCGTCCGAAAATCCCCTCCGCAATACCGCATGATGAGATGCCCGGCCGCTCGCGCAGGGGGCTCATGCCCAGGCCCGACTCCGCCCACTCGGAAAAGCGATCCGCGTCACAGGCCGTGCGCCGGCACCTGCCCCACCGGCCGGTCCGCCAATCCCCGCCCGCCTCTTGCGGCAGCACTCCCTCCACTTTCTGACGTGCGCATGAACATGGAGCCCTCAGACGTCCTCCCGAAGGAGTGTGTGGTGACGAGAACGAGAAGGGCCCGCCGTCGGCTCGCCGCGGTGACGGGCGCTTTGCTGGCGTCCGCGGCGATCACGCTGTCCGGTGCTTCCCCGGCCGCGGCCGCGGACCACTACTACGAGCTGCCCTACCCGGCCGGCGAGTCCTACCTGGTCACCCAGGGCCCGGAGGGCACGTACTCGCACACCGGCCCGTACAACGAGTACGCCTGGGACTTCGGGCTTCCCGCGGACTACGAGGTCTCCGCCTCGCAGGGGGGCACGATCATCGTCTCCGGCTGGTCCCCCTACTGGCAGAACGGCATCGAGGTGATCATCCGCCACTCCAACGGCACGTGCACCCACTACGCGCACCTGAACCGGGCGCTGTACAACCCCGGTACGTGGGTCCCGCAGGGCCGGGTCGTCGGCTGGTCGGGCAGCACGGGCGCGTCGACCGGACCGCACCTGCACTTCCAGGTGATCGACTGCAACTCGCGGGTGGGCATCCCCGCCACCCTGCAGGGCTGGACGCCGTACACCGGGACACGGCCGGTCAGCGTCAACAACTACGCCTGAACGACCGGCGGCCGCCCCTCGGCGAGGGCGGCCGCCGGTCCACCGCTCGCCGCCCGGGGCGCGCCGGTGCGGTGCGCACTACTGCACCGGGCGCATCCCCAGCGGTTCGCCGATCTCCACCGCCATGACCTGGCCCGCCTCGAACTCCAGGGTGTCGTCGCCCATGCCCTGGTCGGTGTCGAGGCCGTCCAGCTCGGCCAGGGGCTGGTTCAGGCGGACGTGGGCGACCACCGACTGCAACGCCCGCAGGGCCGCGGACGCGATGGAGCCCCAGTTGGAGAAGTAGGAGAACTGCCACCACCACAGAGCCTCCGTGGTGCGGCCCGCGCGGTAGTGGGCCATGCCGTGCCGGAGGTCGGCGATGACGTCGGTGAGGTCGTCGGAGATGCGGGCCGGGACGGGCGCCTTGCGGGGCTCGTAGGGGTCGAAGACCTCGGAGTAGACGTCGATCGGGTCCAGCAGGCGGGCGAGGTTCTCGCGCAGGTCGTCCACGTCGGCCTCCGGGCCCATGTCGGGCTCGTAGCGCTCGTCGGGGAGGATGTCCGCGTGGGCGCCCAGCCGGCCGCCGGCCAGCAGCAGCTGGGAGACCTCCAGGAGGAGGAAGGGGACCGCCGAGTCCGGCTCGTCGCCCTTGGCGACCTCGGTCACGGCGACCAGGAAGCTCTCGATCTGGTCCGCGATCTGGACCGCGAAGTCGTCCGGGTTCTGTTCGGTCGCGTGCAGCGTGGCGTCAGACATCTAGGAGTCGTCTCCCCTCGAAGGCGCGGCCGAGGGTCACCTCGTCCGCGTATTCCAGGTCGCCACCCACTGGGAGGCCGCTGGCCAGGCGGGTGACCTTCAGGCCCATGGGCTTGATCATGCGGGCGAGGTACGTCGCCGTGGCCTCGCCTTCGAGATTGGGGTCCGTGGCCAGGATGAGTTCCGTGACCGTGCCGTCGGCCAGCCGGGCCAGGAGTTCCCTGATGCGCAGGTCGTCGGGGCCCACCCCGTCGATGGGGCTGATGGCGCCGCCGAGGACGTGGTAACGGCCCCGAAACTCCCGGGTGCGCTCGATGGCCACCACGTCCTTGGGCTCCTCCACGACACAGATGACCGCGAGGTCGCGGCGGGCGTCGCGGCAGATGTTGCACCGCTCCTCCTGCGCGACGTTGCCGCAGGTCGCGCAGAAACGGACCTTCGCCTTGACCTCCATGAGCGCGTGCGCGAGGCGGCGTACGTCCGTCGGTTCCGCCTGGAGGATGTGGAAGGCGATCCGCTGCGCGCTCTTGGGACCGACGCCGGGCAGCCGCCCCAACTCGTCGATGAGGTCCTGGACCACGCCTTCGTACAACGGACTGCCGTCCTTCCTGGTGTTCCTTCAGTACGTACCGTAGAGGTCCGCGGCCGGTCTTAGAAGGGCAGACCGGGGATGCCGCCGCCGCCCAGGCCCTGGGCGAGCGGGCCGAGCTTCTGCTGCTGGAGGTTCCGGGCGTTCTCGTTGGCCGCCTGGACCGCCGCGACGACCAGGTCGGCGAGGGTCTCGGTGTCCTCCGGGTCCACCGCCTTCGGGTCGATCGTCAGGGCCCGCAGCTCGCCGGCCCCGGTGACGGTGGCCCGCACCAGGCCCCCGCCCGCCTGGCCGTCGACCTCCGTGCGCGCCAGTTCCTCCTGCGCCTCGGCCAGGTCCTGCTGCATCTTCTGGGCCTGCTGGAGCAGCTGCTGCATGTTGGGCTGGCCACCACCGGGGATCACG
Source organism: Streptomyces sp. NPDC016640 (assembly GCF_043076215.1). NCBI lineage: Bacteria > Bacillati > Actinomycetota > Actinomycetes > Kitasatosporales > Streptomycetaceae > Streptomyces > Streptomyces sp. NPDC016640. Next base: position 205,746 of record NZ_JBIBRG010000011.1, read on the forward strand.
ATTCAGCTCCTTGGTCGGTTTTCCCGTTCGGCACGAGCCTACGTGGTCGGGGCGGCCGTCGCCCCAGCACTCTTTCGAGTGAGTCACGGTGGGGTCCCTATACCTGATCACGGCCGTCATCCGGGCGAAAAAGAACCCGAACCCCCGGCGCCGCCACCCATTGGGCGGTAGGAAGGGTCGGGCGCACGAGTACGTGGCGTCACACTGCATGCACGGACGGTACGCGGGGTCGGCAGGGGTCGGTTCAGTAGGGAGATACCGGGTGGGTCAGCCGGAGAAGCAGCCCGAGGGGCGGCCACACGACGGGCGGGGCGAGGGGGCGGCGGGGCTGCGGCCGGGCGATGCGGCCGGGCGGGAGTTCCCGACCGGGGACTGGGGCGAGCCCGCGGTCCGGCTGGACGAGCTGTACCGGTGGGTCGAGCGCGGGGCGCTCGACGCGGCCGCCTGGTACCTCGCGGACCGGGTGTGGAAGCGGCGGTGCGCCTGGGCGCTGCGCGCCGGGGCGGCCGGGGGCGCGCTGACGGGGGCGGCGCTCCCGCTGCTCGATCTGACCGGGGCGGCCGGCGGGGCCGCGCCCTGGGGGTACCTGTCGCTGCTCCTCGGGTTGGCCTGTGTGGCCGGCGACCGGTTCTTCGGGATGACGTCCGGCTGGATGCGGGACATGGCGACGGCGCAGGCCGTGCAGCGGCGGCTCCAGGCGTTCCAGTTCGACTGGGCGTCGGAGTGCGTGCGCGAGGTGCTGGGCCCGGCGGAGGGCACGGCGAGCGAGGCGGCCGAGCGGTGCCTGGCCGTGCTGCGCCGGTTCTCGGAGGACGTGGCGGAGCTGGTGCGGGTCGAGACCGCCGACTGGATGGTGGAGTTCCGCAGCGGGGGCACGCCGCTGGGCGTGCAGACGGCGGTGGCGGGCGGCGGGCGTCCGGAGGGTTCCGTGCCGCACGGCCGCTTCCCCTCCCCGCCGGGGCAGGCCCGCCCGAACATGCCGCGGCAGCGTCCCCCGGAGCCGAGGTGAGCCGGGGTGAGCCGGGGCGTCACGGGCTGTCCCGCGCGCGCAGCTCCAGCCCTTTGGGGGTCCAGCACGGCAGGTGGCCGTGGGTGCGGATCACGTTCCTCCTCGCAGTCCCGCTCGTACTTCTCCGCGACCTCCCGCAGCACCGGGGCGAACGCCGTCGATCCGGTGAGGGTGAGGCTGCCGCCCCCGCAGCCGATGGGGGCGGGCTGTCGTCCTGGACCACGACGATCACCGCGAGCGCCACCACGCACAGGGTGAGCGCGATGGTGATCGGCCGTGCCGCCCGGCTGAACAGCGGGGCCTTCTCGTCCGGGGTGTGCCCGCCCCCGCACCTGCCCGCACGTCCGGACCGGGTGGCCGCCGTACGGCCGCGCGAAGACGGCGGCGAGATCCGTCCGGGGAAGTTCACCGGTGTTCGCCGGACGTTCGACCTCCGCGTCCGCAGCGGCACTTGGCGGCGAGGCGGCGGTCAGTCCCGCGTGTAGGTGAGCTGTTCGCCGTTGCCGGTGTTGACGCGCTGCAGGGACCCGTCGGGCAGCAGGGTGATCTCGCTGGCGGAGCCCGGGGTGCAGGCGCTGCGCGGCTGTCCGACCGTCACCGAGGAGGGGCCGATCTCCAGCCGCCCCGCGGCGTCCGGGGCGGCGGTGAGGCGGGCCTCGAAGACGCAGTGGTAGGTGCCGTTCCCGGCGGGCCCGTCGGCGACGAGGGACATGACCGTGTCGCCGACCTCGCCCTGCTGGACGGTCAGCCGGCGGCTGTGCACGCCGCTCGCGTTGTCGATGGTGGTGGACCAGCTGCCCAGGTAGTCCGCCGGGATCGTCCCGTCCGCGGGCGCGGAGGTGTCCGGCTGCCCCGTCCGGTCCGGCTGTCCGGCGTCGGGCGTGACGGGGCCGGTGCTCTGCGGCGCGCCGCTGGAGGACGGGGACGTGGTGGGGTCGTCCCCGGCGCGGTCGCCGCGGTCACCGCCGCTCATCAGGGCGTACACGGTGCCGCCGGCGGCGAGCGCGACGACCAGCGCGATCACCACGAGCAGGGCGGTGGAACGGCCGTCCCTGCGCGGTTCGGGCGCCGTCGCGTACGGCGGGTTCGGCCCGTACGGCGGCGGTCCGTACGGCGGCGTCCGCCCCGCGTGGTAGCCGTGGTACGGGTAGCCGTACGCGGGCTGCTGGGGGTGTCCGTACGGGCCGGGGGCCGGAGCGGGGGGCGGGGCGGGGGTGTTCGGGCCGGTGACCAGGGTGGGCAGGTGGTTCACGCCGGGCCGGCCCGGCGGGGGCGGGACGGGTGCGGCGCCCGGGGGTGCCGCGGGCGGTGGCGGCACGGCGGCGTCGTCGGTGGCCCGGGCGTGTTCGGGAGGGGCGGCGGGCAGCGCGGCGGGGGGTACGCGGCCGGCCGCGTCCGGTGCCGGGGCCGCGGGGGCCGGTGACGCCGCGGTGGGCGTGGGCCGCTGCGGTGTCTCCGGATCCTCCGCGTCGAGCAACCGCACCGCGTGACGGCCGAGTTGGGCCACCAGGGCGCCCGGCAGCCAGGGGTCGCGGGAGCGTCCGCCGGCGACGGTGTCCTCCGCGCCGGTGCGCTGGAGCACCTGGTCGAGCGTGGGCCGCGCGGCCGGGTCCTTGCGCAGACAGTCGCGTACGAGGTCGGCGATGCCCTCGGGCACACCGTCCAGGTCGGGGTCCTCCTGGGCGATGCGGAACATCAGGGCGTGCACCCCGCTGTCGGCGGTGCCGAAGGGGAGGGTGCCGGTGGCGGCGTAGGCCAGCACCGAGCCGAGGCAGAACACGTCGCAGGCGGGCGTGATGCGGTCGCCGCGCACCTGCTCGGGCGCCATGAAACCGGGCGAGCCGACGAGCGCGCCGGTGCGGGTGAGCCCGCCGTCGGTCACCGTCTCCAGCGCCCGCGCGATCCCGAAGTCGATGACGCGCGGCCCGTCGATGGTGACGAGCACGTTGGACGGCTTGAGGTCCCGGTGGATGATCCCGGCGGCGTGGATGTCCTTCAGCGCGTGCGCGAGACCGGCGGCGAGGATGCGCACCGAGCGCTCGGGCAGCGCCCCGTGGTCGTGCCCGACCACCTGCTGGAGGCTGGGCCCGGCGACGTAGCCGGTGGCCACCCAGGGCACGGGGGCCTCGGTGTCCGCGTCCAGCACCGGCGCCGTCCAGTCGCCGCCGACCTGCCGCGCGGCCTGCACCTCCTGGCGGAAGCGCGCCCGGAACTCCTCCTGCCGGGCCAGCTCCTCGCGCACCAGTTTCACGGCCACGGTGCGTCCGCGGTCGGAGCGGGCGAGGTAGACCTGCCCCATGCCGCCGGCTCCGAGACTCGCCAGCAGCCGGTAGGACCCGATGCGTCCCCCGTGCCGACCGCCCGGGGGAACCCCCAGTGGATCCCCGGCCCCGATCCTGTCCATCGTTGCGCCGCCTTCCCCCGCAGTGAGCAACGGATCGAGGATAGTGCGGGGCGGGGACCGGGCGAGCTGGGCGTTGTCTACGGTTCCGTAACAGGCGGGCCGAGCACGTCGAAACACCTCGGACAGATGTTCCAGCGCCTGACAGCCGGCACCGGGCGTCGCCGGTCCGCCCGTCGGCCGGCGTGTGCTGCACGGCGAGGTGGAGGCGAGGTGGAGGCGAGGTGGACGGGCTCGCGCGTCATGACCGCTCCCCCGGGTGAGCGGGCCGGACTCTCGTGACAGTGTGCTGTCATGCGTTCGGCATGCTGTCACGAGAGGTCGGTCCCCCGGACGGCGGCGGTCGACAACGTGTCGCGGAATGCAGGCGTCCGCAGACAGGCCGCCCGTGTCGCGGACCCGCCGCCCGCGCCTACGCTCGGCGGCATGACCCCTCACCCCGACCCCGAGGCCGGCGCCGCGGTCAAGGCCGCCGACCGCGCTCACGTGTTCCACTCCTGGTCCGCGCAGGAACTCATCGACCCGCTCGCCGTCGCCCGGGCGGAGGGGTCCTGCTTCTGGGACTACGAGGGCCGGCGCTACCTCGACTTCACCAGCGGACTCGTCTTCACCAACATCGGCTACCAGCACCCGAGGGTCGTCGCCGCGATCCAGGAGCAGGCGGCGCGGATGACGACGTTCGCACCCGCGTTCGCCGTCGAGGCGCGCTCCGAGGCGGCGCGGCTGATCGCCGAGCGGACGCCGGGCGACCTGGACAGGATCTTCTTCACCAACGGCGGCGCCGACGCCGTGGAGCACGCCGTCCGCATGGCGCGGTTGCACACCGGGCGGCCCAAGGTGCTCTCCGCCTACCGCTCGTACCACGGCGGCACCCAGCAGGCCGTGAACATCACCGGCGACCCGCGCCGCTGGGCCTCCGACAGCGGCACGGCCGGGGTCGTGCACTTCTGGGCGCCGTTCCTGTACCGCTCCCGCTTCTACGCCGAGACCGAGGAGCAGGAGTGCGCGCGGGCGCTGGAGCACCTGGAGACGACGATCGCCTTCGAGGGGCCCTCGACCGTCGCCGCGATCGTCCTGGAGACGATCCCGGGCACGGCCGGGATCATGCCGCCGCCGCCCGGCTATCTCGCGGGCGTGCGGGAGCTGTGCGACGAGTACGGGATCGTCTTCGTCCTGGACGAGGTCATGGCCGGGTTCGGGCGGACCGGGGAGTGGTTCGCGGCGGACCTGTACGACGTCGTACCGGACCTGATGACCTTCGCGAAGGGCGTCAACTCCGGGTACGTCCCGCTGGGCGGTGTCGCCATCTCCGGGGCGATCGCCGAGACGTTCGCCAAGCGGCCCTACCCGGGCGGGCTGACCTACTCGGGCCACCCGCTGGCCTGCGCCGCCGCCGTCGCGACGATCGACGTGATGGCGCGGGAAGGCGTCGTCGAGAACGCGGCGGCGCTCGGCGCCTCCGTCGTCGGCCCCGGGCTGCGGCAGCTGGCGGAGCGGCACCCCTGCGTGGGCGAGGTCCGCGGCGTCGGCATGTTCTGGGCGCTGGAACTGGTGCGGAACCGGGAGACCCGGGAGCCGCTGGTGCCGTACAACGCGGCCGGTGCGGAGAACGCCCCGATGGCGGCCTTCGCCGCCGCCGCGAAGGAGGGCGGGATCTGGCCCTTCGTGAACATGAACCGGACGCATGTGGTGCCGCCGTGCAACGCGAGCGAGGCGGAGCTGAAGGAAGGCATCGCGGCGCTGGACGCGGCCCTCTCGGTGGCCGACGACTACACGGAGTAACCGCCCGGGAGGGCGGTGTCACCAGGGCGGAACGGGCGCCTGGAGGGGCTCTCCCCCGCCCGCATTCGAACGCCCCGCGCCCCACCCGACCGCGTAAAGTGGCGTGCTCGCAGACATGTGCGAGCACGCCACTCGAACGCGACGAGGGAGACGTCCGGACCATGCCCGGCATCAGCGGCTCCGTGACCCGCAGCACCCTCCGGCAGCAGATCGCCGACGCGCTCCGTGACGAGGTGCTGGCCGGGCGGCTCCAGACGGGGCAGGAGTTCACCGTCAAGGAGATCGCCGACCAGTACGGCGTGTCCGCGACCCCCGTCCGTGAGGCACTGGTCGACCTGTCGGCACAGGGACTGCTCGACGCCGACCAGCACCGGGGTTTCCGGGTGCACGAGTACTCCGTCGACGACTTCCGCGGCATGATGGAGGCCCGCTGCCTGGTGACCGACGGGATGTTCCGCGCGGTGACCGACGGCCCCATGGCCCACCGTCGGCCGGACGAGCCCCGGGTCGCCGCCGTCCTCGCCGGGGTGCGCCGGCGCGGCGAGGAGGCGCAGCGCGCCGCCCTGGCCGGCGAACTCACCGTGCTGATCGGCTACGACCTGCGCTTCTGGCGCGAACTCGGCTCCGTCTTCGGCAACCCGTACCTCACCGATTTCCTGCACCGGCTCCGCGTCCGGACATGGGTGTGTGTGGTGCAGTATCTGCGGCAGCTGCCCGATCTGCGGGGGCGCCTGTGGTCCGGACACACCGATCTGGTCGACGCGCTGGCAAGCCGTGACACCGATTCCGCCCGCGCGATCGTCCAGTCGTACAACGCGCACGCGCTCTCCCTCGTCGAGGGGCTGACGGGCGGCGGGATGGGTAAGGGACCTGCACGGGGGGAGCCGCCCGTGCCGGGCGCCGATACCCTTCCCTGACCACGACCACCGTCCCGACGACCGTGCTGTGTGAGGAGCTCTCTTTGGCCTGTGACCTGTGGCTGGTGCCGCTCGTCGACGTGCTGTGCCACACACCCGACAATCCGTTCGCCGAGGAACTCGCGCAGTACAACACGGTGCTCGCCGAGGCGGGCCTGCCACCGGTGCCGGTGTACCAGTACATGCCGGGACTGTCCGGCGAGGTGGCCCCGGTCGCGGGTTTCGACTACGACGCGCTGCACTTCCTGCGGCGGGTGTACCTGCTCCAGGTGTGCGGGCTGCCGGTCACACCGGTGGACGAACTGGGCGGCGACTACGAGCAGTTGCTGGAGATGTTCGAGACCACGGCGCAGCATTCGCACCTGGTCTGGCACTACGACCACGCGGGCGCCTACGTCCCCGTCGACTTCCCGCGGCCGCTCTCCAGCGACGCACTCCTCGCGGGCGGCGGCCCGCTGGGCTCCTCCCACGCCCTGCTGCGGGAACTGCAGGTCGTCGCCCCGTCCATCGGCATCGACCCGGCGAACCCCCCGGCGGCCCCCGAGCCCCCGCTCGGCCCCACCGAGCTGGAGGAGCCGGCCGTCCCCGCGCCGTACGACCCGAGCCCCTTCGCCCGCGAGCGTCATGTGTGGCTGGGCCTGCACGCGGCGGCGACGCGGAGCCTGGCACAGGGATCGATGATCGTGTTCAGCTGACGGCAGCGGTCAGCCCAGCTGCGAGAGGCCCTTCCGGAGGTCCTCCGCGTTCATGACGGAGCACATCTCCACCTCGGCGTTCATGTGGGTGAAGAACGGTTCGCCCACCGGGGGCACCTCCGAGCTGTCCTGCATGTGGAGGACCAGCACCATCGTCCGCCGCCCGCCCAGCGGACCGAAGTAGGCCGCTTCCGGCTGCAGCCGGTCGAGGATCTCCTTGACCTGCCCGGACATCTTCCCGCTGCGGAGCAGTTCGTTCGCCTTCTCGGTGTCCAGCGTCGCCTTGAGCATCACGCGCATCGCACTCACCCTCTTCCGCGTCGATGCACGCACCGAATGTCAGGATATGCCTGTTTCACCCTGCCGTTCAGGGAGAAGCAGCACTGCGGAATGATCGAGTGGTCCGGCACATCGAGGTGTACCGATCGGTCATCGCCTCGGCCGTCTGCACCGTTCCGAAGCCGCGGGGAGATCGCCCGTCCGGACTCGCCTCCCCGGCTCGTCCGGCTCCGTCTCCACCCGGCGGCACCCGGTCAGCGCCCGGCCGGGCGGTCTCCAGCAGCCGGGACCGTGTCCTTCCTGGAAACATCCGGCAGTTGGCCACGCCGGGGGATCGCGTTCAGCGCGGCCAGTCGATCCCCCTGCCGGTGACGGAGCCTTTTCGGTGGCGTTTACGCCGACATCCGCCCCCTGAGGATATCGCCCCCTTGGTCTTTTTCCTCAGCCCGGTGACGTAGAGGAGGTCGCATTCCACAAACCCGGCCGGGAGTTTATTCGGAACGCCGTCCGAGCCTTCCGAGCATCACATCGAGGTGATGGAGATCACCCAGGTGGTGGACGTCCGGCCTGACGGGAGCCGGTAGCTTGACGGTGTGTCAAACCATGAAGACGATATGACGGAATCCGCGACCCCGGGCGAGGAGAGAATGCCCGGATCCCGCATTCACTTAGGCCATCTCATATCCAGAGTCATATTATGGCTCGTCGCAGTCGCGCTGTCGGCCCTCATCGCATGGGTGGCTTGGGTTTCCTTCCATACGGGTTACGGTCCCACATTCGCTCTCTGTGTCATTTTCATCGTCGCGCCGTGGCCACTCTTCTACTGGGCCGGCTCCCGACAAAATCGCGCATCTCGCGGCATGCGTAAGGATGACGACCGATGAGCCGTTGACGACGTCGGCCCCGGACAGGTCGCCATGGCCCAGGACGGGTCCAGGGCGCTCGACGACTCGACGCCGGTCCTGTGCCTGACGCCGCTCGAGCACGACGGGCCCGCCGAGCCGCCGGCGGCCGGCAGGGCGGCGGAGGCCCGCTCCGGAAAGCGGCTCCTCTCGCCGCGCAGGGACCGGACGTCGGCCACCCGGGATCTCGGCCGCATTCCGCTTCCTCATGACGGACGCGGTGGTCGCCTCCCTGGTGGGACGGCCGGCCGGGGTCACCGCACCGGCCGTCCCATCAGATCTCCGGGTCCCCGGGAGGGAGAACTCAGAGGAACGAGTTGATCTCGATCGTCTCGTCGCGGCCCGGGCCCACGCCGATCGCGGAGATCGGGGCGCCGGACATCTCCTCCAGCGCCCTGACGTAGTCCTGGGCGTTCTTCGGCAGGTCGGAGAAGGACTTCGCCCCGGTGATGTCCTCGGACCAGCCCGGCAGCGTCTCGTAGACCGGCTTCGCGTGGTGGAAGTCGGACTGCGAGTACGGCAGTTCCTCGACGCGCCTGCCGTCGATCTCGTACGCCACGCAGACCGGGATCTGCTCCCAGCCGGTCAGGACGTCGAGCTTGGTGAGGAAGAAGTCGGTCAGGCCGTTCACGCGGGTGGCGTAGCGGGCGATGACCGCGTCGAACCAGCCGCAGCGACGGTCGCGGCCGGTGGTCACGCCGCGCTCGCCGCCGATGCGGCGCAGCGCCTCGCCGTCCTCGTCGAACAGCTCCGTCGGGAACGGGCCCGCGCCCACGCGGGTGGTGTACGCCTTCAGGATGCCGATCACCCGGCTGATCTTCGTCGGGCCCACGCCGGCGCCGGTGCAGGCGCCGCCCGCGGTCGGGTTCGACGAGGTGACGAAGGGGTACGTGCCGTGGTCGATGTCCAGCAGCGTGCCCTGACCGCCCTCGAAGAGGACCACCTTGTCCTGCTCCAGCGCCTGGTTCAGGACGAGCACCGTGTCGGCGACGTACGGGGCCAACTTGTCCGCGTAGCCCAGCAGTTCCTCGACCACCTGCTCCACGGCGATCGCGCGCCGGTTGTAGAGCTTGGTCAGCATCTGGTTCTTGACGTCGAGGGCGGCTTCGACCTTCTGCGTGAGGATCGACTCGTCGTACAGGTCCTGGACGCGGATGCCGACACGGTTGATCTTGTCGGCGTAGGTCGGGCCGATGCCCCGGCCGGTGGTCCCGATCTTGCGCTTGCCGAGGAAGCGCTCGGTCACCTTGTCCACCGTCACGTTGTACGGCGTGATGATGTGAGCGTTGCCGCTGATCAGGAGCTTGGACGTGTCGACGCCTCGCTCGTTCAGCCCACTCAGCTCGGAGAGCAGGACCGACGGGTCGACGACGACGCCGTTGCCGATGACCGGCGTGCAGCCGGGGGACAGGATTCCGGAAGGGAGCAGGTGGAGGGCGTACTTCTGATCGCCCACGACTACCGTGTGGCCGGCGTTGTTGCCGCCCTGGTAGCGCACCACGTAGTCGACGGATCCACCGAGCAGGTCCGTCGCCTTTCCCTTGCCTTCGTCACCCCACTGAGCACCGAGCAGCACAAGTGCGGGCACGCGCGTACACCCCTTCCGGGCGGGGCATGTCCAAGGTCGAGGGCGCACACGGAGGATCTCCGCCGCGTGCACCGCGACCGCCGTTGGCCGCCAACCGTCGGACCGGGTGCCCCGGAATAGACGAAGCCCCTGGCGCAATAGCGCAAGGGGCTCTTGCACACCGATGCTACCCGAGGAAGCGAGGCAGGGCCGAGGTGGCGACTTCCAGGACCTCTTCCGCGACATCCGATCAGCTCCTGGTGGTCATCGATCCGGTCGCCCGCCGGACGGACGGCGAGTCCGTCCGGATCGCGAAGGACGTGCTCAGCGCGGGTGCGGCGGGCACGAAGGTGTGTCTTCCCGAGGGGCCCGAGGAGTTCCTCCGGGCACTGGTGCGGCGCGGGTCGCGGCGGCCGGTGGTGATCGGTGACGACCGGGCCCTGGTGCGGGCGGTGGGGCTGCTGCACCGGCGGCGGGAGCTGGCCGGCTGCGCGCTGTCGCTGGTCCCGGTCGGTGCGGCGCTGTCGCTCGCCCGGTCGCTGGGGGTGCCGACGGGGACGGTGGCCGCGGCGCGGGCCGCGGTGGACGGGACCGAGCGGCGGATGGACCTGCTGGTGGACGACAGCGACGGGGTGGTGCTCGGCACCCTGCGGATCCCGCCGGTCGGGGGCGTGACGCCGCTGCGGGCGGTGACGGCCGACGGGGCGGGGCATCCGTGGCTGCGGACGTACCGGTCGCTCGTGCGGACCCTGGTGCCGGCGCGGCCGTCCGGCGTCGTCTCCGTACCCGAGGCGGGTCCGGCACGGCTGCGGGTGGAGGTCGACGGGGAGATGCTCGTCGACCTGGGGCAGCCGGTGGAGGGCGTCTCGGTCGTGCCGGGTGTCGCCGGGACGGCCCGGGTGGAGGTACGGCCGGCGTCGGTGGGCGCGGAGGCGACCCCGCTGTGGGCCGAGGGCCGCACGGTGACCGTGTCGGGCGCGCACTTCCGCTACCGGGCGGACGCCCTCGTGTCGGGGCCGGTGCGGACCCGGACGTGGGTGGTGCGGGAGGCGGCCTGGGGGCTCGTACTGCCGGCGGGGTAGCGAACCCGTCGATCACCCCTCACCCCTCACCCCTCACCCCGTCCGAACCGCTCCTCCCGGTGCGCCCGCCAGCGTTCCATCATCGCCACGATCTCCCGGTCGACGAACTCGAAGAAGGCCAGGGTCTCCGTCAGCCGGCGGCCCGCCGGGGTGTCGGCGCCCAGACTGGTCACGCCCTCCCGCAGGGCGTCCTCCCAGCGCTTGATGACGGCCTCGCGATTGGTGAGCGCCTCGTACCACTGGTCGCCGTGCACCCGGTACCGCTCCCGGCGCGATCCGGGCTCCCGCTCCCGCGACACCATGCGGACCTGGGCCAGATAGCGCACCGCGCCGGAGACCGCGGCCGGTGAGATCTTGAGCTGTTCACCCAGCTCGGCGGAGGTCAGCACCCCCTTGTCGGAGGCGAGCAGGGCCGCGAAGACCCGGGCGGGCATCCGCTGCAGCCCGGCCTCCACCAGCTGGGCCGCGAAGTGCTCCACGAACCGGGAGACCGCCTCCGGGTCCCGGGCCCTCCCGCTCGGCTCCGTCACGATCCGCTCATCTCCCCTGCTCAGGCACTGCTGCGGCACGTCGATCAAGTCTAGCCCGCGATTTATACGCTTCCTTAACTTCACAAATTTCTGAAAGAAGCGTACGTTCCGAAGCATGACCCAGGCCATCACCGTGTCCGGACTGCACAAGTCGTTCGGCCGGACCCACGCACTGGACGGGCTCGACCTGAGCGTCGGGTCCGGCGAGGTCCACGGATTCCTCGGGCCCAACGGCTCCGGCAAGTCCACCACCCTCCGCGTCCTGCTCGGCCTGCTGCGCGCCGACTCCGGCGCCGCGCAGGTGCTCGGCAGCGACCCCTGGACCGACGCCGTGGAGATCCACCGCCGGATCGCCTACGTCCCCGGTGACGTGACGCTGTGGCGCAACCTCTCCGGCGGCGAGGTCATCGACCTGTACGGGAGGCTCCGGGAGGGGGGCCGCGCGAAGCGCGTCGGGCGGGGTGGTGGTGGGAGGCGGACGGGAGGCCTGGACCCCGCCCGCCGCGCCGAGCTGATCGAGCGGTTCGAGCTGGACCCGACGAAGAAGGGCCGCACCTACTCCAAGGGCAACCGGCAGAAGGTGGCCCTGGTGGCCGCGTTCGCCTCCGACGTCGACCTGCTGATCCTGGACGAGCCGACGTCCGGTCTCGACCCGCTGATGGAGGAGGTCTTCCGGCGCTGTGTCGCCGAGGAGCGGGAGCGCGGCCGGACGGTGCTGCTGTCCTCGCACATCCTCAGCGAGGTGGAGGAGCTGTGCGACAGGGTCAGCATCATCCGCAGGGGGCGGACCGTGGAGAGCGGTTCGCTCGCCGAGCTGCGGCACCTGACCCGGACCAGCGTCACCGCCGAACTCGCCGGTCCGCCGAACGGGCTCGCCGGGCTGCCCGGCGTGCACGACCTCGACGTGCAGGGGCGCAGGGTCCGGCTCCAGGTCGACACCGACAAGCTGGACGCCGTGCTGCGCTCGCTGAGCGAGACGGGCGTGCGGTCACTGACGTCCACCCCGCCGACGCTGGAGGAACTCTTCCTGCGGCACTACCGGGACGAGGCCGCCGGGAGCGAGGTGACCGTCCGATGAGCGCCGCCGCCTTCGCCGTACGGCCCGCGAGCTCACGCCGGCTCGCGGGCACCGGCACCCTGTTGCGCTTCGCACTGCGCCGGGACCGGGTGATGATCCCGGTCTGGGCCGCGGTGAACGCGCTGATGGTGCTGTCCATGCCGAACACGCTCAGGGGGCTGTACGGCACTCCCGCCGAACGCGCCGACCTGGTCGGCCGGATCGCCACCAACTCCTCCCTGCGCGCGATGGTCGGCCCGGTCTTCGGCGACTCCCTCGGCGCGCTGACCGCCTGGCGGGTCGGGGTGTACGCGGGGGCGCTGGCCGCGGTGGCCGCTCTGCTGGTCGTCGTACGGCACACCAGGGACGAGGAGGAGAGCGGCCGTCAGGAACTGGTGGCGTCCGGGGCGGTCGGGCGCAGGGCCCCTCTGACGGCGGCACTGCTCGCGGCGGCCGTCGCGAACGGGGTGCCGGCGCTGCTGGTGACGGCCGGACTGGCCGGGCAGGGCGCGGCGGGCGCGCTCGCGTTCGGGCTCGGGATCGCGGGCGTGGGCATGGTGTTCGCGACGACGGCGGCGATCGTGGCCCAGCTGACGGAGAGCGCCCGGCTCGCGCGGGGGCTGACGGCGGCGGTGCTCGGGGCGGCGTTCGTGCTGCGGGCGGCGGGCGACTCCGCTGCGGACGACGGCTCGTCTCCGCTGACCTGGGCGTCGCCGATCGGCTGGCTGGAGAACCTGCGGGCGTTCGCCGGTGAACGGTGGTGGGTGCTGGGGCTGTTCGCGGGGGCGGTGCTGGCGCAGGGGGCGGTGGCGTACGCGCTCGCCGGGCGCCGGGACCTCGGCATGAGCTTCCTGCCGGGCCGTCCGGGACCGGCCGCCGGCCGACTGGGCGGCGCGGGGGCGCTGGCCTGGCGGTTGCAGCGGGGCGGTGTGCTCGGGTGGAGCATCGGATTCCTGCTCGCGGGACTGGTGTACGGCGGGATGGCCGAGGGGGCGGCCGATCTGGTCGGGGCCAACGAGAGCGCCCGGGAGATCCTCCAGCGGACGGGCGGGCGGTCCGGGCTGACGGACGCGTTCCTCGCGGCGACGACCGGCATGCTCGGGCTGGTGGCCGCCCTGTACGTCGTGGCGTCGGTGCTGCGGCTGCACGGCGAGGAGACCTCGGGGCGGGCCGAACCGGTCCTCGCGGGGGCGGTCGGACGGCTGCGGTGGGCCGCCGGGCATCTGGCGGTGGCGTTCGGCGGGGCGGTGCTGCTGATGCTGCTCGCGGGGGCGGGTCTCGCCCTCGGCCACGGTGAGCAGGCGGGCCCGATCCTGGGGGCGTGCCTGGCACAGGTCCCGGCGGTGTGGGTGACCGGCGGGGTGGCGGTCCTGCTGTACGGGCTGGTGCCCCGGGCGGCGACGGCGGCGTGGGGGGTGGCCGGCGCGGTGCTGCTGATCGGCTGGGTCGGTCCGGCGCTGGACGTACCGCGGGCGGTGCTGGACCTGTCGCCCTTCGGGCATCTGCCGAAGCTGCCGGGCGGGGGCATGGAGTGGCCCCCGGTGTTGCTCCTCACGGCTCTCGCGGCGGCTCTGGTCGCGGCGGGGCTGGCCGGGCTGCGGCGCAGGGACATGACGACCTGACGGCCCGCCGGTCGGCGCACTGCTCGAGTTCCCCCGTGCCGAGCCCCATGCCGAGGGTCACGATCGGCCGAACGGTGATCACCCCACGTCCACGGCCAGCCCCTCCAGCCCCCGGATGACGAAGTTCGGCTTCCTCTTCGGCTCCGCCGCGAGCCGCAGCGTCGGCGCCTTCTCCAGCAGCGCCGCCATCGAGGCCGCCAGCTCGATACGGGCCAGCGGCGCGCCGATGCAGTAGTGGATGCCGGCGCTGAAGGAGATGTGCGGGTTGTCGGCGCGGGCCAGGTCCAGGCGGGCCGGGTCGGCGAAGACCGCCGGATCGTGGTTGGCGGAGCCGAACAGCATCGCGATCTCCGCGCCCCTCGGGATCACCGTGCCGTCGATCTCGATCTCGTCCAGCACCCAGCGCTCGAAGAGCTGGAGCGGGGTGTCGTAGCGCATCAGCTCCTCGATCGCCGTGGGGATCAGGGAGTGGTCGGCGCGCAGGGCGGCCAGCTGGCCGGGGTTGCGGAACAGTGCCCACCAGCCGTTGACCGTGGCGTTCACCGTCGCCTCGTGGCCCGCGTTCAGCAGCAGCACGCAGGTGGAGATCATCTCCTGCTCGGTCAGCCGGTCGTCCTCGTCGTGGGCGGCGATCAGGCCCGAGACCAGGTCGTCGCCCGGGTTCTTGCGGCGCTCGGCGATCAGGTCGCGCAGGTAGTCCGAGAACTCCACCGACGCCCTGACGGCCCTGGCCGCCGTCGCCTCCGACGGGTTCAGTTCGTACATCCCGCAGATGTCCGCCGACCAGGGGCGCAGCGGGGCCCGGTCGGCCTCCGGGATGCCCAGCATCTCGGCGATCACCGCGACCGGCAGCGGCTCGGCGACGTCCGTCAGCAGGTCACCGCCGCCCGCCTCCACCAGCGCGCCGACCAGGTCGTCCGCGAGAGCGCGGACGTACGGCTTCAGCCGTTCCACCGTGCGTGGGGTGAACGCCTTCGACACCAGGCGGCGGATGCGGGTGTGGTCCGGCGGCTCCAGGTCGAGCATGCCGTGGTCGTTGAGGACGTGGAACGGCCCGTGCTCCGGGGGCGGGGCGGTGCGCCCGAACTCCTCGTGGGTGAAACGGTGCCGGTACGTCCGGCCCAGACGGCGGTCGCGCAGCAGCGCCGAGACGTCGGCGTGGTGCGGGACCAGCCACTGGTTCGTCGGCTCGAACCACAGCGCCCGGCCCCGCTCACGCAGCTCGGCGTAGGCGGGGCAGGGGTCGGCGAGGAACGCCGGGTCCCAGGGGTCGAACGCGGGGGCGGAAAGGGCTGCCATGGACGGACGGTAGCCCGGCACCCGGCCCGCCGACCAGGGTCAGCCGGGCGTCACCAGCCGCGCCTCGTACGCGAAGACCGCCGCCTGCGTGCGGTCCCGCAGGCCCAGCTTGACCAGGATCCGGCTCACGTGCGTCTTGATCGTCGACTCGGCGACCACCAGCCGTCCGGCGATCTCCGCGTTCGACAGGCCCCGCGCGATCAGCACCAGGACCTCCGTCTCCCGCTCGGTGAGATCGCCGTACGCCGCCTGCGCGGACGGCATCGGGCGCGGTGCCTCGGCCAGCTTGGAGAACTCGGTGATCAGCCGCCGGGTCACCGTCGGGGCCAGCAGCGCCTCCCCGGACGCGACGATCCGCACCCCGTCGGCGAGCCGGCGGGCCGAGGCGTCCTTGAGCAGGAAGCCCGAGGCGCCCGCGCGCAGCGCCTGGTACACGTACTCGTCGAGGTCGAAGGTGGTCAGCACCAGCACCTTCGTCGCGCCGTCGGCGGCGACGATCTCCCGCGTCGCCTCGATGCCGTTCAGCTCGGGCATGCGGATGTCCATCAGGACGACGTCGGGGGCGAGTTCGCGGACCCGGTCCACCGCCTCCCGGCCGTTGACGGCCTCGCCGACGACCTCGATGTCCGGCATCGCGTTCAGCAGGACCGAGAAGCCCTCGCGCACCATCATCTGGTCGTCCGCGATCAGGACCCGAATGGTCATGCGTCACCCTCGTTCACCGCGGCGACCGGCAGGAACACCGCGATCTCGTAGCCGCCGTCCCCGGTCGGGCCGGCCGTCATCTCCCCGTTCAGCATGGTGACCCGCTCGCGCATGCCGGTGATGCCGTGGCCCGCCCCCGGCGAGGGCTTGACCAGGTCCGGCCGGGGCGCCGGCCCGTTGACCACGCGCACGCCGAGCCCGCCCAGGACGTACCCGATCTCGACGCGTGCCTCCGCGCCCGGCGCGTGCCTGAGGCTGTTGCTCAGCGCCTCCTGCACGATCCGGTACGCCGACAGCTCCACCCCCTGCGGCAGCTCGCGCACCGCGCCGGTCACCACCTTCTCCACCTCGAGACCGGCGCCGCGCACGTTGACGAGCAGGGCGTCCAGGTCGGCGAGGGTGGGCTGCGGGGCGTCCGGGGCCTCGTAGTCCTCGGCGCGGACCACGCCGAGGATGCGGCGCAGTTCGGTGAGGGCGGCCACCGCGTTCTCCCGGATGGTGACGAAGGCGCGCTCCAGTTCCGGCGGCGTGTTCTCCACCCGGTACGGCGCGGCCTCGGCCTGGATGGCGACCACCGACATGTGGTGGGCGACCACGTCGTGCAGTTCGCGGGCGATGGTGGTGCGCTCCTCCAGCCGCGTGCGCCGGGAGCGTTCGTGCGCGGTGACGGTCTGCTGGGCGGTCACCTCCCGTTCGGCGGCGCGGCGGATGTCCCACAGGGAGACCACGAGCAGGGCAAAGGCGGACGCCACCATCATGGGCGCGCTGTTGGTGTAGTAGTAGGGCCCGCCGAAGACGACGTCCGAGAGGAAGGCGTACGCGGCGGTCAGGGCCCACATCCAGGCGGCGGTGCGGGGCCGGGTGCGCAGCGCCACGACGACCAGCACCGCCAGGTGGCAGACGAACGCGCCGGGCATCCACGGCCAGTCCGTCCCGCTGCCGTTGAGGACCGCCACCACCGGGGTCACCGCCAGCGACAGCCAGAACGCGCCGACCGGCCGGACCAGCGTGGCGAGCACCGGGAGCGCGCACAGCAGGCCGCTCAGCAGGGCCGGTACGTCCCCGCCGGCGCCGCCACCGCCCAGCGCGCCGGCCGACAGGGCGATCAGCGCGACGGCTCCCACCACCGCGTGCGGGAGGTGTGCCGCGGCCGACCGCAGCCGGGCGGGCAGCCGGCGGACGACCGGGCCGTCCGTGTGCCGGGTCGGCAGCGGCCGGTAGGCGAAGGGATCGTGGAACAGGTCCTGGCGCAGTCCGCGCAGGGCGTCCTGGGCCAGCCGGTACTCCGGGCTGCGGGAGGTCTTGGCCCCGGCGCCGGACGGCGGGGCCGGCTGCTGCGGGTGGGTCGTCTCGGTCACGCTCACACGGTAGGCCGACCGGGTGGCCGCGGTCGTCCCCGCTGAGGCGGGTTCCGGGGCGTCCGTCTCAGGTACTACGGAGGCCGTCCCCACGGCGTCCGTACCCCTGTGGACGGACCGGCCCCGACTCGTACGCGGACACCGCGGCCCGGGCGCGGCCGCGCAGGCCGCCAGTGCCCCGCGCCGCCACCGCTGCTGCCACCGCCACCGCCACCGTCACCGTCACCGCACGATCGCCTCACCTCCCCGTTCGCCCGGTTCCCGGGCCGTCGGAGAGCGAAGTCACGGAGCGGCGCGCGTGGCCCGCGTCCCGCCGGGGGACTCGCCCGCGGACTGGCTCTCAGGCATGAGGGGTGTCACCGGGCCACCGCCCGGCGGGTGTTCACCAGGCGAGCTGGGCGATCTCCTCCGCCACGACCGCGCACGCGTCCGCCGCCGGGTCGATCAGCGGGAAGTGGCCGACGTCCTCCAGCAGGGTCAGCCCCACCACCTCGCCCGCCTTCGCCGCCGCCTCCGCGTACGACTCGGCGACCGCCTGCGGGACGTCGACGTCCGTGCGGCCCTGCACCAGGGTGGTCGCGATACCGGTGGGCAGCAGCAGCGCGGGGTCGGCGTAGGGCCGGCGCTCGGCGAAGTACTCGTCCCCGCCCAGGAGTTCGCGGACGGCACCGCCGCACGTGCCGAGTCCGTCGGCCACCGCGAGGTCGGCGACCGGGGCGAGCGCGACCACACCGCGCAGGGGCGCGGGGCCGTCCGTGCGCCAGGGGGCGTCGGCCGGAAGGAGATGGCGGGCGGCACCCCACAGCGCGAGGTGGCCGCCGGCCGAGTGGCCGGTGACGACCGTGCGGCGCGGATCGGCCTGCGGCAGGTGCTTGCGGACCAGTCCGGGCAGGGCGTCCAGCGCGGCGGCGACGTCGTCGAAGGTGTCCGGCCACCGCCCGGAGACCGCGGCGAGCCCGCCGGACTCCCCCGCACCGCGCCGGTACTCCACATTGGCCACCGCGAAGCCCCGGCCGGCCAGGAAGCCGGCGAACGGGCTGATGTGGCGCCGGTCGTAGGGGGCGCGCCAGGCGCCGCCGTGCAGGACGACGACCACGGGCGCGGGACCGCCGGGCCCGCCCTGCCCGCGCGGTGCGTAGAAGTCGACCAGTTGGTCCGGGCCGTCGCCGTAGGCCGCCGTGACGTCGGGGTCGACGGGCGCACGGGTCAGGGCCGACTCCTCCTCGGCGGCGGCCCGGGCGGCTGCGACGTCGTCCGTCATGCTCAACCTCTCAGCGGTGGAACGTGGGTGGCGGACCAGGGAAGGATGCGGCCGTTGGCCGGGACGGTATCAGCACGGTGACGTCCCCGGACCGGGGGATGTCACGCACGGTGAACCCCCCGGGGGAAGGCGGCGGGACGAACGCCGCCGCCCCCCGACGGGGCCGGGAACGAAGCCCGTCACTCCGCCAGCACGTCCGCCAGCACCCGCGCCGCCCGCTCCACGTCACCGAACCCGACGTACAGCGGGGTGAAGCCGAAGCGGAGCACGTCCGGGTGGCGGAAGTCGCCGACCACCCCGCGCTCGATCAGCCGCCCCATGACGGCACCGGCGTCCGGGCAGCGCAGCGCGACCTGGCTGCCCCGCTCCGCGTGCGCACGCGGGGTCAGGCACGTGACCCGTCCCTCGGCGACGTACGCCCCGACGCACTCCAGGAAGAAGTCCGTCAGCGCGAGCGACTTGGCCCGCACCGCCTCCACGGTGACGCCGTCCCACACCTCCAGCGCCGCCTCCAGGGCGAGCATGGAGAGGATGTCCGGGGTGCCGACCCGCCCGCGCACCGCGCCCGCCGCCGGTTCGTACTCCGGGCGCATGCCGAAGGGCTCCGCGTGGGAGTTCCAGCCCGGCAGCGGGGAGTCGAAACGGTCCTGCCACCGCGCGCGGACGTAGAGGAACGCCGGTGAACCCGGGCCGCCGTTCAGGTACTTGTAGGTGCAGCCGACCGCCAGGTCCACGCCGTGCTCGTCCAGTCCGACCGGCAGCGCGCCCGCGCTGTGGCACAGGTCCCAGACGGCCGACGCCCCCGCCTCGCGCACCGCGGCCGTGAGCGACGGCAGATCGTGCAGCCGGCCCGTGCGGTAGTCGACGTGGTTGAGCAGCACCGCGGCCGTACGGTCACCGAGCACGCCCGGGACCTCGGACGGGGTGACGGGACGCAGCGTGCAGCCCGTCATCCGGGCCGCCGACTCCGCGATGTAGCCGTCGGTGGGGAACGTGGTCGCGTCGACCACGATCTCGTCCCGGTCCGGACCGGTGTCCCGCGCCAGCCGTACCGCGCCCACCAGCGCCTTGAACACGTTGACGCTCGTCGAGTCGCCGACCACGATCTGTCCGGCCGCCGCGCCGACCAGCGGTGCGATCCGGTCGCCGATCCGCTCCGGCGCCGTCCACCAGCCGCCCTCCGTCCAGGACCGGATGCGCAGCTCGCCCCACTGCCTGCGCACCACGTCCCCGACCCGGCCGGGGACCGCGGCGGGCAGCGCGCCCAGCGAGTTGCCGTCGAGATAGACCACGTCGTCCAGCACGAACTCGCCGCGCTTCGCGGCCAGTGCGTCGGCGTCGTCCAGCTTCCGCGCCCGCGTGGCCAGCTCAGACATAGGACCGCGCCGTCCACAGCTCGGGGAAGACGCTCTTCTGCGCCCGCTTCTCCAGCCAGGCCACCCCGGCGGAGCCTCCCGTACCGGTCTTGGCGCCCATCGCCCGGCGGGTGGCGACCAGATGGTCGTTGCGCCAGCGCCACACCAGCTCGGCGACATCCGTCAGCGCCTCGCCCAGACGGGCGACCTCACCGCGCTCGTCACCCGAGTAGACGGCCGTCCAGACCGCCTCCACCTCCGGCGACGGCTCGTACCGCCGCGACACGTCGCGCCGCAGCACGTCCTGCGGGATCGCGTGCCCGCGCCGGGCGAGCAGCCGCAGCACCTCGTCGTACAGGCTCGGCTCGTGCAGCGCCTTCTCCAGCTCGGCGTGCACCCGTGGCGCACCCCGGTGCGGGACCAGCATGGACGCCGACTTGTCGCCGAGCAGGAACTCCATCCGCCGGTACATCGCCGACTGGAAGCCGGACCCCTCGCCGAGGGCACCCCGGTAGGAGTTGAACTGCGCCGGGGTGAGCCCGCCCAGCGGCTTCCAGGAGGCGTTCAGCGCCTCCAGCTCCCGCACGGAGCGCTTCAGCGCGTCGACGGCGGTCGCCACGTCGTCCTCGCGCAGCGCCTTCGCCGCGGTCTCCCACTCGTGGACGACGACGGTGAACCACAGCTCCATCACCTGGGTGGTGACCAGGAAGACCATCTCCCCGGGATCGTCGGAGAGGGTGTGCTGGAGGTGGGTGAGGACATCGGCCCTGACGTAGTCCTCGTAGGGGGTCGTGCCCTGGAAGTCGAGATGCGGGGTCTCCGGCTCGTGAGCCTCGTGGGACATCGCTGTCTCCTGCTGTGTACTCCGGGTAGCGGTCCGCCCCTGCCGTTACCGGCACGGGGGCCCCGGTCCCCACGGTGCATCCTCCGCAATCGTGCCCCACAGCCGCAAGGCCCGCCCGGTCACGGGCGGGCCTCGAACACGCGACCGACTCTCGGCCGGGCCCGACCGGCTGCCGGCCGAGGGCCGGGGCCGCCGTCGGCGAGGAGTCCCTCAGGAAGCCGCCGGTCCGCCGACGGCGGCCTGCGCCATGGCGACGAAACGCGGTATCAGGGGGTGTCCCCCGAATCGTGGATAGACCAGATTGAGCGGCACGCGCGGCGCGTCCGGAATCGCGAGGAAAGACACGAAGGAGTGGATGTGCTGCCGTCCGACGAACTCGGGCACCACGCCCATTCCCTTGTTCGAGGCGACGGCCTCCAGCCACTCGTCGAAATTGCGGCACACGACGGAGACTCCTGGCCGACGGTCCGCGGGCCATTCGGCCAGGTTCGTGGTTCCGCTCACCTCGTTGACGACGAGATCCTGGCCGGCGATTTCGTGCCAGCGGATCTCTTCCCTTCCGGCGAGTTCGGACCGCGTGGATACGGCCGCGACCCTCCGATCGTGGAGCAGCGTGACGACCTCCATGTCGGGAGCCTCCACCCGGCCCCGGAGGATCGCCAGGTCGGCGTCGCCGCGGTCCACTCCCGCGAGCGTGGCATCGTGCCGGTGCACACGCACCGGCACGCCGGTCTCCTCCTCGAAGCCCGCGATGACCTCCTGCGGCCAGCCCATGGGGAAGCCCCAGGCGAATCCCACCCGGAAGGTGTCGCCCTCGGGGTCGGGGTGCAATGCCGACTCGAGCCGCGGTAAAAGAATGCGGAGTTGGTCGTAGAGGCGGTCGCCGGCCGGCGTGAGAGCCACTTGACGGGTGGTCCGTTCCAGCAGGCGCCGGCCTAAAAGTTCTTCCAGCCTGCGAATATTGCGACTTAATGTCGGCTGTGACACGTTCATGCGCTTCGCTGCCCGAGTGAAGTGCTTCTCGTCCGCCAAGGCCAAGAACCCTCGCAGGTGGTGCAGTTCGATGCTCATGGACAGCAGAATATACAGCGCCCCGAAAGCACTGTCTCTATCGCCGGGGGGCTCCGCATCCTGCAATTTTGGGTGCATCCAGTGACTACCTCCCTAGAATCCTGGGCAGAGTGTCCTATTGCCCTTGAGTCCGTGTCCCGGCGGTATCCGCGCCCGCCACTGCAAGATGAATGAAGTTCACACACATTTATGAAACGACGTGGGTCGTTTTTCAGTCATCCCTCTTCGGTGTCCGGACGCAGTGTCCCGGGGCGCCCGGCCGGGACACTGCTCGAGACGCCGCCCACGAGGACGGACGGACAACCGGCCCGTGTCGGGGGTCTCAGCCGTCGTACTCCTCGTCCGTCACCCGTTCCTTCCATTCGGTCGGGCCGTCGGTGACGGCGATGTGGGTCATGAAAGTGCCCGGTGCCGCACCGTGCCAGTGCTCCTCACCGGGGTGGCAGATCACCGTGTCGCCGGCCCTGATCTCCTGGGGTTCGCCGCCCCGGGACTGCACGATGCCGACACCTTCGGTGACGTGCAGCACCTGGCCCGCGGGGTGCCGGTGCCAGGCGCTGCGGGAGCCGGGCGTGAACAGCACGTTGCGCACCTCGGCGTTGGCGGTCGCGCCGATGCGCGGCCACAGCCACACATCGCCGGAGAACCGGTCCTCGGGTCCCTTGGTCGCGTCTCCGGGATGACGGTTTACGTCCATAACTCGCATTCCTTCTGTTTTGTTCGTGATAACAGGTTGGCTATTGCCCGCAGACACGGGACGCCGCGGACTCGGCGCCCCTTTCACACCGGTGTCATTCAGTGACCGGCGACCCGGGGCCTGTCCGGCGTGGCCTTTTCGGCGAAGAGCACCAGCACGGCGGCGGCGACCGACATGACCGCCAGAGCGGCGTTGGTCGTACTGAACGCGTCCGCGGGAACTCCGCCCCGTGCGACGAGGTTCAGGTAGACGGTGCCGAAGACGGCCACGCCCAGGGTCCCGCCGACCTGCAGCGTCGTATTGAACAGGCCACTGACGTCCGACGCGTGGCGGGCTTCGACGGACTCGGTCAGGTGGGCCAGGGTGCCGCTGAACGCCGCGCCGTAGCCGATGCCGCCGATGCCGAGCAGGATGATCAGCCAGCCGGTGCTCTGCGCCCCGGCCGCCACCGCAGCGAAGGAGAACGCCATCAGCAGGCCGCCCACCGGGGCGGCGAGCATCCTGGCACGCGCTCCCGCCCGGCCCAGGACCGGCCCGACCAGGGCGAACGTCGCCACCCATGCGATGGGGATCAGACCGGAGTAGACCGCACTCCTGCCGAGCCCCTGCTGCAGATACAGCGCGAGGACGAAGAGGAGCGCGAAGTAACCGGCACGAGTGGCGGCCTGGGAGACGAGCGCGAGGGCGACGTGCTTGCGGGCGAGCAGCGCGACGTTCATCAGCGGGTCGCCCGCGCGCCGCGCGATGCCGCGCTCCACCCTGGCGAACAGGGCGAACACGGGCAGGGAGGCGGCGAGGCACAGCCAGCTCCACAGCGGCCAGCCGGCGTGCGGGCCGAGCACCAACGGGGTCACCAGCAGGAACAGCCCGAGGGACAGCAGCGCGACCCCGGACCCGTCCAGCTTCTTGTGCCGCAAGGTCTCGTTGTCCGGCAGGAAGGCGTACGAGGCGGCGATCAGGGCAACGCCGATCGGCACGTTGATCAGGAAGATGGGCCGCCATCCCGTGCCCATGATGTCGGCGGACACCAGGACCCCGCCCAGCGCCTGGCCGATGACGGAGCTCACCCCGAGGACGCCGGTGTACGCGCCCAGGGCCCGGCGGCGCGCGGCCCCGTCGAAGTGCACCTGAATGATCGTCAGGACCTGGGACACCATCAGCGCCGCACCGATGCCCTGCACCACGCGGGAGCCCACCAGGGCGGGGCTGTTGGGAGCGAGCCCGCAGGCGAACGAGGACAGCGTGAAGACGACGAGTCCGACCAGGTACGTCCAGCGCCGGCCGCGTATCTCGCCCAGCCGCGCGCCGGTGATCAGCAGCATGGCGTACGCCAACGTGTAACCCGAGACGATGAGTTCCAGCTCGCCGCCGGACGCGTGCAGATCCTCGCGGATCGACGGGATCGCGACGTTGACCACCGCGATGTCGACGTTCCCGAGGAACATGCCTCCGAGCAAGGAGGCCAGCATCCAGCCGGGCCGCTTCCCCCGCTGGCCGGTCAGGCCGTGCCGCTCCCCGGCAGGGGCCTGCTCGATCGCACCGGACGTCTTCAAGGAATCCACCCCACCACTGTAACTACTAGTATGTACAGGCAGCAACTCGGGGCCGGGGCAGGGCCGGCGGCCCCGCGGGGCCGCCGGGGAGCACCTGCGGGGGCTCCCCGGCGCCGCCTCGGCCGCGCTAGACCGCGTCGCGCTGGACCAGCTGGAACTGGACTCCGTTGGAGGTCTCGGGCCGGGTCCAGGCGTTGAGGTTGGGGCCGACCGGGACGGGCTCGCTGGTGGTGAGCTCGACGCCGAGGCCCTGGACGGCCTTCATGATCCGGGGCACGTCGTCGACCTCGACGCCGATGTGCTCGATCCGGGCCTGGTTGCCCTCGCCCAGCCGCCGGCTGCGGGCCTCCTCGGTGGTGGGCTCGATGAGCTCGATCCGCCCGTCCCCGCAGTGGTAGAAGGCGATCTTCACGTTCCGCTCGGGCACTTCCTGCGCCCGCTCCAGCTGCATCCCCAGGCTCTCCAGGAATTTCCGCGCCTCGGTGATGTCGTCGACGACCACGCCGATGTGGTCGATCCGCTTGAACATGTACGTCTCCCGATCTCGCCGATGTGTTTACGCGTGCTCTTCGGAGAAGTTGTTGTACAGGGCCGCCAGCTGCGGCAGGTTCGACATGTTGAGAAGGAGCAGGTCCGTGGTCCCGTCCGGGTTCTCGAAGTGGTGCACGGACCAGGCCGGGATGAGCATGATGTCGCCCTCGCTCAGTCCGGCCGATTCCCCGGTGTCGTCGAAGGTCACGGTGCCCGATCCGGACCGTACGAAATAGAGGTGCCACCAGGAGTGCGAGTGCGGGGTGGTGCGCTCACCGGGCCGGACCGCCTGGAAGGTCATGGACGTGCCCGGGACGATTTCGTGGCGGCCGTCGGGCGCGGCCAGGG
The DNA here is from genome assembly GCF_043076215.1 of Streptomyces sp. NPDC016640. Lineage (NCBI taxonomy): Bacteria > Bacillati > Actinomycetota > Actinomycetes > Kitasatosporales > Streptomycetaceae > Streptomyces > Streptomyces sp. NPDC016640. The sequence goes on from NZ_JBIBRG010000011.1 coordinate 230,611, forward strand.
TGAGCGTTCCGTACGGGGTGTGCTCGGCCGCCTCTATCTCCTTGGCCAGGGTTTCCCACTGCCACAGGACCGGGGCCGGCTGTACCCGCTCGTGGCGTTTGCGAAATTCAGGGTAGGGAAACTGACTTCCGGTCTGCACCGGCATGATCTTCCTCCCGGGTTGCGTCGTCTCGGTGTCGGATGTGCGCGATCATGTCCCGTACGGCGACATCGGCATCGGCGGTGAATTGCGAGGGCATCGCGTGCCGGGGCAGGGCGTGGGTGTAGAACCGCGGCCCCTCGACCGGATATCCCACCGCCCAGGCGGTGCGCAGCGGCTCGCCCGCCGCCGTGACGGGCCGGCCCCGCTCGTCGATGTCGATGCCACCCGGCTTGAACGACCCGTTCGCGAACGGGCGGACGAGACCGCGCTTCAGGAGGTTCGCCATCAGCGGGGACCCGTCCCGCTCCGGGTGGAAGACGTCGAGCCGGGCGACGACCAGCGCGTCGGCAGGGCGGGTCTCCGCCCCGTCCGGGTAGTCGGTCCGGATCACGAACCGCCCCGCCTCCCGGTCCAGAACCACCCGGCACCCCGGTCCGCCGGCCAGGTCCACGACGCCCGCCCGCAGCAGCGCGAGGAGCTGGAAATTGCGGTGGCGGGGCGGGCCGAACGAGATCCGGTTCATGACCGGGACGTACCTCGTGGTGAACGCCCGGTGCGACTCGGGGGTGAGGCCGCCGAACTCGACGGCTTCCCGCAGGCTCGCCCTGGTGTCGCGGATGACGTCGGTGGCGGCCTTCACGGGACTCGTCAGGTTGCCCAGCCCGGCATGCTCCAGGTCGCTCTCGACATGGTCGACGAAGAACTTCGTGAACGCGTCCTGGTTCTCGAACTCCCGGCCGCGCAGCGGGTCGATGATCTCCTCGATCACCCGCAGGTCGGCCGGCGTGACCTCGTACCCCTCGTCGTCGCCGGCGGGGAGCCGGCCCTGTACCGCGCGGTAGGCGTACGCCATCTCCTTCAGCAGGAGCGGCAGGATCTCGTCCTCGAACTCGAGACGGGCATCGCCGCGGTGCCGTGCCGCCTGCTCCTTCAGGCTCCGTACGGCTTCCTTGGTGAAGAAGCGGGGCCGGTGCTGGCCGGTGAGGCCCTTCTGGTTCACCCCGCGCGCGGCGAACGGCAGGCACTGCCGGGAGAACAGCCGTATGCGGGGCTCGCGTCCGGAGGGGCGGTACTCCATGTCCGCGCCGGATCCGTGGAACCGGCCGCCGCGGCCGGCGGTGAGCTCGGAGATGACGTCGTGCGCGGTCAGCCCGAATCCCTGCACCGCGACGGCGGAGTCCGGGGCGATCTCCCGGAGCCGGTCGACCGGGTAGGGGTGGGGGCAGTAGACGAGCCGGGGGTTGCGGTGGGCGTACTCCCGGGCGAACTCCTCGTAGGCGCGGTCCTCCTCGGTGGGGATGCGCTCGCAGTGCCCGGTGGCCAGGAAGACGTAGTCGCCGGGCAGGGTGAAGCCCTTCGCCAGGTGGACGGCGAAGCCTCCGTCCTCCCGCGCCTCGATGTCCACGGCCCGGTCCCGGTGGTGCACCACGCGGATCCCGTGCGGCAGTGACCGCACCGTCTCGTCGAAGACCCAGCTGAGGTAGGAGCCGAGGATCTGACGCGGCAGATAGGCGTGCTCCCCCGGCGCGTCACCCATGTCGCCGCCGGTCGGGTAGTACGCGTCCGCGTACTCCCGGTAACCGCTGTTCACCGCCCACTCGGTGAACGAGGGGCCCCGGCCGTCGGTGAACATGGTCACCTGGCTGGCGAGGGTGTTGGTCAGGAGGTGGGCCGGCTGGCGTTGCGGATGCGCGCCCTGGCCGCCGTCGCCCGGGTCGATCAGGTGGACCTCCAGCGCGCACCCCTCGGGCAGCCGGTCGGCGAGCTCGGACAGCCTCTGCAGGATGCTCAGACCGCGCGGGCCCATGCCGACGATGGCCACCCGGCGGACCCGGGGGGCCGTCATCGCGTGGCTCCGCTCGCCGCCGCGGCGGTTTCCAGCCCGCCGAGGGCCCCCTCGTGGAGGCGGACCCAGTCGTCCGCGCCGGCGAGCCGGGGGAATCGCCGTGCCACCTGCGGGTCGTGGCCGGGGATGATGTGGTCGTCGCCGTCGGCGAGCGCCTCGATCGTGTCGTAGCCCTCCAGCATCGGCGTGAGGTGGTCGAGGATCGGGAACGGGCTGCGCAGCCGGATGTTGGCCCACAGGTGGGTGGCGTCGCTGGCCAGCACGACCCAGCCGCGCGCGGTGGGCACCCGGACCACCTGGGTGCCCGGGGTGTGGCCCGGCACCGGGTGCACCGTCACACCGGGCAGGATCTCGGCCTCGCCCCGGTGCAGCACCAGCTGGTCCTCGAAGAGCCCCTGGACGGCCGTTTGCACGTTGACGGGTTCGAAGGGCTTGCGCACGGCGTGGTGGCGCATCGCGGGCCCGGTGCAGAACCGGAGCTCCTCCTCCTGCAGATGGATACGCGCGTGGGGGAAGCGGTCCAGGTTTCCCGCGTGGTCGTAGTGCATGTGCGTGATCACGACGTCCTCGATGTCACGGGCCGCGACACCGAGGTCGGCCAGCGCGTCGACGGGATCGCGGAACAGGGTCCGTCCCCGGCGCACCGCCATCTCCTCCGGGAATCCCGTGTCGACCAGCAGAAAGTGCCGGTCGTCGCGGACCACCCAGAGGTAGAAGTCCATGGGCATGTCACTGCCACGGACGAACTGGCCCTCGTCGAGCAGGAAGTTGTCCCGCGCGGGCCGGTCGGCGTGGGTGCCGAAGCGCAGTGCCAGGACTTCGTACGTCGGATGCGTGTCCTCGGCCATGCGTCTCACGCCCCCACCAGGTCGAGCGGCAGGCCGAGAGCGGATCGGTCGACGGCCGGCTCGTCGTCGAAGAAGAACCGGCGCTCACCGAACGCCGGGACCAACTGGTCGAACCACGTGGCCTCCGGGTCGAACTTCGCGTAGAAGGGCCGGCGTACGAGACCGCTCCGACGCGCCTGCAGGAACTGCAGGGCGAACACCTTCTCGCCCCGGATCGTCGGGACCCCGTCGATGAGCACCTTGCCGGGGAACGCGCTCATCGACGGGCCGCGCACGGTGCGGGAGAGCCCGGAGACGGACCCGTAGGCCGTCCGGAAGATCTCGTGCGCCTCGGCCAGCGGCAACTCGAAGTAGGAGCGGGCACCGGTGTCGCGCTCGACGAACATGTAGTACGGGATGGCGCCCAGCTTCACACCCTGGGTCCACAGCTCGCGCCATGCGCCGGGGTCGTCGTTGATGTGCCGCAGCACGGGGGACTGCATGCGGACGACGGCACCGGTCGCGGTGATGCGCCTCAGGGCCTGCTGAGCGATGGCGGGGCGCAGTTCGGCCGGGTGGTTGTAGTGGCCCATCAGCGCCAGGTGCTTCCCGGCGCCGACGACGCGCTCGAACAGGCGCAGCAGGTCGTCGGCGTCCGCGTCGCCGACGAAGCGCTGCGGCCAGTAGCCGACGGCCTTGGTGCCGATCCGGATGTTCTGGACGTGGGCGAGTTCGGGCGCGAGGAGGGGTTCGAGGTACCGCTCCAGGGTGGCCGTCCGCATGATCATGGGGTCGCCACCGGTGATCAGCACGTCGGTGACCTCGGGGTGCCGCCTGAGGTAGGCGGTGAGGCCCTCGGCGTCCCGGGCCGCGAAGTGCAGGTCCTCCTCGCCGACGAACTGCGGCCATCGGAAGCAGAACGTGCAGTAGGCGTGGCAGGTCTGGCCGGCGCTCGGGAAGAAGAGCACGGTCTCCGTGTACTTGTGCTGGATCCCCGGGACGACTTCGCCGTCCAGCTTCGGCACGTTGTGCGTCAGCTGGCCGGCCGGGTGCGGGTTCATGCGCGAGCGGACCATGTGGATCTGCTTGGCCAGCTGCTGTTTGTCACCGGACCGGACCAGGTCACGCAGGGTGGTGTAGTCGTCCGGGTCCAGCATCGTCCGGTGCGGGAAGTTGAGCCGGAATATCGGGTCGTCGGGAATGCGGTCCCAGTCGATGAGTTCGTCGAGTACGTATTGGTTGGTTCTGAACGGCAATACGTGGGCCACCACCTCGACGGCCTCGCGAAGGTCGTGCGGAATGAGTTCCCATTGCGGCGCCCGCTGAATCGACGAGCGATTGTACGGCTTGTACCTGACAGGGTTGGAATTACCCATGAGAATCCTCCGTCCGAGCGGCGGAAAACAGGGGTGGGCGCAAAGGCTCCCGCGCATCTTCTGTGCTTCTTCGCGCCCACCCCGGCCATGCAGGCAAGGCTCAGCGGGCGTATCCCGCTTACCGTCCCGGGAATCTAACCGGATAGGCGGGGGCGTGAGAAATAGATCGAACAGCCAATTGATTCGCGTCACGCATGAACGGCTCTCATGCACCCCGCGCATGAATTACGCGCACTGCGCATCAATGAGTTCTGCGGTGACTAGGATCGGCAAAGGCCTGATCGGCAGCAGACAGAAGCGGGGGACTTCCGTTGAACCGTCGACTCACCGTCGGCATCGTGGGACTGGGGCCGCGTGGATTCACCGTGCTGGAACGGCTGTGTGCGAACGCGCGGGTGGACCCGGACGCCAGACCGGTGACCGTACACGTCATCGATCCGCATCCGGCCGGCGCCGGCCGGGTCTGGCGGACGGATCAGTCCGCGCATCTGCTGATGAACACGGTGGCGGAGCAGATAACGGTGTTCACCGACGCGAGTGTCACGTGCACCGGCCCCGTGGTACCCGGCCCCAACCTGTTCGAGTGGGCGGCTCTGCTCTCCGACATGAGCGCGGCGGGCACCTACCCCGACGACGTCCTCGATCAGGTGCGGGGCCTGGGTCCCGACTCCTACCCGACCCGTGCCCTGTACGGCCACTACCTGCAATGGGCCTTTCGGCGGACCGTGGAGACCGCGCCGCAGCATGTGACGGTACGCGTCCACCGGGACACCGCGGTCGCACTGGACGAGCGGGGCACACAGCAGGTGCTGCGACTCGCGGACGGCGGCTGCCTGCTGCTCGACACGGTGGTACTCGCCCAGGGGCATCTGCCGGCCGCGGGCCCCTCGGCCACGTCGCGCCACGACGGCACCCGCCACATCGGCCCCGGCAACCCGGCCGAGGTCGATCTCGACTCGATCGCCCCCGGGGAGCCGGTGGCCCTCCGCGGCCTCGGGCTGACGTTCTTCGACTACCAGACCCTGTTCACCGAGGGCCGTGGTGGCGTCTTCGAAGAAGGTGCCGACGGGCGCCTCGACTACCACGCCTCGGGCCGGGAGCCCTGCCTGTACATAGGCTCTCGGCGCGGCATCCCCTACCAGGCGCGTGGCGACAACCAGAAGGGCTGGGGCGAACGCCATCAGCCGGTGCTGATCACCCCGCAGGCGATCCGCGCGCTGCGGGAACGCGCCGTCTCACACGGCGACCTCCGTTTCCGCAGGGACGTCTGGCCCCTGATCGCCCGCGAGGTCGAGGTCGTCTACTACCGCACGCTGCTCCGTCGGCGTGGCGTACCGGACGAGGTCACGGTCGCCTTCGTACGGGACTACCTGCGCTCCCCTGCCGGGAGCCGGGCGGAGGCACGACTGCTTCGATGCCACGGTGTCGCCGAGTGCGACCGGTGGGACTGGCGGGCAGTGGAGACCCCCTACGACGCGCGGGCCCTGCGAGGTCGCGAGGAGTTCACCGGCTGGCTCGCGGCGCACCTGGAGCGGGACGCGGCCAGGGCCCGCGGCGGTAATCTCGACGACCCGGTCAAGTCCGCCCTCGATGTGCTGCGCGACCTGCGCAACGAGATCCGTCAGGTCGTCGATCACGGAGGCATCACCGGGAACTCCTACCGCGACGAACTCACCGGTTGGTACTCGCCGTTCAACGCCGCCCTGTCGATCGGCCCGCCCAGACGCCGCATCTCCGAGATGGCCGCGCTCATCCGCGCCGGTGTCCTGCGGCCTGTCGGGCCGGGCATGGCCGTGACACCGGCGACGCGCTCCGGGGGCTTCGTCGTCTCCTCGTCCGTGGTGCCGGGGCCACCGATCACGGTCACCACCCTCATCGAGGCCCGCATACAGGCCCCGGACGTCCGCGCGACCACCGACCCGCTGCTGCGTCAGCTCCTGGAGACCGGCCAGGCGGCCCTGCACCGCATCCCCGACCCGGACGGCAGTCACTACGAGACCGGAGCCCTTGCGGTGACGGACCGGCCGAGCCGACTCCTGGACCCGCACGGACAGGCGCACCCCCGACGGTTCGCGCTGGGCATCCCCACGGAGGGTGTGCACTGGGCGACGGCAGCGGGCGTACGGCCGGGCGTCGACTCCGTGACGCTGCGCGACGCGGACGCGGTCGCCCAGGCGTTGCTCGACCTCGGAGCGACCCGGCCCGTCGCCCAGGCGGAGGCCCACGTTCCGTGAGCACGCCCCCGCGTACCGGCCAACGCGGACGGAACCGCCCGGCGAACCGTGAACGGGCAGGCGTGTCGACGGCATGGGGTGTCGCGGCGGTCACCGTCCTCACTTCGCTGCCGGTCTTCCTGCCCGGGGCTGCGAACGGCCTGATCTCGGCCGAGTTCGGCTGGAGTTCCGCGCGGATCGGGGCCGTCCTGGCCGCGTACTGGCTGGCGTCCCTGTCGGGCGCCTACGTCAGCAAACGTGCTGCGGTTCCCCCGGCGGTGGAACGCGCACTCGCCGTCGCGCTGTGCGCCACCTGCCTGGGACTGCTCTCCGCGGCGCTGGTGCCGGCCGTGGGTCTGTGGGTCAGTTCGACCGTGGGGGGCTTCGCCTACGGCTACACCCAACCGCACACCAACGCCCTGCTCATGCAGCGGTGCGCGCCCCGCCTGCGCGCGCTCGCCTTCGGTCTGAAGCAGGCAGCCGTACCGGCCGCGACCCTGCTTGCCAGCGCGGCGGTGCCGATGCTGGCCGGTCCGGCCGGCTGGCGGCCCGTGTTCGCCGGCACCGCCGTGGTGTGCGGTGCCGGCGGCGTCGGTCTCCTGCTACGCCACGGGGCCCCGGGCACACGGCCACCGGCCGCGGCACGGGACCGCACCGGTGTGCCACTGCGCGGGCAGGTCTTCCTGACGGCTCTCGGCTGCGCCGGCTTCTTCGGCGCGATGGTCGGCAACGGCCTGGCGGGCTTCCTGGTGCTCACGCTGACTTCGCGGGGCGCGTCGCTGTCGGCCGCCGGCGCGGTGGCGACCGCCGGCGCCGCACTGAACATCGTGGTCCGTCTGGCCGCGGGCTGGCTGGCCGGGCGGAGGCCCGAGGCCGCGTGGGCGGCTTTGACGGGCTTGTTCGTGGTCGGCGTGGCGGGTACTGCGCTTCTGGCACACGGACCGCTCACGGTGAGCGCGGTGGGGGCCCTGCTCGCGTACGGAGGGGGCTGGGGATGGGCGGGCCTGCTGCACTACCTCATAGGCCTGCCCTATGCCGGCCGGGAGCAACGGGCCACCGCCCACAGCCAGATGGGGGTTTCTCTGGGGGCGGCGGCCGGACCGATGGTGTGCGGCCTGCTGTTCACTGTGGATCCGGCCGCTGCCTGGTGGGTGCTGACGGCCGGCGGGGCGACCGCTGCGGTCTGCGTCCTCGTCGCGCGAAGACACGACCCGCGGAGCACGGGCGCCGTGGGACGACGTCGCTGAGCCCGCCACACCCCGTACGACGCGGCCGGTCCGGACGACTCCCGCGCGAAACGGCGGGCGTCGTCCGGGGAGCGTCGGTCCGCGGCTTGCCGGGGGCTGTCCACGGGCATCCCGGACTGGCTGTCCACAGGTGGCAGACTGCTTCCATGACGACGCACAAGAACCTGCTCGGCGGCCCGGACCCGACCTACCTGCCGGAGAACGAAGAGGCGTACCGCCTGCTGGGCGAGGAGTCCCTGTCACCGGCCGAGGTCGCCGCGAAACACCCCACGTTCTCGCTCGCCTGGGCCATGCTCGCCGACGACGCCTTCGAGGCGGGGCGAGTGGTCGAGTCGTACGCGTACGCGCGTACCGGATATCACCGCGGTCTGGACGCGCTGCGCCGGGCCGGGTGGAAGGGGCACGGCCCCATCCCCTGGGACCACCGGGGCAACCGCGAGTTCCTGCGCTGCCTCGCGGCCCTCGCTCGTGCCGCCGGCGAGATCGACGAGCGGGACGAGGCGGAGCGTTGCTGGCAGTTCCTCAAGGACAGCAGCGCCGAGGCGTTCGCCGAGCTGAAGCGGTAACCGTCCCGGCAGCGCGGAGGGGATGTGCCGCCGCCCCCCGGGGAGCGGCGGCACGCAGGGCACGATCACCTGCGGCGCCCTGCGCCCGGGGCACCGGTCCGCGCCCCTCCCGGCCGTTGCGGCGCAGCGCGTCCGGACCGCGGTGGCAGCCGGTCCGGGCGCCGGGTTCGCCGATGGGGGTACCTCCCGCTCGAGCGAAGCCGGGAGGGCGGGAGGGCGGAGAGCGGCGGCATCAGCGCGGTCGTGGGCAGCAGGGCGGTGCCGGCGGCGAGCGCGGACCGGCCGACGACGACACAGCCGCACGTCGCGCATGCGGCGGGCACGCGGAAGAGCCCGGCACCGCGGTGGGTGCCGGGCTCTTCCGCACTCGGGTCCCGCGGGCGCCCTACTTGATGCGGGTGCCCGTCGAACGCAGGTTCTGGCAGGCCTCGAGGACGCGGGCGGACATCGACGCCTCGGCCAGCTTGCCCCAGGTGCGCGGGTCGTAGGTCTTCTTGTCGCCGACCTCGCCGTCGACCTTCAGGACGCCGTCGTAGTTGCGGAAGACGTGGTCGACGACCGGACGCGTGAAGGCGTACTGGGTGTCGGTGTCGATGTTCATCTTCACGACGCCGTTCTCCAGCGCGGTGAGGATCTCCTCCGGGGTGGAGCCCGAGCCGCCGTGGAAGACGAAGTCGAACGGCTGGGAGCCGGCCGGCTTGCCGTACTTGGCGGCGACGCCCTCGTTGAGCTCCTTCAGCAGCTCGGGACGGAGGACGACGTTGCCCGGCTTGTACACGCCGTGCACGTTGCCGAAGGACGCGGCCAGCAGGTAGCGGCCCCGGTCGCCGAGGCCGAGGGCCTCCGCGGTGCGGACGGCGTCGTCGACCGTGGTGTAGAGGGAGTCGTTGATCTCGTGCGAGACGCCGTCCTCCTCACCGCCGGTCGGGGTGATCTCGACCTCGAGGATGATCTTCGCGGCGCGGGCGCGCTCGAGGAGTTCCTGCGCGATGGAGAGGTTGTCGGCGAGGGTCTCCGCGGAGCCGTCCCACATGTGGGACTGGAACAGCGGGTTGCGGCCGGCCCCGACCCGCTCCTCGGAGACCGCGAGCAGCGGACGGACGTACCCGTCGAGCTTGTCCTTGGGGCAGTGGTCCGTGTGCAGGGCGATGTTGACGTCGTACTTCTCGGCGACGATGTGCGCGAACTCGGCCAGCGCGACCGCGCCGGTCACCATGTCCTTGTTGTGCTGGCCGCCCAGGAACTCGGCGCCGCCCGTCGAGATCTGGACGATGCCGTCGCTCTCCGCCTCGGCGAAGCCGCGCAGTGCCGCGTGCAGGGTCTGGGACGAGGTGACGTTGATGGCCGGGTAGGCGAACTTCCCCGCCTTCGCCCGGTCCAGCATCTCGTTGTAGACCTCGGGAGTTGCGATGGGCATCTGTCCGCTCCTCTTAGCATTGCGGGTTGGCGTACTGCGTACTGTCGGCCCTGACCTGGAACCTTGACTGCGACGTCATTGTCGGGCCCATCCTCCCAGACTTGTCCGGCGGGTCGGCCGCGCCGCTCAAGTCGTTATGCCGGGCGGGGCCGGGCGGGGAGGGCGGGCCCGTGCGGGGGCCGCGTCAGTCGAGGCCGAGTTCGTCCTTGGCGTAGGCGAACAGGTACGGCACCCCGGCGCCCTCCCGGATCTTCTCGGCGGCGCCGGTGGCCCGGTCCACGATGGTCGCGACGGCGACGACCTCCGCGCCGGCCTCGCGCACGGCCTCGACGGCGGTGAGCGGGGAGCCGCCGGTGGTGGAGGTGTCCTCGACGACGAGGACCCGGCGGCCCCTGATGTCCGGGCCCTCGACGCGCCGCTGGAGCCCGTGCGCCTTGGCGGCCTTGCGGACGACGAAGGCGTCCAGGCGGCGGCCCCGCGCGGCGGCGGCGTGCAGCATGGCGGCTGCGACCGGGTCGGCGCCCATGGTGAGCCCGCCCACCGCGTCGAACTCCAGACCGTCGGTCAGGTCCAGCAGCACCTGGCCGACCAGCGGGGCGGCCTCGCCGTCGAGGGTGATGCGGCGCAGGTCGACGTAGTAGTCGGCCTCCAGACCGGAGGAGAGGGTCACCCTGCCGTGCACCACGGCCTTGTCCTTGATCTGCTGCAGCAGCGCGCCGCGTGCGCCCGGCGGCATTGCTGCGTTGACGTCACTCATGACAGCCAGCTTAGAGGCGGGTCCAGCTCCAGGTGGTCGAGGCCTCCAGCGGCTCCAGGGGCGTGACCAGGCGCGGGTGGCTGTTCAGCCCGTCCGGCGGGCCGGTCTGCGGCTCCACGCACACGGCTTCCCGCTGCTCGTCGTAGACGACGACCCACTCCTCGCGGCTGGTCACCCTCAGTTCCAGCCGTCCCGGCCAGGTGAGGGTGACGTCGACGCCGCCGGGCATGCCGAAGCAGTCGTCCCACGGCCCGGGCTTCGCCTCGACGCGGTGCCCGGTGGGCAGGTGGTCCTCGCCCCGCTCCTCCTGCCAGGCCGGAGCGAAGTCGATCCGCACGTCCTCGCCGTCGCCGAGGGAGCGGTTGAACCAGGGGTGCCAGCCGATCTGCGCGGGGAAGGACGACTCGTACGTCTCGACGCTCATGGTCAGCGTCAGGGAGTCCCCGGTGAGCGCGATCCGCTGGGTGACGCGCCCCGGGTAGGGCCAGGGCTCGACGAGGTCGTACGTGAGCACCGCCTCGTCCGTGCCGGTCCGGGCGGTGCGCCAGACGGCGTCGCGGGCGGTGCCGTGGATGGCGTGCGGCGGGGCGTTGAGCGGCATCTGGCGTACGGTCGCGCCGTCCCGGAACCGGCCCTCACGGATCCGTCCGCACCAGGGGACCATCGGGAAGCACCCGAACCGCTCCCCCTGCCGCAACAGCTCGACGCCCCCGACCCGCAGCCCTCCGACCCGCCCGCCGTTGCCCGGCAGCACGGTCACCTCCGCGTCACCCGCGGTCAGCGTGATGTCTCCGTTACTCACGCGACGACCCTACTGGTGCGATCAGGGAGGCGTCGCCTCGCGGGGGCGCCGCATCGGCACCAGGACGCGGCGGAGCCGGCGGGGCCGTCGTCGCGACCGCTGTCAGCGGCGTCTGCGGAGGGTCTTGATGGCGACGACCGCCGAGGCGACCGCCAGGGCCGCCGCCGGGGCGGCCCAGCGCAGGGGGCTGGGGGACACGACCGTCTGGGGGGCGGGGACGGGGGCGTAACGGCCGCGGGGCGGGGCGTGGTCCACTTCCTCGGCGCTGCGGCCGATCATCGTGCGCCGGGCGTGGGCCGCTTCGGCGACGGAGTCGTCGTCCCGCGCACCGGGGTCCTGGGACGGAGGCGGGACGTCCCTGTCGGGCACGGGCGGACCCACCGGGTCCGGGGCGGCCTTCGAGGGCGGTGCGTCGTCTCCGTCCGCGGCGGCCCCGGAGGGCGACGTCTCGTCCGCGTCCGCGGCGGGTCCGGGGGACGGTGCGTCGTCCGCGTCCGGGGTGGTGTCGAAGTCGGTGGTGGCCCGCGGTTCGAAGTCGCCCGCCGCCAGGTGCTCCGGCGACGGCGGGCCGCCGGGGTCCGGTGCCCCGCCGTCCCGTTCCTCCGCCGCCACGGCGCCCAGGTTCTCCGCGAAGCGGTCCAGCAGGCGCGACACCGCCGCGGCCACCGCGTCCGGCGGGAACTCCGTGACCCGGCCGTCCGCCGTCGCCGTGCCGTCGACGGTGAGGGTGGTGCCGGCGTCCGCCGGCCGCAGGCCCAGCCGAAGCGCGAGCCGCACCGAGCCGCTGCCCCGCGTCTCCACCGCGTCGCCCTCGACGGCGTAGGAACCGTCCCGCCGCGCGGACACCCGCACGGCGCCCCGGTAGGTGACGGAGTAGCTGCCGACGCGGACCTTCAGCCGGCCGGCGACGGGGTCCGCGCCGGCGTCGTGCTGGAGCCCGGGCACCGCCCGGGCGACCCGCGCGGGGTCGTCCAGCACCTCCCTGAGCCGCTCCGCCTCGACCGGAACGAACGCCTCGTGCTCCATGACAGCGGAGCCTACCCACGCGGCGCCGGGCTTGTACCCCCGTCGGCGGGAAGTCGCGGCGCGTCGGCACGGGACGCGGGAGGGGAGGATCAGCCGGCGTAGCGGGGGTGCACCAGGGTCGACGGCGGGAGGCCGGGGACCCGGGTGCGCCCGGCGGCCCTGACGTCCGCCGCGAGGGAGGCGTCGGTGAGCGTGCGCGGGCGCGGCCCGGACGGGTCCAGGCGCGGCGCGGGAACGTGCCGGGCGGCCAGCACGAACCCCCAGTCACGGTGGACGCGGGCGGTGTCCACGGCGCTGCGGTCGGGCCCCGCGGCGAAGCCGGCCTGCCGCCCGCGGGTGCGGTACGCGGCGGTGCGCAGTCCCGCCGCGCGGAGGGTGGAGTCCACGGTCCAGAAGTCGCGGGGGCGGGACGCCACCGCGCCCCCGTGCACCACGAGCCGCCCGCCGGGTGCCAGCACCCGCCGGGCCAGGCCGTAGAACTCCTGCGAGTACAGCTTGGTGTTCGCGGTGATCCCCGGGTGCGGCAGGTCGCAGACCACCACGTCGTACGCCGCCGCGGGCGCCCCGCGCAGCCAGTCGAAGGAGTCCGCGACGGCGACGCGCACCCGGGGGTCGTCCAGCGCGTGCGCGTTCAGGGCGGACAGCGCCGGGTCCCGGCGCGCCAGCCGCACCACGCCCGCGTCGGCCTCGACCACGTCGACCCGGTCCACCCCGGTGTGCCGCAGCACCTCGCGGACGGCCGGCCCGGCGCCGCCGCCGAGGACGAGCACGCGGGCGTGCGGCCCGTTCATCGCGGGATGCACCAGCGCCTCGTGGTACCGGAGTTCGTCCCGGCCGCCGACCCGCAGCCGCCCGTCGAGGAACAGGTTCAGGGGCCGCCCGTCCCGCCCTCCGGTGAGCAGTACCTCCTGGACGTCGGTGCGCAGGGCCACCCGTACGTCCGAGCCGTAGATGGCGTCCCGGGCGGCCCGCTCGAAGTCGTCGACGAGGACGGCGGCCGAGGCGAGGACCGCGAGCACGCAGACGTTGGCGGCCGCCAGCAGCCGGCGGGCGCGCCGCGCGAGGTCCCGCCGGAACAGTCCGAGCACCAGCGCGCCCCCGACGACCGCGTTGACGGCACCGGTGATCAGCGCGCCCGTCAGCTGGCCGAGGAACGGCAGCAGGAGGAAGGGGAAGGCGAGCCCTCCGACCAGGGCGCCCACGTAGTCCGCGGCGGACAGGTCGGCCACCGCGCCGCCCGCGTCCTGGCGGCGGATCCGCTGGATCAGCTCCATCAGCAGCGGCACCTCGGCGCCGATCAGCAGCCCGGTGGCGAGGGAGAAGGCGACCAGCAGGGAGCGCGGGCCGTTCGCCCACACGCCGCCCCAGTCGCCCGTCCAGGCGAACACGGCGTACAGGGCCATCGCACTGCACCCGCCGACCAGCGCCAGGGCCGCCTCGACGGCACCGAAGGCGGCTGCCGCGTGCCGCCGCAGCCGTTTCGCGGCCAGGGATCCGATGCCCATCGCGAAGACCATCACGGACAGCACCACGGACGCCTGGGTGACCGAGTCGCCCATCAAGTACGTGGCCAGCGCCACGAGTTCCAGTTCGTACACGAGGCCGCAGGCGGCGCAGACGAACACGCCCGCGAGGACCAGGAACCGCCCGGTGTCCTGCCGCACGGGCAGCGGCGCCGGGCCGCCCGCGTCGCCGCCGGTTCCGCCCCGCCCGTCCCAGGGCGGTGCGGGGCGGGGTGGGGCCGGGGCCTGCGGTTCGATCACTCCAGCGACGTTACGTTACGCCTCCGGAGCGCAACGTCACCCACACGCGTGAAGTTTGTTCAATCTCGCCCGATATCGGCATGGGCGACCACTCTCATTCCCACCTTCGTCCGCGTCACCACCAGCTGCCCGTCCTGCGGATAGGCGTGCCAGGTCCGCCAGTGGAGCCGGCCCTCGTGCCGCTGGGCGAGCATCGCCGTGAACGCGTGCGGACTGCCGGGGAAGACCCCGGCCAGACCCTGCGGATGGTCGGAGACCAGCGCGAGCAGCTCCTGGGCCCGGCCCGCGAAGGACCCCGGGGTGAGCACCTCCACCCGGGCGGCGAACTCGTACTCCCAGTCGCCCACCCGCTTGGCCACGCCCAGCGGAAGCGGCGTGCTGCTGCCCGGGATGCACGCCACCGTCTCCGAGCAGAGACCCCGCTCCTCCTCCACCAGCACCTGGTGGGACGCGCCGAGCAGCCTCAACTGCAGCTTCGCCCCCCGCAGTTCGAGATCGAGCGTGGCCAGCGCGGGAAGCGGCTCGCGTCCCAGGGCCCAGGCGAGGTCGGCGGCACGCGTGTCGGAGTAGGCGGTGTTCAGGGTCGTGAGCATGGATCGGCTCCGCAAGCACACAAGGGAGGGAGATGGGGGTCCGCGCGCCCCGGCCGCACCGGGGAACTCGGCCCGTCAGCCCGGTCGCCCGGCCGGAAGAGGGTCCGCGGGAAGTCCGAGGGGCTGCGTCGGCGATTTATAGGGAATCATGAACTGTGGCGCCACCACAGCGTTTTTACCCAACTTCGTGGGCTTTCCATCCCCTAGGGGGCTCCTCAGCTCACCTGTTCCACCTCGGCGTACGCCCCCGGAGGACGGCGTGCGCCGATGCGCCCCTCCGCCCACCGCTCAACCGGAACCGGGCTCGCCGCCACCACGCAACGGCGAAGCGGGGCCCGCCCAGGCGCGGACCCCGCTGTCGCGGATGCGTCGCCCCCGAAACGGAGGCGGATCGCCGGTGTCAGCTACCGCCGCCGCATCCGCCCCCGCCCCCGCCCCCGCAGGACGACCCGCCTCCGCAGGACGAACCGCCGCCCGAGGACGAGCCGCAGGAACTTCCGCCGCCGCCGTGGGAGTTGCCGTCCGACGACCCGCAGGCCGCGGCGCCGGCGCCACCACCCGCCCACCAACTGCTCTCATTGCTCCCGCTGTTGCTGTTGCCGCCCGATCCGGCACGGCCACGCGCCGGCCGGGCACCCGACCGCCGCCCGGCCCTGCGGGCCGCGGCCACGACGGCCCCGACGAACAGCGCGAAGAGCACAACCAGGATGATGCCGATGACCATGGCGCCACCCTCCTCTCGTTCCCCCGTGATGCCCGAAGCGGCCCCCCGTGGGCGCCTCGCTCACGTGCGTGACCGGGAGATGCCCTCCCCCCGCGCGGCCCAAAGCAGAGTTGAGGAACTCCAGAGCTTCGGCGCAGGATGACCGGCATGACCTCCAGCGCGCGTCCCCTCCTGAACCGCCGGCTCGCCGAGTTCGGAACGACGGTCTTCGCCGAGATGTCCGCCCTCGCCCTGCGGACCGGAGCCATCAACCTGGGCCAGGGCTTCCCCGACACCGACGGCCCCGAGGAGGTCAGGGAGGCCGCCGTACGGGCCCTGCGCGACGGCCGCGGCAACCAGTACCCGCCGGGCCCCGGCGTCCCCGAACTGCGCACCGCCGTCGCCGCGCACCAGCGGCGCCGCTACGGACTGACCGTCGACCCCGACACCGAGGTCCTGGTCACCGCCGGCGCCACCGAGGCGATCGCCGCCGCGCTGCTCGCCCTGGTGGAACCCGGCGACGAGGTGATCGCCCTGGAGCCGTACTACGACTCCTACGCCGCCTGCATCGCCATGGCCGGCGGCACCCGCGTCCCGGTGACCCTGCGCCCGCGCGAGGGGCGCTTCCGCCTCGACCTCGACGAACTGCGCGACGCCGTCACCGACCGCACCCGGCTGCTGCTGATCAACACCCCGCACAACCCGACCGGCACCGTCCTCACCCGCGAGGAGCTGGCGGTGATCGCCGAGCTGGCCGTGGAGCGCGATCTGCTCGTGGTGACCGACGAGGTGTACGAGCACCTGGTCTTCGACGGGGCCGAGCACGTGCCGCTGGCGACCTTCCCGGGGATGCGGGAGCGCACGGTGACCATCTCCAGCGCGGGGAAGACGTTCTCGTTCACGGGCTGGAAGGTCGGCTGGGTGACGGCGGCCCCTGGTCTGGTCGCGGCCGTCCGCTCGGCGAAGCAGTACCTGACGTACGTGTCCTCCGGGCCGTTCCAGTACGCCGTCGCTGAGGCCCTACGGCTCCCCGACTCATACTTCGAGGAGTTCCGCGCCGACATGCAGGCCAAGCGCGAACTGCTCGGAACGGGCCTGGAGCAGGCGGGGTTCACCGTCTTCCGTCCGGCAGGCACCTACTTCATCACCGTCGACATCCGCCCCCTCGGCGAGAGCGACGGCTTCGCCTTCTGCCGTTCACTGCCGGAGCGTTGCGGGGTGGTCGCGATCCCCAACGCGGTCTTCTACGACCACCGCGAGCAAGGCGCACCCTTCGTCCGCTTCGCGTTCTGCAAGCGGGCAAGCGTGCTGGAGAAGGCGGCATCCCGGCTCAAGTCGCCGGCCGCGTGACAGCCGTACGGTCTGGGCTCCTCCGCGAACCTCAGCCCCGCACCGGAGGAGTCACGTGCCAGCAGACACCCTCACGACGCATGGCCACGATGCCGGCGAGCGCTTCAGCGACACGAAACCGCACGTCGCCCTCCTGCGGCACGGTCTCCCCTCCCACTCCGGTCGGCCTGGCGCCTGCATCGTCCGCGGTGCAGGCTGTTACAGGCCCGGCATCTGCATTGATCCCGTGCTGGATCGGTGCTGGATGTTCCGACCCGACGTCAGGGAGTGCTCAGGTGTCGTAGACGGTGGAGCGGTGCCCGACGTGTACGACCCACACCACCAGCTCGCCGTTGTCGATTGTGTAGATCACGCGGTAGTCGCCTACCCGCAGGCGGCGCCGGTCGGGCTGGGAGACGAGGGCCGTGGTGTTGAACCCCATCGGGTCGTTCTCCAGTTCAGTCAGCTTGGCCAGGATGCGGAGGGCCACGTCTCGCGGCACCTTGCGGAGTTCGGCCTGAGCCTCGACCCGGAAGACGGTGCGGTACTCACTCACTGCGCGCCAGCGTCTCCCTCATGATGTCCTCGATCGGGACGCCGGGCGCCGGGTTGGTCATGCGCTCGTCGATGATCCGGTTGATCTCGCGCTCTTCCCACTCCTGGTATTTGCGCAGCACCTCGATGGACACCACGGCGGCGACCTGCTTGCCGCGCCGGGTGATGACGGTAGGCACGTCGTCCCGGTCGGCCCGCTCCACGACCTCGGCCAGGTGTGCCCGGACATCGCGGATCGACTCTATGGGCATGGGCTGTGTCATGTACCCAAGAGTACCGGGTGTCCCATGTGTACACAACAGCTCGCCATCGCTCGCGGTGCAGCTCTGTGGGCCCTCCTGCGAATGAGTGCGCGAACGAGTGCGCGAACGAGGAGTCGGCTGGGTGACCGGTACCGCAGAACTCGTGACCGCCGTCCGCTCCGCGAAGCAGTTCCTGACGTACGTGGCCTCCCGGCCCTTCCAGTACGCGGTCGCCGAGGCCCTCGCCCTGCCCGACACCTGCTTCGAGGAGTTCCGCGCGGACATGCCCGCCAAGCGGAACGTCCTGGCGGCGGGCCCGGGGGAGGCGGGCTTCTCGGTCTGCCGGCCCTCCGGCACCTGCTTCGTCACCGCCGGCATCCGCCCCCTGGGCGAGACCGACGGCATCGCCTTCTGCCGCGCCCTGCCGGAACGCGCGGGCGTCGTCGCCGTCCCCACGGCCGTCTTCTCCGACCACCGCGAGATGGGCGCCCCCTTCGTCCGCTTCGCGTTCTGCAAGCGGAAGCCGGTCCTGGAGGAGGCGGTCCGCCGGCTCGGGGCCGCGGGGACCCGCTGAACCCGGGGGAGCCCGGCCGGTCCCCCTTCGAGGGGCAGCGGCGCGTCACGATGCGCCATCCGCGTCAGCGTGCGCCGGGACGCATCGCAGCCGCGGTGTCCGCCGCAACGGCCAGCGCGTCGGTGAGCGGCCGGTCGAGCAGTCCCGCGAGGTCGGGGCTGGAGTTGCCGAGGAACCCATGGCGGACGCTGGAGGCGATCGAGGCGAGCATCGGCGGCTGGAACGGCAGCAGTGCGTCGTCCGCGAGGAGTCGGGCGCGGTACTCGCCGAGCCCGATCGCCCGGTGGGCGACGTCGAGGCGTTCGGCGACGTCACCGGCGGTGATCGGGTCGCCGACCAAGTCGTAGGTCCTGTCGGCGTGCGCGGTCGGGTGGCCGGCGACGATGGCCGCGGCTGCGGCCAGATCCGCCCGGGCCACCGCAGACAGAGCGCCATCGCCGAAAGCTGACTCCAGGCCGTGGGGTGTCCACGTCAGCAACGCTCCGAAGAGCTCGGCGTAGAGCCCGTTGCGCAGGATCGTCCACCCGAGACCGCTGGCCTTGACCAGGTCCTCAGTGGCGCGGTGGGCGAGCGCGAAGCCGAGGTGGTTCCCGGTGCCGGTCAGGCTGGTGTAGATCACGTGCGCGACGCCGTCGCGGACCGCAGCGTCGAGGAGCGCCCGGTGACGAGCGATGACCCGGTCGTCCTCGGCGTATCCGGCCGAGACCAGGACCAGCGTCGGGACACCGGTGAGGTCCAGGCCTGCGGGGTCGTCGAAGTCCAGGTGGCGCTGCCCGTCGGCGGGTGTCCGGCTGCCCCCCAGGGCGGGCACCTTCCGGTCGGCCAACTCCTGGAGCGTGAGGGAGGCGAGCTGTCCGTTCGCGCCGGTCACCATGATCATTGCGGTTCGATCCCCTACCGTGGTTCTCTTCAGTAACTACGGCGATCCTGAACCGGCTGTGGTCGGCCCACAAGAAGGCAGTTTCATGTCAGTGACGCACACCGATGTAACCGCTGGACCCGCAGAGCTGGAACCGTGCGGGCAGCCGGACCACCTCGACTGCGGGATCCGCGACGTCCTCGACCGCGTGGGTGACAAGTGGTCGGTCCTCGTGATCGTCGAGCTCGCGAACGGGGCGCGGCGCTTCCGGCAACTCCAGCGTGCCATCGACGGGATCTCCCAGCGCATGCTGACGCTGACCGTGCGCCGGCTGGAACGCGACGGGCTGGTACTCCGGACCGTCTACCCAACCGTGCCCGCCCGGGTCGACTACCGGCTCACCGGGACCGGCGCAAGCCTGACCCACCTCGTCAAGGCACTGGCCGACTGGTCACTCGAGCACCGAGGCGCCATCGCCCATGCCCGCCGGGCGTACGACGCGCGGCATCCCGACAACGAGATCCGATGACCGCCGGCGTCGACAACGTCATGACCCGCACCAGCCGTATCCGTCTGCGGTTGTCGCGGCGTACGCGACCGTCCGCGTCCCGCGCCTGCAAGCCGGTCACCCGCACGGATGGTGTGGGCCTCTCCGGTGGGGAGGGTGGGTGGTCCCGGGAGACGGACCGCGACCGGAGTCCGGCCCACTCGGGGACGGTGCCGTTCCGCCTTCGGCTCGCCGGGTGAGTCCCGGCCGGGGGTCACTCCCGGCGGTGCGCCGGGGGCCGGCACCTCGCCACCCCATGGGCGAGACGGTGCGGGCGGAGGTGCCCGCGGAGACGCCACCTCACCCGTGGATCGACCCGGTCGCCGCGGCGCGGCACACGAAAGCCCGGCCCCGCGACAGCCACCGGTGACGGCCGGCGCCCGGGGCCGGGCTCTCCCACGAACGCCGCGTACGTCTCCGTACCCGCCGAACGCCGTGCTCGGGACGCCCTACTCGTCGTCCCCGGGCTTGTCCGCCTCGTTGATCTCCTGCTCCAGGCCCAGCTGCTCGACGAGCCACTTGTCGAACTCGATCGCGGCCCGCACCCAGCTGACCGTGGAGGAGACGAAGTGCTCCAGGCTGACGCCCATGCCGATGAGCATCTGCGCCTCACCGATGAGACGGACGGTGCCGTCGTCATGGGTGTGGGTGTAGACCTTGGGCCACAGGGTGCGCCGGTTCCAGTCGTCGATGGACTCGAGCAGCTGCGGCTTCTCGTCGATCTGGTGCGGGCGGTCGTAGAACGTCCGAACGGAGAAGATCTGCTGGTCGCCCTCGCCGCGGAACATGAAGTAGGTGCGGAACTGCTCCCACGGCGCCGCGAGGTCACCCTCGTCGTCGACGACGTACTTGAGCTCCATCTGGTCGAGGAGCTGCTTCACGAGGTCCTGATCCGGGACGACGGGGCCCGCCGGTCCTTGCGGCTGCGGCTCGGGCTGGCCCCCGAAGTTTGGAATCGAGGACGGGTCGATGGTCACCGTGATTTTCCCTTCGTACGGATCCCGCCATCCTCCACCATGCGGGGAGGGGGGTGGCAAGCCCCGACGGGCCTGTCAGCCGAGGGCTGACTCGATCCGGTCAGTTCCGGGGTACCCGATGGAGGACGGGCCCAACGTCCGCGGGGGACATCGGGCCCGGAACCCCGAGGGCCGCTCAGAGTGACGTGCCGGTGGCCGGGCCCACCAGGAGGCCGTTCTCGAAGCGGTCCACCCGGACCGTGTCGCCGTCCTTGATCTCGCCGGAGAGGATCTCCCGGGCGAGCCGGTCGCCGATGGCGGTCTGGACGAGGCGGCGCAGCGGGCGGGCGCCGTAGGCGGGGTCCATGCCCTCCTCGGCCAGCCAGGCCAGGGCCTCGGGGGTGATCTCCAGGGCGAGGCGGCGTTCGGCGAGCCGCTTGGCCAGGCGGTCGATCTGGAGCCGCGCGATGCGTGCCAGTTCGGGCTTGGTCAGCGCGGAGAAGACCACGAGGTCGTCGAGGCGGTTGAGGAACTCGGGCTTGAAGGAGGTCCGGACCACCTCCAGGACCTGCTCCTTCTTCTCCGTCTCGGTGCGGATCGGGTCGACCAGGAACTGACTGCCCAGGTTGGAGGTGAGCACCAGGATGGTGTTGCGGAAGTCGACGGTGCGGCCCTGGCCGTCGGTGAGCCGGCCGTCGTCGAGCACCTGGAGCAGGATGTCGAACACCTCGGGGTGGGCCTTCTCCACCTCGTCGAGCAGCACCACGCTGTACGGGCGGCGGCGCACCGCCTCGGTGAGCTGGCCGCCTTCCTCGTAGCCGACGTACCCGGGGGGTGCGCCGACCAGGCGGGCGACGGAGTGCTTCTCGCCGTACTCCGACATGTCGATGCGGATCATGGCCCGCTCGTCGTCGAAGAGGAAGTCGGCGAGGGCCTTGGCGAGTTCGGTCTTGCCGACGCCGGTGGGGCCGAGGAAGAGGAAGGAGCCAGTGGGGCGGTCGGGGTCGGCGATCCCGGCCCGGGAGCGCCGGACCGCGTCCGAGACGGCGCGTACGGCCTCGCCCTGGCCGATGAGCCGCTTGCCGAGCTCGTCCTCCATGCGCAGGAGCTTCTGGGTCTCGCCCTCCAGCAGGCGGCCGGCGGGGATGCCGGTCCAGGAGGCGACGACGTCGGCGATGTCGTCGGCGCCGACCTCCTCCTTGACCATGGTGTCCCTGGTGACCTCCTCCTCGGCCTCGGAGGCGGCCTCCAGGTCGCGCTCCACGGCCGGGATCTCGCCGTAGAGCAGCTTGGAGGCGGTGTCGAAGTCGCCGTCGCGCTGGGCGCGTTCGGCCTGGCCGCGCAGCTCGTCGAGTTTCTCCTTCAGCTCGCCGACCCGGTTGAGGGACTGCTTCTCCTTCTCCCAGCGGGCGCCCAGGCCGCGCAGTTCCTCCTCCTTGTCGGCGAGGTCGCGGCGCAGCTTCTCCAGGCGCTCCAGGGAGGCGGCGTCCGTCTCCTTGCCGAGGGCCAGCTCCTCCATCTTCAGCCGGTCGACGGCGCGCTGGAGTTCGTCGATCTCCACGGGGGAGGAGTCGATCTCCATGCGCAGGCGGCTGGCGGCCTCGTCGACGAGGTCGATGGCCTTGTCGGGGAGGAAGCGGGAGGTGATGTAGCGGTCGGAGAGGGTGGCGGCGGCCACGAGCGCGCTGTCGGCGATCTGGACCTTGTGGTGGGCCTCGTAGCGGCCCTTGAGTCCGCGCAGGATCGCGATGGAGTCCTCGACGGTCGGTTCGGCGACCAGCACCTGCTGGAAGCGCCGTTCCAGTGCCGGGTCCTTCTCGATCCGCTCGCGGTACTCGTCCAGTGTGGTCGCGCCGACCATGCGCAGTTCGCCGCGCGCGAGCATCGGCTTGAGCATGTTGCCGGCGTCCATCGCCGAGTCGCCGCCGGCGCCCGCGCCGACGACCGTGTGCAGTTCGTCGATGAAGGTGATGATCTGCCCGTCGGAGCCCTTGATCTCGGCGAGGACGGTCTTCAGCCGCTCCTCGAACTCGCCGCGGTACTTGGCGCCGGCGACCATGGCGCCGAGGTCGAGCGCGACGAGCCGCTTGTCCTTCAGCGACTCGGGCACGTCGCCCTTGACGATCCGCTGGGCGAGGCCCTCGACGACGGCGGTCTTGCCGACGCCGGGTTCGCCGATGAGGACGGGGTTGTTCTTGGTGCGGCGGGACAGCACCTGCACGACGCGCCGGATCTCCTGGTCCCGTCCGATGACGGGATCGAGCTTGCCCTCGCGGGCGGCGGCGGTGAAGTCGGTGCCGAACTTCTCCAGGGCCTTGTACTGGCCCTCGGGGTCGGCGGTGGTCACCCGGCGCGCTCCTCTCGACTTCTGGAAGGCCTCCTGCAGTTTCCTCGCGGTGGCACCCTGCCGGGAGAGCACCTCGCCGGCGGCTCCACCCTTGGCGGCGAGGCCGATGAGGAGGTGTTCGGTGGAGAGGTACTCGTCGCCGAGGTCGCGGGCGCGGGCCTGGGCGTCCGCGACGACGGCGAGCAGTTCGCGGTTGGGCTGGGGCGGTGCCACGGTGGATCCGGTCACGCTCGGCAGGCCGGCGAGGACGCGCTCGGCTCCGGAGCGTACGGCCGCCTGGTCGGCCTCGACCGAGGCGAGCAGGTCCGTGATGTTCTCGTTCTCCTGTCCCTGGAGCAGGGCGAGCAGCAGATGCGCGGGGGTGAGGTCGGGGTGCCCGTCGGTCACGGCCCGGTTGCCGGCGGCGGCCAGCGCGTCCCGGCTCCGGTTGGTCAGCTCGGCGTCCACGTTCGCGTTCTCCTCCTTGGTGACCCTTCAGCGGCCTTCGTGGCTGACTCGGTCAACGTACACAAACTTGAGTCTATTCCACTCAATGTGGTGGGCGGGAGCATCCGTGGGGCTAAGTTCCGTGCATGGCTACCACGTATTCGGTGGATCCGGGCGATCCGGACGCCTCCTACCTCGCCTTCTGGCGGGAGAGGCACCTGTGCACGCTGACCACCCTCCGCCCGGACGGCACGCCGCACGTGGTGCCCGTCGGGGTGACCTACGACCCGCGGGCGCGGCTGGCCCGGGTGATCGCCAATGCGGCGAGCGCGAAGGTGCGGCACGTGCGGGCGGCGGGCGACGGGGGCGCGGCCGTCGCGGCGTGCCAGGTCGACGGACGGCGGTGGGCGACGCTGGAGGGCCGGGCGGTGGTCCGCACCGAGCGGGAGCGCGTCGCGGAGGCCGAGCGGCGGTACGCGGAGCGCTACGGCCGCACGCCGTCGCCGAACCCGGCGCGGGTGGTCATCGAGATCGCGCTCACCCGCGCCATGGGGCGGAGGTGAGGTCCCGGCGAGCGGCTGTTTCCGGCCACAGCGCGATCCGGCCGGCATCCTGAAATGTCCCGCGAAACTGCAGCGGCGTCACCGTGTTCAGGTCACGGTGACGCCGCTGCGGGGGGAAGCACCTGCGCGATCTGTTACGACGGGGGAATCGCGTCAGGCACTGCGGGGGGTGGCCGAGATGGTCCGGGGGGCGGGGGAGTCGGCCTCCACCTGCCGGCGGTCCCGCTGGTCCAGGTTCACAAAGATCATTCCGTACCGGATGGCGCACCGCACGGGCTTCGGCGCTCCCCGGGGCCGCCGCAGGCACCGGTACGCCCGTACGTCCCCGTCCTCGTCGCGGGTGACGACGACCGGCTCGCCGAAGACGGTCACCATCAACGAGTCACCGCTGTGGGGGATGGCGGTGACCAGGTCGATGAAGTGCCATCCGGACCGGTAGGCGGTCGCCATCTCCCTGCGGAAGGAGCGGTCGTCGGGTGGAGTGGTCACCTCAACGCCCCGGGTCGGCGACGATCGACGGCCAGTGGCTGTCGGCCTGGGTCCCGCTCTTCGCGTCGGAGTGACCGCTCAGCGCTCCGAAGGCCGCGACGGCGGAGAGGGCGGCTGCGAGCACCGAGCGAAGCAGTCTCTTGCGCATAGTCGGCTTCGTCCTCACGTGAAAGTCTCCTCGTTCCCCCGTCAGATAAGACGATGGCTCATTCGAACACATCATGGCCACACAATCGGTGCATCATGTTCCTGCATGTTCAGGACCCTGGGGGGTGGAGATTTCGTGGCAAATCAGACTAAGGCGGAGCATCCCCATGCGGTGACCGAACTGTGCGAGGCGGGCAGCCGACTTTATGCCAACGCCCTGCGGGCGGGGAGGCTCGCACGGCAGGAGGCGGAAGCCGCCCCCTGCCTGGTGGAACTCGCCCTGCTCCACCCCGATCCGGACGACGGGAACTGGCTGCGCCCGGTGTCGCCCGCGATCGCCCTGGCCCAGCGCCTCCACCCCATCGAGCGCGACATCGCCGACCGCCGGCGGCTGTCGATCCGGCTCGCGGACGCGTTCGAACCCTTCATGGCCCTGGGCACCCGGGCCATGAGCGACGAGAACTCGATCAGCGTGCTCGAGGGCAGCGAGCGGATCAACGCCGCGCTCGACCTGGCCGTCACCCAGTGCCGCACCGAGATGCTCACCATCCAGCCCAGCGACGACCGCTTCTCCGAACGCAGCATCATCCAGGGACTGGAACGGGACAAGCCCCTCATCGAACGGGGCGTGCGGATCCGCACGCTCTACCAGCACACCGCCCGCTACAGCCCTCAGAAGCGGGCCTACGTGGAGCAGCTCTCCGCGGGCCGGGTGGAGTACCGGACGATCGACGAGGTGGTCGAACGCCTCATCGTCTGCGACGAGTCGGTCGCCTTCATCCCCACCCGGGACGACCAGCAGGTGGCCCTCGAGATACGCCAGCCCGGTCTCGTCCGCTATCTGATCAAAGTGTTCGAGTTCATGTGGAGCCGGGCGGTGCCGCTGTCCGCCGGCGCGCCCTACGAGACGGCTCCCGGCGGCATCACCGACATCCAGCACTCCATCGCCAAGCTCCTCGTCGAGGGACACGTCGACGAGGCCATCGCCCGCCGGCTCGGCATGAACGTCCGCACCTGCCGCGCCCACATCGCCAAACTCGCCGCCACCCTCGGCAGCGGCAGCCGCGCCCAGCTGGGCTACCTCATCGCGCAGTCGGGGATCCTGCGGCAGGACCAGTGAGCCGGGGAGCGGGCCGCGCACGGCCGGCAACGCGCCCGGCGACGGCCTGAGGGCGCCGGGCGAGGGGGAGCCGGACCCGGTCGCCCGCGCCCCGCGACAGGGCCGCACAGCCGCCCCTGCGGCCTCCGGGGCGTCCCGCCCGGCCCGTCCCGGGCTGCCGCACCCCGCCCCGGACGATCGGACCGGCTGGAACCCGCCGCCCCGCACGCCGCCCGCACGTCGCTCCGCACCGGCCGCCGCGCTCCTCCGCCGGCCGGCTCGGCGTGCGCGTGCGGACCGCGCGGGTGCGCACCGCCGGGCCCGCCGCGACGCCGGGCGGCCGGAGCCGGGGCCCGCCCGGCCGTCTCACCGGACGTTCGGGGATCCCCGGTCCTCCATGACGGGGACCGGCGCGGGGCGGCGCGGGCCGTCCAGTCCGGCCTGCGCGATACGGACGCCCAGCTGGGTACGGCTGGCCGCGCCCAGCCGCTCCGACAGCCGGGCGATGTGCGCGCGGCAGGTGCGGACGCTGACCCCCAGCCGTTCCGCTATCACCGCGTCCTGGTGGCCCTCGGCCAGCAGCGCCGCGATGGACTGCTCCCGGTGCGAGATGCCCTCGATGCCGGTGTCGGGCAGCGGGGCGGCCAGCGGGACGGCGAGCCGCCACAGCCGCTCGAAGACCGTGCCCAGGTACCCCACCAGCGCCGGGTGCCGCAGCTCCAGCGCCATGGTCCGCTCGGCGTTGGCGGGGATGAAGGCCACCGTGCGGTCGAAGAGGATCAGCCGCTCGATCACCTCGTCCAGCGTGCGCGCCTCCACCGCGTCGCCCATCAGTTCCAGATAGGTGAGCAGTCCGTGCCCGTGCCGGGCCACGTGCGTGTAGAGGTCCCGCATCCGCACCCCGCGGCCGCGCAGCGCCATCGCCCGGTGCAGCCCCTCCGACAGCTCCGCCTCGCGCCGGATGCCGCCCGGCTGCACGGTGAGCACCTCGGTGGTGCACGTCTGCGTGGCCTCGTCCATCGCGGCCTGGATCCGGGCCAGTCCGTCCAGCACCCGGATCGCCGGACCCTCCGTCACCGAGGGCGCCGCGGGCACGGGACGGCCCAGACCGGCGTACCACTCGAAGGCCTCCACGGCCGAGCCGACCCGGCGCTGGCTCGCGCTGATCTCGTCGTACATCCCGCGCAGCAGCCGGGTCATGACCTCCTGCGGCGGGGTCGGCACCAGCCAGTCCATGTCGTCGGGGTCCGGGTGCAGCAGGGCCAGCTCCAGCAGGCAGGGCGCCGGCTCCGCGTCCCGGCGCGGCACGCGTCCGCGCCGTACGGCCCGGGAATACACGCGATCCCCGGTCTCGCACAGTCGGTCAGCACCGTGTGGGTGCTCGTCCGTCCCGTGCCCGGCCATCGCCCGTTCCACCCCCGGTTCAGCCACTTTCCGCAGCGCAACTATGCGCGGCCGGAACCGGCTGTGCAATACGGCTCCGCCCGGTGCCGGCGGGGTGGCCGAATAACGCCGGAGCGGTCAGACGAGGTCGAGCGCCGCGCAGGCCGCCCGGTACTTCGCGGTGCAGATGTCCGACACCTCGTAGATCCCGTCGGCGACGACGGTGTCCCCGATGTTCTCCTTGGTCAGCGCCACCACCGGCACCAGCTGCGCCGGGATGTCCTTGGTGGTGGGGCTGTCCACCCGCTCCCGGGTCAGCGCGTCGAACTGGATGTCCCGGCCCTGGACCTTCGCCACCGCCATCTCGGCGGCGCTCTCGGCCTCCTCCGGGTATGACTTGTACACGCTCATGTACTGCTCGCCGGCGAGGATCCGCTGCACCGCCGCGAGTTCCGCGTCCTGGCCGGTGATCGGGGGCAGCTCGGTCACGCCGGCGGCCTTCAGCGCCTCGACGATGCCGCCCGCCATGCCGTCGTTGGCGGAGTAGACCGCCTCGATGTTCTCCGCGCCGAGCGCGTTGATCGCCTCGGCCATGTTGGCCTCGGCGTTCTCCGGCTTCCAGTCCTTGGTGTCGAAGGACCGGGCGATCGTCACCTTGCCCTTGAACTCGGACATCGCGCCCGCCTTGAACTGCTTGGCGTTCGGGTCGGTCGGGGAGCCGTTCATCATCACGATCTTGTCGGTGATGCTGAGGTCCTCCCCGAGGGACTCCAGCAGGGAACGGCCCTGCACCTCGCCGACCAGCTCGTTGTCGAAGGAGATGTAGGCGTCGATCGGACCCTCGGCCAGCCGGTCGTAGGCGATGACCGGGATGCCCGCGTCCTTGGCCTTCTGCACGCCGTCCGCGATGGCGTGCGCGTCGACCGCGTCCAGCACGATGACGTCGACCCTGTCGTCGACCATCTGCTGCAGCTGGCTCGCCTGCTTCCCGGCGTCCGCGTCGGCGTTGGCGTAGTCGACCTTGCCCTTGTTGCCGGTGAGGGTCTGCACCTTCGCCTTGAAGATGGGGTAGTCGAACTGCTCGTACCGGGTGTTGGCCTTCTCCGGGAGCAGCAGACCGACGGTGATGTCGTCCCCCTTGGCCGGGCTCGCGTCGTCGCTGCTTCCCGTCGCGTTGAGCACGCCGCAGCCGGCGAGCATGACGGACACGGTGGTGGCGGCGACGGACATGGCGATACGGCGCATGCGAGGGCTCACTTCAGTGCGTTCCGGACGTGGGCACAGCTTTTCGGCCTACGTGACTGAAAAGCCAACGCTTCAGTCCCCACTGGCGTCAAGGCCAACCACTTAACGAGATGGACACGGCACGACGGGCTGAACTCGTGACGGACCTGCGGACATCAGGAGGGGGCCACCTGAACGCGCGGCCACACAATAATCACACATGTGTGCGCACAGACGGAGCGGGGCCCGGAGGTTCGGTGAACCTCCGGGCCCCGCGCGGTACTTCACACCACGACTAGTCCGCCTGCTGCCGCTTGGGTCTCCACACCACCAGCGCGCTGGTCTGCTGCACCTCCTGGTACGGGACCAGATCGCGCCGGTAGGAGGCGTGCACCGCGGCCTCGCGCTGCCGCATCGCGGCCGCCGCGCCGTCGAGGGCGTCCTCCAGTTCGGCCACGCGGGCCTGGAGGGCGGCGACCTGGTTCTCCAGTTCGATGATGCGCTTGATCCCGGCCAGGTTGATGCCCTCGTCCTGCGACAACTGCTGCACCTGACGGAGCAGTTCGATGTCACGGGCCGAGTAACGGCGCCCCCGGCCCGCCGTGCGGTCCGGGGACACGAGCCCCAGCCGGTCGTACTGACGCAGGGTCTGCGGGTGCAGGCCGGAGAGCTGGGCCGCCACCGAAATGACGTAGACCGGGGTCTCCTGGGTCAGTTCGTACGGATTGCGTCGACGGCCGTCCACTGAAATCAAGCTCCCTTCGCGGCCTGGAACAGATCCGCCCGCGGATCCTCGTCCGCGGTCGCCTCGCGATACGCCTCCAGCGCGTCACGAGCCTTCCCCGACAGGTCCTTGGGAACACTCACCTCCACGGTGACCAGCAGATCGCCGCGGGTGCCGTCCTTGCGGACCGCGCCCTTGCCCCGGGCGCGCATGGTGAGGCCGTTGGGCGTGCCCGGCGGCAGCTTCAGCGTGACCGGCGGACCGCCGAGCGTCGGGACCCGCACCTCGCCGCCGAGCGCCGCCTCGGGGTACGTGACCGGGACGGTGACGGTGAGGTTGTCGTCCTTGCGGCCGAACACCGGGTGGGTGCCGACGTGCACGACGACGTACAGATCGCCGGCCGGACCGCCGCGCTCGCCCGGCGCGCCCTTGCCGCGCAGCCGGATCCGCTGGCCGTCGCTCACCCCCGCGGGGATGCGCACCTGCATCGTCCGCGAGGACTTGGCCCGGCCGCTGCCCTTGCAGATGTCGCAGGGCTCCTCCGCGATCAGACCGCGGCCCTTGCAGTCGGGGCAGGGGTCGGTGAGCGAGAAGCCGCCACCGGAGCCCCGCGCCACCTGGCCGGTGCCGACGCAGGTCGGGCACACGCGCGGTGTGCCGTTCTTGTCGCCGGTGCCCGAACAGGCCTTGCACGCCGCCTGTGACGACATCCGCAGCGGGACGGTCGCGCCCTCGATCGCCTCGGTGAAGCTGAGCGTCACCTCGGACTCGATGTCCTGGCCGCGCCGGGGCTGGGTACGCGTGGTGCCGCCCGCGCCGCCGCGGTTGAACAGGCCCCCGAAGACGTCACCGAGGCCGCCGCCGAAGCCGCCGCCCGCCTGCCCGCCGGGCTGCCCCCCGAAGAGGTCGCCCAGGTCGAAGTTGAAGGAGCCGCCGCCCGCGCCGGGCCCCGGACGGAAGCCGCCGTTGCCGAAGAGCGCGCGCGCCTCGTCGTACTCCTTGCGCTTCTTGGGGTCGCCGAGGATGTCGTTCGCCTCGGAGATCTCCTTGAACCGCTCCTCCGCCTTGACGTTGCCCTTGTTGGCGTCCGGGTGGAACTCGCGGGCGAGCTTGCGGTACGCCTTCTTGATCTCGGCCTCGGTGGCGTCCTTGGGGACGCCGAGGACCTTGTAGTAGTCCTTCTCGATGAAGTCCTTGGTGCTCATCCCCGACGCCCCTCCTTCCCTGCGTGAGTGTCGACGTCAGCCCTCCTCCGGGCCACCGCTCTCCTTGGTCTCCGCCGGCTCGTCCTCGGCCTCGGTGCTCTCCTCGGCCGGCTTGACCGTCTGCGCGCCCGGCTGCGGCTCGGCGACGGCCACCCGCGCGGGGCGGATGGTGCGCTCGCCGATGCGGTACCCGGGCTGCAGGATCGCCACGCACGTCGTCTCGGTGACGTCCGGCGCGTAGCTGTGCATCAGGGCCTCGTGGATCGTCGGGTCGAAGGGCTCGCCCTCCTTGCCGAACTGCTGGAGGCCCATCTTGGCGATGATCGTTTCCAGGGATTCCGCGACGGACTTGAAGCCGCCGACCAGTTCGCCGTGCTCCCGTGCGCGGCCGACGTCGTCGAGCACGGGCAGCAGCTCGGTCAGGAGGTTCGCGACGGCGATCTCCTTGACCGCGATGCGGTCGCGCTCGACCCGGCGGCGGTAGTTCTGGAACTCGGCCTGGAGGCGCTGCAGGTCCGCCGTGCGCTCGCCGAGCGCCGTGCGGGCCTGGTCCAGCTGGGCCACCAGCGCCGCGTTCTGGCCCGCGTCCCCGGCCGGGGCCGCCCCCTCCTCCGCGGAGGGGGTGGGGGCGGCCTTCGGCTCGGTGTCGTCGGAGGGGACGTCGGGCTGCTGCGACTGCTCGTCGAAGCCCGGGGTCTCCTCGGTCACGCCGCACCGTCCTTACGGTCCTCGTCGACGATCTCGGCGTCGACGACGTCGTCGTCGGCCCTGGCCTCGCCGGCGTCCGCGGACGCGCCGCCGGCCGCCTGGGCGCCCTGGGCGTCGGCGTACATGGCCTGGCCCAGCTTCTGGGAGACGGCGGCGACCTTCTCCGTGGCGGTGCGGATCTCGGCGGTGTCCTCGCCCTTGAGCTTCTCCTTCAGCTCGGCGACGGCGGTCTCGACCTCGGTCCTGACCTCACCGGGGACCTTGTCCGTGTTGTCCGCGAGGAACTTCTCCGTCTGGTAGACGAGCTGCTCGCCCTGGTTGCGGGCCTCGGCGGCCTCGCGGCGGGCGTGGTCCTCCTCGGCGTACTTCTCGGCCTCCTGCCGCATCCGGTCGACCTCGTCCTTCGGCAGCGAGGAGCCGCCGGTGACGGTCATCTTCTGCTCCTTGCCGGTGCCGAGGTCCTTCGCCGTGACGTGCATGATGCCGTTGGCGTCGATGTCGAAGGAGACCTCGATCTGCGGGACGCCGCGCGGCGCCGGGGGCAGACCGGTCAGCTCGAACATGCCGAGCTTCTTGTTGTACGCCGCGATCTCGCGCTCGCCCTGGTAGACCTGGATCTGCACCGACGGCTGGTTGTCCTCGGCCGTGGTGAAGATCTCCGAGCGCTTGGTCGGGATCGTGGTGTTGCGCTCGATCAGCTTGGTCATGATGCCGCCCTTGGTCTCGATGCCGAGGGACAGCGGGGTGACGTCGAGCAGCAGGACGTCCTTGACCTCGCCCTTGAGGACACCGGCCTGGAGCGAGGCGCCGATGGCGACGACCTCGTCCGGGTTCACACCCTTGTTGGCCTCCTTGCCGCCGGTCAGCCCCTTGACGAGCTCGGCGACGGCGGGCATGCGGGTGGAACCGCCGACGAGGACGACGTGGTCGATCTCGTTGACGGAGATGCCGGCGTCCTTGATGACGTTGTGGAACGGCGTCTTGCAGCGCTCCAGCAGATCCGCGGTCAGCTGCTGGAACTGGGCGCGGGTCAGCTTCTCGTCGAGGTGCAGGGGGCCCTCGGCGGAGGCGGTGATGTAGGGGAGGTTGATCGAGGTCTCGGTGGACGAGGACAGCTCGATCTTCGCCTTCTCGGCGGCCTCGCGCAGACGCTGCAGCGCCATCTTGTCCTTGGACAGGTCCACGCCGTGCCCGGACTGGAACTGCTTGACCAGGTAGTCGACGACGCGCTGGTCCCAGTCGTCACCACCGAGGTGGTTGTCACCGTTGGTGGCCTTCACCTCGACGACACCGTCGCCGATCTCCAGCAGGGAGACGTCGAAGGTACCGCCACCGAGGTCGAAGACGAGGATGGTCTGGTCGTCCTTGTCGAGGCCGTACGCCAGGGCGGCGGCCGTCGGCTCGTTGACGATGCGCAGCACGTTCAGACCGGCGATCTCGCCGGCCTCCTTGGTCGCCTGGCGCTCGGCGTCGTTGAAGTACGCCGGGACGGTGATGACCGCGTCGGTCACCTTCTCGCCCAGGTAGGCCTCGGCGTCGCGCTTCAGCTTCTGCAGCACGAAGGCGCTGATCTGCTGCGGGTTGAAGGGCTTCCCGTCGAGCTCGATCTTCCAGTCGGTGCCCATGTGACGCTTGACCGACCGGATGGTCCTGTCGACGTTGGTCACGGCCTGGCGCTTGGCCACCTCGCCGACCAGCACCTCACCGTTCTTGGCGAAGGCGACGACGGAAGGCGTGGTCCTGGCGCCCTCGGCGTTGGTGATGACGGTGGGCTCGCCGCCCTCCAGAACGCTGACGACGGAGTTAGTCGTGCCCAGGTCGATGCCGACCGCACGTGCCATGTCGATTCCTCCAGCTGACTTGAGTGGAACGGACTCAAGCATGCATGACGCCCGGCGCAGGGTCAACAGAGCTGAGTCGATCGGACTCAACTCTTATCCGCCCCTTATGCGCAAGTGCTCGGTGACCTGCGTCGATGCAGTGGAAGATCGTTGACGAGGGCGAAAAACAGGGGTGGTGGGAAGACGTACCAACGCGAGGACGACCATCACGGCCACCGCCGCCACCCACAGCACCGCGTCCCCGGACGCCCGCCCGGTGTGGACGCACACGCCCACCAGCACCCCGCCGAGCGCCCCGGTGCCGATCAGCACGGCCACCGCGCGGGGAGCGAGGCCGAGCCGCCGCATCCGGTGCCCGAGGTGGTCCGGCCGCCCGCGCGTCAGGGGGAACCGGGCCAGCCGCCGCGCGAGGACCACCATCACGGCGTCGGTGCACGCCACGGCGGTCAGCGCGAACAGCACCCCGGCACCGGTGCCCATTCCCTGCCCGGCCCGGGTGAACACGGCCGCCGAGGCGATCAGGAACCCCGTGAACAGCGAGCCGCCCGCCCCGAGGGCCGCCCGCGCGGGATGCCAGTTGTGCAGCAGGAACCCGGCGAGCGCGGCGGCCAGCACGCTCAGCAGCGCCGCGATCCCGTCCATCAGCTCGGCCGCCGCGCAGGCCGCCACCCCGAAGGCGGTCACCGTCCCCACGGCGCCGGCCACCCCGTCGGCGTGGTCGAGCCCCCGGAAAGCGGCGGCGACCGCCGCGATCCACCCCGCGGCGAGCAGCCCGCCCGGCCCCCCGGTCGCCTCGTAGGGCACGACGAGCACCGCCGCCACCGTCGTACCGGCGAGCGGGACCCACCACCGCAGCCGCCAGGCGTCGACGGCGAGGCCCAGCACGCCGACACAGGCCCCGGCGGTGAGCAGCGCCCCCACACCGGTACCGAGGGACACCAGGCCCAGCGCGTCCCCGCCGCCCGCGATCAGCCCGGTCACCGACATCACGGCCGCTCCCCCGGACAGCGGAACGGGACGCCGGCGCCTGCGGTCCAGCAGGCCCAGGCGCCGGGCGGGGGCCCGCAGCAGCGCGGTCAGGAGGGCGGCGAGGAGCAGGGCGGCGACGGTGGCGGCGATCCCATAGAGCACGAGATATAAGTTAGGTGCGTATGTGCCGATTGGACGTGAATAACACGATCTGATCTCGGGTGCCACTTCAGGCAACCCTCAGCGACTCAGATCACCCCGCACCCGGCTACAGTGCGGCTGGAGATGGGGGTAGTCTCAGACGGACCACATAAGTTACCGCTTAGTAATCTGGGGAAGCCGTAGTGGCACCCCCGACGAAACCCCTCGCAGGCCCGAGGAGCCCCCATGCAACTCGCCGCGATCATCGTGTCGCTGGTCCTGACCGTGGTCGGCGTCGCGCTGCTCGCACGCGCGATCGGCCAGTTCGTCCGGTACTTCAAGCTGGGCCAGCCGGTCCCGGCCGGGACCCGGACCGACAACCCCTACCAGCGCAGTGTGACCCTGGTGCGCGAGTTCCTCGGCCACACGCGCATGAACCGCTGGGGCATCGTCGGCTTCGCCCACTGGTTCGTGGCCGTCGGCTTCCTGACCCTGCCGCCGACCCTCGCCCAGGCCTACGGCCAGCTCTTCGAGGCGGACTGGGTACTGCCGGTCGTCGGCGGCTTCCTGCCGTTCGAGCTGTACATCGAGTTCATCGGCCTGATGACCATCCTCGGCATCGCCGTCCTGATGGTGATCCGCCTGCTCAGCCTGCCCTCCCGGGCCGGCCGCAAGTCCCGCTTCGCGGGCTCCACCGCCTGGCAGGCGTACTTCGTCGAGTACGTCATCCTCACCATCGGCCTCGCGATCTACGTGCTGCGCGGCCTGGAGGGCGCACTGCACCACGTGGACCACTACGAGGCGGCGTACTTCGCCTCCTACCCGCTGGTCCTGGCGTTCGAGGGCCTGTCGGTCGGCGTGCTGCAGAACCTGGTCTACCTGGTCGCGATGATCAAGATCGGCACCTCGTTCATCTGGATGATCACGGTGTCGCTCAACATCGACATGGGTGTGGCCTGGCACCGCTTCCTGGCCTTCCCCAACATCTGGTTCAAGCGCAACGCGGACGGCTCCACCGCACTCGGCGCCCTGCAGCCCATGACGTCGGGCGGCAGGCCGATCGACTTCACCGACCCCGGTGACGACGACGTCTTCGGCGTCTCCCAGGTCGAGCAGTTCTCCTGGAAGGGCCTGCTGGACTTCTCCACCTGCACCGAGTGCGGCCGCTGCCAGTCGCAGTGCCCCGCCTGGAACACCGGCAAGCCGCTCTCCCCCAAGCTCCTGATCATGTCGCTGCGCGACCACGCGCACGCCAAGGCCCCCTACCTGCTGGCCGGCGGCGGCAAGACCATGGAGGGCGAGGAGAAGGCGAGCGAGGAGCAGCTGGCGGGCGTGCCCGCGGCGGCGCTGGCCGAGGCCGGGCGCCCGCTGATCGGCACCGCCGAGGAGAACGGCGTCATCGACCCGGACGTGCTGTGGTCCTGCACCACCTGCGGCGCCTGCGTCGAGCAGTGCCCGGTCGACATCGAGCACGTCGACCACATCGTCGACATGCGCCGCTACCAGGTGATGATCGAGTCCGCGTTCCCGTCCGAGGCGGGCACGATGCTCAAGAACCTGGAGAAGAAGGGCAACCCCTGGGGCCTGGCCAAGAAGCAGCGCCTGGAGTGGACCAAGGAGGTCGACTTCGAGGTCCCGGTCGTCGGCAGGGACATCGAGGACCTCTCCGAGGTCGAGTACCTGTACTGGGTCGGCTGCGCCGGCGCCCTGGAGGACCGCGCCAAGAAGACCACCAAGGCCTTCGCCGAGCTGCTGCACATCGCGGGCGTCACGTTCGCCATCATGGGCGGCGACGAGAAGTGCACCGGTGACTCCGCCCGCCGCCTCGGCAACGAGCCGCTGTTCCAGGAACTCGGCATGGAGAACGTCGCGGCGCTGAACATGGCGTTCGGCGAGGACGACGAGGACGAGTCGACCAGGAAGCCCAAGACGGCCAAGAAGATCGTCGCCACCTGCCCGCACTGCCTCAACACCCTCGGCAACGAGTACCCGCAGCTCGGCGGCGACTACGAGGTCATCCACCACACCCAGCTGCTCCAGCACCTGGTCGACGAGGGCAGGCTGATCCCGGTCACCCCGGTCGAGGGCCTCATCACCTACCACGACCCGTGCTACCTGGGCCGCCACAACAAGATCTACACGCCCCCGCGCGAGATCATCGGCAAGGTCCCTGGCCTGCGCAACGAGGAGATGCACCGCCACAAGGAGCGCGGCTTCTGCTGCGGCGCCGGCGGCGCCCGGATGTGGATGGAGGAGCGGATCGGCAAGCGCATCAACAACGAGCGCGTCGACGAGGCCCTGGCGTTGAACCCGGACATCGTCTCCACCGCCTGCCCGTTCTGCCTGGTCATGCTGACCGACTCGGTCAACGGCAAGAAGAACGAGGGCAAGGCCAAGGAGTCCGTCCAGGTCGTCGACGTCGCCCAGTTGCTGCTGCAGTCCGTCAAGACCCCGCTCGACCCGGCGGGCGAGGCGGAGAGCGAGAACGCTCCGGAACCCGAGCCGGTGAAGTAACACCACCCGGTGCGCGAGGGGCCGTCCGACAGGGCGGCCCCTCCGCCGTGTTCCCGCAGGGAACGGCTACGGCGACCTGGCGGTCGGCGTCCCCGGCGAGGTGACCGGGCCGAACCCGTTCCGCACGGGCGCGGCCAACGTGCTGCGCGACGGTTCCGGCGGCCCCACCGGCAAGGGCGCCCGCCGGTACGACTACGGCACCGCCGGCGTCGGGGGCGACCCCGCCGAGGAGGACGGCGCCTGGCTCGGCACCTCGGTCCCGATGCCGGGCTTCGGCCACGACGGCCGCGCCGAACTCGTCGCCACGGCCCACGAAGCCGGACGCCCGCACCTGCTGCCCGGCACCTCCCCCGGCCCCTCCGGCTCCGGTCCGTTCCCGCTCACGCCCACGCGACTGGGCCTGGGTACACGGCCGTTCCTCCCGGGACAGCCGGCCGACTGAGCGCGGCGGCCGCCGGCCGCCCCCTGCCCCGCGACTTCCTCGAACTCACGTACAACCCTCCCGCCCCGCCGCGGGTCTCATGATCGCCGACCGTCCGGTGAACCACGGCACAACTCCCGGTGAACCCGGACGGCCCGGCATCTCATCGACTCCGGATGCCCGCCGGGCATCCCCTCGCATGCCGCAGGAGATCCCGCATGCACCGACAGCTGCGACCCGCCCTCGCGACGGCCACCGCCGCCGCGCTGACGGGTGGTCTGCTCGTCACCGCGCCCGCCACGGCCGCCGACTCCACGCACGTCCCCCAGGCCGACTTCAACGGCGACGGCCGGGGCGACATCGCCTCCTCGGTCACGGGCGCCCACGTCTCCGGCAGGGCCCGGGCCGGACAGTTCGTCGTCCTGTACGGCACGTCCACCGGCGTGTCCTCCGCCCGGCGCCACACCCTCAGCCAGAACAGCGGCGGCGTCCCGGGCACCGCCGAGACCGACGACTCCTTCGGCTACGACCACGCCTGCGCCGACTTCAACGGCGACGGCTACGACGACGTCGCCGTCTCCGCCCCCTACGAGGACGCGGCCGGCGACAAGGACGGCGGCACCCTCGGCCGACGCGGTCTCCGTCCTGCGGAGGACCGGCCCGCCCCCGGCCCCTACGCCGGACGGACGACCGGGCTGACGTCCCCTTAGGGGATGTCACAGCTCGGCCGCAATGCCGGGCCCGGAAGCCGGGGCCCGGCACGCGGCCGTCCGGGACCAGGTACGTTCGAGGACGTGGCTGGATTCAGGATCGGACGAGGCCGGAACAACAACGGCGCTCCTCACGCGCGACCGCAACACCCCCCGCACGGGCAGCAGACGCCGCAGGGGCCGTCATACGGCTACCCGCAGGCGCCGCAGCCGTACCCGCAACAGCCGTCGTACGGCGGCGGCGGTGGCGGTGGCGGTGGCGGTGGCCCATGGCCGCACACGAACGGCGGCCCGGGCGGTCACGGCGAGCCCGAGTACTTCGGCGACGGCGCGTACCCTCCCGGCACCCACGGTGCCCAGGGCCCGCACGACCCGTACGCGGCCAACAACCCGGGCCATACCCAGGCCTTCTCCATCGGCGAGGACCCCTACCACCAGGGCGACACCTACCGGGCCGGCGCGGCCCCGCCGGCCGGCCCGGCCGGCCCCCGCCTGCGCTGGAAGGACCTGCTCAAGGGCATCGTCCTGTCCCCCTCCCCGACGTTCCTGCGGATGCGCGACCACACGATGTGGGGCCCCGCCCTCGTCGTCACCTTCCTCTACGGCCTGCTCGCCGTCTTCGGCTTCGACACCGCCCGCGAGGACGCGATCGGCGCCACCCTGGCGAACGCCGTCCCGATCGTCCTGATGACGGCCGTGGCGATGGTGCTCAGCTCCTTCGTCCTCGGCGTGGTCACCCACACCCTCGCCCGTCAGCTCGGCGGCGACGGCGCCTGGCAGCCCACGGTCGGCCTCTCCATGCTGATCATGTCCATCACGGACGCCCCCCGCCTGGTCGTCGCCATGTTCGCCGGCGGCGACGCCTCCTTCGTGCAGATCCTCGGCTGGGTCACCTGGGTGGCGGCCGGCGCCCTGCTCACCGTGATGGTCAGCCGCTCCCACGACCTGCCCTGGCCGAAGGCCCTGGGCGCGTCCGCGATCCAGCTGATCGCCCTGCTGTCGATCGTCAAACTGGGCACGTTCTGACCTCACGGCCGCACGGAGGAGGGGGCTCCCGGACCGGTCCGGGAGCCCCCTTCCCCTTGCCCGCCGCGCACCCGCGCGTGCCGGACCCGTGCACCATGCCCGGCACCCCGCGCGCCGCTACCTCACGTCGGTGGCGGCCATCAGGCGCGACGACTGCACGAGCGGCTCCCGGGCACGGTCGGTCTCGTCCTGCACGAGCAGGGAGAGCAGGGCGGCCACGGAGAGGCCGGCCTCCGCCGGGTGGCGCAGCACCTTGTCCGGCTCGATGCGATACGTGTTCGTGCGTCCGTCACGGGTGTGGGAGAGGTAGCCGTCCTGTTCGAGATCGGAGATGATCCGCTGGACGGCACGCTCCGTGAGCCGACAGCGGGCGGCGATGTCACGGATCCGGACGTTCGGGTTGTCGGCGATGGCCGCCAGTACGCGCGCGTGGTTGGTGACGAACGTCCATCCGATGTGAGATTCAGGCACTCCAACCATGCTCCGCATTTTAACGGACCACCGTTGCCTGAACCCAGATACCTGACATACTTTTCACGTAACAACCGACGTGATCCCACCGGGAGAACCACAGGAGGGACCCGAGGGTGTCTTTGCACGAGATCGTCACGCCCGGACGCGTGAGCGACACCGACGCGGCACGGGCGCTTGACGAGGCCGACGCGCACGCTGTGGAAGGGGCTACGGTGACGCAGTACGAATGGCGCGACGCCGCGGTCGTCGCCGCGCACGGCTCCTACGACATGCAGTCGGTCAAGCCCCTCGCGGAGGCGCTGAACACCGCGGCCAGGAACCACCGGAAGGTGATCCTGGACGCCTCCGGCATCAGCTTCGCGGACTCGGCGCTGCTGAATCTGCTGATCCTCACCCACCAGTCGGCCCCCCTGCGCGTGGCCGCGCCGACACGACAGCTGCGGCGGCTCCTGGAGCTCACCGGAATGGATGCCGTCCTGGACGTCCGGCCGACGGTGGAGGACGCCGCCGCCTAGAGGACCTGCCGCGGACCGCCCGCCGACACGAGAACCCCCCCCGGTGATCACCGGGGGGGTTCTCGTGCGTCCTACGTCCTTCGTCCTTCCCCAGGCCCCCAGGCCCCCAGGCCCCCAGGCCCCCGGGACCCCGGGGAAGGCCGAAGGGACCTCCACACCCGTCAGAGTGCTTCCCTGTTCGGCCGGACCGCTTCCCCCGACCTGCGCACCGGAGGCAGGACGCTCCACGGGAAGTTGATCCACGCGTCGGTCCGCTTCCACACGTACTCGCACTTCACCAGCGACTGCGTCTTCTCGTAGATGACGGCGCTGCGCACCTCGGCGACGGCGTCGAGGCAGAAGTCGCGGACGAGCTTGAGCGTCTTGCCGGTGTCGGCGACGTCGTCCGCGATCAGCACCTTCTTGTCGGTGAAGTCGATGACGTCGGGCACCGGCGCCAGCATGACCGGCATCTCGAGCGTGGTCCCCACCCCGGTGTAGAACTCGACGTTCACCAGGTGGATGTTCTTGCAGTCGAGGGCGTAGGCGAGCCCGCCGGCAACGAAGACGCCGCCGCGCGCGATGCTCAGCACCACGTCGGGCTCGTACCCGTCGTCGGCGACGGCCTGGGCGAGCTCGCGCACGGCCATCCCGAACTGCTCGTAACCGAGGTTCTCCCGCACCCCGCTCACACCTGCGTCCGGTGGAAGTTGAGGAAGGAGCGCGAGGCGGTGGGCCCCCGCTGCCCCTGATACCGCGACCCGTACCGCTCGCTCCCGTACGGGTGCTCGGCCGGCGAGGAGAGCCGGAACATGCACAGCTGCCCGATCTTCATCCCGGGCCACAGCTTGATCGGCAGCGTCGCCAGATTGCTGAGCTCCAGGGTCACGTGCCCGGAGAACCCGGGGTCGATGAACCCGGCGGTGGAGTGGGTGACGAGCCCGAGCCGTCCCAGCGAGCTCTTGCCCTCGAGCCGTGAGGCGAGATCGTCGGGCAGCGTGATGACCTCGTACGTGCTGGCCAGCACGAACTCACCCGGATGCAGAATGAACGGTTCGTCGCCCTCCGGCTCCACGAGCCGGGTCAGATCCGCCTGCTCGACGGACGGGTCGATGTGCGGGTAACGGTGGTTCTCGAACACCCGGAAGAAGCGGTCGAGGCGTACGTCGATGCTGGACGGCTGCACCATGGAGGTGTCGTAGGGATCGATCCGCACCCGTCCGGCGTCGATCTCGGCCCGGATGTCCTTGTCTGAGAGAAGCACGCCCCGAGGATACGCAAGGCGCGCGGACCGGCCACAATCGCGCCGCTCCACGCGCCCACGCCCTCTGTCCCTCTTCCGCTCCCCCGTGCCCCTCGCTACCGCTTCTGAAGGGTCACCGGTACGACACTGCGAAGCCGCGCACAGCGCGGACACCGCACGAGCCGACCGGGGCCGAGCCGCCCGGCCTGCTGCATCGGGAACGAGGCGGCGGTGAACACGTGCCCATCGGCACAGCGGACGACGGTGTGATCCATCAAGTCCAAGAGTCCCTTCCCCAGGAGCCGCGTCTGGCTGACTGGCCTGACGACAAAAGCCACATTACGGGATCAGAGGAACGCCTCTCCAGGCGGCACCCCGGCACCCGCCCGACCCCCTCACCGTACGCCCCAACTTCCTCCCGCCGCAGCCGCATCCACCCCCTGAAACGCCGTCAGACCCCTCGGGCGCGAACACCGGGGGCCTGGCATGGGGTAGAGTGAACGGGCATCCGGACACCGCCGATGACGCGGGGCCTGGATCTTACGCGGGTGTAGTTTAATGGTAGAACATCAGCTTCCCAAGCTGAGAGCGCGAGTTCGATTCTCGTCACCCGCTCCACGCAAAACCCCCAGGTCAGTGACCCGGGGGTTCTTTGTTGTCCAGACCGGTGAGCGGGTGCCGCACCACAACCGCACCATTAGCTCGCCGACGGCTCTTCCCTGTGGTGCGCACGATCGTCGGTGTGGTGCTTCGCACGTTCGGTGCGCACGAGGTCGTCCAGTCCGGCGGCGACCTCCCGTTGCCGGTCCTCGTCGGAGTGCTGATAGATCAGCGCCGCCTTCTCGGAGGACTGGCCGGCGCGCACCATCGTGTCCCGGAGGGTGGCGCCCGAGCGGGTCGACAGGGTGTGTCCGGTGTGGCGGAGGTCGTAGAAGCGGAAGCCGTCCGGGAGACCGGCGGCTTCACGGGCCCGCCGCCACTTCCGCCCGAAGGTCGTACGCCGGAAGGCCGCGCCCTTCTCCCCCACGAAGACCAACCCGTCCGTGCCCTTCTCGGCGAACCAGTCGAGGTGCCGCTTCACCTCCTTCCGAAGGAAGGGCGGGAGGACGACCACGCGAGCACCCGCGTCGGACTTGGTCGGCCCGGGGGCCCGCCTGCCGTTGGTCCGCTCCGGCTCGGCGACCCGCACGCGGATCGCGAGGTTGTCGACGTCGACGTCCCGACGGCGGAGGCCGGCCAGTTCCTCCGGCCGCATCGGACCGTAGGCGCCGAGGTAGACCATGAGCCGCCAGCGGATGCCGATGGCGTCGGCGAGCGCGTCGACCTGGGCGACGGTGGCGATGCGCCGTTCCGCCGCCGACTCCTTGCCCGCCCCCTTGATCCGGCACGGGTTGCGCGTGATCAGGTCGTCGTCGACGGCCGTCTCGAGGATGCCCTTGAGGAGGCGGTACGCCTTGGCGACGGTGGTCTTGGCCTTGGTGGCGCGGAGCCGTTCGGCGCGCCACTCACGCACGCGCGGAGCGGTGATCTCGTCCAGGTCGAGCCCGCCGAACGCCGGGAGGATGTGCAGGCGGAGCAGGTGCCGGTACAGATCCTCGGTCCGGACGGCCAGCTCCCGTTCCTCGACCCACTTCTCGGCGTAGACGCCGAAGTTGACGGCCCCGGCATCAGGAGCGCGCCAGTCCCCGCGGCTGAGGTCCGCCTCGACCTGGGACAGCCAGATCTCGGCGTCCTTCCTGGTCGCGAAGGTCTCGTCCGCACGGATGCGCTCACCGTCGGGCCCGAGGTACGAAGCCGTCCACCGGCCGGACCGGTACTGCCGCACCGCACCGAAGCGCCGGCGCCTGCCCCTCTTGTTGGCCATCAGGCAGCCCTCCGCAGTCCGGAGCGACGGAGCCTCACCGGTTCCACCGTGCGGGCGTCCACGTACGCCTTTACGGCGCTCTCAGGGATGCGGACGTGTCGGCCGACCTTCACGAAGGTGATGCGGC
Source organism: Streptomyces sp. NPDC016640 (assembly GCF_043076215.1). NCBI lineage: Bacteria > Bacillati > Actinomycetota > Actinomycetes > Kitasatosporales > Streptomycetaceae > Streptomyces > Streptomyces sp. NPDC016640. The sequence continues at coordinate 273,090 of NZ_JBIBRG010000011.1, forward strand.
GTTCCTCGATGAGGCGGCGGGGGAAGCGGGCGCCCGTACCGAGACGCTCGGCGACCTGGTCCACGGTGAGGAGGCGGTCCACGGTCACCACTCCTTCTCGTCGGCGGACAGCGCGGCCAGAGCCTCGCGGGCGGTCTCGCGGTTGAGCCGGATGTCCCGGGCGATGGTGGCGGCCAGAGCGGACTCACCCGGAGTGTGGCCGTGTCCGGCGTACTGCCAGTCCGCCAGGACGAGGACGGTCTCCGGCTCACGGTCGTCCAGGCCGAGGGCCCCGGCGTCCTGTGCGGCGCGGTAGTCGGCGCGTGCCCGGCGGAGGGCGCCGAGGGTGGTGGAGTAGTGGCGGGACTTCGAGGAGAAGTGGCCGCGGAAGCCGAGCATGTGCGCCCAGGCCCAGAGGCGGCGGTCCGGGTACAGGCCGTCCAGGTCGCGGCATGCGGTGATGAGCCGTCGGGTGTGGTCCGGGACCCGGTGACGGTCGAGTTCGGCGAGTTCCCCGATGCGGCGGTCGAGGGTGCCGGTGTTCTCGGCAGCCTTGGTGGAGTACTTGGCGACGTACGAGGCGACGGCCTGTTCGGTGATGTCGGAGCCGTCCCCAAAAGCTTTCACCGGCCGGACGTCGAGCTGTGTTCCCCAGCGGAACGAGCGTGCCGGTTGGTCCCCGGCGGCCGGAATCGAGACCGACGTGTAGGAGTGCGCCGCAGTAGCCCGCGAGGTCCTGGAGGAGACCGGCATCCACGTCAAGGTGGACGAACTCACCGGCGTCTACAAGAACACGACCCGCGGCATCGTGGCCCTGGTCTTCCGCTGCAAGCCCTCCGGCGGCACCGAGCGCACATCGAGCGAGTCGACAGCCGTTTCCTGGCTTACACCCGACGAGGTCAGCGAGCGCATGGCCGAGGTCTACGCGATCAGACTCTTGGACGCCTTGGACGGCAACGGCCCCCACGTACGGAGCCACGACGGCAAGCAGCTCATCCCCGCGGGATAAGACTTTCCCTACTTCATCCAGGCCCGCGCACGGCGCGGGCGCGCGCCGCCTTGTCGGCGGGGCCACCGCCCTGTCTTCGCCAGCGGCGGCCCCGCCCAGCGGCGCGCTGCGTGCAGCGGGCAGGGACGAAAAACGATCTACCGCATGCCCAGCGAGCAAGTCAGGATGGCCCCTATGGGGGAATCCACCGTGCGCACAGCGTTCCGTCTGACGTTCACCGACTACCACCAGGACCCGAACGACAGCGACGTCCTACGGCGAGCAGTGACCATCCAGGCCGACCGGATCACGTTCAACGACGACCACCTGAACCTCTGGCTCACAGGCATCCGCGTCGGAGAGTTCCCCCTCGACATCATCGAGTCCGTCTGTCCCGCGGGTGATGCCGGCAGAAGGCGTGAGACGCCGGAAGAACTACGGGCTCGCTTTCCGAGGATGGGCCACCCTTGGTCACCAGAGGACGACGCCCGCCTCCTTGCGCTCTACCAGCAGGACGAACGAGACTTCGACACCCTCGGGAAGCAGTTCGGCCGAAAGCCCAGCGCCATCCGGTCACGGCTGGCCTAGCTCGGTCTCGACAGCATCGCCTGACAATGCCGAGGTTCAGACGTCTGCGGCTGGGGCGGTCGGCTCCACGGCTTTACGAGTTGGTGCGTGATAGTGGGTGAGGCGTGTTTGGCCTGATCGTGGCCTGTAGTCAGGCGGTGATGGTGCGGTCGGAGACGAGGCTGGCGATG